>CAZEMC010000005.1:0-126154 GCA_964513385.1 uncultured Candidatus Saccharibacteria bacterium | reverse complement strand
GCCAACTTGCAGTCCAGCACACACCACAAGCTCGACCTCATGGATGTCGATATGAGCAAGCTGCTGGACGATGTCTTTTCGGTGCAGCAGCCGGTGGCGGATGAGCGCCATATGACGCTGGTTCGCAGCAACGATTGGCCACCATCGCTTACGCTGCGGCTGGATGAACGGCGGATGAAGCGGGTGTTCAACAACCTGGTGAGCAATGCCATAAAATATGGCAAAGAAAACACCGCGGTCACGCTCGGATACCAGGCGGCGCGCGACAAACACATCATATCGGTCAGCGACCATGGCATCGGCATACCGAAAGCCGACCACGAAAGAGTGTTCAGCGGGTTCTACCGTGCAGATAATGCCCGGCGGGCTTCGGTAGATGGAACCGGCATGGGCTTATACCTTTCGCGGGCTATCGTGCAGCAGCATGGGGGCACTTTGTGGCTGGACAGCAGCGAACAGGCTGGCACTACGGTGTACGTGTCGCTGCCGCTGGCAGCACCTGCGCCCGACGCCGTAACTACTGATGGTCGATAATCATCCGCAGTTCCGACCATTGGGCGCGGCCTTCTGCGTCCATAGCATTGAACTCTTCTTCAGCCACCTGTTCCCAACTCTTCTTGACTGTAGTCATAGTACTCCTTTGTTACCTATTACAGCGTAGCGCGTCAGCTGCAAATCGGCTATAAAATATCTTACGCATGACATACGTCACGCTTTCGCAGTGAGATTTTTTACTTACCACGATACCCGGACGCGGTACTATACATATGGAAACGGAGTTTCCATGAAAAGGTCCGAGGCTACGGGCCTTTTAAAATGGGAGCGAAAGCAAGCAGGGCAAAGGGCAAAGTCTGTCTGTGCGGCTTGTGTCCAGGCTCCAGCCTCAGTGTTTGAGGATGCGTAAAGCTTACGAATTACTAGGGACGAACTTTGCCCTTTGCCCTGCTTGCTGCTTATTCTCTTGTGGCACAGGCGGCGCAGAGGCCTTGCAACTCGAGTTGGTGGCGTTGCATATGGAAGCCATGCCCTCGCGCCAAGCGCACAAGTTGTTCTTCGAGCAGGGCGTCTTCGGGCAAGGGCAGTGAAATACCACAGCGCAGGCAAGTGGCGTGGTGATGATGGTCATGGAACAGACCGCTCAGTTCCAGCCGGTATTTCCAGCCGGTCTGAAGCCGTTCGACGATGCCCAGGTCTTCAAAAAGCCCGACAGTCCGATACACGGTAGCCCGGTCGATGCCCGTGCAGCGGCCGACCAGCTCGTGCATGGTCAGCGGCCCCGACCCTTGCATAGCATGGAAGACCGTCAGGCGCGGCTCGGTAAGGCTGCAGCCAGCTTGGGTTAAGTAGTCAGTGAAGGCTTCGGTTTGAGAGGACATTGTTGCAATACTAACATTTTTTGCGACACATTTGCAAAAAAATATATCGCCACGGTACTATCTTCGTATGATTATTCTCCTATTGACCATAGCTGCGGCGCTGGCAGCGCTTGCTGGCGGCTACGTAGCGATACGCAGCAAAAAACACTTGCATGCCGCTATGGCGCTGACTTCCGGGCTGGTACTCGGGCTCGTCGCGTTCGATCTATTACCGGAAATCTTCGAAGGTGTCGAGGCGAACCACCTGAACCCGGTGCTGCCGATGGTACTCTTTACGGCTGGCTTTCTGGTATTTCACGCTGTCGAAAAATTCATCTTGGTGCACGAGGGCGCCGAGGACGAATACGGCCCGCATCACCACCCGAAACTGGGCGTGGCACGGGCACTGGCGCTGGCTGGACATAGCTTTTTGGATGGCTTGAGCATCGGCGTGGCGTTCCAGGCGAGCACGGCGGTGGGTGTCGCGGTGGCGCTTGCCGTCATCGGCCACCGGTTTGCCGACGGGTTCGACACAGCCAACTTTATGCTGCTGAACCGCAACAGCCCGCGCAGTATCCGGAACCTGCTCGCCATAGTAGTGCTGATGCCGGTGCTGGGCGGCTTGCTGAGCCTGGTCGTCTCGCTCCCGGAAGCTGCACTGGTGGCGTACCTGGGCTTCTTCGCCGGGCTGCTGATGTATATCGCTGCCAGCAACATTTTGCCACAGGCGCATGACGACGCGGTTTCGTCGTACCGGACCGTCGGACTGACGGTGTTGGGTGTGGCGATGATGCTCGTTATTACGCACTACGCTATCGGCTAAATCTCAGAGCTGTCATCTGCGCCTTGCTAAATGCTATAATTGAAGGCATATGCTTATCGCGGTGATTGTGTTGGGTGCGGTGGTACTGGTGCTTCTGGTGCTGGTTATTCGAGGTCAAAAACCTGCGAACGATACGCAGTCGGCGCTGCTGCTCAAAGAAGACCTCCGGGCGCTTTCCGAGGACGTAACTAAGCTCAAGGACGGTGTACAGAAACAGATGGCCGACCAGATGGGTGCCAGCAGCAAACAGATGGCAGCGCAGCATGCGCAGAGCATCAAAACCATCCAGGAGATTACGAAGCAACTGACCGAGCTTGAACGCACCAACAAAGGCGTGAGCGACGTTGCGAGCGAACTCAAGACGCTGCAGAACGTACTCCAGAATCCCAAGCAGCGTGGTGTACTCGGTGAATTCTACCTGGAACAGATACTCAAGAACACGTTGCCGCCGGGCGCCTACCAGCTGCAGTATAAGCTCGGCGAAGGACTGATAGTCGACGCCTGCATCATGCTGGACGACCGGCTGCTGCCGCTCGACAGCAAATTCAGCCTCGAAAACTACAACCGGCTGCTCGAAGCCAAACCCGCAGAGCAAGAGAGCCTTGCGAAGTTGTTCAAAGAAGACCTGAAACGCCGGATAGACGAAACCAGCAAATACATTCTGCCTGGCAAAGGTACGCTGGACCAGGCGCTGATGTTCATACCAAGCGAAGCGATTTATTACGACCTGCTCGCCAATAAAGTAGGCCTGGGCAACGTGTCCGGGCGCAACCTGGTACAATACGCCGCCGAAAAGAAAGTCACCATCGTCGGACCGAGTACGCTGAGCGCCATGCTGCAGACCATCATGCAAGGCCTGCGCAGCATACAGGTGCACAAAGACACCGAAAAAATCCGTAAGAACATCGAAGTGCTGCAGAAGCATCTTATCGCTCACAACGGCTACATGCTCAAACTCGGCAGCAGCCTTGGCACCACCGTCAACCACTACAATGCGACGTTTAAGGAACTGGGCAAGATAGACCGCGATATCGTGAAGATAACCGATACCGAAAGTTCCATAGAACCGGTGCTGCTGGAAAGGCCGCTCCAAGATGAATAGCCGCAAGAAACAGGCCGATTACTATCTGGCCGGCGCCTTTGGTCTGACAGTGGTGTGTGCCGTGGTAACCCTGTGGCTCTTCGCCCGGTACCAACAGGCGGCGGACGCGGTAGAGGCGGCGCTGGCCAAAGGTATCCGGATAGAAAAGGGTACGGTCAGCCTTCCGGCGGTGCAGGACCAGGTGGTGGCCGATGCGCGGCTGCGGGCGTTTCTGGTAGCCGGAGTCCTGACGACTGTCTGTGCGGTCGGACTGGCGGTTATCGTACTGTGGCATCGCAGACAGCGCTTGCAAGCTGTAGCGGAAACGGCCGGGCCGGAGGAAACTGCTGGTGTCTGAGTGGTTTGCATTTGCAGCCGGGCTGATGGTGCTGGTGGGCGCCCCGTTTTACCTGCGCGACATCCTGCGCGGCCACACGCGGCCGGAGCGGACGACGTGGCTTATCTGGAGCGCGCTAGCCGTCATCGCCTTTGTGTCGCAGCTGAAGCTCGGCGCGCGCTGGTCACTGGTATACATAGGATTGACCGCTGTTGGTAGCCTGACGGTGTACCTGTTGTCTTTGTGGCACGGTACCGACGGGTGGAAGGGCGGTGACAAGGCGGCTTTGGGTATCGCTGGAATCGGTATCGTACTGGCACTGGCCATGCGTTCGCCACAGATGGCGCTCTTCGGCGTCATGCTGGCGGATTTCGCCGGCGCGGTCCTGACTATACAGAAGGCCTATCGCCGCCCGGGCAGCGAAACGACCATCACCTGGCTGCTGGCCGGTGCAGCGTGGGTGCTGACGACCTTGTCTGTTGGCAACCGGCGGTTCGACCTCATCGTCTACCCGTTATACATGGCGGCCATATGTTTCGCGGTCCCCGCAGCGCAAGCTTTCGGCCGCTTGCGCCGCACCGCCCGGCGCCGGGTGCGGGCTGTCGCAGAGACAGAAGCGCAGGGCTAGAGATTCGCTAACAGATAGGTGCGGTCGTCGGCCGTTTTGGTTTGAGCGGGGTAGCCGTGCTCGCCGACACGATGCGGGTCGAGTTCGTTCTGCCGGGCCAGCTCGGCCTCGAACGCTGCCAGGCCAGTCGCTTCTGGCACCGCGGCGTAGCCGTCCGAGAAGAGTTCTATGGATTTCACCTGGTTTGCCGGAAAACGATATACTTTGATAAATTCGTCGGGTACCGGCGTGCCGTCGATGACGCCGTACCCAAGAGGGTTTTGAGCGGTTGATACGTTCTGCAGGCGGTGCTGCGTCCGCAGGTTTTCCATGATGGCATTGCGGCCGCCTTCGATGTCGTCGGGATGCTCGCGTATATATGCTGCGCGTTGCGCCGCATTGGCTGTGTCTACTGGTTTCGTTTCGTACAGCAGGGTCTTTGTGTCATCCCGGTGGGTAATACGGGCACCAGAGTCCCCGACCATGGTGATGGCCAATACCGGCTCTCTAGTCTCCTCGTCAGCGACGATTCGCGCATCTACCAGGCTGGCATTGTAGCGGTAGGCAGACTCGGTCAGTGCCTGGGGGTTGAACTTCTCGTACTGTGTGCGTACGGCCTCTGTAGCCGCATCGACCAGTTCCCGGCCATAGGCGTCCGTGGTCTGGCAGACCGTTACGACCGCTTGGGCGGCAAGCTCGCCGCCGGTCTGGCCCTCGTGCCGGAAGCCGTTCTTGTCGGTGGCGCCGTCGCTCAGCGCCAGTCTGTCGGGCGCTGTCGCATAAACATCTTCGTTCCGTTCCATCGATTTGCCTACAGAGTACTGTTCAACGACATGCAAGGTGGGTAGTTTTGCCGCTTCGTTGGTTTCGTAGTGCTGTGCCATATGGTTAGTATACCGCGCTTACCGCGACACCGTCCCCCGCGCCTCGGGCATGATGGTTTCACGGAATATCAGCTCATCGTCTATGGCCCCTAAATTCAGACCGGGCGCGCAAGCTTCCAAGTACTCTTCGGCGGCGGTATAGTACGGTCCCCAAACATCCCGGAAGAACGCTTGTGAAGCCGGGTCTTGCTTGCGAGGATTTTCGAGGTAGGAGTCGCGAGCTTCGTCTACGGTGGCGAAGTGATGTCCAAAACTGCGGGCATCGGCCAGGCCGACGATGATTGCTTCTAATGGTTTGCTCTGCAGATTGGTATGGCGTTCGGCTGGCGTACTGACATATCGTTGCTCGCTAGGGCTGGTTCCTGGCAACAATAGGGCGGCGCGGCTAGTGTTTTCGGCTGCGGTAACCACAGCGGCAAGCTTGCCCGAGAGGTAGCCTTCCGCAGCGAGTACGGCTGTTAGACTGTGGTCTATGTTGGAAATGTCGTTGTATAACGTGCCATGCCGTGCTTTCTCGCCCGGTTTCGGTGCATCGTGTAATAATGCGGCGTCCCGGACGACATCAAGGTCGATGTCGACTCCTGCCGCCTGCATGCGGCGCCCGATAGTGAGCGCTGCCGCAGTTACTCCGGAAATATGCTCGTACAGATTAGCCCAAGGGCGCACACCTTCGCCATCCGAGGCGTTCAGCCCATAGGCACCGAATATACGGGCGATACGTTCGCGCGGATGGGGCCCTGGACCTTCCAGTGCTTCGGGTGTATCCAGCACTTGGCCAAGCATGAATCCGACGTAGAAGTCCCGCTGCTCGGGGTGGTCAAAGAAGTCATCTGGGGCGTGGTGAGGATTGCGGGAGAGGATGGTCTGGATAGTATCCTCTACGTCTGGCGGGAGGCCTTGCGCGATGAATCTGAGTGATTCTGTAGCCATTACATTATTATAGCACAAAATAATCATAAACGCAATGCTCAGATCACCTGACTCTCAAGACCTTGTCACCCCGGGCTTGACCCGGGGTCTACAGCCCGGATATGCCCACAAAGCTTTAGATTCCGGGTCAAGCCCGGAATGACAGAACCCACGAGGTTTTGAGATTCAGGTTCAGACCGGCTCCGTGGGAACCTGTTGCTATGCTGGAAATTGGGCGAAAATACTTCGGTGCTAACGGGGTGGCCATGGTATCATAGGGGCATGATTGTGGTGATTGTAGCGGGTGGAGCCGGTACGCGGCTGTGGCCGCTTTCGACGGCTACGTACCCGAAACATCTTTTGACGCTCAACGGCGATAGCCGGACGCTGCTGCAGCGCACATACGAACGCGCCAAACTTATTACCGGCGGTCCGCAGAATATCTACGTGGTGTCCGAAGCCGGGCATATCAGCCATGTCCAGGAGCAGTTGCCCGAGCTGGCCGAAGACCATTTCGTGATAGAGCCCGCTCGGCGCGGCACCGCCAGCTGCCTGGCGGCGGCGATGGTGCGGATAAAAGCGGCGGATTCGTTCCAGCCCGACGAGGTGCTGGCGTTCATTCCGGCTGACCACCACATCCGCGACACGGCCGGCTTCGTGCAAACGTTCAAGCTGGCGGAGCATGCCGCCAGCAAACACCGTGCCATCACGCTCGTCGGCGTCGAACCGGATTATCCGGCGACAGGTTTCGGATATATCGAGAAACGGGCGCTGGCCGCCGATGAATCATTCGTCTACCAGGTGGGTTCATTCCGTGAAAAGCCCGATTATCGTACGGCCCAACAGTACCTGAACAGTGGTCAATACCTGTGGAACTGCAGCTACCATGTCGGCATGCTGGAGACATTCGAAGCCGTGCTGGAGCGGTCCGCACCGACAGTATTCGCGAACTATCAGCGATTAGCGGCTGCTACAGCCGATGAGTACGAGGCGGCATATTTAAGTTTCGAAAATATCTCCATAGAATACGCGCTCACCGAAAAGATGTCCGACCTGCTGGTAGTAGCGGGTACGTTCGACTGGCTGGACCTAGGTTCGTTCGCTGACATGCACAAGGCCGTCGGCAGCGATGAATCGGGTAACTTCACGCACGGGCTGGTTGAAACCGACGAGGTCGCCAATTCGTTCATCCAGAACAACGAAGACAAGCCCGTCGCGGTCATCGGGCTCGACAACGTCGTGGTCATCAACAGCCCGAACGGCGTACTGGTAATGCGCAAAGACCGGTCACAGCGGGTCGGCGATGTCAGCGCCCGTTTCCGCAAGAAAAAATAGCTTTATTCCGCTCGTTCGAGTACCGGGTTCTCCGAAACTTCGAAAATCGGTGAACCGGCTTTGCCGTACATGCGGCCGATGCCGTTATACTCGAAGCCTTCTGCGGTGACGGCGGCTTCGTCGACCATCTGCATAGTGTCGTAGACGTGTTTGCGATGCGCTGCGGCGCCAAGCCGTTTGAAGTCAAGGTCGAGGTACTCGCGCCACGGTGTCAGGAACAACTGCAGGTCGCTGCCCTCGGCTGCTTCGTAAGGGTCGGCGTGGTAAGAAAGCGCAGGATGGGTCAAGGCTTTCTGTGCGACCGGTATCGACTGCGGGTCGGTGGCACGGATATGCACGTCGTGCTCGTCCAGCAAAGTCTCGATTATTTTGAGTGAAAAAGCGTTTCTTACGTCATCGGTGTTCGGTTTGAACGACAGGCCATAGACGGCGATAGTGTCGCCCGGCCGTACAAGGCTGATGATGGTGTCGATGATATGCCGCAGGTGACTCATGTTGTGTTCGCTGGCGCCGCGGAGCAATAGTGCCGGCGTACCGGCTCGTTCGCTGGTTTCTATGAGCGCCAGGATGTCTTTCGGCAAGCAGGGGCCACAGAAACTCATGCCGGGCATAGAGTGCGAGCCACCGAGCCGCGGGTCCATCGGTAGGGCTTTCGACACGTCGTTGGCGTTAATGCCGAACTTTTCGCAGATTTGGGAGATGTCGTTTATGAATGCCACGCGGGTCGCCAGGAACGCGTTGGCGGTGTACTTAATCATCTGCGCGGTTTTGGCGTCGGTGAGTATGACGTGGCCACCTAGGCCGTAAAACAGCCCGGCCACTTCTTCCGAAACAGCCAGATCGTTGGAGCCGACGATGGTGCGGGTGGGGTTAAAGAAGTTGCGGATGGCTGAACCTTCGGCCAGGAATTCCGGGCACGATACGAGTGTAATAAAGTGCTTTTGGTGGTCCAGTGATGCTTCGAGCTGCTCGAACGTACCGACCGGCACGGTGGATTTGATGATGACGAGCGCAGGTTTATCGACGACGGCGTCGACGGCTTTCACGGCCGCAATCAGGAGCGATAGGTCGCTCTGCCCGTCGGCATTCGTGGGGGTTTGCACGGCGACGAATATATACCGTTGCCCATGGTAGGCTTCGGCAAGTGAGGCGTGGAACGATAGCCGCTTCGCTTCGGCGCCTTCGGTCATGAGCTGTTCCATGTCGGGCTCGAAATAGGGCGCGTGACCTGCCTTGAGTTCGGCAACACGGTCGGGATTGATGTCGTAACATGCTACGGTATGGCCGAGTTTTGCCATGCCGACGGCGCTCGTCAGGCCAACGTATCCGGTGCCGACCATCAGAATATCTTGTGCAGGATTGTGTTGTATCATCAAGCTGCTCCTATTGCTTATCCATGTTGCCGAAACGCAGTTCGCGTAGTTGTTCAAGCGACTCTTCGAGCAGGATACGGTTGGTGCGTATCAGGTCGGCGATGACCGAAAGGGCCAGGCAAATGAACGCACCCATCAACATGACACTCCCGAAAATAAGTGACTGCAAGTGGCCATGACTCGTGTCGAACACAGCGAAGTACAGGAACCGGACGAACGGAATCAATCCGGCAACGAACAACACCCAGCCTAACGCCCCGAATATCATATGCGGCTTGTACATTATGTAGGCTCGTATAATAGCCGACATGCTCTTGAACACGTGCTCCCATATGTTTTTGAAGAGCCGCGACTCGCGGGTCTTGGGGTTGGTCGTAACAGGTACGCTGACGATTGCCATACGTTTGTTCCCGGCCTGGATGATGGTTTCCATGGTGTAGCTGAACTGCGTGATGATGTTGATGCGGTACAGCGCTTGACGCGAGTATGCTCGGAACCCGCTCGGTGCGTCGGGGACTTCGGTGCCGGCGGCCTTGTTGACTATGTAGCTGCCGAAGCGCTGCAGCAGTTTCTTGAGCGGCGAAAAATGGGCGATTTTGGCAGTCTGACGGTCGGCTATGACTATATCTGCCCGGCCGTCGATAATCGGTTGGATAAGGTCGGGAATACGTTCCTGCGGATACTGGTTGTCGGCGTCGGTGTTGACCAAGATGTCAGCCCCGTGCTCCAGGGCGTACTCTGCACCGTTGCGGAACGCCCGCGCTAGCCCGCCGCGTCCAGCTCGTTTTATAAAGTGTTTGACACCATACGATTTCGCGACCTCGATGGTCTTGTCGTCGGGACTGTCGTCGATGATAAGTACTTCCAGGTCGACCCCAGGGATATCTTTGGGGATGGTTTCCAATACTAGGTGGAGTGTCTTCTCCTCCCGGTAACACGGAATCTGTACGAAAACTTTGGTATTTGCCTTACTCACGCTTACCGCCCAGTATACCACCGGAGCGAGGGCTTGTCAGCCGCTGAGTGCGGAAGCCTCCACCGAATCTGCAGGTTAGGTAGAAGTGGCAGGTTTTGGAATTGTGGTCACCAAGGAGTCGGTCAGTGCTCTAGTCTTGCTGTAGGAGGTCAAGGGTCAGGGCCGCGGTCCAGGAGAAATTGTCGGCGCCGAGCGGTTCGCCGGTGTTCGGGTCGAAGTATTCGGCAAAGCCGGATTTTTCGACCATTTCGAGTGATGTTTCGGTCAGTGCATCAGCATGTTCGTGGTAGCCATACTCACGCAAGCCTTGTATGACGAGCCAGTTGGTGTTGAGCCACGAGGGCCCTTGCCAGTAACGCAGTGGGTCGAACATGGGGCTGTCGGCTGGGACGCTGGGTGCTGGATAGGCGGTGCCGAACCTATTTTCGTTTTCTAGAGCGCGAACCAGTATCGCAGCGCGTTCTTTGGTTATGCAGCCGGCGTACAGCGGCATTAGCTCGGCTATAGATGGTTGCTTGAGCAGCCGGTGTGTTATGAAATCGCGCGACCAGTAGCTGCGGGCGTATTCGTCCCACAGTTCTTCGAGCGCCTCTCGGGACCGGGCGATGTTTTCGACTAAGTCGGCAGGTAGCTCGTGGCGGATGGTCTTGGCCATTTCCTGCAGGCGCGTGTTAGCGCGAATGAAGATACAGTTGAAGGTGAGGTCTTCGATGGCGAATAGTCCGTGGCGCAGAATCTTTTCGGTGTCGTAGGCTTTGCGACGGAGGCGGCGCTGGGCGTCGAACAGTGTCAGGACTTCGGTAGTCGAAAAGCGTTCGCCGATGGGTGCGAAGTGTAGGTCGCGGCGGAACAATCCGGCAACCCAGTCGGTGTGCGTTTTGGCGAGCAGTCGCACCCAGGCCGGCTGCAAATGCTCGTGCAGCTCGGTCATCCACGGCGGCGTGTTGTCGAGCCCGGTTTCCCACGGGTGTAATTGCAACACCAGGCCCTCTTGGTGCGGGTCGCGGTCGGCGTACAGCCACTGATGGTAGGCGGTTATGGCTGGAATCATGGTTTTGTACCAGCTGCGACGCTCGGCGGAGTTCAGTTTCTGGCCGATTTGGTACACGGCCTCGGCGAGCATAGGAGGCTGGGTGATGCCGCTGGTGGCGACACCGTCCGGCGAGTAGGGGCTGACCCAACTGCGCCAGTAGCTACGGTCGCGCCGGTACTTCGCCTCGTCACTGAAAATCATATGTGGCACCATGCCGTTAGCCCACTGCCCACGTAGCAGGTGTGTCAGTTCTGCCTGAGCTCGGTCGACATCCAAGTGGCGCAGACCGATGGCGATGAAACAACTGTCCCACAACCACTGGTGCGGGTACATACCTTCAGCCGGCCGGGTGTAACTGCCCTGGTCGTTGCGATGCAGCAGGTCTGCAGCCGCCGTGGCCAAATCTGCCGGTACGTCGGGCTCAGGAGTAGTTTCTGTCTCGCTCATGCTTGTACTAGTATAAACGGTAACCACTTGAATCCGCCAGGCTGGTATAATAAATTTCCTATGGAAGCACAACCCCCTTTAGACAAATCAAGCTGGATATTACTTCATAAGAAGGCTGTAGCGGCATTGATTCTCGCTGGTGGAGTATCGGCGGCAACTGCGGGTTATGAAGTGTACCGGAGACGGCACAAGGAGCTTCACTCGTATCTTGCTAAACGCGACATGTTTGAGCTTGCCCACGCAAATACTGACGGGATAAGTTATCGGGCTCGTCAGTTCCGAGGCGTAGTCGCAGCGAGCTTCACGCGTCCCGAGGGTATAAGCCTACAAGACATACAGCAGCGTATCAGGCCAGGGGCGCGACAAGTTCACATCGGCCGTTTCGTTCATGAACTCATAAAGACACAGATACTGGCACAGCCCGTAGACTCAAAGAATCAAACGGTTGTGCCACACGCTGACTTTCTTGTCGCGGTGGGTACTGACCCCAAACCATGGTGGCCGCTCCTTGATGCAGCAAAGCAGATGGATGCAGCATTTGACCCTGATGCTTTCATCGCTTCAATCGCCCAACAGACGGACGAGCCTAGCGATAATTCGTGAAGCTGAGGGAAAGTCAAGGCCTCGTAACCCTAGGGGCTGCTAGAGGCGCATAACTCTGCCCATAGCTAGTATCATCGTATATCGTTTATGCTTGCGTTAGGCTAGGCTGTGCTCGTATAGTGCTGGCATGGCAATAGAACAACTCAGCGACACACAATTTGTACTTTCCCCTGGAGTCTTCGATGTCCATGGGCACCCCCGGCTCACCGATTTTATAACGGGTCATTCATTTGACCCGCTCAATGGCTTAGGAGAAGGAAAAGCCGGTGCGTGGGCTTACACTCTGGAGGCTTTCGAGTCGGGCATTACCCGTGTTCACTTCATGCCAAACGAGCAGCGCCGTGATGTAGACCCGGACGACCCGACTAGGACTATCGTATTACCATATCCTATTTCGAACGAAGATAAGCTACAGGCAATGCGAAGTAAGGCCGCAGAATCGGCAGTAATACCCACGGGGCAATACATGGGGCTTGACCCCAAAGAGTGCATCGTCATTCGTGACGGCCGCGAGGAGTTGGACGAAGCAGTGCTTGAAAGGCATTTCGCAGCAGCCGGTGACAGCTTCGGCTTGAAAGTATATGGTGATGTAACGACGGGAGGTTTCAATATCCCCGTCCACTTCATTCCCCGCATCGTAAGGTTGTGGCACAAGTACCAAGAAGGCAAACCAGCGATTCTCCACCTAGAAAATGAAAATGTCGAAGGGGTGCTTCGGAACGTAAAAGAACTGGAAGAAGGCAAACACATCGCCCTGCACATAGCGCACGTCAGCTCACAAGAAGAGCTGGAGGCGGTCATGGAGGCCAAGGCGGCCGGTATGAACGTAACGTGCGAAGTCACGCCGCACCACCTGTTCCTGGATGCATCTGCCCGCGACGTGGTCGGTGGCGATGCCTGGATGAAGCCGACACTGAAAGAGCGGAGCGATGTCGCATTCCTATGGAAGCACCTAGACTCCATCGACATGATAGCCAGCGACTGCGCGCCGCACCGTCCAAGTGACAAAGCCGCCGAAAAGCCGGCCTTTGGCGTGACGAACTACCGCGAAATGCTACCGCTGCTGCTCGGTGCGGTTCAAGAAGGCAAGCTCACCATGGACCGGCTGTATCAGATGCTGTGCGTGGCTCCACGTAAACGGTTTGGCGTACCTGTCGAGGACGGTTCGTACGTGCACATTGCGACCGATACGGAAGTTGCAGCGGTCGAGCTGGCGCAGCAATCTCGCCTGCAGAACGACCCGTTTGTCGCATTGCAGCGAAGGGGCGCAAGGCTGCCTCATATGGTTGGCCGCGTGGTTGCGGCCCAAGCAGGATTTTCGCGCATCAACGCCGAAACGGGCGAGCGCACCATCCGTACCAGCTATACGCACGCTACGACACCGCGCACTATAGGCGGCATCATCTCGCACCACTACGTCAACGCGTTCGCAGCGTAACGATTTCACCAATACTATTGCAACTACAAGGAGGCGGTCATGGGGTTTCAGGAAAAATACGAGATAGCGGTCGGCGAAGGCCTGAAGACGGTCGCCGAAAACACACTGCATCTGCTGGGCTCTACTGCGGCCGGAAGGCAAGTGGCGGAAACATATGCTTTCGGTATGGACGGTCGAATCGAAGACCTGGCTCTCAGTACTACTGTCGCGGGAGTAGAGTTCGAGAATCCCGTGCTTGTGGGGGCTGGCTGGGATAAGAGAGGCCGGGCAATCCACGGCTTGCACGCGCTTGGTTTTGCCGGTGTCGAAGTCGGGACCGTATTGCCATTCGCACAGAAGGGTAACCCCCGGCCGCGCCTGTGGACTATCGATTCGGGTCATAGTGTTGGCTTAAACCGGCTAGGCTTCAATAGTCCTGGAGTGGAGCGGGTCGATGGGTATCTGGCGGCTGCCCAGCCGCTGCCGTGCCCTGTTGGCGTAAACGTAGGGCGGAACAAGCGGAGCCCGAATGAGCACGCCGATTGGGCTCACCAGGACGTAATCAGTGCGCTCGCCGGGTATGCTAGCTACATTACGCTTGGTATATCTTCGCCGAATACCCCCGGCCTCCGCGGCTTGCAGGATAAAGAACCGTTCCGCGAATTGTTGCAAGGAGCCCAGGCTGCTATCGTCAGGACTGGGAAGGTGTTACCGTTGTTCGTGAAGATAGATAGCGAGCGTACGCCTGCTGAACTGGACGATATGATTGAGGTTGGTCTCGAAGAAGGTCTGAGTGGCTTCGTGGCTACCAATACCTACATGGGCAGTGACCTGAAGGCGAAATATGGTGAGCGCTGGGCCGACGAAGCTGGCGGTCTGAGCGGGGCGGATTCGGACTATCAGCGTCGCGCGAGGGCGACAGTCCGGCATATTTACGAACAGGCGGGTGACAAGCTCGATATCATTGGTGCAGGCGGCGTAGGAAGCCCGCAGCTGGCACTGGAAATGATAGGCGAGGGCGCCTCGGCCGTACAGGTCGTAACAGCTATTCGGCCGAGCAAAGGCAAAGTTGCCGCTCACATAACTCGGGGCTTGAGCGGCTTCTTAGACCGCGAGGGCGTCGCCAATGTACGCGAACTGATCGGTGCTAATACGCAGCGTGGCCAAAAAGCCGCCTAGCTCGTTGGGTATCCCAAGAGAATGCTGCAGGTTTAGCGATAATTCGTAAAGCTGAGGGGGAAGTCGAGGTCTTGTGACTTCAGTAGCTGCATAACGGCCTGCAGGTCGTCTTTGCTGCCGGACATGACGCGGACGGCGTCGCCCTGAATCTGTGTTTTGACCTTCGGATACGTGTCGCGGATGAGCTTGGTAAGCTGCTTGGCTTTGTCTTGGTCGAGGCCCTGCTTGAACGGTACTTCTTTGGTGGTTTTGAGGTTCGACTCTACGGATTCTTTGGAGGTGTCCAGGACTTTCTGGCTCTGGCCGCGGGCCGCCAGCTTTTTGCGGTAGATGTCGAGAATGGCATCGATTTGCCAGTCGCCGTTTCCAGTGACTTTCACGCCCTTCTTGTCATCCAGCCATTCTAGGCTAGCTGGCGTTCCCTTGAAATCATACCGGCTGTCCATTTCGCGCTCAGTCTGGTCGAAGACATTGTTCATCTCGGCCTTATCGTATTCACTCACTACATCGAAACTGAAATTTCCCATGAAACCAGTATAGCAAGTGCGCAGTTGTATTACAGCCAAAAGGTGGCTATAGTAAGTCGAAACTAGGAGGAAGTATGAGCGCCATCGGAAGCGAAGGGGTACCGGAAATCATTGAAGTCGGAGGAATGGAGCATAGTGTCAGCCAACTATTTTCAGCCCAGCAGATAGAACAGGAAATCAGCGCCCTAGGGAGGGATGTGGCAGCTACGTATGCTGAGAGAGGCGGCGTTCATGTCGTGACCGTGCTGGAAGGAGCTCGTTGGTTTTCGGACGACCTCCAAGAGGCGATGCGGCAAGCTGAACCTGGCCTGTCTATAGCGAATAGCGACATCCGGATATCTTCGTACGAGGGTACCGAGTCGACCGGTCGCCTGCGTTTCCATGGTCCCGTGCCGAAAGTGACGGGCGAGCATGTGGTGGTGGCAGAAGACATTTTCGATACAGGGTCGACGCTACATGGTCTGCTGGGAGCTTTGCGGTTACAAAGGCCAGCTTCGCTGGAGGTTGCCGTACTGCTGGATAAAGATACCCCAAGGCGAGTACCCGGTATCTTGGGCGATACAGTCGTGCGGTCATGCTTCCGAATCGGCCCCGAGTTTGTTATCGGCCGGGGACTTGACCTAGACGGTGAATACCGGCAATTACCCGGTATTCACGTTCTAAACGAGCGCAAGGCGGCGTAAAACCCCGTAAGCTTTCTTAAGCAGCGTAGCCAGAGAACACCGGCCTGCGTATGTCGCGCCTGCCGATAGGGATGGGATAATCGCCAGTGAAGCAGGAGAGGTCGAAATGGTCGGCCGGGACGCCTGTTACCTCGGTAAGGACGTCTAGCATTCCCTCTAGCGACAGGTAGCCGAGCCGCTTGCAGCCGATATCGCGTCGTATTTCTTCTATACTTTTCGTCGCAGCGGTCAGTTCTCGTTGACTCGGCATATTTATGCCGTAAAAGTTGGGATAGATTATCGGCGGAGAACCGATGGCGACACTGACCGACCGAGCTCCTGCCGACATCAGGCCTCCGTGAATAGTAGGGGCCGTGTTGTTGCGTACCAGGGAGTCGTCAATAACCGTCAAATCATGTCCGGCTAGTAGCTCGTTGGTGTAGGAATACGACTTGTTGCGGAGCGCTCGGCGCATAGCAAGGGTGGCCTGTAGGAATGTGCGCTCGTCGGTTATTTTTTGGATAGCACCATGGCCTTTGGTATCCAGTAAGTGTGGTTTATCCCAGGCGGCGGCAAGGCCTTCGGCGTATGGCTTGCCCGAGTTCGGCACATATACCACTGCGGTGGTATCGGCGAACATCTCGCTGTGCTCCTGTGCGAACCGCGCGCCCAGTGCGGCGCGTATGTCGCCGATGCGATGTCCCACGAAACGACTGTTTTTGTTTGAGAAATAGATGATTTCAAACGGATCGTATTTCGGATTCGGGCTGGCCAGCTCGTATTCCTCGATGCCATTCTCACTTATGGTTATGAGACCGCCCGGCGGCACGTCTTTGATGTATGTCGCACCGGCCGCGTCGAGCCCTGTGGTTTCAGAGGCTATCATGTAACCGCCCTCCTTCGTCGCGCCAAGTACCAGCGGACGTATGCCGCATGGGTCGCGGAAGGCTGCGAGCAAAGGTTCGCCGGACAAACCCTTGCCGTTTATGACGCTGGCATGCGCGCCGACCATCAAAGGGTACGTGTCGGCTATGGCTTCGACGACGCTGGCGCCGGATTTTACTCGGTCACCTATGGCCCATGCGCTCATTTGGCTGTCGTTCATCCCGCGGGTATTTATGCCGCGCCGGTCGAGGTCTCTTTCTAATAGCGACAAATCTGAACCATTACCGTTTTCGGCATACAGGGAGTTACCTGTGTTGATTGGGTACCCCACAAAACCGTCGCCCGAGGTAGCGTACCTGCAGTGTCCGACCGTAGCGACAAGACCGAGTTCGCCTACTTGGCTGACGACATGAGGCTTCAGAACTTCTCTTGCCCGGCCTGGCTCTGCAAACGACTCATAGCCACCCGCGGGTGTAATACCGCCGATGCCGGTGGAATCCGGGCCTCTGTGGTCAAGCTCTCTGAGGGCGAGCGCGGTCAGCTCAGTGGCATTGGGCCCGAAGGTTCCGACCACTGCGCACCTTTCGCGAATCTCCCCCATGCTCTGCTGCTCCCCTCTATGGTATTTATGCTTAGTGTACGTGGTGTTAGGGGATTTGCCAAATAAAAAATATAAGAATTTTTACAGCACTTGATTCCGCGGCCTTTAAGCGTAGCAAAGCGACGGCTACCCCTGCTATACTGAAGCTATGAGTTACCAGCACCAGAAAATAGCTGAAGCGGCCGAAGTACTGAAAGGCCGGTTTGAAAGCCTGGAAAACAAGGCGGATATTTTAAAGGCGACAGAACTGCGGGTGCTGTATGGCGAAATCCCGACGTTGCCCGCTGAACAGCGTGGCGCATTCGGCAAAGAGTTGAATGAACTTCGTGGTGAACTGCAGGCGCTTATAAACGCGCATCAGGACCAGGCGGAAGCGCTGCCGGCTATAGATGTGACAGCTCCCTTCGATGCGAATACTCCGGCAGATAAAAAGCCGGCGCTCCTGCCGAGCGAAACCGGCACCGAGCATCCGCTCATGACCGAGCTATCGGCCGTGCTCGACATCTTTTACCGCATGGGCTTTACAGCAGTAGAAAGCCGTGAAATCGATGACGACTTCCACATGTTCGGCGCGCTGAACTTTCCGGAAGGCCACCCGGCACGCGACGATTACGACACCTTTATGACCACTCAGACCGACACGCAGGGCAATCCGTTCATCGCCCCCGCACATACCTCGACCATGCAGCACCGTGTTTTGAAGAAATATGCTCCGGGGTTGGAAAAGGGTGAGCCCATCGCGGCGCTCATCCCCGGTCGCGTCTTCCGCAACGAAGACCTCGATGCTCGCCACGAGCACACCTTCTACCAGCTGGAAGGCGTGTACGTGGGCAAAGGCGTCCACGCCGGTATGCTCATCGCTACCCTCAAGACGTTCCTGCAGGAGTATTACGGCAAAGAGTTAGACGTAAAGACGCAGCCGTTCTATTTCCCGTTCACCGAACCGTCGTTCGAATTCGCCCTGTCGTGCCCGTTCTGTGATAAGAAGGGCTGCAACGTGTGTAGTTATAGCGGTTGGATAGAACTGCTCGGCTGCGGTATGATTCACCCGAACGTGCTACACCAAGCCGGCATCGACCCCGAAGTCTACACTGGCTTCGCGTGGGGCTGCGGCCTCGAGCGCTTGGTTATGATGAAGTACGACATCGAAGACATCCGCCACTTCGAATCCGGCAAATTAGATTTCCTAAGGCAATTCGCATGAGTCCTGAATTAAAAGGAGAAGTTTTAGGAGTACTCTCAAACTATTGGTTTGGCGTGATTGCGACTGTTGATACAGAGGGCCGGCCGGAAGCGGCTATCGTCGGCTTTGCGTGCAGCCCGGAGCTGGAAATGCTGGTCGGCACATCGTTGAAAACGCGCAAGTATGCGAACGTACAACAAAACAGCCATGTAGCTATAGCTATCGGTGACCAGAAAGCGGAAGTGCAGTACGAAGGCGATGTGACATTGCTTGAGCCAGATGCCGCCTGGGACGAAATCGCTACGCGTTTCGGCAAGCTGCCGGGCTTTGAGAAATATCGCAATGACCCCGACGAGCGCTGGTTGCTTATTAGTCCCACCTGGCTGCGCCTGACCGTACACGAAAACCCGAACCGCGTCGAAGAGGTAATATTCTGATGAGTGATTTGAACGATTTGATGAAGCAGGCCGAAGTAATCCGCCTGAAGTATCAGGAGCTCAACGCCAAACAGGGCAAGTCCGCTTGGGGTATCCGCGACTACACCATGGGCTTTGCGGGCGACTTCGGCGATTTGCAGAAGTTGGTCATGGCCAAAGAAAATCTACGGGACATTCCGGACGTCGATGCAAAGCTGGCGCACGAGCTGGCAGATTGCCTCTGGTCAATCCTGGTTATTTCCAACTATTACGGCATAGACCTCGACAAAGAATTCAAAGCCACTATGGCGCACATCGCCGACCGCATAGCAGGAGCCACCACATGAGCAGTTTAAAAGATACAAAGCTGTATGAACTGGCGAGCGATATCGGAAGGCAGATATTTGCGCAGTCCGAGGATTTGTCCGAAGAAGAAAGGTGGGGGGTGCAGTCGAAACTTCGGAATCGTTCGGCTGATGTAATCTCTTGGAGCGCTGAAGCTGTGGGCTCGATTGACCCGCGTGACACAAAATGGGCATTGGGAAAAGCTCGCGCTAGTTTATTTGTGGTCGAAGCGACCTATAAGTATGCATGCGATATCGGGTTGCTATCGCTTGACCCTCGGACCATGGCACATATAAAGCAAGCGGGCGAAGAAATAGATACGCTGCTCGCTGAAGCGACGGCTAAGATACCGAGCTGGTTTGAAGAAATGCAGCCACAAGCAGATAAGAAGGTTATGAAATGAAAGTCAGTCTGAACTGGGTTAAGCAATATTTGGATTTCGAGCTGCCGCCGGTGGAGAGGTTGGTGGAACGTATCGGCGCGCAGCTGGGCGGCGTGGAAGGCATGGAGTACATCGGCGAAAAATACAAGGGAATCGTTTTGGCGAAGGTCGTCAGGTGCGAACCGCACCCCGATAGCGACCATTTGCACGTCTGCCGGATAGACGATGGCCATGCAGTACAGAACGTAGAGCGCGGCGAAGACGGCCTGGTGCAAGTTGTCTGTGGCGCGCCGAATGTCCGTGCGGGCCTGACGGTCGTGTGGTTGCCGCCGGGCGCGACGGTTCCGGAAACGTGGGGCAAAGACCGGTTCGTGCTAAGCGCGCGCGAACTTCGCGGCGTGGTGAGCAACGGCATGCTGGCGAGCGCGAAAGAGCTTGCCATCGGTGACGACCACGACGGCATCGTAGAAGTCGGTAGCGAAGACTCTAGTTCCCGTCATTCCGGGCTTGACCCGGAATCTAAAGCGGTAGATTCCGGCTCGGGGGCCGGAATGACACAGGGCGAAGGTCTGAAGTCAGGTACTTCCTTCGCCGAGGCGTTCCAGCTAGATGACTACATTATCGATATAGAAAACAAAATGTTCACCCATCGCCCCGACTGCTTCGGCCAACTGGGCATCGCCCGCGAAATCGCCGGCATCCTTGGCCACCCGTTCAAGTCGCCGGAGTGGGTCATGAGCGCGCATCTCGACGAGTTCAACGTCGGCGGCGAACCGCTGCAACTGACGGTTATAAACGAAGTGCCGAACTTGGTGCCACGCTTTATGGCGGCTGCGCTCAGCGGCATAGAAATCAAACCGAGCCCGCTACAATTCCAAACTTGGCTGGCGCGACTGGGCGTGCGGCCTATAAACAACGTCGTCGACGTCACGAACTACATAATGCTCCTGACAGGCCAGCCGCTCCACGCGTACGACTACGATAAGCTGCAGGCGCTGAGCGGCGAAAATGGCGCCACCATTGCAGTCCGCCACCCCCGCAGCAACGAAGAAATCGCGCTCCTGAACGGCAAAACCATCAAACCCCGTGAAGAAGCGATTATGATTGCCACCGACAAGCAGCTCATCGGCGTCGGGGGTGCCATGGGCGGCAGCGAAACCGAAGTCGACGAAAACACTAAGGCCATCGTGCTCGAAGTCGCCACGTTCGACATGTACTCCATCCGCCGTACCAGCATGGCCCACGGTCTGTTCACCGAAGCTGTCACTAGGTTCAACAAGGGCCAAAGCCCGCTGCAGAACGACGAAGTTATGGCCGAATCCATCCGCACGCTGCAACATTTAAGTGGCGCTCAGCTGGCCGCCGAAATCATCGATAACAACCACGTTGATGCTACCCGCCGCGAACGCCGCTGGGTCCATCCGCCGGTGCCGGTGGCTACCGAGTTCATAAACTCCCGCCTCGGCTTCAACCTTACCCCCGAAGACATTCAGACATTGCTGCAAAACGTCGAATTCCACGTAGAGCTCTCGTCTGCAAGTCATCCTGAGCGGAGTGAAGGATCTCAAGATTCTTCGGCTATACCTCAGAATGACACGAGGGTCGACCACCTTACGGTTACCTCGCCGTTCTGGCGCACCGACGTCGAAACCCGCGAAGACGTAGTCGAAGAAGTCGGCCGCCTGTACGGCTTCGACAAGCTGCCGCTGGAACTACCGAAACGCAGCATAAAGCCTGCACAGCACGACGCACTGTTCGACCTCAAATCCGCCGTCCGCTCAACCCTAGCAAAAGCCGGTGCGAACGAAGTGCTGACCTACAGCTTCGTACACGGCGACCTGCTCGAAAAGGTGGGCCAGGACGTGTCGCAAGCGTACCAGGTCAGTAATGCGCTGAGCCCAGACCTGCAATACTATCGCCTCGGCCTGACACCAAGCTTGCTCGAAAAAGTGCATGCCAACATCAAAGCCGGCTACGACCGCTTCGCGCTGTTCGAACTCGGCAAAGTCCACGGCAAATCCGAAACCGACGACGATGGACTGCCGAAAGAATTCGAGCGCCTCGGTCTGGTGATTGCCGCCGACCCGAAAGCGGCCGCCCGCTTCTACAGCGGCGCCCCGTACTATGCCGCCCGCAAGTTTGCCAGGGCGGTCATCGGCACGAACCGCACGCTCCAGCTTATCCCCCTCGCGGCAGCGGACTTAGACAGTTACGAACTGACCCGCCAGATGGTCGCTCCGTACGAACCGGACCGCTCGGCAGTGTTGCACGACGGCGAGCGAATTGTCGGCGTGGTCGGCGAGTTTAAGCGCAGCGTAGCACGAGCGTTCAAGCTGCCCGATTTCTGTGCCGGCCTGGAGCTATTCCTGGGTGCGCTCGCCGGCGCTCACTCCGAACAGTACACCTCGCTTTCGCGCTACCCCGAAGTTACCCAAGACATTACCCTTAAAGTCGCCGCCGATGTAAGCTACCAGGCACTCTACGACACGCTCTGGAACGAAGTGGAATCAAAAAAGCCTGAGCAGACACTCGCCACGCTTGAGCCGCTAGACATTTACCAGCGTCCCGACGACCCCAGCCACAAGCAACTGAGCTTCCGCCTCAAAGTATCCAGCTACGTGACCACCCTGACCGACAAAGAAGTCGCGACCTTCCTCGGTCTCGTCGCAAACACCGCCAAAGAAAAGCTTGGCGCGGAACAGGTATAGGCATGCTCACCGAGAATCCCACCGCCGATAGGAACTTCTGGGTCATTTGCGGGGTAATCGTCTGCACGGTCATTGCCGTGACGGTTTGGGCGGTGGTACTAACAGCCGTCCGACGGCATCGTCTGGTAAAACGGCAGGACGGTATGGATAATAGGGTTGGGCTATGAAACGACTTGAACAAGTGTCTTGCGAACAGGTCACGCGATGGGTATGAGCCAGACAGGTATCGAATACGTACAGGGCAACACGAAACGCAGTCTTGATATACTGGGTGGTTTAGGGCTGGCTGTCGCACTTGCGCCTGCAGTTGTTGCGGTCGGGACAGTAGGTGTGTGCGAGGGGCGCAGTCTGAATCCTTTATTCTATCAGACTCGAGACAACGGGGACGGAAGCACCTTGCGCGTGCGAAAGTTTCGAACCATTCGGGAAACGGTCGGTGCGACGGTCACTAACGGTACGTTCGATGAGCGTGCGAGCCGAGTATGTCAGATTATACGCCAGACCGGACTCGATGAAACACCGCAACTCCTGGCGGTGATTACGGGTAGTATGAGTCTCGTGGGACCTCGTCCTCTGTTGTCTCAGGACATCGAGCGGATGGCAGACGCGGGCCCTGAGCTATTCGATGACTGGTACCGCTTTTATGGCCAGGCTAAGAAAGGCATTATGGGTTTCAGTAATGCGTTCCGGCACCATTTCATACATGGCGCCAACGAGTCAGTCTACCGGCGCTCTATGGAGCTCGATATGCGATATATGGAAACGGCAAGTCTTACGACAGACCTTCGGGTTATCGGAAGGACTCCGCTACTGATGGTACGGGCGAATATGGCGACAGTAGACAATTCGGGAGAAGATAGCGAAGCGGTAGAGAATATGGTAGCCATGCAGGTGATAGGCGACCAAGTGCGAGAAGAGGCGGTGTAGCTATGCGAGGAATCATTCGAATCGGTAAGGAGAGTGTATCGGTAGCGCTGGTGGCCGTGGCTCTAGCGCTATCACTATCCAGCGTGGCACACGCCGATGTGAATGATTTTACGGTTACGGACTTCACCGCCGATTATTACCTGACGAAGGACGACCCGCAGGGCTCGCTGAAAGTCGTCGAAAACATTTCCGTAAACTTCACCGACTACAACCACGGCATTTTGCGGGCGATTCCTAGCCGCTACAAAGGCCAGCCGCTGCACGTGCAGGTCGACTCCATAACCTCGGCGACCGGCGCGCCGGTGGCGTACACGACTTCCGGCTCGAACGATAACGAAGTGCTGAAAATAGGCAATCCAAGCCTGACGGTTACCGGCCCGCAACAGTACACCATCACGTACCGCGAAGATAATGTCATTTCGTTCTACCAGGACCACGATGAACTGTATTGGGATATCAACGGTGACCAGTGGCAGCAGCCATTCACGGCGGTCAAGGCCACGCTGCACCTGCCGGATGGCCTCAAGCTTTCAAGCGACCAGCCGAGATGTTTCGCCGGCGGCTATGGTGCGAATGACGGCACCTGTACGGTGACGGCAAGCGGCGACGAAGTGACGGCACAGGCATATAGCTTGTCGAGCGGGCAGACGCTGACGATGGTGACGGGTTTCGCCAAAGAGTACTTTACGCCGCCAAGCCTGTTTGAACGGGTGCGGGATTACATCCTGCCGCTGACGGAGCTGTTTCTAGCGCCACTGCTGGCGCTCATCATCGGCTTTACCTGGTGGTACCGTCGCGGGCGCGATGCCAAAGGTGCCGGAACCATTGTGCCAGAGTATGCGCCACCCGAAGGCATATCGCCGCTGGAGGCTGGTACCATCGCGGACTTCAAGGCCGACAACCGCGACATTACTGCTACTATCATCGACCTGGCCCGTCGCGGCTATATGAAGATAGTCGAGGCCGAGCAGAAAAAGTTCCTTAGCAAATCGGTTACTTATACTCTTGTTCTCCAGAAGGTCGATTTTACCGAATTGAATCCGTACGAACGCATGCTTATAGACGGTTTGTTCACGCACCAGGACGTCGGCGCCGAGTTCCCTATCAGCACCTCGGCCTACAAGCTGTCCGGCACGGCTACCGTGCTGGCCAAACAGGTTCCGGCCGACCTGACGGCCAAGGGCTATTTCAAGCAGGACCCTAGCAAGTTCGCGGTGAAGGGAAGCGGCTTGTTTTTCGTAGTGTTCCTGGCGTTGTATATCGGCTTGCACATCGGTAGCAGCATCAATTTGTGGCTGGCGGTGGTCGGCCTGCTGCTCGGCAGTGTCATCATGTTCCTGTTCATACGGCAACTCCCGGCCCGGACCGCACAAGGCGTGGCGGCTCGCGAACATCTACTAGGACTGAAACTGTACATGGAAACGGCCGAAAAAGACCGGCTCGAAAAGCTCGAAGGGCCGCAAGCGGCCTACGCGTCGAACGCCGGCGAACCGGTCCGTACGGTGGAACTGTTCGAAAAGCTCCTGCCGTACGCCATCGTGCTCGGCGTCGAAAAGCAGTGGGCAGGCAAGTTCGAAAGCATCTATACCACCCCGCCCGACTGGTACAACGGTAACTGGACGGCATTCAATGCCGGTTACTTCGTCGGCTCGCTGAACAGCGGTTTCGCCTCGGCGGTCAACACCAGTTTCAGTCCGCCCAGCAGTTCAGGCGGTAGCGGCTTCAGCGGTGGCGGTGGTTTCTCTGGTGGTGGCGGAGGCGGTGGCGGAGGTGGCGGCTGGTAGAATCCAAGTAGCAAGTAGCAAGTAGCAAGTAGCAAGTAGCAAGTAGCAAGGCTCTCATTATCTTTTTGTTTTGGGCGTCAGAGAAGAATCTCTTGTTAGCCATCACATAAATTTGCAGAATATTTTGTGAAGTTTTATAATTATACTTACTTTCAAGGAGTGAGTTCTCGGCAATACCGATAGAGCGTTCGTAGCTTGTTGAAGTTAACAAGACGACGTAACGCGTAACAAACGTTGAAAAGACAGGTTTCTCCTGGGGCATGTCGCGCTGAATTTGAGCGCACAGCACACCCGGTCGACGTGGACTGTACTATCCACGGTCAAGGAGTCGAGACGGCAGACACACAGAGGATGTCTGGTTGGTCTCAGCAACTACTGCTTCGGCAAGGGTTGTAACCTGTCTTTTCAAGTAAACCAGAGACGCGCTCACCATCGGACCCCGGTTGATGGGATTACATGCTGGCGACAGCTTGTGTGGGTAACCCCTCCTCTGCCCGAGCGCGCTCTCTAAAATCGCCCCAGAAAAGGCCAGGTATGTGCTCTGATACGAATCAGGCGCTTAACCTCGGGGGCTTGGCCTTTTCTGGGCGGTCGCTGGCGTAAGCTGGATTGACGGAGCTTTTTTAGCTTCTCTCCACCTTTACTTCGCCAGCATGCATTACGTCGTCCTTTTCTCAGAACTTACACCATGGTGCGGGTTGTGCGAAGAGGTGCATAGTATCTATGAGCCTGTGTGGTTGCCGGTGGTCAAACTGCCACGGGCGGTGTTCTGCTCCAACCCGTTCACAAGTAGGCGCTGCTTGCGGTGCTGCAGGGTGGTTGACGGAAACATCGGTTCGGCTTGCCTGGAAGCCCGAAGATGTGGGACAATGAACCCATCAAATTAGTGAGGTAACAATATTATGTCCACAACGCGAAAGCGCGATAGAATTTTTGCAGGCTTCGGTGCAGCCCTGTTCCTGGCCAGCGCCTGTGCCTTTACGGTCTATGTTGTCTGGCAGATGACCAGCGCCAGCGGCAAGACCACCGACACCACCAAAACAGCCGATACGTCGTCGCAGACCTGCGCGGCCAACGGCACCTACGAAAAGCTCGAAGCTCCAGAGCCGTACAAGCCGGCAGGCGAAGTGACCGAACTGCAGGTGACCGACCTCGTGGCTGGCACTGGCGCCGAAGCCAAAAGCGGCGACTGTCTGGTCATGAAGTACTACGGTACGCTAGCTGATGGCACGCGCTTCGACGATAACTACACCACCGACCAGGCCTTCGCCTTCACGCTCGGCAGCGGCCAGGTCATAAAAGGCTGGGACCAAGGGTTGGTCGGCATGAAAGAAGGCGGTACCCGTCGCTTGGTCATTCCGCCCTCTCTCGGGTATGGCGACCAGGCGAATGGCAGTATCCCCGCCAATTCAACACTGGTATTCGAAGTAAAACTACTCAAGATTCAGTAAGGAGACTTCCCACTATGGCAACACTACAAGATTTCACTCCAACCGATGCAGTGCCGGAACTGGTCACGGAAGACCGCGTGGAAGGCACTGGTGCGGTCGTCGCACCGGGCGATACGGTAACGTGCCATTACACCGGCGCGGTGGCTAAAACTGGCGAAGTCTTCCAGAGCTCGCACGATTTCGGCAAGGCTATAAGCTTTCCGCTTTCCGGCGTCATAGCCGGCTGGACCGAAGGCGTACCGGGTATGAAAGTCGGTGGTACCCGCCGGTTGCTCATCCCGGCGGCCAAAGCGTACGGCTCAACACCTCCGTACGGTAGCGGCATCCCAGCCGACGCCGACCTCGTGTTCGACATCGAACTTGTCGCCATCGAAGGGAAATAAGAGCGAAGTAAGTAGGGCAAAGGGTAAAGTTCGCTTGAAATAAATCGGGAAATTGTGAAGTTGACACAAAACGAACTTTGCCCTTTGCCCTCAGTTCTATGCCCTTAATTCTGTAAAAAACACTACATGTAGTGTACTTGACGCTTATAGTTACGCTAGAGTACACTAGTAAGTACAAGCTTACAGACAGCCAAAACCAAAACTGCCGCAAGCGAGGGTAACACTAAAAGTAAAACCAAGTGGAGGGTTTTATAATGGTCAAAAACATCACTATTTTCACGACGACGACATGCGCGTACTGCCCGATGGTCAAAAAGTACCTCGGCGCCAAAGGCTTGCAGTACGACGAAGTCAACCTCGACCAGAACCCCGAAAAACAACAGGAAGCCCTGGCGCTTTCCGGCGCCCTCACCGTGCCGGTCACCGTCATTACCAAGCACGACGACACCAAAGAAGTAGTCGTGGGTTACAACTTGGCGAGGCTTGCTCCGGCCGTCGCATGAGTGCTGCGTTCAACCACCGCGAAAAGCTAGTAGGCGCTGCGCTAGTAGCGGTTGTCGTCTACATAATCACGAGGATAAAATAACATGGCCGATACAGCAGATACTCCGAAACACGACGTCATAATGGTGGGTGCCGGTCCGGCGGCGCTGACTGCCGCCATCTACACCACCCGCGAAGATATCGAGACGCTGCTGTTTGAGCGCGCTGTGCCGGGCGGTTTGGCGGCTATAACCGACTGGGTCGATAACTATCCTGGGTTTCCTGAAGGCATCGCCGGCCTAGAGCTGGCGACCAACCTGCAGAAGCAGGCTGAACGCTTCGGCGCGGTTGTCGAACTTGGTGAGGTCATGAAAATCATCGACGAAGGCGAGTGGAAGCGGTTGGAAACGACCAGTGGCGACATGCTGGCGCGCGCGGTGCTTATCGCTACTGGCAGTGACTACAAGAAAATCGGCGTACCGGGCGAGCAAGAATACTACGCGCGCGGTGTACACTACTGCGCTACTTGTGACGGTGCGTTTTACCGCGATAAGCGGCTGGTAGTGGTCGGCGGAGGCAATAGCGCAGTGCAAGAAGCGATTTTCCTCACCCGGTTCGCATCCCATATCGACCTTTTGGTGCGCAGCACGTTGAAGGCTAGCGACGTATTGCAAAAAGACCTGCAGAAGTTCGTCGACGAGGGCAAGATAACCGTACACCTGGGCACTACCACCGACGAAATCGTTGGCGAAGATGGCAAGGTCGTACGGGTTGTCGGTATGCAAGACGGCAAAAAGGTAGAGTTCCCAACCGATGGCGTATTCGTTTTCGTAGGGCTCAAGCCGAACAGCGAGTTCGTGCAGGGTGTCATAGAACTCGACAAAGTGGGCTTGATAACTGCCGATGACGATTTACAGACAAATATCCCCGGTGTGTTCGTGGCAGGAGATATCCGGTCGTGTGCGACCATGCAAATCGCCAGTGCGGCTGGCGAAGGTGCGACGGCGGCGCTCAAGATTCGGGAGTATCTCGAAGGCCGCAAGCACCCCATGCAAAACTAGCTGGATATCACCAGAATTTTGGCGTTTACCGTTTACCTTTCACCGTTCACCATGCGTTAGCCATTTACCGTTTACTGTGCGGACGTGTTTCTTCACGGTAAACGGCTCACGGTGCATGTATGGTGAATGGAAAATGGTGAACGGTGAACAATTGTCGGGGGTGCGCTGTTTTGCGTAAGGCCCCTTGCAATAGCTGGGGTGCGCGGATTATACTTACGGTTGAATACACAATAAACGACAGGGAAGGCAGACATGAGCGGATTTGCGAGGAAACTGCAACAAGTAAATAAGACTAGTTCGGGCAGCTCGGACTCCGCCCGATTGTACTTGTCCCCGAACTGGGGTACGCGGCAAGTCGGCTCGACGCTGGTCGTCGATATTTACGAAGATAGCGGCGCGACACCGGTCAACGGTGTCCAGGCCAACTTGACGTACCCGACTGCGCAGCTGCAGTATGCCTCCTCGACCAACAGTGGTAGTGCGTTTACCTCGCAGCTCCAGAATACCGGGGGCAGTGGAACGGTGCAGATTGCGGTCGGTACGCTTTCGACTCCTCCGACCGGACCGCAGCTGGTGGCCTCGGTGACATTCAACATCATCGGCACCGGTGCGGCGGCTATAGCGTTCGACACCGGTTCGGCGGTGACGCGCGCCAATAACCCGGCAGATATACTTACCAGCACAACTGGCGGCAACTACACCTGCAACGCCGCGGGCCCGAGCGCTACGATGTCTCTGACACCGGCTAGCGGCAGCTATGCGAACGGCGCGACCATTACCGTGACCATATACGAAGACAGTGGCGCCAACGCCGTTAACGGTGTCCAGGCCAACCTGACGTACCCGGCCAGCAAGCTGCAATACGTTTCCTCCAGCAACAGCACTAGCACCGCGTTCCCGACCTCGCTCCAGAATACGGGTGGCGGTGGCACGGTGCAGATTGCAGCCGGCAACCTAAGCGCCTCGTCGACGGGGTCTCAATTGGTCGCTACGGTGACCTTTACTGCCATTGCGACCGGCTCGGCGAGCATTGCCTTCGACAACGGCAGTGCGGTCGCGCTCACCTCGAACGGCACCGACATACTGACTGGTACGACCGGCTCGGCCTTCACTATTACTTAGGACTTACGCAAAACGGCACATTCCGGGCGAAACCATCCGCTCCTCGCTCCGCCGTACTGCCAGTACGTCTCCGCTCCGGTGCTCCTGTTTCATCCCAGACTGCACCATTTTGCGTAAGTCCTATACGTAACCTTTTATAACGAAACGTAGCCGTCGTAATAGTCGAATACGATTCGCTCGTGGCTGATGCCGCGTGTGGCTAGTTCGGCGCGGAAGCTTTCGACAAAGCGCTGGCTGCCCGAGATAAAGAAGAGCGACTCTGGAGCCGTGGCCACGAGGACGTCTTCGGGCGAAATCCGGGCGGGGCTGACCACTGCTTGCCGGCTCGCAAACGGGAAGCGTTCCAGTAACTCGCCGTACGGGTTATCGGCAGTGGTGCGACGACCGTAAAACAGATGCACGGCTCTAAGCTCCTCCGTGGCTTCCAGCCAGCGCAGGCTGCTGACGAACGAAGCGATGCCGAGGCCGCCGGCAATGAAAATCAGGGGAATGTCGGGGTTTTTGGGCAGAACGACATCGCCCATGGCATCGCCGATTTTGAGTGTTTCGCCGGGCTGGAGACTCCGTAGTTCGTGTTTGTACGGACTGCCTGGTTCGGGAAATTTGAGGGCGAACGTGAGGTGCGGTTCGTCCGGGAGCGAGGTGAGGGTAAAGATACGTCCGCGGCCGCGGCGGTCATCGAAATCGCGCAGAATCTGCACTTCGACGTACTGTCCCGGAATGTAATCGAGCCGCCGTTCGGGCGTGAGTGTGTACTCCCAGACCCCCGGGCTTATCTCTTTGCGGCCATCGAACCTCGCTAACATAGACTTTTAGTATACCTGTTTACCATTTACCTTTCACTGTTCACCATGCGTTAGCCATTTACCGTTATCCGTGCGGGCGTTATTCACGGTAAACGGAAAAACGGTGAATGTATGGTGAATGGAAAATGGTGAAAGGTAAACTCCGTTGTAAAATTGTGAGGACTGTCCTCTCAAGTCACTTTTCGAAGCGGTCGGGGTAGTCGGTGACGATGCCGTAGATGTGTTTTTGCCAGCGCCGGGCTTTGGCAGGGCTGTTCACGGTATAGGGGGTTATCTGGTAGCCGTGCCGTTGCATGCCGACGAGGAACCCGCTCCAGAGCCAGCTGGCGCGCATGCTGAGCCGTGTGGTACCGAGCTGCCGGGCGCGCCGGCGGGCACGGACGCCGGACCAGCTTTCTATGACCACGGTCCCCAGGTCGGGCAGCTCGCGGTGTAGTGCACGGAGCGTCTTTTGGCTTTTGCTAGCCAGCAGTATGCTGTCGAGCGTGTACGAGCCAGAGGTCAGACATTCGCGGATGACTTCGGCGATGGGCTCGGCGGGCTCGCCCGGCTTTATGTCCAAGTGCGCGATAGCAGGGTAAGGCGCCTGGTTTATGGTTTCGAGCGCTTCGGCCAGGGTCGGCACATCGGGGTGTGTTTTCCAGACGTCGTCGAGCGTCAGCAGAGCGATGGGCGCGGGTTTGCCGTCGACAAGTAACGTGGGGTCGTGCGAAAGGACTGGCACGGCGTCGCCGGTAACACGGACGTCGATTTCGATTTCATCGGCGTGGTGTTCCAGACCGGCGGCAATGGCTTCGAGGGTGTTTTCGGGGGCTAGGCCTCCCCCGCCGCGGTGGGCGATTATTTTCATCTTGGCTATAGTGTACAATATTCTCTGATATCAGTGTCATCCTGAACTTGTTTCAGGACCCATGCGGGGTGGTTGGCCCTAGGTCAGCGTAGACGTATGGATTCCGAATCAAGTCTGGAATGACAAAAGGCAAGAAGGAGATATGATTATGGCAGATTTCAACCAAATTTTAGACGCAGGTGATGTCGATGGTGGCGTCATAAACGTAGTTATCGAAATCCCGACCGGCAGCAACCACAAAATAGAATGGAACCGCAAACTGGCCGTGTTCCAGCTGGACCGTGTCGAACCGAGTATTTTCGCCAAGCCGTGCAACTACGGCTTCATCCCGCAGACGCTCGACGAGGATGGCGACGAGCTGGACGCGCTCATCATCACCGACGAGCCGCTGACCACGGGCATTTTCCTGGAAGCAAAAGTCATCGGCGTACTGAAGTTTGAAGACGATGGCGAGGTCGACGACAAGGTCGTGGTAGTCCCGGCGGACGACCGCAACACCGGTGACGCCATAAATTCGCTTGAAGACCTGCCGAAGCGCTTGCTGCAGAAGCTCGAGCACCACTTTACCCACTACAAAGACCTCAAGAAACCCGGTTCGACCATCGTCAAGGGCTGGGGTGACGCCACCGAAGCCAAGGCCATCATCAAAGAGTCGATAGAGCGCTGGAAGAACCAGTAGCACCATGCAGAAAATCATCCCCGAAGACAGCGTGCTCATCCCAGACGGGGCGAAGCGTGTCTTCGAAGGCAAGATTTTCGACGTCTATCAGTGGGAACAAAAGCTGTACGACGGGTCGGCCGCGACGTTCGAGATGCTAAAGCGCCCCGACACGGTGGAAGTCTTGGTCATACGCGGCGGCGAAGTGTTACTCGTGCGTGACGAGCAACCCAACCGTCAGATGCGCATAGATTTCCCCGGTGGCCGAGTCGACCCTGGCGAAGATTGGCTGCAAGCCGCACAACGCGAACTGCGCGAAGAAACCGGCCTGGAGTGCAAAAGTTGGAAGCTAGTGGACGTGCGCCAGCCGCAAGGCAAGCTGGAATGGTTCGTGGCGCTGTATGTCGCCACCGATATCGTAGCCGAGCACGAACCTGAGCCCGAAGCGGGTGAGAAAATCGCGCTGCAGTGGCAAGACTACGAAGAGTTGCGGGAAGCGGCGCTCGGCCACGATAAAGGTCTGCACGTGGCCTACCTGCTGGAATTTTTCAGCCGCAACTGGACCACGTCGGACATTCTGGCTCTGCCAGCGTTCACCGGCAAAACAGTCGACCGTTAAACCGTTAACTCGTATGCCTATTTAGCCCGCAGCTATAAGAGGCTTTGGTGCGAGCATGAGGCTGTCGTTTATGGGCGGGGTAAAGTCTTCGGTAACTGGTCTATGGTGCGGTCCAGCTCTTGTTCGAGCGTAGCACGTTCGGCGCGGTTTAGCTCGTCGCTTTGTTGCACCTCATGCTCCAGCACCGCTAAGTATCCAAGGCGTTCGTGTACATAAAATCCGCGGAAGTGGCGAGGAATACCTTCGGCTACAAGTGTTTCGCTGCTTTCGCGCCCATTGTATGTGTAAATGCCACGTGTGAGCGCCGTTCGCTCTGCAAGTGCATGGGCCTCGTGGAGTGCCGTGCGGGTCTGCGGGGCGTAATGGGGCTCTTTTCGGGCGGCACTATACACCAAGTAGAAGCTATCTCCGGTTAGATAGCCATCGTGGTTTAGATGGACAAACGGAACGACGTTTTTACCGACTGAGCGGGCAACTGCAAAGCGTACCGGTTCAAAATCCCTGGTGCGGCCGTCGTTCTTGTTCTGGTCATGGCTACTGAACCATTCGTGAATCTTTTCACTAGTTTGTAAAGCACCAGTAGTTTCTACTACTCCGAGGTGTGATTCAACGCTTCGACGGGGCATACTCCATATCATATTTACATTATAGCACTATTTTAATAAAATGTCAATATTTATGTCTACAAACGTATAGATTATAGTAGTAGCCATAAGCGTAACAACTATAAGGATGGGCTGAAAATGAAAACGAAATTAGCAATCAACGGCTTCGGGCGGATTGGCCGCAACGCATTTAAGATTGCGTTCGCGCGCGACGACCTGGAAATCGTCGCCATAAACGACCTTACCGACACCAAAACCCTGGCGTACCTGCTGAAGCACGATAGCAACTACGGCACCTACGACCACGAAGTCGGTCACGATGACACGAACATCATCGTCGATGGTCACAAAGTAAAAGTTTTGGCAGAAAAAGACCCGAGCGTACTGCCATGGAAAGACCTGGACATAGACGTCGTCATCGAAAGTACCGGTTTCTTTACCGACAAAGAAGGGGCTAGCAAGCACATCACCGCTGGCGCGAAGCGCGTCGTCATTTCCGGCCCGACCAAGAGCGACGGCGTCGACACTATCGTGCTCGGTGCGAACGACGAAAAGCTCGAAGGAGCGACCGAAGTCATAAGCAACGCCAGCTGTACCACCAACTCGCTTGGAGCGGTCATGTCCATTCTGGAAAGCGAATTCGGGGTCGAGAAGTCCATGCTGACGACCGTCCACAGCTACACCGCGAGCCAAGCCATCCAAGACGCGCCCAAGAAAGACCTGCGCGAAGGCCGCAACGGTGCCGAAAACATCACCCCGACAACCACTGGCGCTGCAATTGCCGTCACCCTTACGCTGCCACAGCTGAAGGACAAGTTCGACGGTCTGAGCATCCGTGTTCCCACCCCAGTCGTTTCTTTGAGCGACGTCACTGCGCTGCTGAAGCGCAATGTAACTGTCGAAGAACTGAACGACGCCTTCAAAAAAGCCGCCAAAGAGCCGTATTACCAGGGCATCTTGGGTGTTTCCGAAGAGCCGCTCGTCAGTTCCGACTACATCGGCAACAGCCACTCCGGTACGGTCGACCTGCTACTTACGAAAGTCGTCGCCGGCAACCTAGTAAAAGTTATGGTCTGGTACGACAACGAATGGGGTTATAGCAACCGTCTCGTCGAAGTTGTCGCTGACACCGGTAAATTCCTCCACAAAGCGTAGGAATTTGAATGACCAAGTCTCAAGCACCAATATCCAAGCAATTCACGAATTACCAACTCCCAATTCTCCAAATTCGGGAATTTAGGGATTCGGTCATTGATTGGTCATTGCGATTTGGTGCTTGGTGCTTGCCAACTTCAAGGGGTAGCGTATGAAGATTTACATCGGGGCGGACCACAACGGGTTCGAGTACAAAAACAAACTGGCAGATTACCTGCGTCGGTCTGGCTACGAAGTTGTAGACGAGGGTGGTCAGCACAATCCGGACGACGACTTTCCGCAGTTCGCTGGTAAGGTTGTGCACGCCATGAAGCAGGACGATGGCCGCGACGTGCGTGGCATACTCATCTGCGGCAGTGGGCAGGGCATGGCCATGGCCGCCAACCGGCACAAGGGAATCCGTGCCGCCCTGGCGTGGGACCAAGAAGAAGCCCGCAGTGCCCGCAACGATGACGACAGCAATGTGCTGTGCCTGAGCAGCCGGGAAGTCAGCTTCAACAAAACGCTCGGCATCGTCCACACCTGGCTTATGACACCCTTTGCCGGCGCCCCGCGCTACAAACGCCGCATCCAGCAACTCGATGAACTAGGGTAAATACAGAAAACGGAGCAGCAATTATGCCTGTCAAAGCAAAAACCAAAGCAAAAAGAACACAAAAACCTGCGGCGAAATCTGTAGGTGTCACCATATCGCCCCTATTACAGTGGATATTCGTGGCCGGACTGACGGTCCTATGGGCTGTGCTGGGCCTGCCGGCGTTATTCGCTGCACTGACCGCATCACCGCAGGCGTATGGAAGTACATCGGTGTTTGAGACAGTGTTGCCGAGTCTGCTGCCACTCCTCTTGTTCGTGATTGCTTTCTGGTACGCAGGCAAAACGGAAACGGTGCTAGCAAGGCTGTTCCGAGCGGCGCTGCTGACGGTGCTCGGGCTGTTCGGCTACATTTTTCTGCAGATGACGCTTAGTTATTTTCCTCAGTTGCTCGGTACGGGGTATGCTGGTGACGCGGCGTACCGGTGGCAGCAGATTGCGGTCAACGCCGGTACGCTCGTATTGTTCGGCGGGATTCTGCTGGCCATAAGATGGCGGAGAGGAAACCGTGGTTAGTATCTGCCCGACTATAACCACCGATAACCCGGCGACATACCGGTTGCAGATAGAGCAGACGCTGGGGTATGCGCACCGGCTGCACATCGACCTCAGTGACGGCATTTTTACGAACAATAAACTGATAGATATAGACGAAGTTTGGTGGCCGGGCGGTGTCCGCGCCGACCTGCACGTCATGTACGCCGACCCGTTCGAGCACACCGAGGCACTCATAGCGTTGCAGCCGCAGCTCGTCATCGTGCACGCCGAAGCGGACGGTGATTTCGGCGCGTTCGCAGAAAGGTTGCATCACCACGGCATAGAAACCGGCATCGCGCTTTTGCCGCAGACACCGGCCAGCACGCTCGGCGGTGCGCTGGAGCTGATAGACCACGTGCTTGTCTTTTCCGGCAATCTAGGCCACTTCGGCGGCCAGGCCGACATGCAGCTGCTGGAAAAAGTCCGCGAAATACGGCGCCTGAAGCCGACGGTCGAAATCGGCTGGGATGGCGGCGTGAACGACCAGAATGCAAAGGCGCTGGCCGAAGCCGGCGTCGACGTCCTAAACGTCGGTGGCTTCTTGCACGGCGCCCAGAATCCGGTCGCTGCCTACGATTCTCTCCTGACTGCCATCACCGGCCAAGCCCCACCCAAACACATCGCCGTTGACACTCCTGCCGACTCCGACGACGGTCTCTTCTAAACTTTGCGTAGTATTGCTCGCAACATTGCATGGATGGGTAAAGTTTGAGCAAAGCTTCGAGGAGTGATGTATAATCACAAGCAAGATGGCTAAAACGTATACTCTCAAACAACTGGAACTGAAGGCGAATGTAATCCGCGAAGATATAATTCGCATGCTTGAAGAGGCGAAAAGTGGGCATAGCGCCGGGCCGCTGGGCCTGGCCGATATATTCACCGCGCTCTACTTCGACGTTATGAAGCACGACCCCAAGAAGCCGGATTGGAACGAGCGTGATATGTTGCTGCTCAGCAACGGCCACTGTGTGCCCGTGCGCTACGCCACTATGGCCGAGGCCGGGTATTTCCCGAAGTCCGAACTCAAAACCTTGCGGAAGCTCGGTTCGCGCCTGCAGGGCCACCCAGAGCGCACTCGTTTGCCTGGCATGGAGACCACTTCTGGGCCTTTGGGCTGTGGCCTTTCACAGGCCTGCGGTATGGCGCTGGCACTTCGCATGAACAAAGACTTTCGCCGCCACGTGTACGTCGTTATGGGCGACGGCGAGCTGGACGAAGGTAACGTGTGGGAAGCGGCTATGCTCGGTGGCAAATACGCACTGAACAACATCACTGCCATAATCGACCGTAACAACATCCAAATCGACGGTCCGACCGAGAGCGTCATGCCGCTGGACGACCTAAAGGCCAAGTGGGAAGCCTTTGGCTGGCACGCTATAGAAATCGACGGCAATGACATCGAAGCGGTGATTGACGCCTGTGCGATGGCGAAAGCTATCACCGAAAAACCAGTTGTGCTCATCGCGTACACGGTTCCGGGCAAGGGCGTCGACTTCATGGAGTACGACTTCCACTGGCACGGCGCACCGCCGAACCACGAACAAGCCGTCAAAGCCCTGCACGAACTCCGCACTCTCGGCGGCAAAATCCGCAGCGAACATGAGTAATCCCGACCAGCTAACTCAAGCGCCCGACACCCTGCCGACATCCGGCTCTGAAATCCGGCCAACCTCGATTCCTCAGGCGCAGCCTTCCCAAGCACTACAACCTCAAACGGCTAAGGAGATACAGAAGAAAAGCAAAGCGCGTACCCCATTCATTGTAGTGGGCCTCGTTCTGGCAGTCTTCGCCGTGGTGTATATCTTGTTGCCCGACCAGCCGATTTCGTTTCCTGGGAGTCATGATGACATAGTCAAATACACCGAGAAGACATACGAAAAAATCTCTGTACCTACCTCGTGGCAGCAGTACTCAAAGGGTAAAAATGCCGACCCGGTGGACATCGGTGCGGCAGATACGGGGTGGACGTACAGCTATTCGGTCGGTGCTGGCACTGACAAGGCGAACTACGAAGACTTACAACGTGCGCTTGCCGCGGATGATGGCGAATATACGTTCGATACCTCGGGGTCTCCGAAAGTGCTGGTGGCAAGCAGCGAGAAGCAGAACCTCAAACTTACTGCGACATTCAAAGGCCAGGGCGTTGACGTGGAAGTACGGGAGCTGCACGTAGATGAGTAGCAAACCCTCGGCGGCAAAATCCGCAGCGAACATGAGTAAGCAAAAACAGACCCCAGGCCCCACGGGCAATAAGCGTAAAAAGATGATTGTCGGTGTCGTGATGGGTCTGCTAGTGGTTCTGAACCTCATCCCGTTTAGTTACACCCGCACGCTGCACTGTCCAAATTATAACTACTTCAAACCGGGATATACGACAGTGACACAACAGATTCACAGGTTAGGGCTGCCTTTCGCATACTGGCAGCACAAGAGTGATGACTGTCCTGGACCGGAGCTTTCGCTCGATACGAACCATACGACATTCTCGGGCGCGGCGCTCTTCTGGGATTTGAGTATCCTGGGACTGCTTAGCGTGGGCTTGGGCGCCCTGGTCAACACAAAAAGGGTGGCTCCATGAGCACGCGTACGACCTCCGTACCCCGGCGGCAAAACCTGCAGCGAACATGAGTAGTCAAGGAAAGTTCCACTCAGGGCGTACCATAGCTGTAGCTATTATTGGCGGTATTTTACTGACGGGAGCAAGCGTGTTCTTGGTCGGAGTTTCTCGAGATTTTCCTATAACCTCGCACGCGCATGAAATCACTTGCCAGAACGCAGACCCATACAAGACTACCGAGACGGTACACGGGTTTCCGTTCGGATTTCTGAAGACGTATGAAAATTCATGCATTACCATGGAGAACGAATGGCAGCCCGTAGCACTGGCGGCAGATATAGCCATATGGACGGCTGTAACCGTCGGCGCCATACTACTTACTCAGAAAGTCAGAAGCGAGCATGAGTAAAACCCTGATGATGCCAGTGATAGTCAGCATAGTTCTAGGACTTGTATTCACAATTTTATTGCTGGCCGTTCCTAAGCTCGGAACTGCCTATATATGTTCGGACCAGGTCGCAGTTTCTGAACCTTTTCGCCGGGATGAGCGTGGGGTGCCGCTGACGTATGTAGAGCGAAGCACTGCTTTGACAACTCCTTGTCAATATGTAACCGAATCGGGGGGGTGAAGCAATAGACCCGAAGCCTGCCTTTTATCCACTTCCATTCGTGGGTGATATTGCCATCTGGACTGCAGTGGTATATGGGCTCCTAAGGCTAGGCAAGCTGGTTGTGAAGCAGGCAAAATGAATGAGCAAAATCAGCCGAACCAAGGTATAGTAGAAGCATGAGTAATTTGCATTTAGTTGATATTACGGCGAAAGAGTTGGCGGGGGAGCCGATACGTAAAGGCTTTGGGCGCGGGCTGAAGAAGGCGGGCGAGCTGGACGAGAATGTCGTGGCTTGCTGTGCCGACCTAACCGACAGCACCCAGATGAGCTTATTTAAGGAAGCGTTCCCGGAGCGGTTCGTCGAGATTGGGGTGGCCGAGCAGAACCTGGTGACGGTTGGCGCTGGTTTGGCCGCGGTGGGTAAGATTCCGTTTGTGTCGAGCTACGCTGCCTTTAGCCCTGGACGTAACTGGGAGCAGATTCGCACAACCATTTGTCTGAACGACCGGCCGGTACGAATCGTCGGTTCACACGCCGGCATCTCGGTCGGGCCAGACGGTGCGACGCACCAGATGCTGGAAGACATCGCCCTCATGCGTGTGCTGCCGAATATGGTCGTGATTGCCCCTGGCGATAGCGTGGAGGCAGAGAAAGCTACGTTGGCGCTTGCTAAAGATTCACGACCGGCCTATTTACGCCTTGCGCGAGAAGCGACACCCATTATAACGACAGACAAGACACCGTTCGAAATCGGCAAAGCATATGTATACGCGACTGGTTCGGACGTAACTATCATCGCCACCGGTACTATGACATACCAGGCGATGTTGGCGGCAGAGCAGCTGTACAAAGACGGCATTGACGCCGAGGTCGTGCATGTGCCAACCATAAAGCCCCTGGATACCGAGACTATCCTTCGCAGTGTGCGCAAGACTAAGTGTGTTGTTACGGTCGAAGAAGCTCAAGCCGCTGGCGGTCTTGGCGGTGCTATCGCCGAACTGCTCGCCGACGAATTCCCTGTACCGATGAAGCGAATAGGTATGCAGGACCGCTTCGGCGAGTCTGGTGCTCCCGACGAACTTTTGACCCACTTCGGGCTCGACGCCAAACACATCCGCCTCGCCGCCCACCACATCATCGACAAAAAGCGCTAGACTTCTGGCCTCCGTCATTCCCAACTTGATTGGGAATCCAGTCTTCCGACATCCATAGTTTCACGCCGGTTGAGCTATCACGTAGCGTCATTCCAGCGCAACGCCAAATCATCCCAGTTCGGATTATCCTGCTCGACGAGTGCAATCTTCCAGGCCCGGTTCCATTTCTTGAGTTGCTTCTCGCGTTTGATGGCTGCTTCGATACTGTCGTGCTGCTCGTACCACACCAGCCGGTTCACATGGTAGCGACCGGTGAAGCCTTCACTCGTCCAGCTCTGATGCTGGAACCAACGCGCATCAAGCTGACTGGTCACGCCGATATATAGGGTGCCGTTCCGTCCCGACGCGAGTAGATACGTGTAGCCGCCTTTTGTCATTGGTAGCTATTCTACTGGATTCCCGCGTTCGCGGGAATGACGGAAGGGGTAGGCCGGTGGTTTTTGGGGCGAGCTTTGTGTTTTAAGCATAAGCAGTTAGAATGAGAGCATTATGGCTATAACACTACAAGAAGTACGAAACAACTGTAAAAAAGCACGGGAGCGGATGGCGCAGGCCAGGGCAGAGCACTGGGCGTTCGGGGCGTTTAACCTCGACGACCAGGCGACTTTGATTGCCGTAGCTCAGGCTGCGAAGGCGAAGAACGCACCGGTGCTCGTCGAAGTTAGCGCCGGCGAAGTCAAAGACATCGGCATACAAAACGTGCGAGACTTGGTAGATAACGCCAAATACACCTTCGGCGTGGAAATGTACGTCAACCTCGACCACTCACCGTCGGTAGAAGAGGCCAAAGCGGGCATTGACGCCGGCTTCGAATTCATACACATCGACTACAGTCAGGCTAAGAAAGACGCGAGCGAAGAAGAAATCATTGCGGCCACCAAAGAGATTGTCGAATACGCTAAGTTCACTGGTGCACTGGTAGAAAGCGAACCCCACTACTTCGGCGGCTCCAGCAACCTGCATACCGAAGACATCGACTACGAAGAGATAAAGAAAACGTTCAGCACGCCGGAAGGCTCGGCTGAATTCGTTCGCGTAACGGGTATAGACACGTTTGCAGCGGCCGTCGGTAATCTGCACGGCAAATACCCTGTGCCAAAGAAGCTCGACCTTGAACTACTGCAGCGCATCCGCGACGCCATAGATTGCAATATTTCGCTACACGGTGGTTCTGGCACTCCCGGTCACTTCTTCGAAAGTGCGGTCAAAATCGGTGTGACGAAGGTGAACATAAACAGCGACATGCGCGTTGCGTACCGCGAAACGCTCGAAAAGACGCTCAGGGAAAATCCCGACGAATATTCGGTCGCAAAGCTGCTCAACAAATTCGTCGTCCCCGAAGTCCAAAAAGTCGTCGAAGAAAAGCTCGCCACCTTCAACTCCACCGGCAAAGCTCTAGTATAATATCTGGTATGGGGATGCTCGATAATTTGTTTCAGAACCTCGATGACATGCTCAAGGATATTGAGGAAGGCGGCATAGAGCGGCGGCTGGATAACCTTGCAAACATGCTGGACAACGGCACGAAACAGGTTGTCGAGGTTACGGACAAGGTAGCCAAAGCGCCGGAGCGGGCGTTACGGACCGCCGAAAAAACGGCTACGAAAATAGAGGTGAAGGTGCGTGCCGTGGAACGAACGGCGGAAACTATCAGCGGACAGACCGGCGATGTCGTGCGCCGCTCGATGCGCCGCCGCCAGCCTGAACTCTAACCGGCGCCACATTTCGCCATCTTCGCAACTCTTTTATATACTTCCGCCTGTTGCACAAAAGGCCACACCTGTGGCATTATTACTGCATAAGCAAAAACACTATATAAAACAACTAAGGGTGGGGACATGTCACAAATAGATATACTGAGCGTCGGCGACATCGTAACAGATGCGTTTATTAAGCTGCTCGATGACCAAGCGCATACATACGTAGATGAAAACGGCGTCAAGACGCTGGCCATGCAGTTCGGCACCAAGCTGCCGTTCGACCATGCCGAAGTGCTGGACGCCGTCGGCAATGCTGCCAACGCGGCCGTTTCTTTCGCTCGCCTCGGCCTGAAAACTGCATTTGACACGAACGTCGGTGGCGATGCTGCCGGCCGTGATATGATTCATGCGCTCGAAAAAGAGGGAATCGACCACCGCTTCGTACACATCAACCCGTCGAAGAAAAGCAACTACCACTACGTACTCTGGTACAAAGAAGAGCGCACCATCCTTATAAAGCACGAAGAATACGATTACCACTGGCCGCACTTCCGCCCAGATGAAATCCCTCGCTGGGTCTACTTTAGCTCTATTTCCAAAAATGCACTGCCGTACCACGACCAGGTTGCTGAGTGGCTCGAAGCCAACCCAGATGTAAAGCTGGCCTTCCAGCCCGGCACCTTCCAAATGGAAGCCGGCGTGGAACGTCTCACTCAACTCTACAAGCGCACCGAAGTCGTAGTCCTGAACCGCGAAGAAGCTGTGTTCGTAACGGGCGGCGAATACGACGACGTTCATGGCTTGCTGGACAAGCTCCACGCCCTTGGTCCAAAGATTGCGATTGTAACAGACGGCCCAGACGGTGCCTACGCCAGCGACGGCAACGAGCGCTTCAAAATGCCACTCTACCCAGACCCGGCTCCACCGTTCGAGCGCACCGGCGCAGGCGATGCATTTGCATCCACACTTGTCGCGGCTCTAGCTAAAGGTCATAACCTGGAAAGCGCTCTGCAGTGGGCTCCAATCAACTCTATGTCTGTAGTCCAGAAGACCGGCGCTCAGCAGGGCCTCCTGACCGAGCACGAACTCGAAGAATGGCTCAAAAAAGCCCCCGACTGGTACCACCCCGAAAAGTTCTAGCCCTGTACTAGCACCGCACTAGTCGCATAATACCTATCGGGTCGTACCCGATAGGTAACGCAGTTGGGGTAAACTGTAGATATGGATTCGCAAGACAACGCTAAAACCACTCCTTCACCCGAGCGGCGGCTGAAGCATGGCATGACGAACATCGCGCCAACACACGACATACCACAAGAAGCAGTGGCGCGCGAAGTGCATGCTGTGCCCGATGTCTACCCTGAGGTTATCCGTCACATTCCGGGCAATACACAAAAGGAACAGCTGCCGACACTTACTGGCGCCCAGCCATTGCCACCGGAAATCACCCATCGCCGCGTGCGTGAGCGCGCCCAGTCCATGGAAATGTTTGCGGCGGGAGTAATGGTATATAGCCTCCTGAGCATTTATCTATATACAGTGGTACATAAGACATTAGAACAAGGCAGCGGTTTGATTGTTCTGCCTGGCACGGTCCAGCATGTCGCTCTTGGTGGGGCTGTATTGACGCTGGCGCTGACGCCGGTGTTATGGCTGACTCGCAGCCTGTCCGCGGCCAAAACAGTCTTATTCGTGCAGTTATGTAGCTACGTCGTGGTATTTGTCGGCGCCTTCGTATGTATAGTGTTGAACTTCGTCTACTTCTTCTCCGGCGTCGGCTTGCTGGCTTTTGCCTCAGCCTGTTTCTTCCTCTGGACCCGCTCTGTCCGCAACGACGTTACCGCACTCCCTGAATTTCATTGAGCCACCTTGTGCAGCATCCCTTCTTAGCATAACAATAGCGGACTAGCCGCATGATACCTATCGGGTCGTACCCGATAGGTAGGCAGTAGGTAGGGTGGCGGCTGGTTCGGGAACGCTGCTTGTGGTAATCTGGTAGGTAAGATATGGCGAGGGTATTAGCAGAACTTTTGGGGGCAGCCGAACCGGGTTTTCGGCAACAGATACAGCGGCTGGAACAAGCGGCTGGGAAGCCCTCTGCCGACATTGCGCTGATGATGCAGGTGGTAAACGAAAGCCGGGAAAAGATACGCGAACTTGGCCTGGACCCGCGTGACACGACAGGGCCGGAACTGTTCGAGGCGTTGCAGGTGCGGCTGCGCGAGGACGAAGCCCGCGTCCGCGAATCTCTCGGCGTTCTGGGTGCCGGTTCTTCGAGAGAGGTGCTCGAAGCAGTCAAACGCAAGCTCGACAAGCTGGAGGTACACAAACAAGCCTTCGTTATAAAACAATCCGTCATGCGCCAGTTACTCAAGAAGTTGCAGCCCAAAGCCACCATGAAAAAGCTCGGCTACCGCAGCATGGACAGTATGCTCAAGCACGAGCCGGTACCACAGTTGCTCGCCGCCACGTTCCTGAGTGAATCGCACGATTGGCACCAGAAGCGTCTCGAAGCGTACAAAAAGCTATCTGCACGAGACTTCGAAACCAAAAAGCTAAGTGTGTATGTGCCGACTGCCAAACAGTGGCCCAAGTTGGCCGCGGCGTACGTTGCGCAGTACAAACACAACATGTTGGCACTCAACGAGCTAGGTGCGGTGGTGCTACTGCCCATGGAAGAGGATTTGCCAGGCTTGGCCATAACGACGCTACTTCTTAGTGTCGATGCCTTTAACGATATTCGTGCTCACAGTTCATTCCTAAAACTGCAACAGGTCAAGCCGGACTTCGGCGATATAGTTCGCCAGACTATGTTACAGGAACCGGTTGCCCAGGCGGATTTGGCCGGACAGCCACTGCCGTGGAAGGTTGTGCAGTGGTTCTATGGCAACGACCATAGCGACTACCATCCCGAAGTCTTCGAGCCGCACGTGCAGCCAGAAGACTTGCAGTGGCACGCCGCCGAAGACGTGCTGGCAGGTATGCATCCGGCGCTCGAGTTCTGGCAGAACAGCCAGTTGCTGGCACTTTTGGATGAAGGCCAGCCAGTCTCTATGAACATACTCGATGTAGCGCTGACACTTTGCAATGGGTTTGACTACCCGCAGCGGGTCATCCACCACATGCGTGCATCTCTCAGTCGCGAGCTAATGGCACGGTACCTCCACCAAGACAACCTACAGGCAATGCTTCTCGGCAAGTTGGACCAACAGCTAGCACCGGAACTCGTGTTCGACCCCGGCGAATAGCTTTATTCTCACCCCCTACGTTCGTCATTCCCAACTTGATTGGGAATCCAGTCATCTAAGTTTCATGGTCTCGCTTCGGCTTGGCTATTACAGTGTGTTCTACTTGGGGCCGGCTACCCGTTGCGTCTTTTTTCGTCTCATTTCTGTTACTTTTGACCGCAAAAGTAACCAAAACTCTCGCCGCCTGGGTTCAAAAACTCGGGAGCCTCCAACTGTCTGCTCTCGACTGGACTCATGCTAGTACAGGCCGTCGCTCTCGCCAATCGGGACCAGCCAGTCTCCGGCTCGCCGGGTTTTCGAGGGCAGCGACCGCCGGGGCAAGTCTGAAACGGTGAACTGGCAGGGATGCTACGTGTCCGGGAAACTGAGTGGCTCTGACGAGCCACAGTTTAATAACCATTCGCTAAAGACGGATGGCCCTTGATTCGTCATTCTACATTCTCCGTTCTAAGAATGAGCGGGTTCGGGGGCAGTGTCGTCGGCGACAGGAGAGAACGCATTGGCCGTGTCGCGGTGATGGTTCATGATGGCCTTTATGACTTGTATATCTTCGGTAATGGTATAGAGCGTCTCGTCGCCCGGACTTATAGTGTGTGCGCCTTCGAGCAGCTGCGATTTTATGAAGTAATCCAGGTGCTCCCAGTAATCGTTGCCGACCAGGATTATCGGTGCCAATGGCATCTTTTTGGTCTGTATAAGTGTAATTATCTCGAACAGTTCATCCAGCGTGCCGTAGCCGCCTGGGAAATAGACGTACCCGCTCGCGCCATACGCCAGGATGACTTTGCGGGTAAAGAAGTAGCGAAACGGCATGGAGTCGTTGGTATATTCATTCAGCGACTGCTCTTTCGGCAGTTGTATGTTCAGGCCTATGGAGCGGCCACCGGCTTCAAGCGCTCCGCGGTTGGCGGCTTCCATAATCCCGCCGCCGCCGCCCGACACGATGGCGTACCCTTCGTCACTCAGGGCTCCGGCAATCTCGCGGGCCTTTTGGTACCACGGATGACTGGCATCGAACCGCGCCGAGCCGAAGAACGTTATCGTGTCGTTATATTTGTTTATCAGTTCGAAGCCGTCGGCGAACTCGCCGTCTATGCGGCTGAGGCGTTCCGAGGTTTCTTTTATAAGTTCTCTTTGTATTATCGCGCGTTTCGGCGACTGCGTCGGTTCGTCTGAAAGGTCCATGGCTCTAGTATAGCAAACTGCTTGTGTTTTCGATGGTTCTCCATATAATGACAGGTAGATTTTCAGCAAAGGACTGCAAACTATGCAACCAGAAACACAAACACCTCCGCAGCCTGACCAGCCGCTTTCTCCCGAACAGCCGGCTTCCATCGGTGTGTCGCCTGCGCCTGCGGGTGTGTCGCCTGCGCCTGCGGGTGTGTCGCCTGCGCCGCCTAAGACGAACTGGGGCCTTATAATAGGCCTCTGTGCGGCGGTCGTTATCCTGGTCGTCGGCGGCATGGCGACGCTGATACTACTTGCCGCAAGTCATATAGCTAGCACTGGCGGCAATGACATACCCGGCAGTACGAGCACCGGGCTCGAAAGCGCCGCGGCCACGCCGGAGTTTCAGGACATGGTATGGGCGGCGGATGCGGCGCAGATACAGACGGCTCTGGCCGCAGGTTGGAATAATGTCTCCTCTGGTTCCGGTGAAGCGGCTTACCAGTATAAGGGCACTACCTGCTCGGCGTATTTCACGCAGCCAGACGGGCTGAAAGCATATGGTGTCTCGGCCGAAGAAGTCGCAGAAAACTCCATTACGGCTTTCGCTAAGACGGCGGGCGAGCCGGTGAGTGACGTCTTAGCCAGTGACATGCCGGATGTCACGATGGACACGACGGGCTCGGCCAGTATTTACACGCTGGCGTTTACGGCCAAGAGAGTAACCTTTCCGAGCAAGAATATAGAGGCCAAAGTCATCGCGTACCAGAACGGCGATTTCGGCTTGGCCGCCATCGCGAGCTGCAACAACAAAGACGCTGGCCTGCTTGACACTACCGTAGTACCATTTGTCGAAAGCTGGAAAGCCAAAATCACCGAGTAAAGCAGCCGCGGCTGGCTAGTGAGGACCGCGTGAAAAGTTGCTCAGAAGCGTGAAAACTTTTTTGTACTTTCGGACACTCCCCATATAATGACAAGGGAGCGACTCAAACCAAACAGAGCAGTATAATAAGCGCTTTCGGGCGTAAAAAGGATAGTAAGCTATGTCACCACAAACACCAACACCTCAGCCACCCGGGCAATCACCCGCCTTCATGCCGCCGGGCTTCCCGTCGCAGCCGCCCGCGAATCCGCTGCCCACTCCCGACGCCACGCCGCCTGCGCCGCAGCCGCCCAAAACGAACCGCGGGCTTATCATTGCCCTCTGCGTAGGGGTCGGCATTCTGTTTTGCGCCGGCATTATCGTGCTAGTGCTGCTCGCCGTAAAAAAGTCGAATACCCCTGCTGATGGCACGACGACCAACCAGACGACCACTACTTCTCCTACGACTACCCCCAAAACGACAGCCACAGATACCAAAGACAAGGCGCTTTACATAACTGGCTGGGGCGTCAGCATCAACTATAGCGGTGATGTGACGCTGACTTATGTGGCGGGCACGGATGACAATGTGAAATTCCTGAGCTCCAAAGAACTGGCAGCGGCAGACCCCAGTTGTGCTGCCGATAGAGGCGGTGTGGGAACACTGCTGCGCGCCAAGTTGGACGAAGTGGCGCACTTTTCCGTACATACACCGAGCGACGTGCCGCTGACTGGCAGACAATACGCAGCCAAGTATCCTGACGAAACGGGAACCCTGGGCGATTACGTCTATACCTACGGCTTCTCTACTAGCAATCGCTGCGTGAACGAAAGTGCGGCCAAACCGACGGTCGATGCTATCAAATCACTCATAGAGTAAGGCGAATTCCGCTTGTGCTTTCAGCAAATCTGCATAATAATTGTCAGTAGAAAGTAGAAAGTAGAAAGTAGAAAGTAGAAAGTAGAAAGTAGAAAGTAGAAAGGTCTGAGTATTGTGAAAAGACATAGCAACGAATCCGGCTTCAGCGCCTTGGAAGTAATTTTAATCATTGTTGTCGTGGGTGTTATCGCCGGCGCAGGCTGGTTCGTCTGGCACAAGAGCCAAAGCAGCAAGACGGCTTCGTCGGACACATCGCAGCAGACAACTGCGGAACAGACGAGTACTGCCGACGCTACCGATGAAAGTACGCTGACGATATCCGAGTGGGGCATAAAAGTCACGGTTCCTGATTCGCTGAAAGGTGCGACATACGCCATTAAAGATGATGTGGCGGAGATTGATTCACCGGCGCAGGATGCCGTAACTACTTGCGGTACACAGGTGAACCCGAAGACTGCGTGGGGTATACAACGCTACGCAGCCGGTAAGGTAACTGCCGCTGACGGCTCTGCCATTAGCGACGCCGACGCCGAAAAGAACTCGGCCCTCAAACATATCGGTGACTATTTTTACAAGCGCGTCTACCCTATGGCTGGGTGCGAAGTCGCTTCTGACCAGACTTCTGCCATCGATACGGCACAAACTTCATTATTTGAATCCCTGGTAAAGGAATAACCGTCATGAAATCTCGCGCAAAGCTTGTCCATAGCCAATCTGGTTTTAGTGCGCTCGAAGTGGTCTTAATCATTGTTGTCGTGGGTGTTATCGCCGGCGCAGGCTGGTTCGTTTGGCACGCTAAAAAGAACAATTCCACCCAGTCGTCGAACTCGCAGACTTCTCAAGCGCAAGACAGCACAAAAGCTTCTAGCGGTTCGGCAGACGAAAAAACTTCGGACTCGTACCTTACTGTCAGCGAATGGGGAGTCCAAATCCCCCGTACGGCTGAGCTAAGTGATGTAACATACGAAATGGCATCAGACGGCAATAGTGCTACGGTGGAGTCAGCTTCTGTAGCCAAAGCGTGTGGTTCGAGCAACTTGGGAATGGTGGGACAGCTGATTAGGTTTACGGCTAGCGAAAAAGACCCCGAAACTGGCAAGGCGCTCAAAGACTTGTATGGTACTAGGGCTGTTCCGGTAGGTTCGTACTACTATGTCGACGTATATCCACAAGCTTCATGCAGTGACGACAAGGCCGTGACCGCCAAGCAGGGGAGTGCCGTTACCAGTTTGCAAGCGCAAAGCCTCAAAATCCAAGAAGTTAAATAGTACGTATACGTAAAGGTTGCAGATAAAGTGAGGTGTCACACAAGTAATCAACAGGGTTTCAGCGCCGTCGAAGCGATAATTATCATAGTAGTTATCGCCATTCTCGGCCTTGCTGGCTGGTTCGTGTGGCATAGCCAGAAAAAAGACACTGCCAGCTCAACACAGACCACGACCAATAGCACTAATGATAACGCTACGAATTCCTCAGTGACAGATACAAGGCTCGTCATAAAAGAATGGGGCGTCGCAGTAACGGTCCCGGCCGATTTAAAGAACGCTTCGTACGAGGTAAAAGACGACATTGCGACTATGAATTCTGACGCACAGAAGGCAGTGACGAACTGTAGCGAGGTGAATGTGCAGACGGCCTGGGGTATCAAGCGTTTTGCCGCCGGTAAGGTTACTGCGGCGGACGGTTCGGCCATGACGGATGCGCAGGCTAGCGCTAATCCGGCATTCATACACATAGGTGACTCTTTCTACCAGCGGGTATACCCCACGGCCGGTTGCGAATCTGCCTCCGACCAAATGAAAGCTATCGACGCGGCATATGCGGCCTCATTTAAAACTCTCGAAGACATAAGCTCCTGCGCGAACGAGCCCGAACTAAGCGCCACATGCGCAAAGAAGATGGGTGTTGAGTAGAGGCTGAGCGATTGTTGCCACAGGCTTGCTATACTGAATAGATGAGTAAGTTTGTGCTGAAGAGTGAGTATAAGCCTACCGGCGACCAGCCGGCGGCTATTGCGGAGCTGACGGATGGGCTGAACAAGGGTGTCAAAGAGCAGACGCTGCTGGGTGTGACCGGTAGCGGTAAGACATTCGCTATGAGCAACTTGGTCATGAACACTCAGAAGCCGACGCTGGTGCTGTGTCACAACAAAACACTGGCGGCGCAGCTGTATGCCGAGTTCAAGAACTTCTTCCCTGACAACGCTGTCCACTACTTCGTCAGTTACTTCGACTACTATCAGCCAGAGGCGTACATTGCCCGAAGCGACACGTACATCGAGAAAGACAGCCAGATAAACGAAGAAATCGACCGGCTGCGCCACGCTGCGACCGACAGTCTGTTGAGTCGGCGCGATGTGCTCATCGTGGCTTCGGTTTCCTGCATTTACGGCATCGGTAGTGTTGAAGATTACAACGGCCTGTCCATAAGTATCGCTAGGGGCGAAAAGCGTCAACGCGACAAATTCCTGCGGCACCTGACCGATATCCAGTACACGCGCAACGACGTCGATTTCCATCGTGGTACCTTCCGGGTGCGCGGCGACGTGGTAGATGTATTTCCGGCCGGCGAAGAGCTGGCGTACCGCATAGAATTCTTCGGCGACGAAATCGACCGGATTACCAAAATCGACCCGTTGACCGGCGAGATTTTGGCGAACCTGGACGAGTACAAAGTCTTCCCGGGCAGCCACTACGTGACTCCGCAGGAAAAGCTCAAAGACGCCATGCTGAAAATAGAAGACGAGCTGGCCGAACGTCTCGCACTCTTCAAAAAGCAGAACAAACTGCTCGAAATGCAACGGCTAGAACAAAGAACACGGTTTGACCTGGAAATGCTGCAGGAAACCGGCTTCGTAAAGGGCATCGAGAACTACAGCCGCTACTTAACCAACCGCGAACCGGGCGAGCAGCCTGCCACGCTGCTCGATTATTTCCCAGATGATTATCTCTTGCTCGTCGATGAAAGCCACATGAGCATCCCCCAGGTTCGCGGCATGTACAACGGCGACCGCGCCCGCAAAGAAGTGCTGGTGGAGCACGGTTTCCGCTTGCCCAGCGCGCTCGATAACCGGCCGCTGATGTTCACCGAATTCGAACGCCATGTAAACCAAGCGGTGTACGTCAGTGCCACACCCGCGGAATACGAGCTGAGCCGCTCGCCGGAGCCGGCCCAGATGGTCATCCGTCCGACCGGTTTGCTCGACCCGAAAATAGAAGTGCGGCAAATAGAAGGGCAGATAGACGACCTCATCGCCGAAATCCGTGACACCATAGGCAAACAGCAGCGCGTGCTAGTTACGACGCTGACCAAGCGGATGAGCGAAGACCTGACCGAGTATCTGCAAGATTTGAACATCAAGGTCGCGTACCTGCATTCCGATGTTGATACGCTCGACCGTACGGATATTCTCCGCGATTTGCGACTAGGTGTATATGATGTGCTGGTCGGCATTAACCTTTTGCGCGAAGGTTTGGACCTGCCGGAAGTATCGCTTGTCGCTATCCTCGACGCCGACAAAGAAGGCTTCCTCCGCTCCGAACAGGCTTTGATTCAGACCGTCGGCCGCGCCGCCCGCCACGAACAAGGCCGGGTCATAATGTATGCCGACCGCATAACCGACAGTATGCGCCGGACTATAGATGAAACGAACCGCCGCCGCGGAATCCAGGAAGCGTACAACACGGAACACGGCATAACGCCGACCGGCATCAAGCGTGCCATAGAAGGCAGCATGAAGACGGAGGAAATGCTCGGCAAAGAAGCTCAAAGCGCCAAACTCAACCTGAAAAAGATTCCAAAAGACGAATACGGCACACTACTGAAAGACTTGAACGCCCAGATGGACCTCGCCGCGGCCAACCTCCAGTTCGAACAAGCCGCCGAACTCCGTGACCTCATCGCCGACATTAAAGCGAAGCTATAACAACTTATAAAAAACTACCACACCACGTTTTCAAATTTTCGGGGTCAGACCCTGAAGTCCTGAAGTCTGAAAAATGTAGTGTAGTATGTTTCTGGCGTGGGGCTATGCGGCGCGAAGCGGGGTTTCTTTAGCTTGGAACTCGACGATAGAATCGACAATCGACCGGGTCGCGACGGGTGGCAGTATGCCGAGCTCGTGGCCACCATGCAGCTCGGTAGTACGTATATGGGGTGTTGCAGACAGTACGGGTCTGTCATACATCACGTCCTCGGTTCCGGCGATAACATGGAGGAGCCCTGAGTATGCCTCTGCGACTGCGTGGGTCACTTCGGGGTGGGTTCCTTCTTCGGTCATGCTGCGCTGATGCTGTATCGGCTGGTTGTTTTGTAACAGGCGGAATCCTATGCGGGGGATTTCGGTAAGTTCATCTGTAGCTTGCCCAAGGGACAGCAGGTGAGGGCCATAGTATGCCAACATGCTAAGGGAGTTCTGGGCAATCCACCGGGTTCCCGTAAGGAGCAGGTTAGTTGGGAGCTCATTGCAGCGCTGGGCAGAATATGCCGAATGGACGGAGCCGGGGCTTATCCAGGTACCGCCGCGCAAAGGAACCCTATAATTATCGCGTAAGCTCAAGTGCAGCATGTCGACATGGTTTTTTGCCCCCATGGACGTCCCTACTGCAAACGCACCCGCCGCGTCCGCGAACCGACAGAAAAGCTCATATTTGTCCCGAGCTGTCTGTTCTCTGGTCGCCATATCTTTGCCATGTTCGATATCGATGCCGTTATTGCTGACCGTTATCATGCGGGAAGCACCAAGCCTTCGGAATACCTCTCGATGTATATCGCGCACCGAGGCATCCCGTGTGGACTGCAAGAACCCTATATTATGAACTACGACTGGGCCGATGCCGTAAGCGTCTGGCCTTTCGCTCATGAGTGCCCGCATGGTGCCATACTTGCCCTCAATCATGAGCTGACTATGACGAGTGTCACTGGTCTGGCGGGTTTCGAGAGTGGTGATGTTCATCACATTGTGGCCGATTAGGTTGAGTGCAGTATACACCTTATGGTTCGTTTGTAAAATACTGACAAGGGAGATTTTTTGCGATATTATGTAAGGAATGGCAACACTTTCACGGGACGATGTCTTGAAGCTCGCGCGTTTGGCGCGAATTTCTTTGAGTGACGCAGAAGTCGAAGAGTTCAGCGGCGAGTTGAGCGCGATTTTGCAGTATGTCGAACAGCTGTCTTCCGTGGATGTCGAAGGGCTCAAGCCGACCAACCAGGTCACGGGCTTGACCAACGTCATGCGCAAAGACGAAGTCATAGACTATGGCTACGCTCCTGCCGACTTGCTCAAAAACGTTCCTGCCGTGGAAAATAACCAGCTCAAGGTCAAAAGGATGATTGGATGAGTAGCGGAATGACGAATGGGATTCTTCATTCTAGCAAAAACGGAGTTTCGGCATGAGCTGGGAGCCAATTGCGGACATCGCCGCCAAAGTTCAAAAAGGCGAGCTGAAGGCTGTAGATCTCGTGGAGCAGTCGCTAGCTGCGATTGCCGAAAAAGAATCGTTCAAAGCTGTCATTGCGACCACGGCCGACCGGGCCCGCGAACGAGCTAAGGCAATTGACGCTGGCGATAACAAAGGTCGTTTGGCGGGCGTGCCGTTCATAGCCAAAGACAATTTCTTGGTGTTTGGCGCAGAAACGACCGCTGCCAGCAACATCCTGAAGGGCTTCGCTGCGCCGTACCAGTCAACCGCTATCGAACGGCTGGAAGCGGAAGGTGCTATTTGCGTGGCGAAGGCAAACCTGGACGCGTTCGCGCATGGCACCTCGACCGAAAACAGCGATTTCTTTACGACTAAAAACCCGCACGACGAAACCCGAGTGCCCGGTGGGTCTTCTGGCGGCTCGGCTGCGGCCGTCATGCTCGACCTGGCGCCGTTCGCCCTCGGTACTGATACGGGTGGTTCTATACGCCAGCCAGCCAGCTTTACGGGCGCAGTCGGCTATAAACCGAGCTATGGACTCGTGAGTCGCAGTGGTGTCGTAGCGATGGCGAGTAGTACTGACACTATCGGTGCGCTGGCGCGCCGCGTCGAAGATGTGGCTTTAGTGATGGACATCATGGCCGGCAAAGACTCCCTCGACAGCACGACCATCGACCGCGACCCACAGGGCTATTCCTTGTTCCGTCATTCCGGGCTTGACCCGGAATCTAAAGCGGTAGATTCCGGCTCGGAGGCCGGAATGACAGTGGCCGGATTGAAAATCGGGGTTATAAAAGAGTACTTCGGCGAAGGCTTGAGCGACGACGTCCGCGAAAACGTTGAAGCAGCCATTGCGAAACTCAAAGCAGCCGGGGCCGATGTGCAGGAAGTCAGCCTGCCGTCGCTACCACTGGCGCTCGCCGTGTACTACATACTGTGTCCGGCCGAAGTCAGCAGTAACCTGAGCCGGTTCGACGGCCAGCGCTACGGCTACACGAACACCGAGGCGTCCAATCTAGATGAAAGCTACGGTAAATCGCGTGGCGTAGGATTCGGCAAAGAAGCCAAGCGCCGGATTATGATAGGCACCTATGTTCTGAGCAGCGGCTACTACGACGCCTACTACAAAAAGGCGCAGACTGTCCGCACCAAACTTATCCAAGAATTTGAGGCGGCTTTCCAGTCGGTAGACTTTCTGGTCGGTCCGGTAGCACCGACCACAGCATTTAAAATCGGCGAAAACGCCAACGACCCGTTGCAGATGTATTTGGCAGATATCTATTCCGTAGCTATCAATCTCGGCGGTGTACCGGCCATCAGTGTACCGGCGGGTACGAACAAGGGACTGCCGGTGGGGCTGCAGATTATCGCCCCGCAAGGAGCTGACAGGGCGCTGCTTGAGGTGGCGAAACAAACAGAGGAGATTTTGGCGTAATGAGTGATGTTTTAAATATGTGGACGCTGGCAGCGGGTATAATCGGGCTGCTCGTGGTGGTGTTCGGCGCGGGCCTGCTGGCACGCCGCCGCCCGAAGCGGTTGAACCGGCAGTACTACCATGACAAATGGCAGACGTTGCAGAAGCTGCTTGCCAACAAAGAAACCTGGCCGCTGGCCATAATCGACGCCGACAAACTGCTCGACGACGCGCTGCGCCGTTGCCGCTACAAAGGCAAGAGCATGGGCGAGCGGCTCATGACCGCCCAGCATGACATACAGGACAACGATGCCGTGTGGTCCGGCCACAAGCTGCGTAACCGCTTGGTGCACGAAAGCGATGTCAAGCTGACGGAGAAAGAAGTGAAGCAGGCGCTCCTTGGTATCCGTGCCGCGCTAAAAGACCTGGGAGCCCTATGAACAACAGAGAACAAAGAGCAATGAACAATGAGCGGCCTTTATTCGCGGACGCCCCGGCTCGCAGTTACGCGCTCAGGCTTATGGGCCGCCGTTCATTGTTCATCGTTCATTGTTCATACGATAGTTTTACAAGCGTACAAAGGAACCGGATATGGTAGATACTACGACCCGTGCGCAGTACAAAGTTACGATTGGCATAGAATGCCATGTACAGTTCAAGACGAAAACGAAGCTCTTCAGCGGTGCCGACAACGATGCTCGCGAAGCTGCTCCGAATACACTGGTGAACCACATAGATTTCGGTCTGCCCGGTGCGTTGCCCGTGTTGAACGAAGAGGCGGTCCGTTTGGCGTGCCGCGCAGCATTTGCTTTGGGCACGGAGCCGCAGAAATTCAGCAAGTTTGACCGTAAGCACTATTTTTATCCAGACCTACCCATGGGCTACCAGATTACGCAGTACGACGAGCCTATCATCATCGGCGGCAGCATCGGGGTTGATGTAGAGGGCGAGAAAAAGACCATCGGCATCACCCGCGCGCACATGGAGGCGGATGCTGGTAAGTCGACCCACCCAGTAGGGACAGATTACAGCTTGGTCGACCTGAACCGCGCCGGCACGCCGCTGCTCGAAATCGTCAGCGAGCCCGACATGCACAGCCCGGCCGAAGCCAAAGCCTACGCCAAAGAACTCTACCTGCGCATGAAGTACGCCGATGTTTCCGAAGCGAACTTGTACTACGGCAACATGCGCTTCGACGTGAACGTGTCGGTGAGTAAGACTGACGAGCTCGGCACCCGCACTGAAAGCAAGAACCTGAACAGCTTCCGTAGTGTCGAAAAAGCTGCGGAGTACGAAATCAACCGCCAGATAGAAGTGCTAGAAAGCGGCGAAAAAGTTGTGCAGGAGACCCGCGGCTGGGACGACGCTAAACTCAAAACTTTTAGTCAACGAACCAAAGAAAATGCCGACGATTACCGCTACATGCCCGACCCAGACCTCCCGCCGGTAGTTCTAACCGAAGAGTACATTGCGGCAGTTAAGACTGATTTGTCGGCTTTGCCAGACGACTACCGCAAGATTTTGACCGACATCGGTATCGACCCCAGGACCACCGAAGACATCGTAGCCGTACCGACTACAGCTATGACCGTCAAACGCGTCTACGAGGCCGCAGGCGCGTCACACGCCAAACGCGTCGCCTTCTGGCTCCTCCAGCCCGCCTCCGACGAAGATTCAGATGATACTGCCACCACTGTCATTCCCGCGCAGGCGGGAATCTATTCCCTTGACGCCTCACTGATAAAGCTCAGTCAAATGGTAGAAGAGAATAAACTTAGCTCCACCGCAGCCAAAGAAGTTCTAGCCGAACTGCTCAAGACTGGCGAAGACCCAGAAAAAATCGCCGAAGCCAAGAACCTCATCCAGGTCAGCGACGAAGGCGAAATCATAAAGATTGTCGACCAAGTGCTGGCCGAGAACGAAAAGGCTGCGAACGACGTACGGAACGGCGAAATGAAAGCCATCGGCTTCCTCGTCGGCCAGGTCATGAAACTCTCCAAGGGCAAAGCCAACCCCGCCCTCGCCACCACCCTCATCAAGAAGCAACTCGGTCTATAAGATAGGCGACGAATCTTATTTGTGCTGTTGTGTAGAACGCTAGCGCCACCTATACTACACGTATATGTGGATTATGCTCCTTATCGTACGTATAGCTGCTGTTGTGTTCGCCGGGATTTCTGCCTTGCCCCTGTTATTGCCGGGCGTGAGGGGCGTCCTCCTGGTGCTGGTCGGCGGGTATCTGGCTTTCTTTTTCTTGAGTAAAGACGCGCAGAAGGCTTTGAAACAGCACCGGCCCATGCCTGCACGGCAAGCATGGTGTTTTGCGGGTGCGATTGTTGCGGGTTGCCTGGTATCGGTCCTGAGTGCCTGGATTATGTCTGAACTGCCCGGAATTGACACGGGCATCAGAGACACGGGCATATTCGCCGCCCTGTTGCCTGTGGTCGTGGCCATAACCTTGGGACTGATTGCCCTCTTCGTCGTCATCCAGCGCTTCCCGAAAGCTCCTGTTGCCGCGCCAGCACCCGTCGCTCTCCAGCCAGTGAATGCTCCCTCGGCACCCGCCACCCCGCCAGCGCCGCAGCCAGCTGCCGCCGACACTCCAAAAAAGCCGGAAGTCACATGAAGCAGTTTACTCGTATCGACCCGACCACTCGGCAGGATGTCGGAGTACGGTATAAAAGGACGGTAGTCATAAAAAACTATCAGACGGAAGACGGACTGACGCACCAATTCACTACCTTCGGCAGCGAGGGCTCACGCGGCGGTGCGGTCATAGCGCTGACGCCGGACCTGCAGGTGGTAACGGTGCACCAGTTCCGGGCCGGACCCGAACGCTGGGTGTACGACTTACCGGGCGGCGGACTTCGGAGCGGCGAGGACCCCGAGGCGGGCGCGCTGCGCGAACTTGCCGAGGAGACGGGCTACGTGCCTGGACGCGTGGAATTCCTGGGCACGAGCCACGGCGATGCCTACACGAATTTTCAGCGGTATTACTACTTGGCGACCGATTGCGTGCCTGGCGAGACAAAATTGGACCGCGAAGAGTCGGAGCAAGGGGCGGAGGTCCGCCTTATCTCAATCACCGACCTCATCGCCAACGCCAAGCAAGACAACATGACCGACCCAGTCGCCATCCTCCTTGCCTACGACAGACTGAAATCCCTAGAAAGCTAATACAATAAGCTCGGTAGCTATATCAAGAGCAAACTCTCTGATTGTAATAAAAAGAAACGTTCAGGGGTGGAGCATATTGCTCGGCTGAACGTTCCGTATTTTTACGCTATCGGATTAAGCCGGTTATACTAATGACTTTCCCGTGTATACCACAGGGTAGTGTAAAAAAGTATGCTGTACCCGAAGTTACATCGTTTGCAGAAAGGCTCATGGTAAAATCTACTGATGGATAAAACACAGCGACACGAGCCAAAGAAAGTTACCAAAGCGGTCATACCGGCAGCAGGGTTCGGGACGCGGTTCTTGCCGCAGACCAAGGCTATGCCGAAGGAAATGATGCCGCTTATCGACAAGCCCATCATCCAATATGTGGTGGAAGAGTTGGTCGATGCCGGGATTAAAGACATCATTATCATCGGTTCTAGCAATAAACGGGCCATAGAAGACCATTTCGACTTGCCCAGCGAAGACCTGCTAAACAACCTGCGTGCCGGCGGCGAGAAAAAGAAGCCCTACATCGACCAGATAGAAGCCATCGCCAACATGGCAAACTTCGTGTACTTGCGCCAGAAAGGCCCGTACGGCAATGCCACGCCCATCGCGAATGCCGCACACCTCATCGGTAACGAGCCGTTCCTGTACACCTGGGCGGACGACTTCTTTGTTTCGAGTCCGAGTGCGGTCAAACAGCTGATTGCAGTGCACGAGAAGTATGGCGGTGCGGTGTTCGCATGCAAAACTGCCGAAGACGACAGCGAGTATAAAAAATACGGATTTGTTTCTGGCGAAGAAGTCAGCCCCGGTGTACGAAAGATGGATGCGATTATCGAAAAACCGGGCAAGGAAGCGGCGCCGTCTAGCTGGGCGAGTGTGAGCAACTATCTCTTTACGCCCGAAATATTCGAGTACATAGAAAAAGCAAGTGCTACCCATACTGACGGTGAGTTCATGATGCAGCCGATAGTCGATGCCATGATACGCGACGGCCTGCCGTATTACGCCCGCGAAATCCAGAACGGCCGGTACTACGACACCGGCGACAAGCTGGAGTACCTGAAAACGGTTCTCGACTTTGGGTTGAGCCACGAAGATCTCGGGCCCGGCCTCCGCGACTACCTCCGCTCCAAAATCATTTAGTTCTCCGCCAACCATAAGGGTTTTATATACAACATAATGTTGACCTGTATGGTAAACTCACGTTAAATAGACGGGACGTAGGAGGCTACGTATTGCAAGTAAGCAGAGGAGCATATCTATGACGAGTCATCTGTATGTAAAACTTAAAAGCACGGCGTTACTAGCTACGGCCTTCGTAGTGGCTGGTCTGAGTACGCTGGCGACGAACCTGCTGGTCAGTACTGGCCAGGCGGCAGCGGCCACGCAGTCGACCTGGATGGTAGTGGGTCATATCGCCGTCAACCCTGATGGTAAGAAAGTGACTATCAGTAGCGCGGTAAACTCCCAATACAACACCATCACTATTTCACCGAATGGCCAACGTCTGGCCTACGAGCCTAAAAGTGCACCCGGGACTATCGTGACATCCAACGTAGATGGCTCGCAGCAGCTTACTATCGCCAACATGGGAGCAGATAGGTCATATTTTTCGTCGCGCATGTTCTGGTCGCGTGATAGTTCGCAGGTGGTCATGCCCATAGGTCGTGGCGACGGCACCAGCGACATGATGCTTATGAACGCCAACGGTTCCGGCAGTCGCCGCGTAGTGGTGCCGAATGGCATGCAAGGCCAGCGCATAGCCTGGGTTTCGAATACCAAGCTGATGTATGCGCAAGAAAACAAGGTCTGTACTATTCAGACCGACGGCACCGGTAACGGTTGTATAACGGTAGCGAACCTGCCTGCCGGGCAGAGTAATGGCAATAGCGGTTGTGTGACCAGCATAAATGACCCGGTGATGCCTTCGGTAAGCAGCCAATGGATGTTGGTGTATATCGGCTGTGGCAGCCAGGGCTTGTACCGTATCTCGACCAGCCTGACGGGTCTGCAACAGCTGGTGCCCGACACAGACGCTACCATTCTGGACTATGCATTCTCTCCAGACGGTTCCCGGTTCGCATATCTTTATGACGCGAGCAGTCCGAAACTGTACACTATGAATATCGACGGTACGGGCCGCCAGTTCGTTGGCAACGGTTTTACCGAACAGACGCTTTCATGGGGTGCGGCCAATAGCATCTTCGAACCTGTGCCGGCTACCCCGAATCCTACACCTACACCAGCACCAGTGCCGACGACTGCCGGTGGCGCAGCCATTACCTCGCAATATGGCGGGCGTTGTCTAGATATCGATACGAATGGTGCCGGCGCAAGTGGCAGTAAAGTGCAGCTGTGGGGTTGTAGCGCTGCCGCGAACCAGCGTTGGTCGCTTATGGCCGATGGCACTGTCCGCGCTCACTACGGCAGCAACTTGTGTCTCGATGTCGACACGAATGGCGGTGGCGTAGATGGCAATAAAGTGCAGGCATGGGCTTGTAGCGGCGCCAGCAATCAGCGCTGGACCCGCACTGCCGCAAATGAGCTGCGCTCGCAGTACACCGGTCGTTGTCTGGATGTCGATACCAACGGTGGCGGTAGCGATGGCAACAAAGTCCAGTTGTGGGGTTGTAGCGGCGGCTCCAATCAAAAATGGAACTTTTCAGCTGACCCCAACGTGACTAACGTGGTCCTGCAGTCCCAGTACACCAGCCGTTGTTTAGACGCACAGCCAACTGGTGGCGGCAACGGTAACGCCGTCTACATATGGGATTGTCACGGTGGTACGAACCAACGGTGGACACTGAACGCTAACGGCAGCATAACTGCTGGCTATGGCGGTCGCTGCCTAGATGTCGACACTAATGGTGGCGGTGCGAACGGTAACAAAATCCAACTGTGGGATTGTACCGGTGCCAGCAACCAACGCTGGGCACGTACGACAAGCGGTACGGTGGTGTCGCAGTACACCGGTCGCTGCCTAGATGTAGACACAAACACCGGCGGTGCCAACGGTAACAAGATACAGCTCTGGGATTGTACCGGTGTCAGCAACCAACGCTGGACAGTCCTCCAATAGTTTTTTTCTGACCGAATACCAAAAACTCCCCAAATTGGGGAGTTTTTGGTGTATAGCCTTGCTAACTCTGATATCTAATCCAACAGCAGTTCCCCGGCCGTAAGGCCGTGGGATGGAGTTGCCTTCCGGCAGCTTCCGTCGTCCGGGCGTTCCCAAGCTAGCATATACTGTAAGACATGACCGTCTACAGACGAATGAGCCACTGTGTCTTCTACGCTGACTACCACCTGGTGTGGCCGACCAAATACCGACGCAAGATTTTCAACCCTGGGGTGCAGGCGTATCTCGTTGAGATACTGAAAGAACTGCCGAAGCACCGTCCCGACCTCATCGTGAAGGAGGTGAACACCGACCAAGACCACGTCCACCTGCTGGTCTCCATACCACCCACTGAGACGGTCGGGTCGGTGGTCCGGCTCCTGAAATCCAACACCGCCAAGGCACTGAACGACAAGTTCCCGGAACTCAGAAGAGTCTATTGGGGCACCCGCAGTGTTTGGTCGGCTGGCTACTTCGTCAGTACGGTCGGTGTCAATGAGCAGCTCATTCGTCGTTACATCCAGAACCAAGGCAAGGAAGATGCCGGACAAGCGAGCCTGAAGCTCGATTGAAGCAGCTAATTCCCCGAGCGTGAGCTCGTGGGAAGTTTAATACCACCAGTAACCATAAGAATCGCCGGTGTAGGGGTTGTAACAATATGTGTAGTGCTGGTACGGCCAGTTCCTTGCGTAAAAGGTCGTACTGCAGTAGTAGTGGTTTTGGCTTGCGTCTGCAGATGCGACGCTTGGGATAAGTGTTGCTGCTGTCGTTACGCTCATAAGTGCAGCGAGCGCGACCAACGAAGCCTTGAGTTTAGAAAATCTTTTACGTGTTGGCATGTATAACCTCCTTTTATTTAACGTGTTCAGTATAGGCTGGCTTGGTTTTCGACCCTGTAAGAAAACGTACTGCTGCGTTAGGTGCAAAATATGATATAGTATAGGTATGAATCCAGATGTCGCATACCAAACCCTCGTTATTATCCTAAGCACCTTCCTAGCCATCTTCCTGGGCCTGGCCATCGCCGCCACTATACTCGTTATAAAGCTCCTGAACACACTCCGTGCAGTTGCCGCTAAGGGCGAGCAGATTGTCGACACGGCAGCAGAGTCGGTAGACGAAGTTACCGAAGCCTTCCGCCGCAACGCTAACGCGGTAAACATCTTGAAGATTTTTTCGAACTTCGTAAATAAGGACAAGAAGTAGGAGGCCGTATGTTCAAAAGCAAGCAGCAACAAGAAATTACTACCAGTGACGTCGTAAAGAAGGTCGCCATCGGGGCCGCCATAACCGCTGTCCTCGGCTACATAGCTGGCGTACTTACTGCGCCCAAGAGCGGCCGCGAAACCCGCCAGGACATCAAGGATAAAGCGGTCGAAACGTACAGTGCTGCTGAAAAGCAACTCAAAACGCTTCATACCGAACTGACCGACATTATCGACGAAGTTAGTGACCGCATAAGCTCGTTTACGAACCGCAAAGACGTCAGCGCTGCGCTCGACAAGGGCCGTGACGCCAAACAGAAGGCCCGCGAAGTGCTCAGCATGCTGCACGACGGCGAAACCGACGACAAAGACCTGAAAAAGGCCATCAACGACGCCACCAAAGCCATCGAACACCTCCGCGAATACCTGAAGAAATAATGGCAAACCAAGAACTGCTCGTAGTGGGGCGGGAGATTGTTTTAAGTGCGCCCCAACTTTACGTTGACGTCGATGTTGAAGCTGATGGGATAGCTGGTTATGGGTCGATGCTTTCTGTAGGTGCACAGAGCCCCACGGGCGAACGTTTCTACTCGGAAATAAAGCCATACAGCCAGAACTTTCTGCCTGGCCACCGAGAATTTTGCGAAAATCATGGTCTGCAGCACGAACGTCTGATGGACGAAGCACCAGAGATGCCCATGGTCATGGATGCACTACATGAATGGGTAGAGGCCTTACGAGAGACGAATGACAAAGCACCGGTCTTCACCGCTTTTAACGCAGCCTTTGACTGGGCACATGTAGACCTAGCTATGGCATTGAGTGGGCATTTTGACGAAAACCCGTTCGGTATCGCGCCGTTCGACCTCAAGTCGCTGGCGCTACCGCTAACAAGCGGCTGGGACTTCAAGAAAACTGCCAAAAGCAAGCTTCCTGCAGAAATCCTCCCAGAAGGTGACTTTACGCACCACGCGCTCGAGGACGCCCAGTACCAGCAGAAACTGCATTTCGGCATGGCCGCCCTCCTCGGTCGGACGCAGTACATCTTTATTGCCACTCCTGGCAACTAGCGCACGTGTTGACACAAGTAGTAAACGATAGTACGGTAAAAGAGGTTGCAAGTTTCAGACAGCCCCCAGAAATGGGGGCTTTTTTATGACAAAACAGCAAAACTACACCGAAGTGTATATGTTCCGGCACGCGCAGACGGTGATAAATACCAAGCCATGGCTGGTGGGCGGCAGAAGCAATGAAACGGAACTGACGCTAGAGGGCGAAGAACAGGCAAGACAACTCGGCCGCGCCTTACTGCGCAGGGGCATCTTCCCGGCCACGGTCTCGGCATCGACCGCGACACGCGCCATCGCAACCGCGCGGATTTCGCTAGCCGAAATGGGGCTCGACATAGAACCGGCAACATATGAGGAAATACTGGAACTAGGGCAGGGCACGGCCGAAGGCCGACCTCGAGCCGAAGTGTACACACCGCAAGTGCTGGCAGACATAGAACGGCTCGGCAAAGACTTCAAACTACAAGGCGGCGAGTCCATGAACGAAGTCGGCAGGCGCACGCTGGACTGGATGGACTTGCACTTCACCGGACCGAGCGCCGAACCTGGCCCGCACTTCGTCTACACCCACGGCGGCACCATAAAGTACGCTGCCTCACTACTCCTAGGCTGGTCTCGCCTACAAACCTACCAAACCGAAATAGACAACGCCTCTGCTAGCCTCTTCACCCACAACGGCACCCTCTGGCACCCCACCTACCTCAACCGCCTCCCTGAAGCACTCTAAAGATGTAAAAGCTCTCGGGTTAGCTTGCTATACTGAAGTCATGAAGATACAAGCGGTGATTTATGATGTGGATGGGACGATGGTGGACTCCGAGCGGCTGCATGTCAGGGCGTGGGATGAGGCGCTTCAGGGGTATGGCCACAAGCTGGATGATTTGCCTGAAGAGTTTTTGGCAACAATGGCCGGTAAAAAGCCTATTGCGATTGCTGAAGGAATGGTGACTGAACTAGCACTCCCTTTAGCGGCTACTGACTTTCTGGCCGAAAAAACAGTCTTGTTCTTAGATATTGCTAAGACTCAACTCAAAGAACTGCCCGGCGTCGTCAGCTCCATACGCTATTTTAGCGAGAAGGGCTTGCGTTTGGGCATCGGTACTTCAATAGGTGGCTCGAACGACAATGACTACTTAGCGACCGTTTTAAAATTGCTCGATGTCGAACGATATTTTCAAGTAATCGTAACCGGTGACCAAATCGCGCACGGTAAGCCCGCGCCAGATACGTACCTGCTGGTTGCCGAACGGCTCGGGGTGTCGCCGCAAGAATGCCTCGTCATAGAAGACGCAAAGTCTGGTGTCGAGTCCGCGAAAGCGGCTGGGTGTTATTGTGTCGCGGTCAAAAACCCCTCTGCTGCCGCGCAAGACACTTCTGCTGCCGACCTAACACTCTCGTCTCTGGTTGAATTAATACCGAAGCTGCTGACTGATTTTTTATAAGTTTTCGAGGGGGATGCCGGTTTTGGCGGAGACTTTGCGAGCCCATTCCAGTAATTTTTCGAACTGGCGGTTTTGTACGGTGAGTTCGGTTTCGTAGCGCTCGAGACGACTGATGAAGCTATCTATCGTCACGAGTAAGCGCTCGTGGGCAGACCGGAGTTCTGTCATGTTTTCTTCGACGGAAGTCAGCCGAGATTCGATATTCGCCAATGTGTAATCAATTTTGTCAAACCGTTCGTCTATCTTCTCGAACCGCTCATCAATCTTCTCGAACCGTTCGTCGACTTTGTCAAAGCGCTCGCTTACTGCTTGCATAAAGCCCTTGGTAATCTCCAAGACTTCGTCGATGTCTTTGCGGGTAGCCACTGCGTCTGCTTTGCTCATAATATAAGTATATCACCGGGAGTCACAGCACGTTGTTGTGAATGTTAAAACCATGCGCATAGCGTTTTGGGGTATAATTTAGGGAGAAAGCTTGAGGGTAATAGCATCTCAATGGGGAAGTTATGGCAGAGCTAAAGCCATCTGATTACGTACATCTGCACAACCATACGCAGTTTAGTTTGCTCGACGGTCTGACGAAGATTCCGGACCTGATTAACTTTGCCAAAGAAAGTGGCATGGAAGCGGTGGCGATGACCGACCACGGTACGCTGAGCGGTACGATTGAATTTTACAAGACCGCAACCGAGAACGGCATAAAGCCCATCATCGGCATAGAAACCTACGTCGCCGCCCGCAAACACACCGACAAAGACCCCCAGAAAGACAAGAACCGTTATCACTTGATTCTGCTGGCCATGAACAACAAGGGCTACCAGAACCTGATGCAGCTAAGCACCACGGCCAACCTGCACGGTATGTACTACTTCCCGCGTATAGACCACGACCTGCTGGGAAAGTACAACGAAGGCGTGATTGCGCTGAGCGCTTGTATGGGTGGTGAACTGGGCGATGCGCTAAAAGTCGAAGACCACAAGCGGGCGCTCGACGTAGCGAAGTGGTACAAGAGTATTTTTGGCGACCGATACTACATAGAAATCCAGGACCACGGCCACCCGGAAAACCCATTGCACAGTGAAGAACAGCGTGTCGTAAACGAGGGCGCGCTAAAGGTCGCCAAGGAGCTCGGCATACCGGTCGTCGTAACCTGCGACGCCCACTACCTGAAGCACGAAGACCAAGACGCTCACGAGATTCTGCTGTGCGTCGGTACTGGCGCGTTCCTGAGCGACGAAAAACGTATGTCTTTGAAGGATTATCCGCTGCACGTCGAAGACCCGGCCGAAATTATCAAGCGCTGGGGCAAAGACCACCCCGAAGTCATAACGAACACCAAAGCTATCGCCGACCGCTGCAACGTAGAAATAGAGCTCGGCAAAATCCTCATCCCCAAGTTCCCGGTACCGAAAGGCGAAGACGAAAAGTCGTATCTGCACAAGCTGGTGTACCGCGGGCTGAGCTGGCGCTATGGCGACCTGACCGAAGAGTCGGCCAAAGATATCAGCATTCCGGAAGCAAAAAAACACACGCCGAAACGGGTGCTGGAACGGACCGAGTACGAACTCGGTGTCATCGACAACATGGGATTCAACGGCTACTTCCTCATCATTTCCGACTTCATCGGCTGGGGCAAAGACAACGGCATCGTGTTCGGGCCCGGCCGTGGTAGCGCTGCCGGCTCTATAATCTCCTACGCGCTGAAAATTACCGAACTCGACCCGCTGAAGTACGACCTGCTGTTCGAACGCTTCCTTAACCCCGACCGCATAAGCATGCCCGACGTCGACATCGACATCCAGGACACCCGCCGCGACGAAGTCATACAATACTGCGTCGAAAAGTATGGCACCGAACGGGTGGCGAACATCGTGACATTCGGCCGGATGTTCGCCCGCAACGCCGTGCGCGATGTTTCGCGCGTGCTGCAGGTGCCATACGCCGAGGCGGACCGCCTGGCCAAGATGATTCCGGCGCCGGTGCAGGGCCACCACATCCCGCTGGCCGATTCGATTCGAAAAGACCCCGACCTGAAGCGCGAATACGAAACCAATCAGACAAGTAAGATGGTTATCGACCAGGCACTGATTTTGGAAGGCACGGTGCGTTCACACGGCATCCACGCTGCTGGCGTGGTGATTGCACCCGACGACATCGTCAAATTCGCCCCGCTCGAAATGGCACAGAAAGGCGTCGTTTCCACGCAGTACCCAATGGGCCCCATAGAAGAGCTGGGGCTGCTGAAGATGGACTTTTTGGGACTTTCCAACCTGACTATCATCAAGAACGCGCTGCGTATCATCAAGCGCGTGTACGACAACGACATCGACATCAACACCATCCCACTGAACGATGGAAAAGCGTACGAGCTGTTCCAGCGTGGCGACACCACCGGCGTGTTCCAGCTGGAATCCGCCGGCATGAAGCGCTACCTCAAGGAACTCAAACCAAGCAGCTTCGAAGACATCGTGGCCATGGTTGCGCTGTACCGGCCGGGGCCGATGCAGTTTATAGACAGTTTCATCAACCGCAAACATGGCCGCGAAGACATAACATACCTGCACCCGGGGTTGGAAAACTCGCTCAAAAACACCTACGGCATCTTGGTCTACCAGGAACAGTTCATGCAGATTTCTAAGGAATGGTGCGGGTTTACCGGCGGCCAGGCCGACACGTTGCGCAAGGCCGTGGGCAAGAAGAAGATTGACCTGATGCGCAAAGTCAAAGTTGACTTCGTAAAGGGCGCGGTCGAACACGGCGGCGCTACCGAAGCCCTGGCCGAAAAATTCTGGGCGCAGCTGGAAGAATTCGCCAACTACTGTTTCAACAAAAGCCACGCCGCTTGCTACGGGCTCATCGCCTACCAGACTGCGTACCTGAAGGCGCACTACCCGGCGGCCTTCATGGCAGCCCTGATGACCAGCGATTACGACGACACCGACCGCCTGGCGATTGAGATTTCGGAGTGCAAAAAGATGGGCATCCCCGTGCTGTCGCCGGACGTCAACGAATCGTTCGGTGAATTTGCGGTGCTAAAGGAAGAGAATAAAATCCGTTTCGGCATGAACGCCATCAAGAACGTCGGGAGCGGCGCTGTGGAAGAAATCATCCGGGCGCGGGACGAACACGGCAGGTTTGAAACGCTGGAAGATTTCATTGGGGCGGTGAACACGCGGGTGGTGAACCGAAAGGCTATCGAAAGCCTGGTGCGTGCCGGCGGCTTTGACCGCTTTGGCGACCGCAGTACACTGCTACACAACATGGACATGATAATCGCGTATGGCCAGCGCCTGGCGAAGCAGCGGGCCAGCGGGCAGACCGACTTGTTCGGCAACATCATCGATGATGCCATGAACCACAAGCCGACGCTCAAACTCGATGCGCCGGCTGCCAAGCACAGCCCGCGCGAGCTGCTGGGGTGGGAGCGCGAGCTGCTGGGCCTGTACCTGAGCCAGCAGCCGCTCGAAGCGTTCAGCGTGCTCCTGGCCGAGCAGACGTTGCCGCTGAACAGCCTGAAGCCCGAGCACGACACGAAGCAGGTCGTGGTCGGCGGCGTGGTAGCGGACTTTCGCGAAATCACCACCAAGAACGGGCAGAAAATGGCGTTTGTGAAAATAGAAGACGAATCCGGTGAAATAGAAGTCATTCTCTTCCCCAGCACGTACCAGCAGACAACCGGGTTGTGGGAAAAAGACCGTATCGTCATCATCCGGGGCAAGGTAAATGCCAAAGACCGTGAGGGTAACCCCACGACCGACCTGAAAATTCTGGTGGATGACGCGCGGGAAGTCACGCACGAACAAGCAGCGGCGTACCAGTCGACCGGCCGGAAACAGCGCGAGCTCAAGGTCGTAAAGCGGAAGGGCAGTGCGCTGGCCACTGCGGTCGCCGCCGCCAAAGCAGAAAAGACGGCCGACCCCAAATCTGCCCGCGTGTACATCCGCCTGCTCGACAGCAGCGACAGTGCCATGCTGCAGTCGCTAAAATCCGCCATCGACGGTCAGCAAGGTGACAGCGAAGTCGTCCTCGTCATCGGCCCCAGCAAACAAGCCGTCAAACTCCCCACCCGCATGCGCGCCGACGAAGACGCCCTGACTCTCCTCCGCGACCTCGTCGGCCCCACCAACGTCGTGTTGCACTAACAATAGTTGGCTAGTGCGCTAGTGAACTGGTGTGCTGGTACGGCTCCGCTAGCTTACTAACGCACCAGCTAACCAGCTCACTAAAGTATATTGCCGGCGATGGGGGCGAGGATGACGGCCATGACGATGGCGGCGACCAGGAAAATGTCCGCGAACGGATGGTGCAGGACGAAGCGTTCGCCGCGGACCAGCACACGGTGCCAGGCGCGGCCATGGCGGATGATGAGCAGCACGACTGCGGCGCCGAGCAGCGCAGCTAAGCTCAGTTGCAAGCCACGGTTGGCGACGATGGTGTCGAAGCGCGACACCTTTTGGCTTTCGGTAGAAACAGTGATGCTAGCGGGGAGCACTTCTGGGCCGCGGACGGTGGCGGTCACAGTCATACCGGCCGGCTTGGCATAGAGGGCGACGACGATGGTGGCTGGGCCTTTGCCTTGGTAATCGGCGGCGTTGGCGGTGGCGAAACCGACTTCGCTGTAGCCAGCGTTCAGGATGTTGTCCCGGTGCTCGGGGCTGTGCATCCAGGCGGCGACCACATCGTCGCTGGTCCCGAAGCCGTAGGCCAGGTTTTCGCCGGCGCTGTCGTATTTGTAGCCGGTCGCATCTATGAACGCCCACGGCTGCTTACCGTCGGGGGTGACGTGGTTCCAATAATCGCGCTTGGCCATGTCGTTGGCCTTGTCTTGCGCTGCCTGGCTCAGGACACTGCTGAGCGCCAACGAAGGCTCGCTATCTTTCGCGCGCTCGGTGTTGGTGTCGGCCAGCAACGTCTGGGCGCTGACGTTCGTGGCGTACCCTAGCACATCGCGGTTCGCCCGTCCGAGCCCCATATTTATGGCCAGCCCCACGATAACCACCAGCAGCAACGGCAAATACGGCCAATAGTGTTTGGCATAGTGGTGGGCGTTATGGTCGTGGTGTTGGCCATGCCGCTTCTTGTGGGTGGCGGTGGGGCGTTTCCGGGGGGTTTTGGTCAGTGTCATGTTTTTATGGTTATGCTACCTATAACTATACCACAAAAATAGCCGCATAATGACCAAGCCGCAAGCACCAATACCCAAGCAATGCACAAATGACCAATGTCCAAATGGCATCGGAGCACTTCGGACATTCAGTCATTCAGAAATTCGGTCATTGATTGGTCATTGGGATTTGGTGCTTGGTCATTTGCTACTGTTGCCGAAGCGGCAAGCGTAGAGGGTCATCGCGGCGGCTTGCACGACGTTGAACGATTCTTTTTTGCCGAACATCGGGATTTCGAGCGCGACGTCGCATAGCGCGAGGATGTCTTCGGCGACACCTTCGACTTCGCGGCCAAGTACGACCGCAATCTTCTGGGGCGGCTGAAAGTCGGGCAGGGAAATGCTTTCGGCAGTTTGTTCCAGGGCGGCGATGGTAAAGCCCTCAGCTTTCAGCCGTGCAATCGTTGCGGCGATGTCTGGCTCGACACTCCAGGGTATCATCCGTTCGGCTCCGAGTGCGGTTTTTTGTATCTGCCTGTCTATTTTCATGGCCAAGTGCGGCAACCGAGTGTCGGAGTCTAACCGGGGAAAGGGCGTATAACCGCTTAAGTACACATGCGCCACGCCCAAACCCTCGGCGGTCCGCAGCAGCGACCCGACGTTGTGCGTGCTCCGCACGTCATGCACCAACAAAACAATCTCTCGCATCCCCTAAGTGTAAATGACCAAGCACCAAGCACCAATAACCAAGCAATTCACAAATGACGCAATGCCTTAATGTCTGCGCTCTTTTCAGATATTCAGTCATTCGAAAATTCGGTCATTGCTTGGTCATTTAAGACAAAGTAGTCTATAAATATGCTCCGCTTAAGGTTATAATGGGTGGTATGAGCCAAGACGCCCGTAGGGACGAGGAGCAGTCTACCCAGCGCCGTGCCCAGATTTTGGGAACGCAGTACCTGGATACCTCGCAGCTTACCGAAAAACCCCTGTTCAAAGACATCCTCCCACTAGAGGACTTGCACCGTTTGCGCGTCATACCCATCCACGCTGACCAGAGCAACATCTTGTTCGGCATCACCACCACGACGTCGCAGCAGACCATGAATATGCTCACGGCCCGGTTCACCGACCAGCGGGTGGCCTTCAACCTCATTTCCGACATCGGCTACCGCGAGTACATGCTGCTGTATGACCCGCCGAAACAGGTGGTATACCACGACATATCCATAAATTCCGGCAACAACGACCAGATTATCGCCCAGGTTTCGGGCATGCTTGACCAGGTGCGGGCCGACGACATGCTGGCCTACCTGGTTGCTCAAGCGCACAATCTGAACGCCAGCGACATACACGTAGAAACACAGACCGACAATGTCCGCATACGCTTCCGTATAGATGGTGTGCTGCACCCGGTAGCGGTGCTGCAGCCCGACAAATACCGCATACTTATGAGCGCCATCGCTTCGGCGGGCAATATCAGCACCAGTGCCGACGAAGCCCAACAGGGCCACATCGCCCAAAAGGTCACGATGGCCGACGGGACGAACGTGGATGTGAACGTCCGCTTGGAAACGGTACCGACGGTGAACGGCATCGACGCCGTGATGCGCCTCTTTAACATGGATGTAAACAAATATAACCTTGACCGGCTCGGGTTGTCGCAAGACGAGCGGGCGATAGTGGACGCCATTATCGCCAAGCCGAGCGGCCTGGTGCTTATCGTCGGTCCGACCGGCTCCGGCAAAACGACGACGCTGTACTCCATGCTCAACTCGCTCAAGAGTGACGAGCGCAAAATCATCACCGTCGAAGACCCGGTGGAGTACCAATTCCCCGGCATTGTCCAGATACCGATACACAGTTCGCAGGCGGGCAACGACGGCAGTTTTGCCGAAAAACTCCGCGCTATATTGCGGCTCGACCCGGACATCGTTATGGTGGGCGAGATTCGCGACGCCGACACCTCTCGTACGGCGCTCCAGGCCAGCCTGACCGGCCACTTAGTGTTGGCGACCTTCCACGCCTCGTCGGCTGCTGCGGCGCTGGTTCGCCTGGCAGACGTCATCGGCCAGAACCCCTTGTTCGTGTCGGCTATACGCCTGGTGATGGCCCAGCGGCTTATCCGCAAGCTCGACGACACGACCAAACAGCCGTATGCGCCTTCGCCGGCAGAACTCCAGAGCATACAGAGCGTGCTCGAAACATTGCCGGAAGGCTACCAGTGGCCGGATTTGCACACCTTGCAGCTGTACAAACCAGGCTCTTCGCCCGAAAATCCGTATGGCTTTAGCGGCCAGCTGGCGCTGCGCGAACAGTTCGTCATGAGCGGCGAAATCCGCACCTTGCTCGAAAGCCACGACCACGTGCTCTCGGCCCAGGAAATCGAAGCCTCGGCCATACACAGCGGCATGCTGACCATGCTCCAAAAGGGCATCCTGAAGGTCTGTGCCGGCGAAACCACTCTCGACGAAGTCTTCCGCGTCGTCGGGTAGGCCTCTAGGTAAGGCAACGTAGCTGTGAAATCATTTTGACGGGCGGTGTATATTAATTTAAAATACGACCCATGATAGAAGTAGTAGTAGAAAATGATTCACCAGTAGCGGCAGAAGAAGCGCTGCCAAGCTACGAAGATTTGGCGCGTGAGTGGGAGATAAGAAAGAGCCAAGAGCGTGCTATTGGCGCGATTGTCACACCGAAGCCGGATGTGAACTGGCGGTACCGCGCTGAATGTCAAAAAGTTGACCCGGAGTTGTTTTTTCCGCATGGCAATGGGCTTGCAGCCCGGGTACAGATTATCCGTGCGAAAGAAGTTTGCAAACGATGCCCCGTACTAGTTGATTGCCGGGCTTGGACGATTGAAACTCGACAGGAATACGGTGTTTCGGGTGATTTAAGCGAAGATGAGCGTAATGCACTCCTTGGTCGCAGAAGCACTCGTCGTTAGCCGAAGTAAAACCAAGCGCTAATTGCTTGCGTCTTGGGGTGAAATGGGGTACAATGGGTTGAACGAAAAGTTTATTAAAGGTGGCCGTAGATTCATTCGGCAGTAAATGTAGGCAAGTTATGGAATACATCAAAGAACTCAACCAGCAGCAGAAAAAAGGCGCCGTTGTCGACGTGCGCTCTGGCGACACCGTAAAGGTCCACCAGAAGATTAAAGAAGGCAACAAAGAGCGTGTCCAGATTTTTCAGGGTCTCGTTATCCGTTGCGACCGCAAAGGTAGCCACACGAGCCGCATAACCGTCCGCCGTATCGCCAGCGGTATCGGCGTCGAAAAGAGTTTTTTGCTTCACAGCCCACTCGTGCTGAAGGTAGAAGTTACCAAGCGCAGCAAAGTCCGCCGCAACTATCTCAGCTACATGCGTAAGCTGACCGGTAAGAGCGCCCGCTTGCAGAGCCTCGATTTCGACCGCCAGGCCGTAAACGACGTCCGCGATGTCGCTGCCGAAAAGGCCGAAGAAGAAGCCAAGGCTGCAGCTGCCGCCGAAGCCGAAGCAAAAGCTGCCGAGAAAGCCGCCGAAGAAGCAGAACTTGCCAAGAAGCAAGCCGCTGTCGAAGCCGCCCACGAAGCTGCCAAATAAGATTTGTCACCCGCCGCGGCGGGTCTAGAAGTTAAAAGACTTCGGAGCAATCCGGAGTCTTTTTTGTTAAGGTGTGTTATTGCGTACCGCACTTGAACACTGTGCAATACCGCCGTCGTTCTCGATGATGTCGACCTGTATAGTTGCATCCTTGGGTATCGTAAATGTCTGTGGTTCTAGTGTGGGAGGTATAGTCTCAAGCGGCTGTTCGCCACTACTGTCTGTATATGTGAAGCGCATCTCCTTTACGCCGGGACCGTAAGCGCTTGTCGCCCAGGTTGTGTGGATGGTGGTGCTGCCATCGGTGTTTGGCTGTAGGCTAGCGTCGAGGCACATCGTAGTATCTGATTGCCGGGGTGCTGCTTCGACGCTACAGCTTGCCGTCAGGGCCGTAGTGGCCGCAAAACCTGCTATGAGTGTTCTGCGGAGTAAAGTGCTTTTTGAAGTCTGTCTTTCAAAGCTCATAAAGAAGTATTATAACACAATTTAAACGCAATGTGTAGTTGCTATACTTGGCGATTATATATCTGACAAACCCAAAACAATGATACTTGACACACCCAGATAAATTCTGTATACTGTTAGGTAATGAGTGAAAAAGAGGATTTAAACAACCTAATCGAGTTTTATAGCCGTTTCGGTGATGAACAGGCGTGCCGCGATTACCTCGAAAAAGCTCGGTGGGGCGACGAAATTACTTGCCCTAAGTGTGGTGTAGTCGGTGAGGCTTACAAATATACCGACGGTCGCCTGTTCAAGTGCGGTGCGTGCCGGAAACAGTTTACCGTCCGTGTCGGAACGATATTCGAGGATAGTAAACTACCCCTGCAAAAGTGGTTCTTGGCTATTTACTTGGCTACCAGCCTGAAAAAAGGCATTAGCTCAATCCAGCTAAGTAAATACTTAGGTATCACACAGAAATCAGCATGGTTCATGCTTCACCGTATCCGCTATGCAGTAGAAACTAAGAGCTATGACAAGCCGCTCGACGGTGATATCGAAATGGACGAAACGTATATCGGCGGTCGCCGTCCTATGGATAAGAAGAACGACAACAAAACGCCTGTGGTCGGTGCTATCCAGCGCAAGGGTAAGATTTACACCGAAGTCACAGAGGACGCTTCATCTACAACCTTACAGCGCATAATCCGCGAGCATGTATCACCGGACGCTACCCTATACACGGATGATTGGCGTGGTTACACGCGCGCGGCTCGTTTGGTCGGTACTCACCAGAGCGTAAATCACTCTGCTAAGGAGTGGGTGAACGGCATGGCTAACACCAACTCTATCGAGGGCTTCTGGTCACATCTCAAGCGCGGTATCGACGGTATTTATCACCATGTGAGCGCACAACATTTACAGCGGTATTGTGACGAGTATCAGTACCGTTTTAACACGCGCGGATTTACGGACGGTGAACGGTTTGCTGATTGGTTTGGGTATAGTATGGGTAAACTAACGTATAAGGAGTTAATAAATGGCTGAGGAAAAGGAAAAAGGTAAAAAAATACCTCGCGCGCTTTTTAGCGGAACTATAGAGATTGGAGACCAGTCGCTACCGGCATACGTCCTCGAAGATGAAAGGCGCGTATTTAGCACGCGCGGAATGTTGCAGAGCTTAGGCTACGCTGTAAACGCCAATGCCGACGAGGTTTTCAACAGTAAAGCACTAAAGCCATTCATGTTGGCGAACGGTGACCCTTATAACAATAATGCCGTGATTAGCTTCCGGACTGATTTGGGGTCACGCGCGCGCGGTTACGACGTTGAAAAGTTCCTTGATATATGTAAAGCAATATCCGAGGCTTTTGACAGCGGCACCCTGACAGGTCGTAACGCGGCAGCCGGACTAATGGCTAACGCCATACTCCGCGCGACATCAAAAATTGGTATCATCGCCCTCGTTGATGAAGCAACCGGTTACCAGTACGTCCGTCAAGAGAACGCCTTACAGTTCAAGCTCAAGCTATTCTTAGCCGAAGAAATGCGCGCGTGGGAAAAGACGTTCCCCGACCAGCTATGGCTACAGTTCGCCAAGCTAACGAACTATGAGGGCGACCCGACGAAGCACCGCCCCCAATACTGGGGCTATCTCGTCATGGAGTATATCTACAGGTGTCTTGACCCCGAAGTTGCCGAATACATCAAAGAGAACAAACCACCCGCGCGGAAAGGTCGCAACTATCACCAATACTTTAATGATGAGTATGGTATTCGTAAGCTTGTCGAGCATATCTATCAGGTAATCGGTGTAGCGCGCGCGTGTGACACTCTCGACGAGTTCAAAAAGAAAATGGACCATGAGTTCAAAGGCAAGCCACTACAGCTTGAAATGTTCTTATCAGAGCAGGATAAGCGTGAAATACCTACCAAAATAGATATGCCATTCGATGAGGCGTTAAAGAAAATCGCCAAAGCACCAGCACCTAAGAAGCAATAAGCAAAAAGTAGCCCGCGCGGGCTACTTAGCTATTGGGTGTATCAAATATATAATCGCCCTATACTTATATGCATGATTACGGTCGGAATAGATGAGGTTGGACGGGGCTGCTGGGCGGGGCCGCTGGTGGCGGGCGCGGTTGTTTTGCCGCCGGGCGCTAACCTAAAGGACGGACCCATAGAATTGCGGGATAGCAAAAAGATGACGAAGCGGCAGCGGCAAATTGCGTCAGACTACCTCTGTAGTCACGCAGTGGTCGGGCTGGGGTGGGCCTGGCCGGCAGAGATAGATGAGCATGGGCTGACGTGGGCGGTAAAAACTGCCATGGAACGAGCGCTAGCCGAAATCGCTTGCAGCTACGACGAGATTATCGTGGATGGTAACATCAATTATTCCCGAAGAATGCAAAGGCTCAGGCGGTGGTGAAAGCAGACGATAGCGTGCCGGCGGTAAGTGCGGCGAGCATTGTCGCCAAAGTGGCGCGTGACACGTATATGGCACAGGTCGCCGCCGACTATCCCGAGTATGGGTTTGAGAAGCACGTGGGCTACGGCACGGCCTTGCATATCGCGGCCCTGAAAGAATTCGGAGCAACTGACCTGCATCGCCAAACCTACAAACCCATCATTACTCTCGCGTCATCTTGAGTGTAGCGAAAGATCTGTGCGCACGAGATTCTTCACTTCGTTCAGAATGACGGGTACACTAGGGGTATGACGAATTATGCGACGGGGCACGAGGCCGAAAAGGTGGCGGCCGAGTACCTGAAACGGCAGAGGTACAAGGTCATAGAGCTGAACTGGCGGCGAAAGCGGGCCGAAATAGACATCGTGGCCCGGAAGAAGCATGGGCCAGTGGTGTTTTTCGAGGTGAAGCACCGCAAGACGACGTCGCAGGGGCGCGGCCTGGAGTACATTACCCCGGCTAAACTGCGGCAAATGGGGTTTGCGGCGCAGCTGTGGGTTTCCGAAAACCGCTACCGCGGGGAAATTGCCCTTGGCGCACTAGAGCTCTCGGGCGAAGACTACGAAGTCACGGCCTTCCTCGAAACCCTGGCTTAGGCTTGAGGAGCTTCAGGTGTCTGCGTTTCTTGTACGACTTCTAGTCGGGCTGCGACGCCTAACTGTGCAGCCATAGCATTTACCTTCTGGGCGTGCGCCTCGAGTAATGCGGGCTGAAAAGCTGTAGCTATTCCTTCATCTACAAGCTCTCGAATTAAGGAGCTGACGGACTGACCCTTAAGTTGGCCAAAGAATTTTAATCTCTCTTCAGTTAGTTCGTCGAAACGTAAGCTCCGAGGTGGAAACGAGTGTTCATTCATATGTATACAATAGCATAAAGTAGTAAAAAATAAAACTAACGGTTTAAAATTGTTTTCTGTTTCGTGGTGGCGTAGCCGCCCCGCCTTCTGTTGTATGACTCCTGCGGAGTCACGAGTAATAAACATCCGCCTGCAGGCGGATGTCCCTACATTCTTCATTCTACCTTCTGTATTCTCTCTCCGTTCGTCTTACTATTTGAAGAACGCTTGCACGGAGGGGAGGTCGCGTTCGAGCCACGAGACGCGGGTTTCGATTTCTTCGAAACCGAGCTGGATGTTGCGCTTCAGGATAAGCTGGTCCTGCTTGGGCTCGAACAGGTCTCGGAACTTCTGTTGGTATTCGCGCGTATTGACGCAGCTGGCAGCGTAGCGGGGCAGGTAGTCGTACGATTTGTCGTTCTTGTAGGTTTCTTCCAGCCAGGCCCAGTTGTTGACCATCCACTGCCAGGCGGTTGCCCGGGTGTAGCGGTTGCGCAGCAGGTAGACGAGCCAGCGGTCGGCGTCTTGTGGTTTGACCAGTTTGGCGTCTTTGAGCCGTGCGAGCAGTTGCGAGGCGCGCTTGGGGTTACGGGTAGCAGTCAGGGCGTCGCAAGCATCACTCTTGAGGTCACTGTTTTGGGTGGTGTCGTGCAGGTTTACCAGGAAATCGAAGGCTTCGTCGTCACCGTTTTTAATGGGAACGATGAAGACCAGTGGGCGCAGTTCCGCTGGAATGGAGGCGCCGCGGTCTTTGTAGGCTGCAAAGAGCTCTTTGGCTTTGGCGACGGTCGGCTCATCTTCGGCATAGGCGCTCAGACCCAGGACGAGCGCACGAAGTTTGGCATCTGCCGAGGACTCGCCCTCGGCAATATCCCAGCCCAGGCGGGCTACTTGCGCGGCGACGAGTTTCGATACGTACGGTTTGATAGTATCATCTAGTTCCGCATCGAGGTCTATGAACCGACGGGATTCGCCGACGACCAGCGCCATAATGTCCCAGACCGGCTCGCTGTGTTCGTGTTCGTACGCACTGAGCATCTGCAGCACGTCGCCGAACGGCTGGTAGCCGGCACGGGACTGCATGCTGGCGCCGTTCAGGAGCATCAGGCGGTCGGGCTCGGACAGGCTTTGGCTGGCGATTTGTTCGGATATGTACTTCTTTTGATCGTCGGTAGTATAACGGACGAGGTAATGCCCACGGGCACCGAGGTCTATCTGCGCAAGCTTGGAACTTGGAACTTGGAACTTGGAACTTTTCGCACTGAAACTCTCGGGTGCAGTAGAGGCGTCACTAAAAAGGGGTACTGGCCAGACGCGCTCTGCATCCGCCTTCTTGGGGTCGTCTAGGAACTGTTCCTGTGAAACGGTGACCTCTTTGTCATTTTGCGAAATGGTGACGAGCGGGAAGCCGCTGCGCGTCAGCCACGGGTTCATAAACGCGCCGATGTCTTTGCCACTGGCTTCGGATAAGGCGGCCCACAGGTCGGCGCCAGTGGTGTTGCCGTACTTGTGTTTTTCGAAGTACGCCGTCAAGCCCTTACGGAAAGCATCGTCACCGACGTAATTTTTGAGCATGTACAGCAGACGGCCACCTTTTGCGTACACTATGGACGGGTCGAACAGCGAACTGATTTCGTCGGGGTGGTGTACGTCGGACTTTACTGCCTGGACACCCGCCACAGCATCGCGCCGCAGCGAGCTCAAACCTTCGGCGGCGATAAAGGTGTTCCAGACTTGCCATTCGGGGCGGAAACTGTCGACAGCCTGGTATTCCATCATGTTGGCGAAGCTTTCGTTGAGCCACAGGTCGTCCCACCACTTCATAGTCACTAGGTTGCCGAACCACTGATGGCTCGTTTCGTGCGCGATGACCAGCGCAATCTGCTCAAACACGCTCTGCGCCGTTTCGCCCGGGTAAGCCAGCAGCACGCGCTCGCGGTACGTTATGAGCCCCCAGTTTTCCATGGCGCCACTGCTGAAATCTGGCAGCGCGACGTGGTCGGCCTTGGGCAACGGGTACGGCACACCGAAGTAGTCTTCAAAAAATTCTATGCTCTTTACCGCCACATCCAGCCCATAATCGAGCGAGTCGGCCGGCTGCGCGGTCGTAGCCCACACATTCACCTCGACTCCGTTCTTCGTCTGCGCCGTCTTCTTGTGTAAATCTCCCGTCACAAACGCTAGTAGGTAACTAGACATCCGTGGCGTTGGTTCAAAAGTAGTTATCAGAGCAGAGGGCAGAGTTTTGAGTTTGCCCTCAGATGAACTCTGCTCTCTGCTCTCTGCTCTCTGCTCTTTCACAGGGGTGTTACCTAGCACTTCAACGCCCGGTCGCGTAACGAGCGTCATATTGAATATAGCTTTCGCCTCGGGCTCGTCGATGCATGGAAAGGCTTCGCGCGCATGGTGGCTTTCGAACTGTGTGGCGAGCAACATCTTTTCTTCTTTGCCCTCGGTGAAGTAACAAGGATAGATACCCGTCATACCCTTGGTAATCGGTGCTTCGAACTCTGCGGTCACGGTGTATTCGCCAGGAAATACTTTGGCGTCGGTGTGCAGGCGGACTTCGTTGAGCGAATTCTGGTTGTTGATGCGCACGACTGGCAGCTCTTGGTCGCCTTTTTTGTCGTGCTTGGTGATGGTGGCGCTCGTAATCTTCAGACCGTGCTGATGCAACGTTATGCGTTCGCTCGGCCGTCCGACCTTCTTGCCGCGGATGGTCACGCTGCCCGAAAAGCGCATCGCTGCTTCATCAAGCCGGAACGTAACGTCGTACTCACTAGGTTGGAATTGCGTATAAAGACGAGAGACTGATTTCATACCTACAGTGTACCGCAGTTTGCAGGAATATCGGGCGAATGGTATGGTGTAGAAAATGTAACAGGAGTAGCTTGTGGGTGTCGAGGTTGGTATAAGCGCTTCTTATGCAAATAATCGTAAATCGCTGTGCTGGATACGAGCCGGTGACCAGGAGCCTCCAGAGGTATCGGATGCCGTTGACGGGTCAATCGAAGCGGGCATGGAGGCTGCAAAGCCGGCTTGCCGTACATTTCGCAACCTTGGAGAGTGTGGCCTCAGCTCCGCACTTGCGGATGCACGTACCAGAGTGTTTTGTCCTTGGAGATTTTGCAGGGTTGAAAACAGCAATGCGGTGGTGGCTTCATTTTCGGAAAATCTTATAGCCGATTTGGCTGACCGGAATATTTCGGTCGAAACTCGTGGTCCTTCCCCGGACTTGTTGCGTAACCACGAAACGGAGTCTGGCGTATAGATTCTATGCGGCTTTTGGCAAAAGCCCTTCGAGATGCATGCGTGCCGGCAGCATGCGGAGTGGCGGAAGAGGCGGCTCCACGGCGGTAGGGTGTGGTAGGTCTTCGGTCGGCTCGTACCGTACGGCTTGCTTCTCTGCGAGCTGGCCAAGGAGGCGGTGTACTTGTTTGTACTTGACGTCGCTGTCTTCGCACGCATCCGAAAGCGGCTGCATGGTGTTGCCGCGGCGGACAGACAGTGTAACGAGGCCTGTCGTAAAAGTGTTGTCGGGTGTCGTCTCCAAACGGGCTGCACTGCGCAACAATGGAATGGCGACCGTGCTTAACGGCCGGCGTGCGGATAACAACAGAGTCTCGTGCCCGCAGAGTATACCGTGGGCCGGTACGGTGGGGTTGCCGTAGGCATGGGCTCGTTCAAGCGCTCGCCAAGCTATGCGGCGTTCTTGTATCCGGCGTTTTTCGGACAGGATATAGAATCTCGAAGCTAGCACGAACGTTTCTTCGAACGCCTCGACAGCGAACTCCATACTAGTGGTTTGGGCGGACCAGTGTGGCTCTAGTTCTTTTTCGAATGGGGTGTCTACTAAGCAACCGCGCCCTGCTAGGAGGGCGCGGAATTGTTCGTGGATAGTTGTTGGAGTAAGTGGTGGTGGGGTTTCGAGAGCGGGCGCGGCAGAGAGGTGTAAGACGGGTTCTTTGTTTCGGTGAACACCCGGTGGCATTGCCGCGACGTTCCTTTCTGCTTTTGGTTATGTATATACTATGCTCCTGGCGCGCCGTTCGTGCAAGCAAAATCTCAAAAATATATCAGCCATGGTGTTTTGTCTCACCAAAAGGGCAACGGGAGGTTTGCCTATTCGAGAGGGTAGGAGTCGATGATTTTTTGGAGCTGCTGGGATTTTTCGTTGGTCCAACCTTCTGGCTGAGTCAGGGCGGCCCACGAAGCGGCGGCAGTGTTGCCATAGTTGTGGCCGTGACCGGCAGGGACTTGTACGCCGAATATCTGGTCGATGGTTATCTGCCAGAAAGTGACGAACGGGTACCACGTGACATTCGGCGAAACATCGGGGGCGCGCGGCTCGCGCAGCCAGTCGGGCTCGTGGAACATGTTGGCAAAGTTAAACCAGACTATGGGGTCGGAACCGTGCTGCACGTACAGGACGCGGGGCTGCTGCCATTTGTCTTGGTTGGCGTTCACGTCGTTGTTGGTAGCGGCAAAGCGGACGGCGGTGCCGCCTTTGTAAACCGGCTGCCATTCTGGTGAGCCGGGGTCGCGGTGCTCGGTTACGTTCCGCCACAGTTCGGTACTGTTCGGCGTGCCGACGAACAGGGCGCCGTCCACGGAATTGCGCAGGCTGTTTATACCGCTGTAAGGGGCTTGCCCGCCTATGGAGCCGAGGCTCAGGCCGTAGGTGTAGAGCTTGGGTCGATGGTCGGCTGGCAGCTTAGACCATTCGCCGTACACCGCGTCGAACAGCGTGCGGCCGTTTTCGACCGTTTTGTCATTGTCGACTAGGAAGGATATCCAGCTCGGCAGGTACGAATACTGCATGGCCGCTATAGCCGTGTCGCCGTTCCACATGTATTCAAACGTGTCGACGGTTTGCGGTTCCAGCCAGCCGGTGCCGGTAGTGTTGGCTATGAGCAGTACTTTCCGGTCAAAAGCGTGCGTGCGCTGCAGCTCTTTGACGACCAGCTGAGCGCGGCTTTCGGCGTCGGGAGCGCTCTCTAGACCGGCGTAGACACGAATGGATTGTTTGGCGGGCGTACCGCTAAACTCGGTCATTTGCTGCACACTGGGGCCTCGGGCGACGACATTCTTGCCTTGGTGGCCCAGCGTGTCCCATTTGGCGTAAGACTCCGGACTGCCCGAGCGGTCTGGGCTCTCGGGCTGCGATATACCGGCGGGTGTGGTGTTGTTTTTTTGAGCGAACATTTTGTCGGTGACAGTAAAGAAGAAGTTAGCGAAGACACCGCTGATTATCCAGAACACGAAGGCGACCATCAGCACACCGGCAAGCGCATAGCTAGCGCGACGTGGCAGTAGTCGGTCTATCTGACGCTGGGTAAACCGGCCAAGCCGGCGCAAGCCGCGGCCCGCGTAGAGGAGTAGGAGCGAGATAAGCAGCGAAGTAATGAGCGTGAGGATGAAATGGCGGCTCGGGTAGGGCGGTTCGCCGACCAGCTTGCGAACCTCGTTCTGCCAACCATAACCCAACCAAAGGTAGAGTAGTGCGAAGCCCGGCCCGAGTATCGCCAGCCCGCGCCAGGCACTTTGCTTTACACTTGCGGACAGTTCGGCTTGGAACAGCCAACGGATGAGGCTACTGAGCCCGGTGCCGATGCCGTAGCCTATGGCCAGGCTTATACCGCTGAGTATGCCCTGGAAAAACCAGGGGCGCGGCAGCAACGACGGCATCAGCGAAAAACAATAAAACAGCGTGCCCAGTGCCAACCCACCGTAGCTGAACCTGCCGAACCAACGCTTTGTTTTGGTTTTTGTCTTCTCGACTAACCTTGCTCCGTGTTTCATACCCGGATTATACGCCACCCGTCAACTTCTGCGCTACCTTGCACTCTCAACCGCTAGCGGCTTGACTCGCATTCTTCCCTTGGCAATCCGCTAATGCTCGAGGTTGGACCTCTAGCATAGAGAAACAAAGTTGTGTGGCCGAAGCAGCCACGGTTGATGGTGGGATTCCGCCTGCGCGGGAATGACGTGAGGGTGGGGTGCAGCTATAGAGGTGAAATAGACAAAAATTGCAAAATGTGCTATAACGAGAAGATACATATTGTCGAGCTTGCCGAAAGGCAAAGAAAGGTAGCAGTACCGCTCCAAACATGTTGTACTCATCAGCGAACCGGAAATGAAACCGGCTCACGACCAGAACGGATGTGAACTATCGTGGCAATTGCTCTTTACGAACAGGTGAGGGCAGTACTCGTCACGGAGGTCCAGTTGTACTGGGCTGACTCGCGGGACTTCCACCTGAACACCTTCCGGGTTTCGGGAGAGCGTCCAGTCAGTCTCTGGCGGCGGGAGCTCAATCGGCTCGACAGGGAGGTGACACAAAGGGTGGCCTGCTTGCGTGAGTTGTCTTACTCACCCGGCGAAGAGTCACTAAACCTGCGGCTCGACGACTCGCAGCCAACGCGCGCGCAGCGTGTACGGGTCATTGAGGCTCTCGAGGAGGTGCTGACCGAGATTACGGGCCAGCCCTGTCGTATCCGTCGGCGTCGAAGCTGATGGGTGGAGTTCCGGGTCGGGGGTGCGCTGGTGGCGTCGAAGTGTTCTGCTGATGCAGGATGCCCAACACGCCGCCATGCGCGCCCCCGACCCGACTCCAGAACCCCTTAGCTACCACAAGCGCTGTCATCTCGAGCGTAGTCGAGAGATTTTCCCAGTCGAACTAGAAGATTTCTCCACTTCGGTCGAAATGAGAGTGAGACTTTGAAGGCCCCTCTCGAGTTGACAGTCAGGGCTTTATCTGTATAATGAGCAGTGTTAGGTCGGCCGGAAGGTCGGCTTTTTTCGTGCCTTGAGACCAGCAAAGGCCCCCGGTGCTGTCGTGCTGAATTTAGTTCAGCATCCATGCGTTCATATGAGCGTCCGTGCTACCGTATGGGTCCTGAAACAAGTTCAGGATGACAAAAGCATTGGGAATTGGTCATTGGTAATTCACTGGAACATTGTAAATTGATAATTGGTCATTTGGAGTGACTGAAAGGAACGACTTATGGATTTAGATTTTAAACAACTGGCAGTAGCCATTACGGCGATTGCAGAGGAAAAGAACCTGCCGGAAGACACTGTCAAACAGGTCGTCGAACAGGCCCTGGCCGCTGCCTACCGCCGCGACTACGGCGAACGCGAACAGGAAGTCCGCGTAGAAATGAACCTGAAAACCGGCGAAGTCGACGCCTACGTCAGCAAAGAAGTCGTCGAGCGGGTCGGTGACGACGAATTCGAAATCAGCATCGAAGACGCTCAGAAGATTAAGAAGGGCGCCGAAAAGGGTGACTTCGTAGAGATTCACGAGCAGGTAACTGAGTTCGGCCGCGTGGCTGCTCAGACTGCCAAACAAGTTATTTTGCAGCGCTTGCGTGAAGCCGAGCGCGAGATTGTGCTGGCAGAGTTCGAAGACAAAATCGGCACCGTAGTGAACGCCATGGTCAGCCGTGTTGAAGGTATGATTGTCCGTTTGGAACTGGGCAAAGCCCAAGGAATTATGCCCAAGAGCGAACAGATTCAGGGCGAGCGCTACTACCCCGGCCAGCGCATAAAAGCCTTCCTAAAGGATGTCGAACGCGGCCCGCGCGGCCCGCAACTGGTGCTGAGCCGTGGTAACCGCGAGTTCCTGGAATTCCTCTTCCGTGCCGAAGTCCCAGAAATGGAAAGTGGCGCTGTCGAAATCAAGAACATTGCCCGCGAAGCCGGTGTCCGCAGCAAGGTCGCTGTCGCCAGCACAGTAGCGGGTGTCGACCCGGTCGGTACCTTCGTGGGTGGCCACGGTACTCGGGTAAATGCGGTCGTCGGCGAGATAGGCGAGCAGGAAAAGATTGACATTGTCGTCTGGAGCGAAGATACCGTTACCTACATAACCCAGGCGCTCAGCCCGACCAAAGTCAGCCGCGTACAGCTGGACGAAGCGGCCAAGCGTGCCAAGGTTATCGTGCCGGAAGACCAGCTCAGCATCGCTATCGGCCGTGGTGGTCAGAACGTCCGCTTGGCCTCTAAACTGGTCGGCTACGAGCTCGACATCGAAGCCGAAAAGGCACCGGAAATCGAAGGCACCGTCGAAACGGTCGAACTCCCCAAGCAGCCGAAGCTGAAGAAGAAGGAACAGCTCGAAAGCTCCCTTCTCGAAGCCATCGAAGAACACGGCGAATAGCCACAACTAATATATGACGACGGATGAAGCCGGTCGTATTCCGTATTTTACGTTAGGGGAAATGCGGCACTCTGTTATATCAGGGGTGGGTTTGCTATAATCGGAGCATGAAATGGCTTTTTCGTTCCATGCATATACTTATGGGCGTAGCACTGGTGTTGATTTATGGCGGTGTGGCGTTGAACCAGCTAAGCAGCAACTACAACTGGGCGTACGGCAGCAGCCTCTTCCACGTAGCGCTCGTGGTCTTTGGCTTCATGGCATTGGTCACGGGCATCGCGTTGGCCGTTGCCGTGCTCGTCTTGGAACGCAAGGCTAAGACAAAGCAGGCAGCGTATGCAGCGGTGTACCTTGTGCTCAGCCTCGTGACTACCGCGCTGTTCTATTGGCTTATAGTGTACGCTTAGAGCAAGGCGCTTTTGACAGGAAACCTAAGTTTTAATCCGACGAACATGCAGCAGGTAAGTGACTTCACTACAGCCAAAAAAGTGCTGACGGCGTATGTGCCGCCGGCGGGGAGTTTGCCGGAAGTATACAAGCTGGACCGGATGCGCAGCCTGATGGACTACCTCGGCAATCCGCAAGACAGCTACCAAGTGGTACATGTGGCGGGAACGTCGGGCAAGACGTCTACGTGCTATTATGTCGCAGCGATACTGGCTGCGAGCGGCGCGAAAGTGGGGCTGACGGTCTCGCCGCATATTACCGAAGTGAACGAACGGGTGCAGTTGAATCTGACGCCCTTGCCGGAAGCCGTATTCTGCCGCGAGCTGTCCGAATTCTTGACCCTTCTCGGCGCGGCGCCGGTACGGCCGACGTATTTTGAGCTGCTGGTCGCATTCGCGTACTGGGAGTTCGCCCGTATGGATGTGGATTTTGCGGTCGTCGAAGTGGGACTTGGTGGGCTGCTGGACGGCACGAACGTGGTGCATCGCCGTGACAAAGTGTGTGTACTGACCGATATCGGACTGGACCACACGGCTATTCTGGGCAAAGACTTGCCATCTATCGCGGCGCAGAAAGCGGGCATACTCTTGCCGGGTAACCGAGTGTTTGCACACCGTCAGGCTCCGGAGGTCATGGATGTTTTTATGCAGACTGCTGCCCGGCAAGGCGCGGAGTTGACGGTCGTCGCAGACGGAGAAGCTGCCGCGCCGGCTGAACTGCCGGTGTTCCAGCGGCGGAATTGGAGCCTGGCGCTCGCGGCATCGCTGCAGGCTCTGCAGCAAGCGGGAGTTGCAGAACCGTCTGCAGCTGCGCTCCGCCAGGCGGCGGCAGTGACGGTGCCGGCCCGGATGGAATTGTTCCAGTACCAAGACAAGATTATCGTCTTGGATGGCTCTCACAACCAACAAAAACTCCATGCGCTGGCGACGGCGGTCGCAGCGCGTTTTCCGGGGCAAAAAACAGCGGTGCTGCTCGGCCTGTTGGAAGCGAAGCGCGAGCAGCTTGAGCTGGCGCTCCGAGAACTGGAACCACTGACGGACCATCTTATAACCACCGCCTGTCCGGCTTCGCAGGACCTCCGCCATGTGCCGCTGCCGCCCGAAGAAATCATGGCTGCATGGCGGGCGGCAACGGGCCGGGAAGGGCAAGTGACACAGGAGCCCGTGGTCGGCCTGGAGCTGCTGCTGCGGCGACCCGAAGAAGTATTGCTGGTAACCGGTTCGCTGTATCTGGCTAGCGAACTGCGGCCGAAGTTGCAGGAGCTTGCATGATTCGGTGCATCGCGGCGCTGGATACCCGGCGAGGTATCGCAGACAGCCATGGCATACCATGGTCCGGCAAGTTGCCGGCTGACATGCGGTGGTTCCGGAAGCACACGTTGGGGCAGACGGTGCTGATGGGCCGGGCGACGTATGAGAATATCGGTGCAGCATTGTCAGATCGGCGGAATGTCGTGGTTACCAGCGGGCCGGAATTGCCGGATGCCGCAGTGGTACGCGACGTGGGGAAGTTTCTGGAGCACGAGGACGACGTGTGGGTGCTGGGCGGCCAGCGGTTGTTCGAAAGCGTGCTAGGCCGGGCTGATGAACTGTATCTGACACGGGTGGAAGGTGATTTTGGTTGTACGAAGTTTTTCCCGGCGTATGAAGGGGCGTTTGAGCGGACGTATGTGTCTGGCTCTCTGACCGAGAACGGCATAACGTTCCGGTTTGAAATCTGGTGCCGCAAAGCCAGTTGAACCATCTCTGGCCCGTCGCTGATTGGTCTACTCGCTTCTGTCACCCGCCGCGGCGGGTCCGTTTTTTTCCTCGAGCAAACATGACACTTTTGAATCGCAAAAGTGTCCAAAACTCCCCGGCTAGGCTCCAGCCATCTCGGTGCAGGTTGCCAAACCGACAACCGTTTCGACAACTCGGTCGCCGCGGCGACCTCGAACAGTCGAAACGTTCCTCCGGCTTCGCCTTGGAAGAGTTGTCAGTTTGACCACATGCAGCCGGGAGACTTCCGAATAGCCGGCAGATAGCTGTATGGTCCTTCGGACCACTGTTTGATATGTCCGTCTTTGACGGACGACCTCTACCACCATTCACTTCATTACTATGGCTTGGTGGGCGGCGACGTCGTGGACGCGGAGGTAGGCCGCGCCGGCGGCGATAGCGATGCGTCCGGCGGCCAGGTTCGGTTCCAGCTCGAAGCGGTGTTCGCCGAGGAAGCGTTTGCGTGAGTAGCCTATCATGACCGGGTGTCCGGGGACGAGTTTGGCGAATCGCAGCAGTCTTTGGTTGAGCTCGGGTGTTTTGCCGAAGCCGATGCCGGGGTCGAGGATAATGCCTTCGGCGGGTACTCCGGCCGCGACCAACTCGCCGCGTCGTTGCAGCAGCTCCCGTTTCACGACTTGTTCATCGTCGAGCAGTGTCCCTTTGTGGGCCGCCTGGATATCACCGCGGGACTGGGCGGGCAGGTGGCTGATAATACAGCACAGCTTGTACTGTGCGGCCGCTTGAATCATGACGGGGTTCGAAAAACCGGTAACATCATTGACTAAGAAGTGCGGGCCGCAAGCTTCGACCGCTCGCGAAACCGTTTCGGGGTGAAACGTATCGAGTGATACGCGGCCGGGGTACTCGCGGAGCGCAACCCCTAAGACTGGTGCTAGGCGCTGCCATTCCTGCTCGGGCGAGAGCGCTTCGGCACCTGGTCTGGTAGATTCCGCGCCGATGTCCACCAGCGAAGCGCCGTCACCGAACAGCTGGCGCAGCTGCCCGAGCGCGGCAACGGGTTCCAAAAACAACCCGCCATCACTAAAGCTATCCGGTGTTATATTCAGGATACCCACAAGTTGTGTCGTCATAATCTTAAAGGATATACGACTAACCGTCTTGGTGAAAGTAGAATCTAGAGTAGTTAATAATGAGCGTGATAAATATCTCAAATTAGCACTCTTGACGGTCGAGTGCTAATTGCGATATTATGGAAGTACTGTCACCCGCCGCGGCGGGTCCAGACTAAACATTCATTTCTGGGCCCCTGCTTCTAACGGGGACGACAGAAGAGAGGGTATAAACTATGGACGCAACAAACTCTCCTGATTATCAAGAATTTTCCAATTTTCTGACTGATAACGCACGCAAAAGCTTGGCTCACGCTGGGACAATCGCCCGTGGGCTGGGTAACGCCTACGTCGGCACCGAGCACCTGCTACTTGGCCTGCTCGCACAAGACAGCAGCATGGGGTCAAAATTGCTCGAAGGTGCCGGGGTTACGCTCGACAAAGCGCGCTTGGCCCTGAACCTCACACCCAAGACGCTTGTTATAAACATGGGCGCCAAAGGCTACAGCGAAACCGCCAAGCTGACGCTCAAGATGGCGTACGACGTCGCGCAAGATTATAACCAAGATTTCTGTGGCACCGAACACATTCTCTACAGCATCCTCAGCCAAAAGAACGCCCGTGCTACCATTTTGCTGCGCGACATGAACGTCGATGTCGACCGTCTGACCAACGAGCTCGAAAACTTTCTGCAGCGCCAGCAGTACGAAGAGGGTGATTTCGGCGAACCCGGTACCCGTCGCGCGCCGCGCAAAAGCGGCAAAAAGACCACCCTCGACCAATTCGGCACCGACCTGACCGCCGAAGCCCGCAAAGGCAAGCTTGACCCGGTAGTCGGCCGCGAAAACCAGCTCAAGCGCATGGTCACTATCCTCAACCGTCGCACCAAGAACAACCCGGTGCTCATCGGTGAACCGGGTGTCGGCAAGACGGCCATCGTGGAGGGTCTGGCCCAACGTATCATTTCCGAAGACGTGCCAGACAGTTTGCTCGACAAGCGCATCGTCATGCTCGACCTGGCCGGTATGATAGCCGGTACCAAGTACCGCGGTGAGTTCGAAGAACGGCTCAAGAAGGTCATGCAGGAACTCGAAGACGACAAGAAGACCATCGTATTTATAGATGAAATTCACTTGATAGTCGGCGCCGGTGCCGCCGAGGGCGCTATGGACGCTGGCAATATACTCAAGCCAGCTTTGGCCCGCGGCAAAATCCAAGTCATCGGCGCGACCACGACCGCCGAATACACCAAGCATATCGAAAAAGATGCCGCGCTGGAGCGCCGCTTCCAGCCTATCCAGGTGCCGGAAACGACGCCGGCCGAAACGCTGGCCATCTTGAAAGGCCTGCGCAAGCACTACGAAGAATTCCATGGCGTGACCATCAGTGACGAAGTACTCGAAGACACGGTCAACCTCGCGAAGCGCTACATCCAGGACCGGTATATGCCCGACAAAGCTATCGACTTGCTCGACGAAACCTCTGCCCACCTGCGCGTGCTGAAGGGTAAGACCAGCCCCGAAGTCCGCAAGCTGCAGAAAGAACTCAAGCTGGTCAACGCCCGCATAGACGAAGCCGTCGACAACGAAGACTACGAACGTGCCGCCCGTGCCAAAACCCGCGCGTCCCAAATAAACAAAGAGCTCGAAGCACTGCTCAAGACGAATAAAGACGCCAAGCGGCTGAACGTGACGAGTGACGATATCGCCGAGGTAGTGGCACGGATAACCGGCGTGCCGGTGCGCAAGGTCATCAAGAGCGAGGCGAAGTATCTGCTGAGTTTAGAGAAGAATATCGGCAAACACGTCATCGGCCAGCAAGAAGCGGTCGAAGTGGTCAGCAAAGCCATCCGCCGCAACCGCAGCGGCATCGGTGCTACCAACCGGCCCATCGGCTCGTTCATCTTCCTCGGTCCGACCGGTGTCGGTAAGACTGAGCTGGCCCGGGTCCTGGCCCGCGAATTCTTCGGCTCCGAGAGTGCTTTAGTAAAGATAGACATGTCCGAGTTCGGCGAACACCACAATGTCTCGCGACTCGTCGGTGCACCTGCCGGTTACGTCGGTTACGATGAAGGCGGCCAGCTGACCGATAAAATTCGTCGTCAACCGTACAGCCTCGTGCTGTTTGACGAAATAGAGAAAGCGCACCCTGACGTGTTCAACATGATGCTGCAGATTCTGGAAGACGGCTACCTGACCGACGCCAAGGGCCGTCGCATAGACTTCACGAACACCATCGTCATCATGACGTCGAACATCGGTGCAGAGAAGCTGCAAAAGGAAGCTAACTTCGGATTCCATGCCGAGCGGACGAAAGATTTCGACGACCTAGACGCCATGCACGAGGCCAACCGTAACAACGTGCTCGACCGGCTGAAGAAAGAAATGCGCCCCGAACTGTTGAACCGCATCGACAAAATCGTCGTCTTCCGCGGGCTGACCAAGAAAGACATTTTCCACATCATCGACCTGCAGATAGACGAACTGAAGGCACGCCTGCAGAAGCAGGGCCTGAGCCTGACGCTGACCAAGGGTGCGAAGGAATACCTGCTCGAACACGGCTACGATGCCAAGAACGGCGTTCGTCCACTCCGGAGGCTCATCCAGGACACCATCGAAGACCAGATGGCTGTCGAACTGCTCGACAACAAATACACCAAGGGCGACATCGTCCACGTCGCCACCAAGAACGACCAGCTAACCTACACGACCGCTGCCGAATAGCGACGGTCAGAGTTCTTGCTTTCACCTCCGAAATGCTACAATAAAGCTAACGTATGAAGCGAAAACAGACACTGCAGGTTGGGGTGTTAGTGCTTGTCCTGGGCGTACTGGCGCTCACATGGCTGCAGCGCCAGACCGTGACCGACTGGATGAAACTGCGTGGCTATAGCCCCCCTGCCACCGTGTCGGCACTGGCTGCCGACGACACCATGACACCGAAGGCGACACGGCTGTTCTATGTGAACAAGCCGGTTATTTCGAACGGTGCCACATTCTCGAGCACCTGTCCGGCCGGCAGGGAAAAGACCATTGTGCTCGGCTGCTACGTTGGCGACGACGCAGGCATTTACCTGTACGATGTCACCGCCACGCGGCTAGATGGCGTCGAGCAGGTCACGGCGGCGCACGAAATGCTGCACGCCGCATACCGCCGCCTTTCGTCCGCCGAACGCAAGCAGGTAGACGGCTGGCTGACCGACTACTACGAGCACCAGCTGACAGACCAACGCATCAAAGATATCATCGCCGCTTACAAAGTCAGTGAACCGAACGATGTCGTGAACGAAATGCACTCCATATTCGGAACCGAAATCGCCAACCTCCCTGCGCCGCTGGAAACGTACTACAAGCGTTACTTTACCGACCGCTCCAAAGTCACCGGCTACGCTGCACAGTACCAGGCTGAATTCACCAGTCGCCAGGACCAGATTGCCGCCTACGACGCCCAGCTGAAAGGCTTGAAGGTACAAATAGACGCTAACGAGGCTTTGCTGAAGCAGCAGCGTACGGCTTTGGACAAACAGTCGGCGCAGATGCAAACTGCTCGAAGCCACGGCGACATCGCCACCTACAACAGCATGGTCGGCAGTTACAATGCCGCCGTAAATACGTACAACGCGCTCATCCAAACTACCCGGAGCCAGATTTCGCAGTACAACGGCATCGTCGAAACGCGCAATGCCATCGCCGTCGAAGAGCAACAACTCGTCAAAGCCCTCTCCTCCGACACGGTCACCGCCCAATAGGTGTAATGACCAAGCCTCAAGCACCAATGACCAAGCAATTAACAAATGACTGAATGTCCGAATGCTCACGCCTGTCTCAGTCATTTGTCATTCGTGAATTCGGTCATTGATTGGTCATTGTGATTTGGTGATTGGTCATTTGTACTATGATGATTGGCCATTTCTGTAATGACTCGTGTAGACTAACAGGTAAAAGGAGTAAGTGGTATGGCCAGACAGATAGTGAAGTATGTATGCAACAACTGCGGCGCACAGTACAGCTCGTGGCAAGGGCGGTGTGCGCAGTGCGGCGAATGGAACACCATAGCCGAAGAAGTGCAGATTACAGCTGTACAGGGTACTGGTCTGAACAAAAAGGCCGGCACAGGGGCTGTACTGAGCCCACAGGGCATAGCGGGTGCTGCGAAAGCCTCTGAAACCCGTTTAGTGACGGGTATCGCCGATGTCGATACGGTGTTGGGCGGCGGCATTGTGGCCGGCAGTGTGAACCTTATCGCCGGGCAGCCGGGTATCGGTAAAAGTACGCTATTGTTGCAGTTGGCCAGCCTGGTGGCAGCAAAACACACAGTGCTGTATGTGAGCGGCGAAGAGTCGGAGCATCAGGTGGGCATGCGCGCGCAGCGGCTCGGTCTGGCTGGCGCAAAGAATCTGCAATTAGCGACAAGCAACATCGCAGAAGATGTCGCGGCCACGGTCGCGGCCGGTGGCTACGATTTCGTGGTGGTCGATTCTATACAGACCATGACAGTCAAAGAAGTCGCCTCGGCGCCGGGCAGCGTCAGCCAGATTACGAACAGTACCGCGGTGCTGGTGGCGGCCGCCAAAGCGAGCAATACCGCCATGTTCGTAGTCGGCCATGTGACCAAAGAAGGCAGTATCGCCGGGCCGAAAGTGCTTGAGCATATCGTCGATGTCGTGCTGCAGCTGGAAGGTGACGCGTATGGCGGCTTCAAAGTGCTGCGGGCAGTCAAGAACCGGTTCGGCCCGACCAGTGAGGCGGCGATTCTGGAAATGGACGAAAAGGGCTTGCACCCGGTGGCAAACCCCAGCCAGGCACTCCTGGCCGAACGGCAGATTTCAGACGGTTCGGTGGTGCTGGCCACCCTGGAAGGCACCCGGCCGCTGCTGGTCGAGGTGCAGGCATTGGTGAATAAGACGTCGTACGGGTACCCGAAACGGGCGGCTAGTGGCATAGACCTGAACAGGGTGAACCTGCTTGTCGCCATGTTGGAGCGGCGCACGAAGCTGAACCTGGCGGAGCAAGACATTTATATCAATATCGTCGGCGGCATCCGGTTGCAGGACCCGGCGGCCGACTTGGCTATATGCATGGCCATCGGTTCCGCCGCCAAAGGCCTGCAGCTGAAGCAGAACGCGGTCGTCTTCGGAGAAGTCGGGCTAAGCGGCGAAGTCCGGCATGTGCCGTTCATAGAAAAGCGGGTCGCCGAAGCCAAGAAACTCGGCTTCGACTGCGCCATCGGCCCTGGCATGCGCGGCAAGAAAAAGGCTGACTCATTCCTGGTTGCGGTGCCTGATGTTCGTACTGCCCTCAATCATTTTCTTGAAAAATAGATTACACAAACCCCGAGGTGAACTCGAGGGTTGTTTTTAAGCTTACGGGCGGCCAGAGGTGAGGAGGGCGCGGCGGCCCCGGTTGCCTTCGGCATTCGCGACGGTGCTGCTGTTGCTGCCATTGCCGGTGTTCGGTCCACGACTCACCGTCGAACCAATGGTTATCGTCTTGGTGTCGGTGCCGCTGTAGAGTACGCTGTCTACCACTTGGACGCTAACCTGGACACTGCCGTCCGTGGAAGTCGGGTTGTAACTGAAGTCGTAATTACCGCTGTCGTTGACCGGCAGGCTTTGTACGACGTTGCCGCTCACGCTCAGGGTGATAGTGCCCGGGTAGTCTGGACGGCTGCTGTCGGTCAGGTTGTACGTGCCCTGCTGTACCAGGACTTTTATGTCGCAGGCGCCGGTCGCAGGACAATGCGCGGTGGAGCCGCTAGTCGTAGCGAAGCCGTTTACGGCGGTTATGGTAATGGTCGGCTGTGTATCGCTACAGTTGTGTATATCGTCGGTAGCTTGCGGGGTGGCGCTGCTGCTGGCACTGGAGCCGCCGCTCGGGCTGCCTCCCATGAATTGGTCGGCATTCCAGCTGGCAGCGTTGCTGTTTCCGCTGGTGAGCTTCGCCAGTTCCGGCGTACAGCTGGTTGCGAGCTTGCCCGAAACCTTGTCTGTGGTTTGTGAGGTATTGCTGGCGGTCTTGCCTGTGTACCAGCCGGGGAAGAGGTCGTTGCTGGGGCTCGGTTCGACATCGCCGTAGTGGATGTGCTTGGTCAGAATCCATGCCGGCAAGGTCTTGACGGTACTTGGCTTCTGCCAGTTCACTGCCGGCAAGCCGGCGTGGGCGGCCTGCATAATTCCTTTGGTCAGCGGTGTCGTAAAGTACTCCATGCTGGCACCTCGGGCGGAGATGTCGACGGTACGGTCGTGGTTACCGACCCACGAAACGACGGCGTATTTAGTCGACCAGCTGGCCATCAGACCGTCGAAACCATAATTGGTGGTACCGGTTTTGATGGCGAACTTCCAGCCGTTGTAACGGTGGAACTTGTAGCTGTTGGTACACGTGGTGTCAGTACAGCTTCCGGGAAGGTAGCTGGCGCGGGGGTCGCTGGCCATGTCGTTGATGATGTACGCGGTGTCGGCTTTGATGGCCTGCTTGCCCTGCGGCTGGCTCCATTTGTACAGTGATTTGCCGCTCGGGTTGGTGACGCTGAGGAGGTAGGTGCGCGGAATGGCATTGCCCAAGCGGCCGAAGGTAGCGAAGCCGTTGACGTGGTCGTCCAGGTGCAGGTACGCGCCGTCGCCGATGGCCGACGCGCCGTAACACTGCGTAACGACAGTCTGCTTTTCGTCGGCATAGCAGTTGTACGGCTTCTTGCCCTTGCTTTCCAGGTATTGGTTGGACATCATGGCCGAAGCGGTCGCGATGGTCTTGTTTATGGAAGCGACCTTGCCAGTACTCTTATCGTTCGGTACGGCCGAAAGCATAGATTTGACGGCCGGGACGTTACGTGAGCCGCCGAGTGCGTATCGGAGTGTTATGGGGCCAGGGTAAATGAAGTCATAATCCTGCAGACAGTTACCCGGGTTGGTCTTGCTGACCCGCTGTTGGGTACATGGATAGCCGGGGAGCGCCCCTTGGCTGTCGAAGAGGACCGAACCGGCACCGACGTTGGTGTTGTTTTCTATGAAGGTGGCGTAGTCGTAGGGCTTGAAAGTCGAGCCCGGCGAAACTTCTATGCCGGAAGCGTAGTTGTTCTGGCCATAGTCTGGTTTGTTGAAATCGACGCCACCGACTAGGGCGACGATTTGTCCCGTGGGGACGTCTTCGAGTACGGTCGCTTCTTCGTCGGCAGTGCCGCCACTGAGCTTGGTGATGTTCGGGATGTTCGCCTGGACGATTTCTTCGGATTTGGCCTGCAGGTTCATGTCGAGTGTGGTTATGACCTTCCAGCCGCCGCGCTGTACAAGCGCTGTGCCGAATTTGTTTTCCAATTCCTGTTTGGCGGTGAGGACGAAGTACGGAGCTTTGATGCCAGCGTAGCGTGTCTGGAGCGGTTTAATCTGTGCCAGGACATCGACTTTTTTGGCTTCGTCGGCTTGCGCTTGGGTTATGTAGCCTTGCTTGGCCATCTGGTCAAGCACATAGTGCTGGCGGGCGAGCAGACCCTCTTTGTTGAAAACGTTTACGGTTACCGCCGGGTTGAAATCCGGGCTGTTGTAGGGTGAGTACGCGCCTGGCGCCTTCGGTATGGAGGCGAGCATCGTTGCCTGGGCCAGGGTGAGGTCTTTGGCGCTGACATTGAAGTAGTCTGCTGCGGCTGCCTGTACGCCATAGTCGACGTTGCCGTACGGGGCGATGTTTAGGTAGCCGGTCAAGATGTCTTGCTTGCTGTATTCACGCTCCAGCTCGACCGCTAGGATGAGCTCTTTCACCTTGCGGCTGATGGTGCGGTCGTTCGTCCAGCCTTCGTTCAGCTTGACCAGCTGTTGTGTGATGGTCGAACCACCCTGGGTACTCCCGCCCTTGAGGTCGTTTATGCCGGCGCGCAATATGCCACGGACGTCGAACGCGCCGTGATTATAGAAATCTTTATCTTCGATGGCGACGGTAGCCTGGGCCATGTATTTCGAAATCTGGTCGCTGGCGACTGGTACGCGCTTGGTTTGGTCGTAGTCTTGCCACAGCACCGTTTGGCCAGTCTTGTCGTAGTAGGTGACGCTGCCGCCGAGGTTGCTGCCCGAGAGGTCTTTGATTTTCGGCAGGTCTTTACGGAAGTAGGCGAACAGGCCGACGACCAGCAGGAAAACCGCTACCAGGCCGATACCGGTGATTTTGAGCGCCATGATACCGCCTTCGCGGCTGAACCAGTATTTGGCCAACCGTTTCGGGCTAAGCCGGTACAGTGCCCGCTTCCAGGGTTCTTTGGGGAGTGTGCTCAGGTAGGCGGCTTTTTTGCGGGCCTTGGCTTCTTTGTTGGCCTGACGGCGTTCGCCGAGGCTTTGGTTCAACTTTATAGTCGCACCGCTCTTGGTGGTGAAGGTGTTCTTGGCCGCTTTGGAGGTACGCCGTGGACGCGGTGCAGGGTCACTCATATGTTGGAATTATTGGTCTCTCACTACAATAAGTAATAACTACCAGTATACCAAAAACCGCCCCGAAAAGCACAAACAAACCATTGGCATTTTTATGAATGCCGGGCGAATCTTGGGAATTTTAGACAACATACGCAACTGGCGTATCAGATACGCTATACTAAGGGCATGAAACTTTCAGACGAACTCAAATGGCGCGGCTTCGTAAACCAAACCACCTACAAAGACCCGACTGTCCTCGATGGTGAACCTATAACTTTCTACTGGGGCGTCGACCCGAGTGCCGATAGTATGCATGTCGGCCAGCTGGCCATGGCGATGATGATAGGCCACTTCATCCGCCACGGGCACAAGGCTATATTGCTCGTCGGTGGCGCGACAGGGCTCATCGGTGACCCGGACGGCAAAAAGGATGAGCGGGAACTTAAGACCACAGAAGAGGTCGATGCCAACAAACAAGGCATCAGCGCCCAGTACAAACAGCTCTTCGAGGGGAAAGAATTCGAGATTGTCGACAACTATGACTGGTTCAAGGATATGGGTTACCTTAGCTTTCTGCGTGACGTCGGCAAGCATGTACCGATGCGCCAGATGCTTGGCCGTGAGTTCATCCAAACGCGGCTCGGCGAAGAGGGCGCTGGCATATCGTATGCCGAATTCAGTTATGCGCTTATCCAGGGCTATGACTTTCTGCACCTTTTCGAGGAGAAGGGCGTTACCTTGCAGGTCTGCGGGGCTGACCAGTGGGGCAACTCTATCGCTGGTGTAGAACTCATCCGACGCATCAAAGGTGCCGAAGCACATATCTGGTCGGCACCGCTCATCATCGATAAAGTCAGCGGCAAGAAATTCGGCAAAAGCGAAGGCAATGCCGTCTGGCTTGACCCGGCCAAAACCACGCCGACGCAGTTCTACCAGTTCTGGATAAACTGCGATGACGCCGGTGTCGAGGACTACCTCGGTATATACACCATGCTCGGCCAACGTGAGGTCGAAGCTATCATGACGGCGCACAAGGCCGACCCTGGCGCGCGCATAGCGCAGACACACTTGGCGGGTGAGGTGACCAAGCTCGTCCACGGCGACGAGGCCATGCAGACCGCCGAAGTCGTTACGGGCATCTTGACTGGCAAACGATCGGTGGCGGATGCCGACGACGCGGTAGTACAAGAAATCCGCAACGAAATTCCGACACTGACGGTAACTACCGAGGGTTCGATAATAGAAGCATTGGCCACAAGCGGGCTGGCAAGCTCCAACAGCGAAGCTCGACGACTGCTGCAGGGCAATGCCATTTCAGTGAACGGTCAAAAAGTCGCACGCGAAAAATTTGAAACTGGTGATTTTCAGAACGGCCGCTTACTGCTTCGTCGGGGTAAGGCGTACAAAGACTCCGCTCTCGTCGAACTCCAAAGCTAAAAATGACCAAGCCCCAAGCACCAATGACCAAGCAATTCACGAATGCCTAAATGCTCAAATGACCTGAGACATTCGGTCATTCGTGAATTCAGTCATTGATTGATAATTGGGATTTGGTGCTTGGTCATTACCTATCTCTGATATGAATTTATTGCTATACTGTTACTCTATGACTACAAAAGAAATCAAAGCCGAAGACCACCAAAAAAACGCTGACTGGTACGATGACCCGTCGCATAACTACCTCCGCTACTGGGACGGACGCGACTACGAAGACGCTGCCGAGCGCATGGCGATAAGCCGGTTCCTGAAGGGAAAGCACTTCCGTCACGCCGTTGACATCGGTGGTGGCTACGGCCGACTCTGTATATATTTGGAAAAGTACGCTGACAAAGTTACGCTGACCGATAGCTCGCAGCAGCAGCTCGACATCGGCAAAGAGTTCCTGAAAGAGCACCCAGAAATCGACCGCAAACGCATGACCGCGCAGAAGATGGACTTCAAGGACGGTGAAATAGACCTCCTGACCATCGTGCGTATTTTGCACCACATCCCAGACCCCATGCCGGCTTTCCGCGAAATTCACCGCGTATTGGCTAACGACGGCTATTTCGTCATGGAGTTCGCTAACTACGCTCATGCTCGCAACCGTGTGAAGCACGCGCTAAAGGGTAAGCCGCTCCCGACTGAACCGGTCGATATCCGCTCCGAAGCCCAAAAGGCCCGCGACGACACGCCATTCGTAAACCACAACCCGAAGACGGTCATAAGGCAGCTCGCCGAAGCCGGTCTGGAAGTCGAAAAAGTACTTTCTGTGTCCAACCTTCGCAGCCCCGGTCTGAAGAAGTTTGTACCAAAGGGCGTCATGCTCAGCCTAGAAAGCATCATGCAAAAACCCCTGGCCAAGTCTTACTTTGGCCCCTCCACCTTCTTCCTCATCAAAAAAGTAAAGTAGTCGTCTTGCCCGCTGATGGTTCGGTGGTATAGTGGGGATATGCAAGATTTAACTGATGACGAACGAAAACAAGTGCTTGGCGAAGTATTGTTCGGCGAGCTTCGGGCTATCCGTGAAGCGCTTGATGACGTGCCGAAACGTTCGGAGTTCAACCAGCTGGAAGAAAAGGTCGATAGGGTAGGTGCTGATGTCGAAACAATAAAACTAGTCGTAAAAGACCAATCCCGCCAACTTCAGCGCCACGAGGCCGAAATCGCTGCGCTTAAGAATACCTAGAGTAGTCTGATTCTTCAGGCAGACCAGTGAGCCGGAATTCACTGATGCCGTCTGCAGTTATGGTTTCTGTCGGCATAAAGCCCGCGGTTTGGAGAGCGGCAAGCGTGCGCTCTACTTTCCACGGTTCTTGGCCAGTGGCTTGCTGAATTTCCGTTACAGTAAGCGCCTTACCGGGTTCTCGTAGGAATGCGCCCGTGGCAGTTGTCGGCTCTCGGTTTTCGGCGATGTCACGAATGGTTTGCCCGAATTCGGGCATGAGGTCGAATGGATGAGGCTCTTGTGGCGCTTTGTTCATTAGTCATCTCCAGATAATGATTAGGTTAATTATTCACTGCAATTATTGCATTGTCAAATTTACGCGTCCACCTTAGTCGAATTAAGACTATACTTATAAAATATGAAACTAGAGAGTGCGGTTACGGAAGTGAAGGGGGTGGGGCCGGAGGTGGCGAAGAAATTCGCTGTTTTGGGCTTGAAGACGGTGGCCGACCTTGTCGATTATTTGCCGCGGCGGTATGAAGATTATTCAGAGGTGGTTAGTATCCGCGACACGAGGCCGGGTGCGGTAACCATTAAAGCCACCGTAAAACAGGCGACAGGGCGGTATGTGCGGCGGGGGATGCATATAACCGAAGCGGTAGTCAGCGACGATACCGATAGTATGCGGATTGTTTGGTTTAACCAGCCTTATCGGGCTGCGGCGCTCAAAACCGGTGCGGAGTACTATTTCTCCGGTGTGTACGAGCGCAGCTATCAGCGCATGCAGCTTATGAACCCGAGTGCTGAACTGGTGCAAGATTTTACGCTGAATACGGCGAGGATAGTTCCGGTATATCGTGAGACTAAAGGGCTGACGAGCAAGCAGATTCGCAAGGCTATCGGTGCTTGCATGAGCCTGATGCGGACGCTGCCTGAGACGTTGCCGGCTTGGCTCGTGAAGGAAGAAAAACTACTGAGCCGGACCGAGGCCATACGGGCGATGCATTATCCGGAATCGTCCGAACAATTGGCCGAGGCTAAACGAAGGCTGGGGTTTGAAGAAGTTTTCGAGCTGAGCCTAGCCAGTATGCTGAACAAGCAGGAGCTGGCCAGCGAGCACAGTCTGGCGATTCCGTTCGAAGAGACGTTGGCGCGGGATTTTGTGAAACACCTGCCGTTTGACCTTACAGGAGCCCAAAGGAAAACAGTCTGGCAGATTTACCAAGACATGCAAGCAGAGCATCCTATGAACAGGCTGGTCGAGGGTGATGTGGGGGCGGGCAAGACGGTCGTGGCGGCTATGGCGGCAGTGATGGCACTTAACCAAGGGTATCAGGTGGCGTTTATGGCGCCTACGGAAATACTTGCCCGGCAGCACGCAGAAACGCTGTATAAACTGCTGGAGCCGCTTGGCTATGCGGAGCAATTGACGCTGCTCGTCGGCGCATTGTCCGCTGCGCAGAAAACGAAAGCGCACAAGGCGATTGCCAGCGGTGATGCGAGGTTTTTGGTTGGGACAAATGCGCTCATACAGGAAAAAGTAGACATGCATAAGCTGGGACTCATAATCATCGACGAACAACATCGTTTTGGAGTTGAGCAGCGAAAGACCCTTATGGCCAAGGCTGGTCACATGCCGCACGTGCTAAGCCTGACTGCTACGCCTATCCCGCGTTCGCTCGCGTTGACGCTGTACGGAGAATTGGACGTCAGTATTCTCGACGAAAAACCGGGCAACCGACTGCCCATTAAGACCGAAATCATCTCGCCGAATTCGCGCGAGGCCATGAACGCCGACATTCGAGAACAGCTGGAGAAGAGTAGGCAAGTCTTTGTCGTTTGTCCGCTGATAGCCGAGTCCGATACTTTGCCGGCTGTCTCGGCCGAGGCGGCATTTAAGCAAGTACAGAAAGATTTCAAAGGCCGGAAGGTCGGGTTGCTGCATGGCAAACTGAAGGCCGACGAAAAGAACGACATCATGCAGCAGTTCGTCGACCATAAACTAGACATCTTAGTATCTACCACAGTTATCGAAGTCGGCGTGGATGTGCCAAATGCCAGCGTCATGGTCATAGAAAGCGCCGAGCGGTTCGGCCTGGCGCAGGTGCACCAGCTGCGCGGGCGGGTTGGGCGTGGTGGCGAACAGTCGTACTGCTACTTGGTGATGACCGATAGTAAGCCGCCGACCCGACGGCTGCGGGCGCTCGAAACGAGCCAAGACGGTTTCAAACTAGCGGAACTCGACTTGGAGCTCCGTGGTCCTGGCGCCATATACGGCCAGATGCAGCATGGTGCCCTAGACCTCCGCGTGGCCAAACTCACCGATGTAAAACTTATTACCAGCGCCCGCCAGGCCGCCGCCGAGTTTATACAAAAGCGTGAAAATCTGCTAAAATATACTGAGTTACACGCGCGCGTGACACGCCTTCGCGCCGTGACAAACCTCAACTGATGACATCTTCATTCTTCATTCTTCATTCTTCATTCTTCTGCAAACACGGAGTGCTTGCATAATGTACTCTGGCACGACGCTTAAACCCATGCGCAAATTCGACGCCTGGTTCGGCGCACACCAGAAGATAGACCGCGTGGCCCGGCTGCACCTGGCCCGGCTCATAGCCGGACAGGGCAGCTTCCCGACCCGCAAGCAGATTATCAGCTTCGAGGGATACGACGGCCCGGACGGCATCAAGCGCAAAACGCCTGCGCAAGGCGAACCGTGGCACTACTACAACCCCGAAGACGCTACCGATGTGCAAATACTAGAGGTACTAGAGAAGAACTATCAAGAGTTGGTAGCGGCACTGAAGAAGGGTAACATGACTCGGGCAGGCTTCGAGGCGGCATGGCTGGCGCACGGCATCGTCGACGGCCTGACACCTGCGCACCATTACCCCTACGAGAAAGAGCTTATGCGCTTGCGTGGCTCCGGACTCGAAACCCGTACGAGCGCCAAAGACAAGGTTATTATCCCTGGCGAGAATATTCCGGACCGGGTCAGCAAGAACTGGCAGATGTGGGGTGACAAGGGCCTACTGGCGACGCATATGGCGTTCGAATGGGGCGTAGCGGTTATGATAGTGCCCTTGCGACTGACGCATGCTATGCCGAGCGACGACGAAATCCGCTGGGTGCTCAAAAACGGTATTGCTGAACTGTTCAAAGAACGTGCGGGGCAGATATCGGATTTACACATGTATGACACATTTTATAAATCCGGTTGGAACGCCCGGCTGGCGAAACAGGTGCGTAAGCAGCTGGTGCCGAGCATCACTAACACCGTGACACTGGCGTGGTATGCGGCATTCCACGAAGCAGAGCTAAGTAAATCATGAGAGTCATCGCCGGGCGCCTGGGTGGCCGCACGTTCGAAGACCCGCGCGGCCACCGCACGCACCCGATGAGCGAAAAAGCTCGTGGCGCCATCTTCAACGCCCTGGGCGACATAGACGGTCTGACTTTTCTCGATGCTTACGCCGGTACGGGCGCACTGGCCATCGAAGCCGTCAGTCGAGGTGCCGAAAGTGTGCTGGCTATAGATGTCGATATCGAAGCCGTGAAAACCATGGCCGCCAGCGTGAAAACTCTAGGGTTGTCAGATGAAATTACGGTCTTGCGCAAAAACATCAGCGGCTGGTCACGCAATAACCAGGATAAAAAGTTCGATGCCGTACTAGCAGACCCGCCGTACGACGACATCCGCCCCGACGTCATAGAACGTCTCGCCGTGCATGTCGTTCCTGGCGGCCTCTTCGTTTTAAGCTGGCCCGGCGCGGAACCCGTCCGCACCCTCGCCAGCCTGGAACTTATCTCCCACAAAACCTACGGCGACGCCCAACTAGTCTTTTACCGCCGACCAGTGTAAAATACAGCAGTCACTACTCATGCGCGAGTGGTGGAATGGTAGACACGCTGGTTTTAGGAGCCAGTGCCGAAAGGCATGGAGGTTCAAGTCCTCTCTCGCGCACCATCATCTGATTACAGATAGAAAAGTGTTCCACATATGGAACACTTTTTGTTTTACGTAGAATCTCTATCTGTAAAATGGGTTCAAGTCCTGCTTGGTTGCGGTGGCGTAGGAAGCGAAAATCTTGTCTCTACCGCAAAATGATCGGTACCTGGAACCGGTTTGGTGATCGTGGAGTAGCTAATTTGATTAGGTTGTAAATCAAGCTCAATTCCAGCCGGAACATTCACTAATTCGGCACCAGAAGCAGGACGAGTATAGACTGCATCAAGCTGCTGTCCATCAGTATTGCGGCCGATGGCGGCGAACGCCTTACTCGTTTTGGAATATTTGCCATCAGTGGTGTGTGTTGGTGTACGAGGCTCAAGCATTGGTTTCCAGCCCTCTTCAGCTTCCAGTCGATCCCATAGCCGATAGTCGGGCTTGCGGAAGGGGTCGACATGATTTTGATCTCCACCATTGATCGTCAGTAGAACTCGGTCATCAGGTGGAAAGTGCTCTTTTAATACGCCTGCCATATCCTGCAATTGTTTGCGGCGCACAGGCTCAATCACCCAAGGACTAAGACGCTCCTGGGCTAACCTAACTTTGTTACCCTGAGGCGTAACGACCGTTACGTCATGCATACCAACATGACGGTAGCCTGTATTACTCTGGCGGCTCGCGAATCTACGGATGCCATTTCGGGCAAAATGATATGCATCAGAAGATTCTATTTCGAGGTTAGGACTAACGGCCCACAAGAGATCGAGATGGCTGTCTTGGGGCGGCTCAACTACCTGATAGCCCCGGGCTTTCAGCTGATCGCCAACAAAAGTGCGCTGGTCACGGGTGACTTCGCTAAAGCCGAATATAGCACTTTCACGAGGCTTTTGATCATAAAGTAAGAGGTCATCTAGTCCTTCAGTGCGATCGAATGCACGGCTAAAACTAGTATTGAGGTAAGCAACTGTGAAATCTTCTCGCCCAGGTTTGAGATATTCAGGAGATGAGGGGCCGCTTTCGATATCTGCGGGGTGATAGCCGGACATTGGAATTGATGGGGTGCTCTCTGGTTGAGGCTGACTTTCTAAAGACATGAGCATATATTATCACGCCTCATCTCGGTAGCTCGTATAGGCCATCGGAAAGTACTTCTGACATCTTCCTTCAATCACTTGTTCGTTAATTTCTATTTCTTATGTAGCTCAAGGCCGAGCAGTACTAATTTCTCGTACAATTGTTCTAGACTTGGTGCAATGGTGTTCCATGACAGGTCGACCCGATGCACCATCCTACTTCGCTTAAGCTTCGTAGGATTTTAGTGAAATACCATGCCCTCCGAAGCCTTGCGCAAAGGGGGTTTTGGGAAACGGCGTAAAGTCGTCCGGAAGGGCGGCTTTTTCTGTGGGCCAGATGGGCTACAATGGAGAGAGCCTATGAGGGAGCTGATTGTCGATGTCCACATCCATTCGCACTACTCTCGTGCGACCAGCAAGAACTGCACGATTGAGGGGTTGTATTTCTGGGGTAAGAAGAAAGGCATCAATATCATCGGCACGGGCGATTTTACACACCCGGCGTGGTTCGCCGAATTCCGGCACAAACTGGAACCGGCTGAGGGCGGACTGTTCAAGCTCAAAGACGAGTTTGCCAGCGAGATAGACAAGACCCTGCCTGCCAGCGTGCGCGGCAACCTCATCCGCTTCGTGCCGACGGTAGAAATCGCCACTATCTACAAGAAAGGCGGTAAGGTCCGCAAGCTTCACCAGCTTATCATCATGCCGAGCTTCGAAGCGGTCAGCCGGTTGAATACGCAGTTGGAACGTATCGGCAACCTGAAGGCAGACGGGCGGCCGATACTCGGGCTTGATTCGAAAGAACTGTTGCGACTGAGCCTGGAGGCCGACCCCGACGGTCTCTACATCCCCGCGCACATCTGGACGCCGTGGTTTGGGCTCTTCGGCAGTAAGTCCGGCTTCGATACGCTGGCCGAAGCTTACGACGAGCTGGCCCCGGAAATCCGCGCTATCGAAACCGGCCTGTCCAGTGACCCTGCTATGAACTGGCGGCTGAGTCAGCTCGATGGCCTCACCATCACCAGCAACTCCGATGCGCACAGCCCGCAGAAACTCGGCCGCGAAGCCACTATCGTGAACGCTGACCCGAGCTACGCCGACGTAATCGGGGCGTTCAAAACCAATGACAAACGGCTGGTTGGCACCATCGAATTCTTCCCGGAAGAAGGCAAATACCACGCCGACGGCCACCGCGCCTGTAATGTGCGCTTTAGGCCTGAAGAAACCAAAGCGCACGGCGGTGTTTGTCCGGTATGTCACAAACCGCTCGTCGTCGGGGTGGAGTACCGCAACGACGAACTGGCCGACCGTGCTCTCGGCCAGCAGAAACCGCCGAAACGGACCGAATATATCGTGCCGCTGAGCGAAGTCATCGCCGAACTTCACGGCACCAAATCGACCGGCGGCAAAGCTGTCGTCACTGAGTACGACAACCTTATCGCCAGCCTCGGCGACGAGTTCAGTATCCTGCGCAAGCTGCCGCTTGAGCAGATCCGTGCCGTCTCACCCCGCATCGCCACCGCCGTCCAGCGTATCCGCACCGGCCAGGTCTACCGCGACCCCGGCTACGACGGCATCTTCGGCACCATCCGCGTCTTCAAAGACGCCGCCGAACGCGCCGAAACCCTGAACCAACTATCCTTGCTCTGAATTGATATAATCTTCAACATGACACTATCTGAAATCGTGGAAAAGATTGCGCGGAAGCTTCAGACTTCATCGCTCATCTACGCTATGTGGCTCGAAGGCTCATATGCCAGTGGTACATTCAATGAATATTCAGACATCGATGTGTGGCTGGATGTGAAGGATGGTAGCTTCAACGAAAGCATCGCTGTCTTTAGACAGACCCTTTCTGAAATCGTAGACATAGACCACGAAACCACAAGGGGTGTGTATTCAGAGTCTCCAAAGCTTTCTAAACAAACGTTTTTCCTTAAGGATTTTCCGGCAGGTCAAGTCATTGAGCTGGATTTGCAAGAGCACAGCCGTAAGTTTATATTCTCAAAATCCGAACATGTCATAAAAGTTCTGTTCGACAAAGACGGTACTATCATATGGGGTTGAACCCGGAGCAACTACGAGCGGTCAAAGCGGGTGAGGGACCGGTATTGATTGTAGCAGGGCCGGGGACGGGGAAGACGAAAACGCTGACGGCGCGTATCGCGTATTTGCTTGCAAACGGGGCGAAACCGGGCGAGATTATTGCGCTGACATTCACGAACAAGGCGGCGCGGGAAATGCGGGAGCGGCTGGCGGGCGTGCTGGGCGGCGGCGCGAAGCTGCCGAAAATCTGTACGTTCCACGCACTGGGCGCGGATTTGCTGCGGCGCGATGGCACTCATCGAGCTCTGGCGAAAGATACCGAGCAGCAGGAGATAATCCGCTCACTGGAGCGGCCTACGACGTTCAAAGGAGTGAGCGTGCGTGAGCTGACGCTGCTGATTTCGCGTGCCAAAACCTCGCTCAGCCCGCTCGATGCTAACACAAAGCGGCTGCTCGAAACCCATGAAGCAGTCCTGGCCGCGCAAGGTCTGCATGACTACGACGACCTGCTCTGTAAGAGTTACGACCTACTTAAAAACGACTCCACCAAGCGTCCCGGTCATACCTACATCCTGGTCGATGAATTCCAGGACACGAGCGAACTGCAATACGAGCTTCTGAAACTGCTGTGCACGGGTGAAAACATCTTCGCCATCGGCGACCCCAACCAGTCGATTTACGGCTGGCGCGGCGCAGGGGCGGAAATGTTCGCGCGCTTTCGTACAGACTTTCCGAGCGTCAAAGAAATCGCGCTGACCGAGAATTACCGTTCGCGACCGGAGATTGTCCGGCTGGCCAACGCCATTTTCCCTGATTCGCCGCAACTGCTTGCGCAAACAGAGGAACCGGGGACCGTGCAGGCTGTGCAGACCCTGAATGAATACAGCGAGGCCGCTTATGTGCTCGGCGAGATAGAAAAGGGCATTGGCGGCAGCACGTTCCTGAGCGCCACCAGCGAAGACGGCGGCCGCGAACCGCGTGATTACGCCGTGCTGTACCGCACGCACCAGGCGGGCAAGGCGATACAGAAAGCCTTTGCCGAATCCGGCATCCCCTATCAAATCGCCGGCGACGGCTCGCCCTATGAACAACCAGACGTCCAAGAAGTCATCACCGGACTGCGGGCTATAGAAAATACCGAGAACCGCCTCATCGGCGATATCGTCGCGCAGTTGGCCGCAGAACATGACATGGCCCTCGAAAATCTGTCGCAGCTGCTGAGCACGTTCGTCCAGTTCGGCAGCGACCTCCCGGCTGCCCTGGCGCACCTCGACGACATCGCCGAACAGGAATTCTACGACCCAAGCGTCAACGCTGTCACGCTCATGACTATCCACGCCAGCAAAGGTCTGGAGTTCGCGCACGTCTTTCTCGTCGCTGCCGAAGAAGGCATCCTCCCGAAGCGGAAACACGACACCATCGACGAAGAACGGCGTCTGTTTTATGTTGCCGCCACCCGCGCTAAACACCAGCTGGACGTCCTCTACGCTAGGACGCGCGCAGGCGAGCCAGCCACACTATCGCGTTTCGTGACAGAGCTGAGCGAAACCGTAGTGCCTCGCACGACCGACCCGGCCATGGCCTCGCTCGAAAAACGCCTCCAGAAAAAAGCCCAAAAACGCGCCCAAACCAAATTATTCTAACTTCGCCCTGCAGTCTACTTATGTGCCTATTCTTTGCTGCGGAAAAGCTTGCTACAATGAGGGTACAGAAACAGGAGGTAAGCATGGTTGTGCTGATAGTCGCGGTAATTGTAATCATTATCATTTTGGCGGGCGGGCTGTTTACGGTGACGCAACAGACGGCGGGTATCGTGGAACGGTTCGGCAAATTCAAGCGGATTGCCCCGGCCGGCCTCAACTTCAAAATTCCGCTCATCGACCGTATCGCCGGCCGCCTCTCGTTGCGTATCCAGCAGCTCGACGTACGGGTCGAAACCAAGACGCAAGATAACGTCTTCGTCTTCGTGGTCGTAAGCGTGCAGTACTATGTGCTACCGAGCAAAGTGGTCGACGCGTTCTACAAACTGCAGAACCCGCAGGCCCAGATAACCAGCTTCGTTTTCGACACGGTCCGTGCCCGCGTGCCTAGCATGATACTGGATGATTTGTTCGAAAAGAAGGACGACATCGCCCAAGCGGTCAAAGCCGAACTCGACGCAGTTATGGACGATTTCGGGTACGGCATCATAAAAGCGCTCGTGACCGACATCGACCCCGACGCCAAAGTCAAAGACAGCATGAATGAAATCAACGCCAGCCAGCGCATGCGCGAGGCGGCGATACAGCAGGCGGAGGCAGACAAAATCCGCGTGGTGAAGGCCGCCGAAGGTGAAGCCGAGTCGAAGGCACTGCAGGGTCAGGGTATCGCGAACCAGCGCAAGGCAATCATCGAAGGGCTCAAGGAGTCAGTCGAAAGCTTCAACAAGACCATCAATGGCACCAAGGCGGAAGACGTTATGAACCTGGTGCTCATGACCCAGTACTTCGACACACTGAAAGAAATCGGCCTGAACGGCAAAAACAGCACCATCCTCATCCCGCACTCTCCCGGCGGCATGGGTGACATCAGCGAGCAGATGCGCAACGCCATCATCACCGCCAACGAAGCCACGAAGGACGGTAAAACTATCAGCTGAACAGGAGGGGAGTATACTGAACGGCATGAGTACTGACCGTACCAACTATATAGGTGTGCTATTCGAGGAAATCCGCGGCCAGAACAAAGCGGTGCTTGAAGCCGTGGGCGACATAAAGCAAAAGGTCGATACATGGCCCACACGCGATGAATTCGAAGAGGTAAAACAAGACATCAAAGTAATCAAGGCTGCTGTAACGGATTTGAGCAAAGAGCAGCATGAGCTCGACCGCCGCCTGACCCAAGTCGGAAGCTCGTAAAATTTGACATAAGTGGTATAATGTAACCATGTTTGTAAGAACTAATCATCATTCACACGTATCGCCGGAGCTTGTCGGTTAGTTTTACATTTTCTCTGAGATTTACGTAAACGCCGGACAATCTCCGGCGTTTTGCTTATACGATTAATTTGAACAAGGAATCACACTATGAAAGAAGTAATAACCCAAGCTCGGAACGCCCGAACCATACTGGTAACTGAGCGAAACATGGAACTGTCATTTAATTGGCTAGAATCTGTCGGAGTGGCTACTCCTACACTTACCGGGAGGTGTCTTCACGGGTGAAGCAGATGGCCGTACTTTTGGCATTAGTAGTAATAGCTACATACCGCGGGCGCTGAATCGTGGTACCGCACAGTTTGCGTTGTATGGCGAAGACCAGTATGTCGAACTGGAAGGCTACGACAGCTTCGTCTTTGAACCAGTCGCGACTATGAACTGTAACCAGGTTCTGACGGTCTCGAACACGAGGCCGCCCACCTTCGAGGTGCCGGTAGGCGTTGCGACGAGCTACCCGAATGCGTTGCTTAAATTCCTGGCCGAGACCGGTATCAACGCGTATTTCGAAGAGTATATGCCTGGTAAGGTCGAATCGGCTTGGAAGCTCGGAATCGCGGAAGCGATTTTTGACATCCGCGAATCTGGAAAAAGTTTGGACGACAACGAACTGCAGGTAGTCGCAGCGACCGAAAAACTGCAATTAGGCGGTCTCTGGCTGCGACAAGACAATAGTACCGGCACGCTGTTGTATAATAGGGAGCGAATATGAGTTTAAGCACACAACCCTACAAAGGCGCGCGGGATTTTTACCCGGAAGATAAGCGCGTGCAGAAATATATGTTCGGTAAAATGCGCGAGGTTTGCGAGCGCTTCGGCTACGAAGAATATGACGCACCCATTTTGGAGCCGACTGACCTGTTCCTGAGCAAGGGCAACCAAGAGATTATCGACGAGCAGACATACACGTTCAAAGACCGTGGCGAGCGGAGCGTCACCATCCGCACCGAAATGACGCCGACGGTCAGCCGGATGGTTGCCGGCAAGCGACAGGAACTGGCGTATCCGTTGCGCTGGTACAGCATCCCGAACTTGTGGCGCTACGAGCGTACCCAGCGCGGCCGGTTACGTGAGTTTTGGCAGCTGAACGTCGATATCTTCGGTGTCGAAGGCGTCGAGGCGGAGCACGAGATAATCCTGGTCGCCGACCAGATTATGAAATCGTACGGCGCGCGAGCAGATATGTACACCATCCGCCTCGGCAGCCGCAAGCTGACGAACCACCTGTTCGGTGAGTACCTCGGCCTGGGCGATACCCAGCGCGAAATGCTCATACGCTTGGTCGACCGCATGCACAAGATGGAGCACAGCAGCTTCCTTGCGCAAGCCGACGCTATCTTGACCCCCACACAGCGCGAGCAGGGCGTACTTGCCGGCTTGCAACGGCTACTGCGGGCCCAGCGGCTCGAAGACCTGCCAAGCGGCCTCGAGCGGCACGAATCGGTACTCAAACTGAAGCTGCTCAGCGGCATGCTGCAAGATTCGCGCGTCACCAATGTGAAGTTCGACATAACCCTCATGCGCGGGTTCGACTACTACACCGACATCGTGTTCGAAGTGTTCGATACCGACCCGGAAAACAACCGCAGCATGTTCGGCGGCGGTCGCTACGACGGCCTGGTTGGGCTCTTCGGCGTCGAGCCGGTGGCGACCGTCGGCTTCGGCATGGGTGATGTCACGCTCCAGAATTTCCTAGAAAGCCATGACCTGCTGCCGAAACTGCTGCCGGAAACCGATGCGTACCTGGTCCTCATAGGCGACAACATGTACGAAAAAGTGCAGCATATCGCTACCGAGCTCCGCGGGATGGGGCTGAACGTCGCAATCGACCCGGGTGGCCGCGACATCGGCAAGCAGATTAAGACCGCCAGTAAAAAGGGCATCCATTACGCAGTATTCATCGGTGATACGGAGCTCGAAAGCGGGCAGTTCAAAGTAAAGAACCTCATGACCGGCGAAGAAGAATCGCATGGCCTGCAGCGCATCGTCACTAGCGTCAAAGATTATCGCCGTGCCAACGAAGCTCCGGCCGACCCCGACGATGACCTGGAAGACGTGTAGCGGCTTCGTTCTAGCCTCTTGCGGCAAAAACAGCCTCACGGTACCATACAGCTATAAAAAATAAGAGGAGGCGCATATATGGAGATGACAAAGGTCGCATTTGCTGACACGTTAGTGGATAGCGCACCAGTAGACTGCCGGTCATGTACTGGCGTCCAGCTGAGAGCAACCCGACTTACCAGAGAAGTTAACGCTGGCACTATGCTTCCTGACGAGGCGATTGAGGATATGCAACGGTATGTTGAGCCCGTGGAAGGTGAGCCATGTCTTGGGCGAGCAGCTCTCGGAGGCTGTATGAGTGGCGTAGAGTGTAGGCGCTGGCCATTCGCTTCCGCCGCCAATTAACAGTATTAGGCAATCTGTCGCGTATCTGTTATAGTAAGTGGCTATGCAAACAACTCTCAAGAAACTCTCAGATACCAAACTCGAACTTGTCATCGCTGGTGACGACGCGCAGCTGACGGCCGTTAAGGAACGCGTTCTGAGCGAGCTCGCCAAAGACGTCAACCTGGCCGGTTTCCGCAAAGGCCACGCCCCGAAGGCGCTCGTGGAAAAGAACGTCGACCAGGCAACGCTGCAGACCCGCTTCCTCGACGCGGCCGTGAACGAACTGTATGTAAAAGCCATAACCGATGAAAAAGTCCGGCCGGTGCAGAGTCCCGAAGTCGCCATCGTAAAATTCGTGCCGTTTACGACCCTGGAAATTAAAGCCACGGTCGAGGCTGTGGGCGATATCCAGCTCGGTGATTACAAGAAAGTCAAGGTGGCGAAGCAAATCGCCAAGGTGACTAAGGACGACATTCAGTCTGTGCTCGACGACCTGCTGCGCCGTGACGCCGAAAAGAAGGATGTCGAGCGTGCGTCCAAGGACGGCGACGAAATCGTCATCGACTTCACCGGAACTGACCCCAAGACCAAGCAGCCGTTCGATGGCGGCACCGCCACCGATTACCCGCTCGTCATCGGCAGCAACACGTTCATCCCGGGCTTCGAACCGGAACTCGTCGGGCTGAAGAAAGACGCCAAGAAAGACTTCGACATTACGTTCCCGAAGGATTATGGCAACAAAGACCTGGCTGGCAAGAAGGTCAACTTCGCTATTACTGTCAAGGCGGTGCGTGAAGTCGTAGCGCCGAAGCTGGATGACGCCTTCGCCGCCAAGGTCGGTCCGTTCAAGACGGTCGCCGAGCTGAAGGCCGACATCGAAACGCAATTGGGGGCCGAAAAGGACAACCAAGCTCAGCGTGAGCTCGAGAACGAAGTGCTAGCGCAGGTCGCCGAAAAAGCCAAGGCGGCCATTCCGAACTCGCTTATCGAAGAAGAAATGGACCGCATGGAAGCGGAAGAAAAGCGCAACTTGGTTTACCGCGGCCAAACCTGGCAGGAACACCTCAATGCCGAAGGCAAAACCGAAGAAGAACACCGCGAGGGCCAGCGTGAACAGGCCGAAGCTCGCGTCAAGACAGGCTTGGTACTCGGCGAAGTCGCCGAAGCGGAAGACATAACCGTTACCGAAAAAGAACTCGACGAACGGATTGCCGGCCTGAAGCAGCAGTACGCTTCCGACAAACAGATGCAGGCCGAGCTGGATAAGCCAGAAAACCGCCGCGACATTGCCAGCCGCATCCTCACCGAAAAAACCATCGAACGCCTCGTCGGCTACGCCACGAAATAGCACCGAATCCAGTTGAATCACTGTGGATAGTTCGGTTCAGGGTGCATATATAACCCTTTGAATGTGACTTTAGTCACGAATCTTCAGCAAATCTTGAAATTCATTTGCGTGGACTGCCTCGCTTGGTTTACTATGAGCTTCTGAACATGGTGCGATAGGGTTACGACAGGAGGCGAGGTATGCGGTTTCTATCTGACTTTTTTCATTCAGCTCACCGGGGGTTGCACGGGGCACAGCTTATCGCACTGTTCTTTTGCCTTAGCTTTGTCGTCAGTATAACTCTCCCGCCGGTTTCGGCATACGCCCTCTCGAAACCAGAAGATGCTACATATCCTGGCGCGCTGGATACTACGAAATCAAACATCAAACCAGCGGCAGACGCGACTCCGAGCATATCCGGTGAAACGCACGATACCGCACTCGCCAGCGACCAAGACAGCGGGCCAGGCAAAAAACAGCAATCCAAACACGAAGAAATCGTCACTAAGCGCACTGCCAATACCAAAACGTTCGACATGGGCAACGGCAAGCTGGAAGTCCGCAATTACATGGGGCCGGTCCATTTTAAGACCGATGGCCACTGGAAGCAGATAGACACCAGTCTCGTAGAGGACGCGAATGCGGCCGAAAGCACCAATCTGCTTGGTAAGGGCATCGCCTGGGTCAAAGGCAAGACGCAGACGCTGCACACCTACAAAGTCAAAGCGAACGACTGGCAGGCTAAATTCGCCGCAAGCGACGACCCAATCGGTATGGTACGAGTGCAAGCAGGCGGCAAGAACGTACAGTTTTCGCCCAAGGGTGCGAAAGCGGGTGTAACGCCTACAGTCCAAAAGAACGACCAGGGTGTGGAAACGGTGACGTATAAAGACCTCTGGCCTGGGGTGGACGTCGTGTACATGGTCAAAAATGAGACGCTGAAAGAGGAAATACACCTTAAGAGCAACTCGGCTGCTACCGATTTCTCCTACGACATCAAGGGTGCTTCGCTGCAGAAGAATGCAAATGGCGGGTTCAGCATCGATGGCACCAAGCAGACGTTATCAGAGCTCAGCGTCACGTTGCAGAAGGCGGGCCCGACCAGCGAAAAGGTCGTTTCTCAGAACTACAAAAATGGTGTGTTACGTATATCGCTGGACAAGTCGTGGCTGAAAAAGCAGGCCAACGAACAGTTCCCAGTGGTCATCGACCCGACATGGTCGAACAGCAGCACCGTGAGCTGGGGTTACACATCGTATAAGTCTGACGGGTACGTCTGCAGCCCTGCCGTCTGCTATATGAATGCGGGCGAGTTGTACGACAATGGCTGGAAGAACTGGCGGACAGTGTTCTGTACTGGCGACATCAGCTTCTTGTCAGGCAAAGTTCTTTTAGGCTCGTCGATGTACTTGCAGCAGGCCAACCGCTCATACCTGGTCGGTTACAACGGTCCACGGTATTACATCATGCAACACGCCTCCTACTTCGGCTATAACGGCATGGACGGCGGGGCGCCAGCGAATTCCGGTCTCGTAAACTATGGCGACGGTATCGATACGACCGCCATGGTGCGGTTTGAGGTCAGCCGTGCCGATTGGGGCCCTTGCTGGTCCCTATGGGGCGAGGAATATGCGGCGAACACCTGGAAAGGCTTTGACGCGGACATTTCCTACATGGCATATGCGTATAGCACGACGCCTGCAACGCCGACGGTTGTTTCGCCGCAGCCCGAACAAACGTTCACCGACCCCCAAGTAAGCTTCCAGGTGAATCCGGTCGGCGACGCAGATGGTGACGCCGTGCAATACTATTTCCGTATTGCGACCGGTGCTGACGGTGAAACGGGTACGATTATCAATTCTGGTGACCTGAACACTACGCAGTGGACGGTTCCTGACGGCATACTACAGGACGGAAAGACCTACTATCTCCATGCCTACACACGTGACCCGTACGCGTATAGTGCGCCAAGCGCACCCATAAAGTTCAAGATAGATTCCCGGCGCGGGAAAGATAAGACTCAGACCTATGATACGGTGGGGCCGGTCAGCGTCGACCTGACCAACGGCAATGTCTCGACCAGTGTCAGTAGTCACGACACCACGGCACTCGGTGGTAGTCTCGGTGTCTCGCTGGACTACAATTCGCCGATGCGGTCACGTCAAGGTCTTGTCGGAAGTTATTGGAACAATACTTCGCAGAGTGGAAGCCCGGTTGTAACTCGTGTCGATAAGAACGTGAATTTCAACTGGGTGCTCGGGTCGCCTTCGGCAGACGTAGTGAGTACCGACAATTTCTCTGCGCGGTGGACAGGCTATTTCGTCGCTCCGAAAGCGGGCACGTACTACTTTGGGGGCTCTAACGATGACGGCTTGAATATCACGGTGAATAACCAATTGCTGTATGCGCAAGGTTGCTACAGTGGCGTATGCTATGACACTACCAAAAGTGTCACCTTGAGCGCTGGACAGGTGGTGCCGATTCAGCTTGATTACACGGAATGGACCGGCAATGCTTACGCATTGCTGTATGTGAAGGGCGCCGTAGCAGAACAGGTAGTGCCGCAAGAGTGGCTGCAGACGGGTGCTCGTTCGGTGGCTCAACCACATGGGTTGACAGGCTCGTACTACGCAAATAACGCAGGCTACTATCTCGATGGGGCGAACAAGTCGCTATTAGTGAGGCGCATTGATTCGGTGCTTAACTTTAACTGGGGTACGGCGGGACCGGTGCCGAACACTAATGCGGATTTCATGACGCGCTGGACGGGATATATTACGCTCGCGGACGGGGACTACACATTCGGAACAAACGCTGACGACGGTTCCAAGATTACTATCGGGAACACGAAAGTGGTCGACAACTACACGAATGGGTGCTGTGCCGAGAAGTACGGCTCGACGGTCCATTTCAATGCGGGGACGTACCCCATACAAATCGACTACTATGACGTCGGTGGTCCTGCCGCGCTGAGCGTACTGGTGAAGGTAAACGGGGGTGCCGGGCAGGTAATCCCTACGGAGTGGCTCAGCCCGAGTGCGCAAGTTCTGCCATCTGGCTGGCAGCTTGGGGTGGATCCTGATGGCGATTTGAGCTATGACCATCTGTCCGCCAACGAGAGCACGGTTACACTGAGCGACTCGACTGGTGATACGCACGTCTACTCATGGACGGGCAGCGGCTATCGGCCGCCGGTAAATGAAGACGGTCAGCTGACCAAGAATGCGGACGGTACCTATACGCTCATCGATACCGATGGCCGGACGTATGTCTTCAATGCCGATGGTACGCTTGCCTCGGTTACCGACCCGACCGATGACCGCAAACCGGCGGCACTGAAATACACTTACGAAGGCACTCCGGCGCATATCACCCAGATTACCGACGGTGTTGATAGCGGACGCTACGCCAAAATCTACTACTCGGCAGACGGCAAGGGCAAATGTGCGGCGACGCCAGACAGTTCCTACCTCGACCCCGGCAGTGGCTTGCTAACAGGCTATATATGCGCAGTCCAAACCAACGATGGCAGAACGACCAGCTTCTTCTATGCGAAGAATGGCGATAGCGTACAGCTGGCATTGGTCGTGAAGCCGGGCAATGAACGGACTTCCTACCAATACGATACGAACGGGATGGTAACCGGCGTACGAGACAGCTTGGCTGAAGACGCCATCGCCCAAAGCGTCCGGGCCAAGGACGACACGACTATTACCAAGGTTTCCTACGACGTCCTCGGTCGTGCTACGGGGATAACGGCCCCTGCCGCTACGGCTACCGCTCCACAACAGCAACAGACGTACGAGTACGTACCATATGCTGCTCCGCTCGTACGATATATCAATCCTTCCATAGGCGACCGGTTCGTAACGACTGGTTCAGCGCCAGCTGGCTACGTGCCGGAGCCGCACATCTCTGCATCCTTACTGCTGGAGCAGGCAAGCGGCACGTATGCGCTCTATAGCTGTAGGGTCAATTCCGACCAGTTCGTCTCGACTGACGCTAATTGCGAAGGACAATATGTAATCGGGCTGATTGGCTATGTATATGGAGCCGCCCAGCCAGACGGACTCACTGTCCCGATATATCGCTGTACGTTGCCCGGCGATCACTTTGTGTCGCATACGGCGAACTGCGAAGGCTATACGACCGAATCGCTACTCGGATACGCCATAAGCGGCACGGGTATGTTAGGTTCAAGCCGCAGCCATGTCGTGGGTGACTCAGAACCGAACGGCTTTGCTCGTAGAGTCGACTATGACGCTACTTTCCGGACGACACGCGATACAGATGTGACAGGCAAACAGACGCTGCAGCAGTGGGATGCCGTAAAGGACCTCTTATATAGCACGACTGATGCGACCGGTCTGAAATCTACTACGCTGTACGACAGTGAGGACCGCCCGACCGACAGCTATGGTCCGGCGCCGGCAGCTTGGTTCGGGGCAGACCGCAAGCCATTAGCAGCATACGATTCGCAGGTGCCGCGCACCAGTACCGGGTACGACGAGGGTATCGTCGGTCCGGCTGTCGCGTATATGAATGTCTCCCAGCCGACATCGAGCTATATCTTGGGCAACAACCAGACGCTCTATCCGGGACAAAGCCTCGTTTCCGCGGATGGCCAATTCCGTCTAACGCATCAGACGGACGGCAATGTGGTGCTGTATGGGCCAGAGGGTCAGCGGTGGAGTACTAATACAGCCAATAGGGCTACGACGGCACTCATAATGCAGACCGACGGCAATCTTGTGCTCTACAACGGCGGAACGCCGGTATGGTATACCGCGACTGGTGGCGGACCTTCCTCGTACCTGAATCTCCAGAATGACGGGAACCTGGTCATTTACAACAGTGCGGGAGCTCAGTGGTCGACTGGGACCCCAGGGGCGACCCCGATTACGACAAGCCGTGCCAGCCTCAGCGGCGCCCCCTTGTTGCATGCGACCAACATCGGGGGTCCGGCGGGCCAAGTTTCGAATAACTTTGGAGCAACCTCGCCCGTACCAGGCAAAACTACTAACTGGGGTATGCGCCTGACCGGCAAGCTCGTCCTGCCCACTACCGGTAACTGGGGTATCCGCATATGGTCGGATAACGGTGTCCGTATGAGTATCGACGACACGGTCGTGATTGACGACTGGAAAGATGGTGGCGAGCGCAACCACCCGACATATACGTACAATAATGTAACCGCAAATACGCCACATCGTGTAAGTATCGACTACTACCACCTGTCGGGTAATGCGAACTTTGCTATCTATATGACGGCGCCAGGCCAAGCTGAGACACAAAATGTCGCACAGTACTTCGTACCAGACTATAGTCTCGAAACGTCTCAGACTGTGTATGGCGCGCCGACGGCAGGTGGGGCGACTGCAACGGTACAGAATAAGACCAATTATGGCGCTAACCCAGAACTTGGTCTGGTGCAGAGCGCCTCCACCGACGCTACTGGGCTCAACCTGACTGCCACCAGCACCTACGAAGCTCCGGGCGCCGCATATCTTCGCCAAACCAGCAGTACACTTCCTGGCGGGGCCACTACCAAATACACGTATTATGGCGCGACAGATGTGGTGACAAACCCGTGTAACAGTGCTCAGAGCTTCCACCAGGGCGGCATGCTCAAGCTTAAAACCGAGCCTGACCCTGACGGCACCGGAACCCAGACTAGTCGTACTGTCGAAACTGTCTACGACGATGCCGGCAAGGTGGCTGCAACCCGGTACAACACCGATGCATGGACGTGCACGACCTACGATAGCCGAGAGCGCGTACTGACGACCACCGTCCCTGCCTATAACGGGGCTCCTGCCCGCACGATTACGAATAACTACAGCGTCGGTGGAAACCCGCTTGTTACGAGTAGCGCTGACGCGAGCGGTACGATAACCATCGAGACCGACTTGCTCGGCCGGAATGTCAAATACACCGACGCCAAAGGTAACGTCACGACCAGCACATATGACGCCAAAGGTCATCTGAGCCAACGCGTCAGCGTGCTGGGCACAGAAGACTTCGTGTATGACGACGTAGACCGCTTGACGGACCAAAAGCTCGACGGCACCGTTTACGCGCACATCAACTACGACACGTATAGCCGTATCGATTCGGTAACGTATCCGGCTGCCGGCCAGCAAAAACTGACCTATACCCGCGACACGCTTGGACGCTTGAACGGCGCGACTTACAATGGCTCCATTGCTCCGAAAGGCAGTAGTAACCTGCAGGTGTTGACCAAAGGCGCGGCAACGGCTTCAGTAAGCTCGGCCGCGGGTGGTTCATATGTCGATACGCTTCATTCGGCAACCACTTTCACACTGACAGGACTGAATGCGGCTTACGATGCTACGAAGGCAACTCAGTTCGGGCTGAACCTCGATGCGGGTACGAAGAGTGGCGTTGCGACGCAGTTACGTGTCTCATACGATTTTACCGGTGATGGCACTTGGGATAGAACAGAAACGTATAAACCCATGGCGCTCAATGCTACGGCCGGTTACGAAAAATACACAGATGCCGCTGGGGTAAGTGGTACGACGGGTCAGTTTGCGAATCTCGTAAACGGCAAGGTAAAAGTCGAAGTTTGGAACACGGCTGGTAGTGCGGCTGCCACCGTTGCGACACCATCTGCCGCTACCGACCCGCTGGCTGCTTTGGTCACACTGCCATATATCGACGCGTCTCAGGGTAATCCGAACACCACCATTGCCGCCGACCAAGTCGTGCGTGCGACTACCGGCGACGTAGTAAGCGGTACCGAACTCGGCCAAGCGAAGAGCTACAGCTACGACACTGCCGGCCGGCTTATAGCGGCGACAGTCGCGGGCACGAGCTACACCTACGGCTACGGCGCTGCGGATAGTTCCTGTAGCAGCTTGGCGGGCAATAATGCCGACGCGGGCAAAGACAGCAACCGGACGACCCAGACGGTCAACGGTGTCGCGACGACCTTCTGCTACGACCAAGCTGACCGGATTATCGGCAGTAGCAACACGCTGTACAAGAGCCCGATGTACGATAGCCATGGCAATATGACTCAGATTGGCTCTGGTACGGTTACGAAGCTGACCTATGATTCCAGCGACCGCAATCTGACGATAACTGAAGGCACAAAAAAGACCACGTATACACGTGACGTACAAGGCCGTCTGCTAACGCGCCAAATCGTCAATGGCACGACTACGACGAACGGCTATGCGTACACGGCCTCGGGCGATACGCCTGATGCACTGCTTACTTCTACAGGCGCGGTTTCGGAGAAGTATCTGAGCCTGCCAGGCAACGTTCTGCTTACCATCCGTCCTTCGCAGACAGGTAACGCCGGCAAAGTCTACAGCCTGCCGAACATCCACGGCGACGTCTTTGCTACCACCGACGCTTCCGGCACCCTGACCGGCACATTCCAAACCGGACCATTCGGCGAAACTATCACCGGCCAAACAACCCCGAACAATACGGCAACAAACGGCACGCTAAACTATGTCGGCCAACACCAGAAACTAACGGAGACAAGCTTTGCAGTCACACCAATCCAGATGGGTGCCCGCGTCTACTTCCCCGGCCTCGGCCGCTTCGCCAGCGTCGACCCCCAGCAAGGCGGCACGCCGAATAACTATGTCTACCCCCCCCGACCCGGTAAATGATTTCGACTTATCAGGGGAGTTTGGCCTTAAGTCCTTTGCAAATATCGCAAGCTTTGCTTCGATAATTCCCGGTCCGATCGGTATGGCAAGTGCCGCGGTTTCCGCAGCGGCTTATGCAGCTGCAGGTGACAAAAAGAATGCTGCACTTATGGCGGCTGGAGTTGCGCTGGCTGCTGTAGGAGCGGGAGCGGCAGTAAAAGCTGTTCAGGCAGCTAGGCTTGCTGGTGTCGGCGCAAAAACGGGACAATTCCTGGTCAAAGCTGCACCCAAAGTGAAGACTGCTGTTTCGGCGGTTCGTGATACCAAAGTAAGCGTTGCGCTGCACGGCCCTCACCACAGTTGGCCAAAAGCATCGGGAATCAATGGTAAAGTATGGATGAGGCACGTTCAGATTTTAGTGAAGACACCGAATAATGTTTTTCGTAAGCAGCTTCCGTTCGGGCCACAGTATTTGTATAAAAACGGAGTCAAAGGACCTAAAGGGAGGATAAAATGGTAGAGAAACATATAGCAGCTATTTCTACATTGAGCTATGACTTCCTGCTTGGTATCGCGCTCTCAAAAGAGCCACTTACATACTCATATGTTGATTCGGGCGAGGAATTACAGGTAGAGGTTCAGGTAAAGAAGACTAGTGAAGATGAGCTAGAGGTGCTGATCGCTGTTGACGGACAGAAATCAGAAACAGCCATTCTTACAGTAAATACGACCAATAAATGGCACAGGAGGGTATAAAACCGCAACAAACTAGAAGATGGAAATTAGCACTCTTGACGGTAGAGTGCTAATTTCTTATACTGGAAGTACAAACGTTGACTATGCGTCATGCTGAGCAACCCGAAGTGTCTGTCCTGAAGAGATGCTTCGCATACGCTCAGCATGACGAGACCCTGAAAGCGAGGTGATGATATGAGCGTACTAGTCCCAACCGTTATCGAAAGCGAAGGCCGCTATGAGCGCGCCTATGATATTTACAGCCGACTTCTGAAGGACCGGATTATCTTTCTTGGTACCGATGTGAACGAAGCCAGTGCGAACATCATCGTCGCGCAGCTGTTGTTTCTGCAGGCCGAAGACCCCAAGAAGGATGTGTTCCTGTACATCAATAGCCCTGGTGGTAGTGTATACGACGCGCTGGCCATTTATGACACCATGCAGTACATAACGAACGACGTGCAGACGGTGGGTATCGGCGTTCAGGCTTCTGCGGCTGCGTTCCTTTTGAGCTCTGGTACCAAGGGTAAGCGCTTCCTGCTCCCGAACAGCACGGTCATGATTCACCAGCCATCCAGCGGTACTCGTGGCAAGGTGACCGACCAGGAAATCGACCTGCGCGAGTCGCTGCGTATCAAGAAGTTGCTCGAAGGCATTATGGCTAAGAACACCGGTCAGAAGGCCGAAAAAATCCACGAAGACATGGAGCGTGACAAGTGGCTCACTTCCGAAGAAGCTAAGAAGTACGGTCTGGTCGACAAAATCATCTCCGACATCACTATCCCTCAAAAAGCCGCTTAAGCTTGCATATCGTTCCCAGACACGTATCATAAACAGTAACTGTTTAGGTATGGAGGTATCGTATGGCAGAGCTTCAGATTCGCACCGAAAATATAGACTTTCTTGTTGGCCGGCCTGAGAAACTAAGTATGGGTGAATGGAAGGACGTTCATCAGCTCCATCGTGACGCAGTAGTCGCGGCCGTGACGCCGGACCTTGAGGTATGGCGTGCCGAGGCCCATGTCGATTGGGATGCCGACAACCCCCATAATACCGAACGGTACGCCGAGTTCCGGAAGAGTCCCAATCATGCGGTGGCAAGAGGTTTTCTGCGACCACAACAGGTCAAAGATGGAATTATCGTGAGGGCGCTTGACGGCGATGAACTCGTCGGCTTCGCCACCAATTACAACGCGACCTCGGGCCGAAGCCCGTTGGCCACGACGGCCAAGATGTTTTGGCCGGCCCGACGGTGGGCGTGGACATGGGATATGGCCGTCCGACCCGACCACCAGGGGCGCGGTATCGCACACGTGCTCGGCTTGCAGGCATTGTGTCGCCGCGAGGCGGAGCAGCCTACCTCTGCATACACGTACCCTGAATTCCGAGAGGCAGGCGCCATACTCGAAGGCGTTGGCTTTATGTTTCAAGACAGCACATCAGATGAAAAAGCCTTTGGAGGTTCATACCGCACGGAGCTTGTACGCTACACTGCAAACACCGGCCAGGTTCGTGAAGGCTTGTTGACGCTAACAGGGATTGAGAACGCCCGGAACCATACTCGGATTACAGTGTGAACTGTAAGAAAATTTACAGTTTTTTGGTGGAAAGTGGTTGACGTAGTAAAAAACACTGCGTACAATAGTATGCAAGAAGTAGTATAAGTTGGGTCGTGCTGCGATGCGCGCAAGCAGTAAGGCACCAAAATTCTCAGCTTAGTTTTCTTCGGGAGCAAAACAAAATCTAGTACGGATGCGACCGCAGGAGTATGTTCAAGGTGTATAAAAACACCCTCAAATACCGGCAGCTTCGTACGGGTTACTCACTACTACTAATCAACCTAGAAGGGGATGTACAGCACGTATGGCGAAAGCTACTAGCACCACAGCACCAACGCGGGTTTACTTTGCACAGACAGACGACCAGTTCGATCTGCCGAACCTCGTAGACCACCAGAACCGATCGTTCCAATGGCTGGTCGACGAAGGCCTGGGAGAACTCCTGGCCGAAATCAGCCCAATCGACGACTACACCAACACCAAGTTATCACTCCGGTTCAAAGAATACCACTTCGACGAACCGAAAATCAGCGAGGCAGATGCCCGCGAGAACAACATCAGCTACGATGCGCCGCTGAAGGCGAACGTCGAGCTGACCAACAAAGTCACCGGCGAAGTCAAAGAGCAGGAAATCTACCTGGGTGACTACCCGTGGATGACCAAGCGCGGTACGTTCATCATCAATGGCGCAGAGCGCGTGGTGGTAAGCCAGCTTATCCGTAGCTCTGGCGTTTTCTTCAGCTCCGAGCAGCACGGTATCAACAACTTGTACAGCGCCAAGGTCATTCCTGGCCGCGGTGCGTGGCTCGAGTTCGAGACTGCCGCAAGCGGCGCGCTGTACGTCAAAATCGACCGCAAGCGCAAGATTGCTGTTACCACGCTGCTGCGTGCACTTGGTATGACTGACGCCAGCATGAAGGAGGCATTCAAACACGTCGACCAAGCTAAGCGCAGCTACATCGAAGCGACGCTCGAAAAAGACCCGACCAAGGGCCACTCTGAAGCACTTATCGAAGTCTATCGCCGTCTGCGCCCCGGCGACCTGGCGACCGTCGACAACGCCCGCAGTCTGCTCGAAAACATGTTCTACAACTTCAAGCGCTTCGACTTCTCCCGGGTCGGCCGCTACAAGCTGAACAAGCGCCTGAACCTCGACGTGCCAAACACCGCCGAGAACCGGATTATGCGCCTGGAAGACCTCGTCGCCATCGTGGCCGAGCTCATCCGCCTGAATATTACGCAAGAGCCTGCCGATGACATCGACTCACTCGCGAACCGCCGCATAAAGATGGTCGGCGAACTGGTGCAGCGCCAGTTCCGCATCGGTCTGCTGCGCATGGTACGCAATACGCAGGACCGTATGTCAATGTCTGAAATCGAAACAGTGCAGCCCGGCCAGCTTATAAATGCCCGCCCGGTTGTTGCTGCTGTCCGCGAATTCTTCGCCAGCTCCCAGCTGTCACAGTTCATGGACCAGATTAACCCGCTTTCAGAGCTCGCCCACAAGCGTCGCCTTTCGAGCATGGGCCCTGGTGGTTTGAGCCGCGAACGCGCTGGCTTCGAAGTCCGCGACGCCCACGCGACTCACTACGGTCGTATCTGTGCCGTGGAAACACCAGAAGGTGCCAACGTCGGTTTGGTGCTGAACCTGGCGAACTTCGCTCGTGTGAACGACTACGGCTTCATCGAAACTCCGTACCGCAAGGTCGTGAACGCCGTTACTGCTAAGGAAGCTCCTGGTCACATCGCCAGCGTCGACTTGGAAGACGAAAAGGGCAAGGCTATCGTCAAGGCCGGTAAAGAAATTACCAAAGCCGATGCCGAAAAACTTGCCAAGGTCGAAGGTAAGGTCACCTGGCCGGTCAAAGCTAAGGTAACCGGTGACATCGTCTACCTCGACGCGGCTGCCGAAGAATCGGCAGTTATCGCCAGTGCCGGTCTGGAGACAGACAAGAACGGGTACTTTGTCGACGAACGCGTCAGCGCCCGTATAAATCTGAAGTCCGGTGAGGTCGACAGCGACGATGTGACGCACATGGACGCTGCCCGCAACCAGATTATTGGTTCCAGCGCCGGTCTGATTCCATTCATCGAAAAAGACTACGTCTACCGTGCACTGATGGGTAGTAACCAGCAGCGCCAGGCCGTGCCGCTTATAAAGCCGGAAAGCCCGATTGTCGGTACCGGTGTCGAAGCCGCCGCCGCCCGCAACACCGGTCAGATTATCGTCGCTGAAGCCGACGGTGAAGTCCTGAAAGCTACCGGTGAAGGCGTAACCGTCAAGTACAAAGAAGGCACCGTCACCTACGAACCACAGCACTTCATCCGCTCGAACGAAGGTACCAGCATCAACCAAAGCGTCGTAGTCAGCACGGGCGACAAGGTCAAAGCCGGCGACACGCTTATCGAAGGCATGTCCGTCCAGGGCGGTGAATTGGCTCTCGGTAAAGACCTTATTGTAGCGTTCATGCCATGGGCTGGTTACAACTTTGAAGATGCTATCATCATCAGCCGCAAGCTGGTCGAAAACGACACGCTTACCTCTGTACACATTGTCGACTACATGATTGAAGTCCGCGAAACCAAGCTTGGCCCAGAAATCGTTACCCGCGACATCCCCAACGTTTCAGAAGACGCTTTGCGTCACCTAGACGACGATGGCATAGTCCGCATCGGCGCCGAAGTACATCCTGGCGACATTCTGGTTGGTAAAATTACTCCGAAGGGTGAGCAGGAACTGAGCTCTGAAGAACGCCTGCTGCGCGCTATCTTCGGTGAAAAAGCCAAAGAAGTCCGCGACACGTCTCAGCGCATGAGCAACGGTAAACATGGTAAAGTCGTCGGCGTCAAAATCTTTAGCCGCGAAAACGGCCACGAACTGAAGGCCGGTGTGCTGATGCAGATTCAGGTCTTCGTTGCTCAGATGCGTAAAGTATCTGTCGGTGACAAGTTGGGTGGCCGCCACGGGAACAAGGGCGTGATTGCCCGCATCTTGCCGGTCGAGGACATGCCGTTCATGGAAGACGGCACTCCAGTCGATATCGTTCTGAACCCGCTCGGCGTCCCGAGCCGCATGAACATCGGTCAGCTGTTCGAAGCTCACCTGGGCATGGCTGCCCGCGCGCTTGGCATGAAGGTTGCCAGCCCGTCATTCAACGGTGTCGGCATCGAAAAAATCCAAGAGCTGCTCAAGAAAGCTGAACTGCCGGAAGACGGCAAGCAGCAGCTGTACGACGGCCGCACCGGTGACGCGTTCAAAGAACGCACCACCGTCGGTAGCATGTACATGATTAAGCTCAACCACATGGTTGCCGATAAGATTCACGCCCGCAGCACTGGCCCATACACTATGGTCACCCAGCAACCGCTCGGTGGTAAGGCGCAAAATGGTGGTCAGCGATTCGGAGAGATGGAGGTTTGGGCACTAGAAGCTT
>CAZEMC010000004.1:109410-130893 GCA_964513385.1 uncultured Candidatus Saccharibacteria bacterium | reverse complement strand
CAAACATTGAATTAAAGGACAAACAGTTGTCTTACATACTCAACGACCCCTTTAAATCAGTCATTGAGGCAAAGAAAAAGAGCCTTACGGCTCATAATTCAAATATTTGGTGCGGGTGAGGGGACTCTAACCCCTGGCCTCGTCCTTGGCAAGGACGCGCTCTAAACAACTGAGCTACACCCGCGTAGCAAACTAACTCCGGAAATTATACGTAACAGGGGTTATTTTTGCAAGAGGTATATTGGCCAAACAAAACAGCCTGTTAAAAATGCCGGGGAGATAAAACACTTGTGCTTTGGGGGTGGAATACGGCATAATGCACAGGAGAAGTTGGGTATACTATATATAATGTATTTCATAAGCCGTCTTGAGTTGGGTGGCAGACTGGCCAAATTCGTAAGCGGTCTGCGTGGGTCAGACCCTATTGTCGTGCCGCTGAAAGAGTCGTCGCTCTGCACCGCCATAGGCATCGCCACCGAAATCCGGGGTTGGATTTACCCGCTCCTGACCGAACCAGTAACACTGCCCGGCGACCCGCGCACCATAGGCGTCGTGAACCAGGACGGCACGATGTGCTACAATCCGGAATTTTCGACGTACGACATCGAGGAGCTGCAAATGGAGTTCCGTTCACCGCTCGAAGAAGCATCGCGCCAGGCCTATAGCCGGCTAAACAGCCGCACCGGTACATACGGAACTCTGGACAAGCACGTGCTCCGCGGCCGCACGGTCATACTCTGCGACGACATCATCCGCGACCAGGTGGAACTGGAGGCCGCGACAGAGTTGCTCAAACCCATCGCGACACAGAAAATCATCGGCCTGGCCGGCAATATAACGCCGAATACGTCCGACGCGCTCATGCTGGAAACGCAGGAGAGTAAGTTTATGGATGTCGTGGAATACCTGTTCGACGACGACCACTACTTCGGCCAACGCGACAGTTACACCCTGCCCGAGCAACGGCAATTGGCGATGAACATAACACACTATTGGAAATAGGTAAGGAGAACACCGTGTCAGAAGAACCCGCACCAACACAACCGCAAGCGCAGCCGGACGCGCAACCGGCGGCAGCCCAAACACCGCCGCAACCAGAAACGCAGGCGCAAGCACCAGCACCAGCGCAGCCAGAACCAGCCGCCAAGCCCGTTCCCGAGTCCCACATCCCAGCGGACGACCTGGCGAAGGCTACGAAAATCATCGAAGCGATTACGAAGTCGTTCGGCGAAACCGTGGTCGGGCAGGAAAACCTGCGGACTGCGCTGCTGGTAGCGCTCATGACCGGCGGCCACGTGCTACTCGAAAGCGTGCCGGGCCTGGCAAAAACCACGGCGGCCAAGGTGCTGGCCGAAAGCGTGCGGGCCACATTTACGCGGGTGCAGTGTACGCCCGACTTACTACCCAGCGACATTATCGGCACGCAGGTGTACAACTACGCCGACGGTAAGTTCACGACCCAGCTTGGGCCGGTGCACGCCAATTTCGTACTGCTCGACGAAATCAACCGCTCCAGCGCCAAGACCCAGAGCGCCATGCTCGAAGCCATGCAGGAGCGCCAGACCAGCATCGGCGGCACCATCTATCCGCTTCCCAAACCCTTCATGGTACTGGCCACACAGAACCCCATCGAGCAAGAAGGCACGTACGAACTCCCCGAAGCTCAGTTAGACCGATTCCTGCTCAAGGAAGTGCTCGTCTATCCCACGCCAGCCGAAGAAGCCGAAATTCTCAAGCGCATGGAATCGGGCGTGCTGAGCGCCAAGCACAAAACCGAACCGGTCGCCAAACTGGAAGACATCGAGTTCCTGCAGGAGCTAGTGAACAAAGTCTATGTGGACGCGTCGGTACAGAACTACATTGTGTCCATAGTGTCGGCAACACGGCAGCCGAGTGCTGTCATCGGCAACGACCTCGGGCGCTACGTGCAGCTGGGTGCCAGCCCGCGCGGCAGCATAACGCTGCAGCAAGTGGCATGTGCGCTGGCGATTATGAACGGCCGCGGGCACGTCATCCCCGAAGACGTCCGCCAGCTGCGCCACAGCGCGCTACGGCACCGCCTGATTCTGAACTTCGAAGCCATTGCCGACCAAGTGCATGCCGAAGCGATTATAGACGCCATTTTCGGCGTCGTACCAACCCCCTAATTTGGATATAGCCCGTGTCAAGCCTGCTCGTAAAAGTAAAAGCCAAAGTCAGCATCCACACGCACCACAAAGTGCGCGGTTTGCTAGAGGGTCAATACGGCTCGGTCTTCAAGGGCCGCAGCCTGGACTTTGACGACCTGCGCGAATACATACCGGGCGACGACATAAAAGACATCGACTGGAAGGCCACCGCCCGCAGTGGCCAGACACGCGTCAAACGCTACGTCGCTATCCGCAAACACAACATCTTGTTCGTGGTCGATACCGGTAAAAACATGGCTGCCACCGCGGCGTCCGGCGAACCAAAGAAGGACATTGCCGTCATGGCCATCGGCATGCTGGGGTACATAGCCCAAAAGCACGGCGACCTGGTAGCGCTGGCGGCGGGCAACGATACGATGACGCACTACATGCCGCTCAAAGGCAGCAGCAGCCATCTGGAACGTATGCTCCAGTACGTCGACACCGAAAGCCGGCTCGACGCGCCGGCCAGCAACATCGGGCGGCAGCTGGAGTACATCGCGCGCAATATCCGCCGCCGGATGATGCTGATAATCGTGGCCGACGACCTGAGCATCGGCCCGCAGGACGAACAATTGCTCCGCCGGTTGTGCGCACAGCACGAGGTCATGTGGCTTAGCATCGGCGACGTCGACATGACAACGGGCTCGCTGCTCGGCGACGACATGTTCGACGTCGACACCGGGCGGCAATGGCCCGTTTTTCTGCGGCGTAACAAACAGCTGCAAGCAGAATTCGCTACCGCCATACAGCAGCGCCGGCAACACACCAAACGCATGCTCGACCGCCTGCGCATAGCCAGCGAACGCATAACCGGCGAGGCAGATGTGCTGCGCGGTATTTTCGCCCTCTTGGAAAGGCAACGTTATGCAAAACGCTGAGGGATTTTACGCACCGGAACACTACGGCTTGCTGTGGTTTTTCGTCGGCGTAGCACTGCTGGTAGCGGTCGCCTGTTGGTACGGGTTCGTGCTGTGGAGCACCCGGCGCAAACCACAGCCGAACATCAGCAGGCTGCCTGCTCAGGAACCGGTCCGCCCAGACCTTGCGACGTTGAAGGCAAAGTATCTCGCGCTCATAGCCCAGGTCGAAGCCAAGGTCAGCCAGCAGACGACTACGACCCGCGCCGCACACCAGGAACTGAGCTTGCTCGTCCGCTACTTCGTGTACGAAACGAACGGTTTCCGCGCGCAAGTGCTGTCGCTGAGCGACATCAAGCACACGGACTTCACCGCCATCGCGAACGTCATAGAGCGCTACTACCCGGCGGAATTCGCCGCGCTGGAAACGGGTGATATAGCGGCAGCCATCACGACCGCCAAGGAGCTGGTAACGGCATGGTCTTAGCACAACCCCAAGTCCTGGCAGTGTGGGCCGTGGTGGCGGTTGCCGCCTACTTCGTCGTACGCAAATACGGCGGCAAGCTACGAACGCTGGCAGCGCGGACACAGAGCGGACACCGGCTGGCAGCGGCGCACGGCGAGCGGTTCAGTACGCTTCCCGGCTACCAAGCGCTGGCCGCTCGCTACCGAATGTTGTTGCGGGTAGCGTATGGCGGCGCTGCACTTTTAGTCCTCTGCTCCGTCCTGCTCAGCCTGCGGCCATCGTCGCAAGACATCGTGTCGCCCGCCGAAAAAAACCGCGACATAATGCTCTGCCTCGACATTTCCGGTTCCATGCGCAAAGTCGACCAGAAAGTATTCGAGAAGTTTTATCAGTTGGCCGATACGTTCGGCGGCCAGCGTGTTGGCTTGACAGTATTCGACTCTTCGGCCTCGACTACCGTGCCGCTCAGCAACGACTACAATGCGCTCAAAACAGAGCTGCAGCTCGGTAAAGTTGGGTTTTCGGTAGATAACCTGATATCCGCAGACCCTGACTCGGACGCCTATAAAGCACTGACGCATTTCCTGGCCGGCACGCACGCCATCGACGGCGCGTCGCTCGTCGGCACCAGCCTGGCGACCTGTGTCGACCGGCTGGGGGCGAACGAGACCAAACGGGCGCAGTCCATCATACTCGCCACCGATAACGAAGTGGCCGGAACAGAAATCATCACCACCCCGCAGGCCATGGCGCTGGCCAAGCAGAAAGGCATCCGGGTGTACGCGCTCGACCCGGGCAAAGATTCGGCGTACGTTACCGGCGAAGGCGAGCACGCTCAGCTGAAGTCTACCGCCGTCAGCACGGGCGGCGGCTACTATGCGCTGAGCGACCCGTCGGCCGTTTCGTCGGTTATAGACAGCATATCCAAGCAAGAAGCGACGTTGTTCGCCGGCAAGTCGCAGATAGCTCGGACTGACAAGCCGGCCGTGTTCGTCGTTGCCGCGGTGCTGGGTCTGGCGGCGTTGGCGGTCGTGGCATGGAGGGTGCGTATATGAAATTCCAGACGATTGCACCGTGGTGGCTGGTACTATCCATCGGCCTTGTTTTGTGCGGACTGCTAGCCTGGCAGTTGTACCTGACGCGACGCGACAAACGGTTGCGTCTGGCGTGGGTACGGCGGCTGTGCTGCATGGTATTGCTCCTGCTGATGGCGCTGGGCCCAAGCATACCCGGCGGCACCTCGCCTGCCGGCATGACCAACCTCGACGTCGTCTTCGCGGTCGACACCACGACGAGCATGGGAGCCTTGGACTACGGCGCGAAGAAACAGGAGCGGCTCGACGGCGCGAAGCAAGATATCCAGGGCATCGCCGAAGCGATGGCGGGCGCCCGCTTCGGCATCATCACCTTCGACAGTGAAGTCAAAACCATACTGCCCATGACGACTGACATATCGTCGGTCACCTCGGCGCTCGACGGAATGGTCCGCGAAGTTTCAACGTACTCAAAAGGCAGTTCCATAGACCTGCCGCTAAAGCCGCTCGAGCAGAAATTCAAAGACAACAAAAAGCAAGACAGCCAACGTCCGCAGATACTCTTCTACCTGAGTGACGGCGAACAGACGGTCAGCAAACAGCCCGCTTCGTTCGCGCCGCTCAAGGCGTACGTATCGGGCGGGGCGATTCTGGGGTACGGTACGGCCGCGGGCGGTGAAATGAAGACGTTTTACGGCTTCCGCGACAATGACGACTGCGCCACCGGCGAACAGACCTTTAACTGCTATGTCGAAGACCTCGACGGCAAGCACATACTGTCCAAAATCGACGAGAAAAACCTGAACGCCATCGCCAGCGCCGTCGGCATACCGTACCAGAACCGCAATAATGGCGGCTCGTTCAAAGACCTGGTCGGTACCAGCCACGCCCAGCGGGTCGCCGACGACACGCGGGCAATCAGCAGCTACACCAGTTTGTACTACGTCTTCGCATTTCCATTGGCGCTGCTGGCAGCATGGGAGCTGTGGTACATCAGGTCGCGGCTGCGCGAAATCACGCCCGGGAAAGCGGGGTCCGCATGAACAGTAACCGGCCGTTCGACCTCGCGAAGCTAGATACCGAAGCAGTGCGCAAAAAGAAACGCAAGCAACTGTTCCTGGTCTCGCTGCCGCTGGTGGGCGTTACGCTTCTGGCTGGCCTGTGGTTCGTAGCACCGACGCTCTTCACAAACCTGGCCATACACAGCTACGACGCGCACGAGTACGACTCGGCACACACCTACTTGCAGCCGCTGTCGTACGCCAATGCGTTCGAACGCTACAAGCTGTACTTCAACCGCGGCACCGTCGCCGCTATGGGCAAGCAGTACGACTACGCGGTAGACCAGTTCACGCTGGCCCTAGCCTATGTGAACGACGATTCCGTCGAGTGTAAAATCCGCTCCAACCTTGTCCTGACGTACACCAAGCAAGCGGAATCATTCCTGCAGACTTCGGCGTATGACAAGGCCGTCACAGCCTACACCAAAGCGATTGCGCAAGTCACTGCCCGGCCCGGTTGCTTTGATGGGCAGGCCGGCAAGAAACTTGGCGAAAAGCGTGACGACGCCCAGCAGCTCGCCGACGAGCAGGGGGACAAAGGCGACAGCAATAGTGACGGCACCCCCGCGTCCAGCAACGACGCCGGCACGCCGTCAGACGCCCAGCAGCAAAAACTCAAACAAGCCCAGAGCGCCGCCGCCCAAGCCGTCCAGGAAGATAACGAGATTGGCAAATCACACCCGCTCTCGGACTACGTCGAAAAGCCATATTAGTCCTCCTACGCTCAAGGCGTATTCAGTAAAAGTAGACAAACAGCCCATAATCCGATAAAATAACCCCTTGTACCGAGCCCTCTGCGGGCTCTCGGCGACTTTAGTACAAAACGTAACTTACGGCCCTTTAGCTCATTGCCTCGAAGAGGCATCGAAAACAATCGTAGAGCAGCGGCCTGAAGAGCAAGGCTCGTCGCATTAACAACCCGGTACCAATCGTAACTATGTTACGGCTCTTTAGCTCAGTTGGTAGAGCAGCGGCCTGAAGAGCCGCGTGTCCCCAGTTCGAGTCTGGGAGGAGCCACCAAGTAAAATACCCTAGGCAAGCTAGGGTATTTTACTTGGCCGAGAGCTCCGCAGAAGCCTACAGCTTCTCGATAGTTATTTTTTCGTAATTATCACGAATCTTTTGCTGGATGGACGTATACTCTTTGTCTTTGGCGGTCTCTGTCGTGCTGACACCCACGTCCGAAGCGCAGGGAGCCTGATACAGAGAAGCGAACTGTACCGCATAATACGTATCACCTATCTTTGCCGCATTCGGGTAGCTTTCAATGTTAGTACCGCTCACTAGCACCGCATCATTGCCGTTCGGGTCTTTGAACGTTACGATTACACCCACACCACCCTTCTCCGGCTTACACCCCGAGTCAAAGTCGGCCAAGGCTTGCGTCGACAAGCCAATGTTGCCTTGAGCTGTTTTGGCATACACCATATCCTTTAACTCTTCGGGCAAGACCAGCTGGATACCCAGTTCGGGAATCTTCAGCACTGACTCGGCAGTATTAGCCGCAGCAGCCTGCTTGCCAGAATCACTGCTTGTGCTTGCCTGCGTAGTTGTCTGCTGATTGTGCGTTTTGGTCTTGCTATAGACTAGCCAACCGGCTCCGCCCACTACTGCCAGTACCACTACCACCACTAGAATACCTACCACACCGAACCCATCTTGCCGTTTCATAATACTTTTATTTATCCTTGTGTTTACTATATGGTCATAGTACGTGCCGGAGCTCGGCCAGTCAATAGACCTCTTCAAAACCCTCTCCCGTATCCCTGCAGTGTGGTTCAGTAGGGGGAGGGTTTGAAGAAATCCAATAGGTCCCCCATGGCGGAAGCCGGAACGGGTTCAGCCGATGTCGGGAAGCGACATCAGGCGCGTCAACTCGACGTTGACGTTATAGAGGTTTTTGTGGAGCTGGTCTTTGCGCTGTTGCATATGGGCGACATCAGTATCTATCTGCGTCATCTTGGCGCGGCAATCATCCATTTCGTGGTTCAGGCTGCCGATACGCTGCTCCAGCATATGCCGCTGCGTGTCATCTTGTGCCCGGCTGAGTGCTGTCATGTGCGAATTCCGCTCGCGCTCCTTGCCGTCATGCGTGCTCTTCAGCTGACTTTTTTGGCGCTCGGCATCCTGGCGTATGGAGTTCATCTGCCCTTCCATTTCTGTTATCGCGGTCTGCACCTGGGTGATAGCGGTTTGCAAATAGGTCTTTACAGCCATAGACACTCCTTTCGTTTCAGATTTACAGTGTACCTGTTCCGTTTCGCTGGCGCCGTAACTTAGCTTACAGTCGTACCGAACGCCCGGCCGACCAGGTACGTCAGCGCCATGGCAAGCGCACCGCCCACAACCACACGCAGAATCGCCCGCCGCCGGGATGCCCCACCCACCGTCGCACTCAGGTAGCCGGTCACGGTCAGTGCCACCAGTACTGCCACGAACGTGACGGTTATGCGGGTATGTGCTGTCGCCAGCATGACGGCCAGCAAGGGTATAAGGCCGCCAGCTGTGAACGAAACCATGCTGGCAACCGCCGCCTGCACCGGATTGTTCAGGTCGTTTTCGTCGAGCTGCAGCTCCGCTTCCAAGTGCGCCGCCAATGCGTCTTTTTCGCTGAGCTCTTTCGCGACCAGGAGCGCGGTCTTGTGGTTCACACCCTTCGCTTCGTACGCTGCCGCCAGGCCTTCCAGCTCGTGCCGGGGGTCTTCGCGTAAGCGCCGTTTTTCTTTGCGTATATACGCCCGCTCAGTGTCGCGCTGACTGCTCACGCTTACATATTCGCCCACGGCCATACTGAACGCACCGGCCACCAGCCCGGCCAGCCCGGCGATGAATATGGTCTGCCGATCGCTGGTAGCGCCAGCCACGCCCAGGATTATGCTCGAGACGCTGACGATACCGTCATTCGCACCCAGCACCGCCGCCCGCAGCCAGTTGAGCGTCGAGTTGGAAGCGCGCTCCTGGCCGAGTTCTTTATCCATCGCTATTGGTCCGCTCTACCTGATGCGCGTCGGTGAAGGGCTCGCGCGACAAATACCAAACGTCGCTGTTCGTAGTGCCGTCTTTGCCCTTGCCCTGCCAGGTACCGTCCAGGCGTTGGCCGTCGGGAGCTATGACAAATGTTACTGTGCCCTCGTACTCACGGCCTTCGTAGTAGCCTTCTGGATTGGTCTGTTCGTGCCAGGCGCCTGTGGCCGTCCCGGCCGAGAAGTCGCATGCCAGCGACATGCTCACGTGCGATAAGCCGCCGCTGTCACTCTTCAGCTCGACCGTAGTGTCTTTCTGGGTCGCTTCCAGTGTGTGGTTACTCCAAAAATCACCGCCCCGGCCACTGCTGGGGTAGCGGTACGTACTGTGCCATGTTCCCGATAAATCAATCATCTGCATATAGTATACCAACCTGAAACCATGTCAACATATTGACATGGTTTTTACACCCATATCTGTTCTATACAACGCTTCGTACCTACTTCCCCCGGCTGGAATACATGCTTCATGGCTTGTTCTCTAGACACATACCATGCTTTACGCAAACTTGGTTCTTTGGCCTCGGGTACTTCGCTGGGGTTCACCATGACAGGCACGGCCAAACACACCTTGTGGTAGCCGCTGCCACTCCTATATGAATAGACAAACTTTATTGGTTCGATAGTCGTTACTGTAAGCCCTACCTCTTCTTGCAGTTCACGCTTAAGACAGTCTTCTATGCTCTCTTCGAACTCCAAACCACCGCCTGGCATCTCCCAATTACTCTTGTCGTTTTCGTATATAAGCAAACGTTGTTGGTCGTCGAAAACAATCGCCTTTACCGACACACGGTAAAAGGTCGACGGCAAGTCTTTGAGCAGTTTATCGGGAAAATCATAGTACATGGCTTGTTATTCGTGGCTTATACGAAAAATGGTGGGGATGCACGGACTCGAACCGTGGACTTCAGCAATGTGAATGCTGCGCTCTAGCCAACTGAGCTACATCCCCAAGTACACTTTCAGGTATAAAAGCTACCTGCAATTTTACGCTGTTTACCATGCACTTGGCTAGAGCGTAGGCGCGGCTTATAATTTTGCCTTTTGTTTGTGAGCGAGTGGATGGCGGAGTTCACCGGCACGGGGGAGGACGAAGAAGACGAGAATGAGCGCGCAGAGCACGGCAAAGCCGCACATTATGGAAGGCACGCCGCGCAGCGTGTTGGGATTCATGACATTGACGGTAATGGTCGGGACGATGAACACTAGGTAGCTAGCCATCAGCCACGACACTGCCTGCGCCTGTCGCTTTTTAGCCGCTGCCAGCAGCGCGCGAGACCACCGCCAACCGAGTACCAGCGCTGCGGAAATCCATCCGTAATAATACGCCGCGTACACCCACGAAGCAGTCTCGCCTATCTGGAAAATGACGTAGTTGCCAGTGCAGGCGTAGCCGCTGAAGGCGGTTGGCGCCAGCAGGAAGTACGCCATGAACCCGACCATACTGGCGTAGGCGGACACTACCAGTTTGCGACCCGGTTTGCCAGCCAGCACATGGAGCAGATGCAAGCCTAGGGCGGGCAGTAACGTAATCGCCACATAACCGATGCGTGACCAAACGCTCGCTGCGAAACCCGTGTGCCCGCAAACGTGGTATTCGCACAGCTGGAATGTGGCGAGCGTCAGCAACATGAGCAGCACTAGCCGACCGACCACGTTCAGTTTGTAGCGCCACACGGTGTAGCATGCCAGCGTGAGCTCCACGAGCATTGTCGCCACCATGACAGGCGGCGAAAAGCAGTTCAGCTGCGTACTGCCAGTGTTACGTGGTCGCAGCACACTACTCATATTCACTCGCTAGATGGTATAGCCCGCAGTAGCGACATTCGTATACTTTGAGCTTGCTGCCGTAACGATGCTCGCTCACGGTAGCCGTCGTGCGGGCCGCTTCTTTGGTATCGAACGCTATCTTGTCGGCACAAGGCAATTCGGTTGCTTCGTCGGTCATACCGCCTATGGTACCGCATCGCTGAGCCCAAGACCAACATTAGTTCTGTGTCATTCCGGCCCCCGAGCCGGAATCTAAAGCCCGAGAATCACTCAGAGCCGTAGACCCCGGGTCAAGCCCGGGGTGACAGTGAGATTTCGAAAGTCAGAGGTACAATAAAGACACATGGCAACAGGCAAACAAAAACTACTCGACCGCATACACCGACTCCCCGGCGGAACGTTTTGGGCGTTTTGCGTCAAACAAGCGTGGGCGGCGATATTTGGCGGCCTACTGCTTGGTGCGATTATTCTGACGAAGTATGTCGACCTGCCTTTGTTAAGCCGCTACGACTGGCTGTTTTTGTGGGCCATCTTTATCCAGGGGGTGCTACTACTGACGCGACTCGAAAAACCGCACGAAGTAGTGACGATTTTCGTCTTCCACTTAGTCGGCTTAGGTATGGAACTGTTCAAAACATCATCGCTCATTGGTTCGTGGACGTACCCTGGCGATGCGGTGTTCATGGTCGGCAACGTACCGCTTTTCTCTGGTTTTATGTACGCCGCGGTCGGCAGTTACATCGCCCGGTCGTGGCGGGTGATGGAGCTGGAATTCGTGCACTATCCGAAGCGGCTCTACACCGTATTGCTCGCGCTGGCGATATACGTCAACTTCTTTTCGCACCACTTTGCGCCCGACATACGTCTGATTTTATTCGCTGTCACCGCTTGGTTGTACTGGAAAACATGGGTGCGCTACCGCGTAAACGGCACGCGACACCGCATGCCGCTGCTGGTCGGCTTCGGCCTGATATCGGTAGTCATATGGTTCGCCGAAAACGTCGGCACCTGGACGCACACTTGGTTGTATCCGAACCAGTTGACGTCGTGGCACCTGGTCGGCATCGACAAGATTGGCTCGTGGCTACTGCTGATGATAATCAGCTTCATACTCATAGACCTCCTCCACTACTTCCGCCTTCGCCACACCAAAAAACGTGTTGTCACCTGGTAGCTAAGATTGGACAAGATTCAGTTTTGCTACCATGCACTCATTCCATGGTCCATGCGACGATACAAACGTTCAGTCTGAACGTATGGATGCTGAAACAAGTTCAGCATGACAAGAAGTAGCCTACTGTTGGTTGTCGATGAATTGTTGGCAGAAGCGCTCGAAAACGGCGTTAGTCCAGCCGAAGCCGGTTTGAGATGGATAGACGCCTTTTTGCGGCGGTTTTTCGGGGCTGACGACGTTGTATTTTTCTAGGAAGACGCCGTGGGCGTTGAACCAATCGAGGTTATTCTTCAGCCACTTCATGGCTATTCGCCTGGCGTCTTCGTGGTAACCATATTTCAAAAGGCCTTCGACGACGATGAAGTTCAGTGGCGCCCAGCCGTTGGGGTACGCCCACTGCACCGGCATGCTACCCGGAACGTATTGGCCGATTGGAAGCGCGTCGGTCGTGCTCAAACCACCTTTGTTCTCGAATCGACGCAGACCTTTGACGAGTGAGGCGGCCTGCTTTTCGGTAACCATACCGGCCCACATCGGGAAGTACGTTGCTAGGCTGCTGATGTTGCCGCGGCGTTCTTTGGCGTAATTGTAGTCGTAGTACAGCCCGCGCAGCTTGTCCCACATAAGGTCGTTCATGGTGCGTTTGCGGGCTTCGGCCAGCTGCTCCCACATGGCGGCTTCGCGCTTTTGGTCGAACAGGCGGGCAGTGCGGGCGAAATCCGTTTCGTACTTGTACAGCAGCGCGTTCAGGTCGACCGGAAGATAGTTCAGCGCTTTACGGCCGAAGCGTGGCGTCATGTCCCAGCCGCTTTCGGCCTCGGCCAAGTCGTGCAGGTAGTTTATGTCGTAGTAGCGGCTCAGGCCTTTGTAGACCAAGCGTTCGTTGGGCTTTTTCACACCTTGCCAGACAGTAGCATATTCGTCTTTGGCGACTTCTATGGCCTGCTTCAGCCATTCTTTGTCGAGATTGTAAGCGTTGTAGGCTTCGTAGATGAACGTGGTCAGGAATGGCGGCTGCGAACGGCCCATCAGGTAGGTGCGCGAGGCGTTCGGGATGACGCTGAAGCGTTTCATAAGGTGCATCAGGTCTTCGGCGATGCCGGTCACCAGCTTTTCGCGCTCGGGCTGCGCGAACATGCCCTGCACCATGAAAAAGCTGTCCCAATAGTACAGCTCGTTGTAGTCGAAGCTGGCGGTTTCCTCGTAGCTCGGCACCAAGTACGGTTTGGGCAGGCCGAGCAGGGACTCGTCGTCTTTGGGATGGAAGCGCTCCAGCTTTTTCCAGTAGTTTTCGATGTAGACGCGCGCTTCGCGGACGTCATCGGCCGTCAGTTCGTTCTTTTTGCCCGGCAAAAGCAGGCGCGTGGTTTTCAGCGCCGCGTTCTTGGCAGTCGTTTTGGCTTTTGCGGCGGTTTTTTTCGCTTTATTTATCATAGTCTCAGCCTAGGCCGCTTGCTACTTTTGGTCAAGACCGTTGTATGACTGACGCAGAATGGTGCAGTCTGGGATGAAAGTCGAGCACCGGAATGGAGGCGTACTAGAAGTACGACGGAATGAGGAGCGGAGGCTTTCGCCCGGAATGTGCCGTTCTGCGTCAGTCATTTTACTCGGAACCACCGGGGAGACGGCGGTTATTGCCGGGGTTTTCGCGGTCGTAGAGTGCTTGGTGCAGCAAGCCCATGAGCGCGTTTGCCTGGTGGTAGCTCATGCCGATGCGTGAGACGGTGAGCGGCTTTTCGCCGGCACCGGCGACTTGCGAGAAGTTCAGCACGACGCCTTGTTTGTTGGCGACTATTTCGACACCGTCGCTGTACATGACGCGCGGGTCTATCATTATCATCATAGTCTGGGTGCGGCTGTTGTGGCTAGGCGGCGCGTCAAAGTCATCGTCGTCGTGACTGTGCGGTTTATCGTAACCAGCCATTTCCCAGAGTTCGGCGGCCTTGTCGTCCTGAATGCCAAAGTGGCTAATGAGAAGCAACAGGATGTCTTCCGAGGGACGCTCGCTGCCGTCTTCTATAAGTGTGAGGTCTTTTTCGTCTATTTCTACGGCGCCCGAAACTTCGGCCACGCTTTCGCGGCTGCGCTCTCGCAGGTTCCGCAGCTGGGAACCGAGCGGTTCATAGGGCAAGGATTTGTTCGTATCGTTCATCGTATACATTTTACCTCCGGTGGCAACCCCTTGCAAGCGCAGCAAAGACAAGTTTCAAGTGTCAGGTGCCAAGTTTCAAGGTGTCACACCTTTGCTACTTGATACTTGCTACTTGATACTTGATACTTATCTACATATGACCCCCCAAACGAACGCTTCACTGGCACCCTACACTTCCCTCGCCGTCGGCGGTCCCGCCGAACGGCTGTATATCTGCGCCAGTTCTGCCGAGACGGAACAGATGCTCGCGGCTGCACCGGATGGGCCATTGTGTGTGTTAGGCTACGGCGCGAATGTGCTGATTTCTGATGCCGGGCTACCAGGCACGGTAGTACTGACCCGGGGTGGGCACATAGACCGCGACGGCAATTTGCTAGTAGCAGACGCTGGCGTATGGTGGGACGACCTGGTGCAGTACGCCATTGGCGCTAACTTGTGGGGGCTAGAGCTGATGAGCGCCATTCCGGGAGGTGTCGGCGCCGCAGTCGTCGGCAACATCGCCGCCTACGGCCAGGCTGTGGCCGACACGCTGCAGTGGGTCGAAGTGTGGAACCGTGCTTCCGGGCAAGTACAGCGCATGGCAGCCGGTGAACTTGGTTTGCAGTATCGCTACAGCTCGTTCCAGACGCAGGAGTTCGGCGGCCTAGTTATTTTGCGGGCTGCATTTGAGCTCTCGCCGCAGCCCGCCAAAGACGTCGTGTACCAATCTGCCCTCGACATCGCCAGCCAGAAAGGCTACAATCTGGCAACGCTTGCCGGCCGTCGTGACACCATACTCGAAACCCGCGCGGGCGCAGGGTCGCTATGGGATTTCCGCACCGCCGAGACCCAGATGCACACCGCCGGTTCGTTCTTCCGCAACCCCATGACCGACCAAGCCACCGCCGAAAAGCTGATAGCGTTCGACGAAACCGGCAAGTCTGCCGAGCTTATAAAAAAGATGAACCAAGTGCACGGCGGCGACTCTTTGCGTGTCTCTGCCGCACACGTACTGCTAGCGGCCGGCTTTCAGCGTGGCCAAGCATGGGGCCCGGTGCGCCTCCACCCCGACCACATCCTCAAAATAGAAAACACTGGCGGTGCCACCGCCCAGAACATCTACGATGTCGCGACCGAAATCGTCCAGACCGTCCACGACAGACTCGGCATCATCCTCACCCCCGAAGTCCGCTTCCTCGGCGAGTTCCGCAATCTCTCTACCTAGAGGTCGTACCTCTATAGGTGTAAATTTCTTGCAGTTTTGCTATATTGAGCAAATGCCAGTGAGAAATGTTAATAAACCCAACGTACCTGAAGCCTATTACCACGTTTACGCACGAGGTGCTAGCAAGCAGAAAATATTTTGCGATAGCGCGGATTATCAGTTCTTCTTAAATCTTTTTGACCGCTATCTCTCAGAAGAGCAAAAGGTAGATGCTGTCGGCGTACCGTATCCACATCTTTACGGTACGATAGAGGTTCTGGCATTTTGCCTGATGCAGAACCATTTTCATTTACTGTTTTACCAGATTGACGGGCATGCCATGGAGAGGCTGATGCGCAGTCTGATGACAAGCTATAGTAGATACTTCAACCGCAAGTACAAACGCAGCGGGCCCGTTTTCGAGACCCGCTATAAGGCTTCTCATATTGGTGAATATGGCTACCTGATGCATATTTCGCGCTATATTCACCTCAACCCGAGCCGATGGCGTGGCTATCGCAACTCAAGCCTCAGCGCCTATCTCGGAAAACACACGCAACTGGAATGGCTGCAGCCACAGCGAATCACTCAACTCTTCGAGAACGATTCTGGCCGATATCTTACGTTCTTGGAAGACTACGAAGAGACTCAGCGAATGCGCGATGAGCTCAAACACCTGCTTGCAGACTCGTAACTACACAAAAATAACACCTATAGAGGTACGACCTCTTAAATTTTAGAGGTCGTGGTATGCTAGGAGTATGAAAACAAAACAGAAAGTTCCGAAGCTTAGAAAAGGGGCGTGGTTCGTGCCGCTGCGCGGGAGCTATCTGCCGTATAGCTGGCAGGGGTGGTTGACGTATATTCCCTTCACCGCCTATCTGGTTTACACCCTCATCGTGGCGTTCGCCTACACCGGCAACAACCTCAAGGCCGTGCTGTGGATTGTGCCTAACTGGGTCGCCGCTGCGGTTGTCATGACCTGGATTGCCAAGCAGAAGAGCTAACTCCGATACTACACCGAACTAAAATTTTCGTACGAGTAAAAACTACCCTTTTCAACATAGTCGAACATCGCACGCACTAACGGAACGGTATTCTCTGGCAATTCATCCAAACCGAACCAGCCGATATCATCGCACTTGTGAGGCTCGGCATTGTATGGTTCACCCTGCCACTTGTCGGCTATAAAACCGAAATCTACCCGCTCATGGTCGCCCTCTTCTGCAACACGGTGCATAACATGCACGAAACGTATAGCTTCAGGCGCTATCGTAATGCCCACCTCTTCTTTCGCTTCCCGTATCGCAGCGAGGTGAGCCGGCTCCGCACCATCTATATGACCTGAGGGTAAAGAGTACCATCCGTCTTTGTACCCAGTATTCGCCCGGCGTATTAGCAGCACTTTATTACCACGCCTCACAATAACGTAAGCAGCTGGGATGAGTGTGAATTTACCCATATTTATTTGTCGCTGGGGAGGGGGAATTTGAGGGCGAAGGTGCGGACTTCGGCGCGGAGTTCTTCGAGGCGGTCGGGGTTGTCGCGGGCGTCAATTGCCTCTTTCATCCAGGCGGCGACTTGCTCCATGTCTTTTTCCTTGAGACCGCGAGTGGTTATGGCCGGGGTGCCTAAACGGATGCCGCTGGGGCGGAAAGGCGGCAGCGGGTCATCGGCGATGGCATTTTTGTTCAGCGTCAGGCCGATTTTATCGAGCGTCGTTTCGGCGATGTTGCCGTCTATACCGAAGCTGCCGTAGACATCGGCTAGTATTAGATGGTTACTCGTCCCCCCCGTTACGAGCTTAAAGCCGCGCTTTTGCAACTGTACCGCAAGTTCAGCAGCGTTAGCCACGATTTGCTTGGCGTAAGTTTTGAATTCCGGTTTGAGTGCTTCGCCGAATGCCACCGCTTTAGCGGCGACGATGTGATCGTGCGGACCACCCTGCATGCCCGGGAAGACGGCGCGGTCGATGAGCGTGGGGATGTTTTCGAGCGTCTTTTCAGGTGCCTTGAGCGGGTTACCCACGATGCCCTTCGAAAGAATCAAGCCGCCGCGCGGACCACGCAGTGTTTTGTGCGTGGTAGTCGTAATGACATGGAAACCGTAGTCGAACGGGTTTTTGGCCACGCCGCCCACGATTAGACCGGCGATATGCGCCATGTCCGCCATCAACAGACATTCATCGCCGACTTCTTTGCCGATGGCGGCAAATTTGGCATAGTCGAGCTCGCGGGGGTACGCCGAAAAGCCGGCGAGGATAATCTTCGGCTTGTGCTTCAGCGCCAGCTCGCGCAGTTCGTCGTAATCTATTTCGCCCGTAGCGGGGTCTTTCATTTTGTAGCGGATGAAGTTGTATAGCTTGGCGCTGCGGGTTACGGGCGCACCATGGGTAAGGTGGCCGCCGTGCGAGAGGTCCATCGCCAGCACCGTATCGCCCGGTTCGAGCCATGCGCTATACACCGCTTCGTTGGCCGGTGCGCCGGAGTGCGGTTGCACGTTGGCGTGGTCGGCTTTAAACAGTTTCTTCGCGCGTTCTATGGCGATGGTTTCGACTTGGTCGATGTTTTCTTGGCCACCGTAGTAGCGCTTGCCGGGATAGCCTTCGCTGTATTTGTTGGTGAGTATGCTGCCCATTGCCACCAGCACGTCGCTCGAAACGTAGTTTTCGCTGGGGATGAGTTCCAGCCCTTCGCGCTGCCGTTTTGTCTCGGCCTTTATAAGCCGCTCTATTTCTTTATCTGTCATCGTTATATCCGCCATTTTCACCTCCTTATAGTTTCTCTTGTCATTCCGGGCTTGGTCCGGAATCCAAACCCCTGATTCGCCGTATGGGTCCTGAAACACGCGCCATGCATACGCTGGGCTGTTCAGGATGACACAAAGGGCGCATAAAGTAAGAAGAGTAATTACACCATACTTCTAGTGTATAGCTTTGGTATACGCGCGGCTATAGTAATTTTGTAATAACTAGCATATACTGGCAGGTACTGCTTAAAAATCCAAAACAATAAAACTATTGCTTTTATACTTTTTGTGATATAATACAGTCTTACAATGGCAACTACCAATGAAAAAATTGGCGATTTTATCGCCAGGGTCCGCCAGGAACGTGGCATGACCCAGTCCGAGTTCGCACACCGGCTCGGCACTTCCCAGTCAGCAGTAAACCGTATAGAAAAGGGTAAACAAAACCTCAGTTTGGAGACGCTGGCGCGTTTGAGCGAAGCCCTGAACAAGCAGATAATTAGCCTCGGCAGCGGCAGCGTGAACCTGCGCATAGAGGGCGGCCACGAGCTGCACGGCAGCATAAAGCTCAAAACCAGCAAGAATGCGGCTGTCGGCCTGCTGTGCGCCAGTTTGCTGAACTACGGCGTCACGAAGTTCAAAAATTTCCCGCGTATAGAGGAAGTCAACCGCATACTGGAAGTCCTGGAAAGCATCGGCGTCCAGACCAAATGGCTGGCAGGCAACGACCTGGAAATCCGCCGCCCCGAGCAGCTGCAGCTGGAAAATATAGACAAAGAAGCGGCCCGCAAAACCCGCTCCGTCCTGATGCTTATCGGCAGCCTGATGCACGACGAAGCAAACTTCAAAATCCCGTACGCCGGCGGTTGCAAACTGGGTGAACGCACCGTGGAACCGCACCTCTTCGCGCTGGAAGAGTTCGGTGTCGGCATCGTCGCCACCAGCGGGCACTACAACGTCTCGGTCGAAAAGAAACCGGCTGGGCGCTTCGCGCTGTACGAAGTCGGTGACACCGTGACCGAAAACGCCCTTATGGCCGCCGCACGCACCCCCGAAGAAACGCAAATAGATTTCGCCAGCGCCAACTACATGGTGCAGGACCTGTGCTTCTTCCTGCAGAAACTCGGCGTCAAAATCGAAGGCATCGGCACCAGTTCGCTGCGCATAAAGGGCGTGCCGCACATAAAGAAGAACGTTACCTATGCCCCTGCCGAAGACCCCATCGAGGCCATGTTCTTCGTTTCGGCCGCCGTGACGACCAACTCCGAAATCACCATCGAGCGCGTGCCCATCGACTTCCTGACCATAGAAATGCTCAAGCTCAAGAAAATGGGCCTGGAATACACCCAGACCGAACGCTACAAAGCCGAAAACGGACAGACCGACCTGGTCGACATAACCATCCACAAACACGATGGCATGCTGCGCGCCCTGATAGATAAGATCCACTCCCTGCCCTACCCCGGCCTGAACGCCGACAACCTGCCGTACTTCGTGCCCATAACCGCCGTGGCCAAAGGCCGTACGCTTATACACGACTGGATGTACGAAAACCGCGCCATATACTACACCGAAATGACCAAAATCGGCGCCCAGGTAGAACTGGCCGACCCGCACCGTTTGTACGTGCTTGGCCCGACGAAGTTTTCTAAGGCCGATGTAGTGTGCCCCCCTGCCCTCCGGCCCGCCTCACTGCTGCTCATAGGCATGCTGGCCGCAGATGGCGTCTCGACCCTGCGCAACATATACACCATCCAGCGCGGTTACGAAGACCTGGCTGAGCGCCTGAATGCTCTTGGTGCTCACATCACCATTTTCCAGGATTTGTAGCGTGAAGCGACGTGGATGGTATTCGGTTGCCTCTGGTGCGATAGCCGTCGGTGTGTTCTGCCTGTTCCAGTTCTGGAGTTTCACCTCAAATTTTACGTACAAATTTCCGCTTCCAATCCGCGAAACTCCATCAGCGATCCACTGTGTTGATTCGGGCGCTAGCCCTACTGACACGAGCGCTACTGCTGATGTTATTTGCTGCCCGGGCAAGGGTGTTACTCCCATCGGCTTCCCGTTTAGAGCCAACCTATACGACCAGTGTCAGCAAGAGGGAGATGCACGCTGGGGCATACAACTCCTCAACTACACCTTGCAGATTGGGTTTGTGGTGCTGCTGTTTTTCAGTATCAGAAGATTACTTTCGAAACTTTTCCACCCGAGCAAGACATAGCAAGCCGTATCCGACGAACGCGCCAAGGGTGTTGGCGAGTAAGTCCCAGTCGGCATCGGTGAGGTCGATGGATGCGAGCTGCAGTTTGGTCAGCGTGAATTCGAGCAGCTCGTTCGCCACGCCGAAGGCCGACGCCCAGGCGAACAGCACCACGAGCGATGCGAGCGCGTTCAGCCGCCAACCAAACGCCTGCTTACAGTAGACGTACAGGAGTGCCACGTAAAACCCGCCGCCCACGAAATGCTGCTGAAAGGTGTCGGTCTCACCCGAAATATGCACGTTGGGGATAAAAAAGGCCGCACAGAAAAGCACGCCGGCCGCCAGCGGCAGCCAGTTCGGCGCCGTATGCACGCGAGTCACCCCGAGCACCTTTGCGAGCCGGTGCACCCAGAGCGGCAGCGAAGCAGTCGCAAACAATACGAAAAGCGTAAACAAAGCATACATACCACTCCAGTATACGCCGCTTCTTAATCGCTGACGTCCAAAACCTGACCCCCATGCATTTTCAAAGACAGGCACTACTCTCTGTCATCCTGAACTCGTTTCAGGACCCATGCGGTGGCATGAACGTCCATATGAAGGTATGGATACTGAAACGAGTTCAGCATGACAGAGAAAGGAGCCTTATGTTTAAGGAGGCGAACGCGAGCCACGGGCGACTTACACTTCGAGCACTCATATGGTATAATCACCTCTGTTAGGCGGGTTCGCCCACCACAGTTTTATGCAGGCGGGATTCGTATATCGGTTAATATGTAAGTTTTCCAAACTTGAGAGACCAGTTCGACTCTGGTATCCCGCACCACAATAAGTTACATACCTAGTTATTCATGGGGGATATATGGGCTTAGATTTTACCAACATACCAGACCGCGAAGGCGCGGCGCTCTACATAGTACATACCGGCAATAGCGTCGAGCTGGACCGGTTGGAGCAGCTCAAGCGCGACATCGAGGCGCAAGACGACCATCAGGTCGTGCTCATAGACGTCAATACTCCCGATGGCGAAAAGGTCCGTGACTTTTACGACATCGATGCCGGGTCGTTGCCAGTGGCGCTGATAGTAGCCGACGACGACAGCATCGTCTTTCGTTGGGACAACACCGCCATCCCGACCGCAGCGGGCGATGTAGCCTACCAGCTGGACCGCGCCAGTGCGTAAGCCCCTGGCAAGTTCCCCTTGGTGATAGGTTTGTTTTGACCAGGGTGCAAGTGGCAATTCTTACAGAAATATGGGTTCATGTGGTAGATACTGCTTGAGTTACTATGTAAACAAAAGGAGTTGGCATGCATATGAGCACGAAAGACAAAGCACGCACTAAAACAGATGGCCTGTCTCGCAAGATGGCCAGCAGGAAATCAAAATCCAAACCAACCAGCACCAGGTCCGAGAGCAAGTACAACATCCTACTCATGACCGACCGCCTGCACCAACGCGCCTAGCCGTGGCGCTGTATACGCTCGCACATGTGCCGAACCCCACTGTACTATAGGTGTGGGTTTTTCTTTTCCCTGAAATCTGAGATAATAACCCCGGTGCAATTTGTAGTTATTGCTTACAAATATTTTATTTCAAAAGCATAGCTTTTGTCAGACATTGAAAATTGTAAATTGATAATTGCT
>CAZEMC010000004.1:23985-109310 GCA_964513385.1 uncultured Candidatus Saccharibacteria bacterium | reverse complement strand
GCACGGTGGGCAGACCGGCTGCAGCAACGACACCATGTTTTTGCGTTTCCGTTTGCGGTCGTGAAAAAATACGGCGAAGAAAATGCCGGGCACCAGGCCGCGCTCATAACGTACTACGGTTTTCTTTCGCTGTTCCCGCTGCTGCTCGTCGCCACCTCCATCGTCGATATCTTCGCGCAGAACAATCCGCAGCTCAAAGAGCAATTGACCAACACCATAAACGACTACATTCCCGTCATCGGCGAAGGGCTTCAGAAAAACATCCACACGCCGAGCGCCAGCGGCTGGGCGCTTGTGCTTGGCCTGCTATTTGCCTTCTACGGTGCACGTGGTATCGCCGACGCGGTGCGCAACGTGCTGGATTACGCCTGGATTGTCCCGCGCGCCAAGCGCAAAGGCTTTCCGCTGAACATGCTGAAAAGTTTCGCCGTACTTATAGGCGCCGGCGTAGGTCTGATACTGACGACCAGCCTGTCCGGCTACGCTACTGCGGCCATCGGCAACGCAATCGGCTACCGGGTCATACCGCTCGCCATAAACGCCGCCCTACTGTACCTGATTTTTATGTTCGTGTTCAAGGTCGGCTCGTCTAAGCCACGCAAGCGCAGCGAATTGCGGCTCGGCGCCATCGTCGCCAGCCTGGGGGTCTTGGTACTGCAGGTGCTGGGTAGCTACCTCATGACCCGCCACCTACACAGTCTGACCGGCCTATACGGCCAGTTCGCGCTGGTGCTCGCGCTGATGTTCTGGATATATTTGCAAGCCCAAGTCTTCGTGTACGCTATAGAAATAAATGTCGTCAGCACTTACAAACTCTGGCCGCGCAGCCTCGTACAGCCACCGCTTACCGCCGCCGACCGCAAAGCCTTCCGCCTGTATGCCGAGCGCGAAGCCTACCGCCCCGGCTCCGAACAAGAAATCGAAGTCATCTTCCGCGAACAAAAGTAAACGGTTGTAAAAAACCACCATTTCAGTTATAATTACCCCTGTTTTCTGCATGCTTTTGCAGCAAACCCAAATTTCAAACCGAAGCAGCTTCGCTGCTGTTTGAAATTTGAGAGGAGAAGCGTAGCTCTAGGTCGAAGCTTTTGCCGAAAGGCAAAACGAGACAGGAGCGTACGCTTGGACGAGGCGAGTTTAGCTCAGTTGGTTAGAGCGTCGGTTTGTGGTACCGAAGGTCGTGGGTTCAAGCCCCATAACTCGCCCCAAAGTAAAAGGACCCTGCGAAAGTAGGGTCCTTTTACTTTGGTATAAAAAACACCCCCTCGCAGGTGGGTGTTTTCCGTGGCGCTCAACCACACACATAAGCTTCTGGGGGCTTACGTAGAATGGTGCAGTCTGGGATAAAACAGGAGCACCGCAGCGGAGGCGTATTAGAAATACGACGGAGCGAGGAGCGGACTGTTTTGCCCGGAATGTGCCGTTCTACGTAAGCCCTCTTGGGAGTTCGAGCCAGCTAATGACTGCCTTCACACACTGGAAGGTATGTGTTCACTGGCGAATTCCTCCCTCATGCAGATACTATAGTTTAAGCACCTCAAGATTTCCTGAAGGACCTTCAGAAAACCTTGAGGTTTTAGGGAGGGGCTCGCCCCTCCCAACATATTCCGAAATAAATTCGGGATATGTCTCCCTCCCCCTAAAGTACGGCTATCGCCTTGTTCGCTGCGCTCATTGTACTTGCGCAATGAGGTATGGTCGGTAGGAAAAACCAAGAGGCCCGACCTCTAATAGGGGGAGGGTTTGCATTTTTTAGAGAAGAGACGGTGAGGCGTTATTGGGTGACGGTGAAATAGCCTTCGACTTCGTCGTGGAGGTGGTCGTGGAAGTGGAATTCGCCAGCCTGGTCGAGCGTAACTGTTACGGACTCGCCCTGTTGTAATTCTTTTTCTTCGACGCCGTCGTAGGCGACATGGTGGTCGTGGTTGCCGAAGGCAATTTCCCGGGTAATGGCGTCTTTGTTCGTTATGGTCAGCGTGTCGCAGCGTTTGGCGGTAGTCTGCGCCGGGTCGGCCTTGTCGTTCCGTATGGTGACTTTGTGCGTCACGCCGCCACCCACGCATGGCGTATCTGCGGAGCCATGGCTTTGCCGCACTATCGTCGCCACGCCGAATGCCAGCACGCCCGCTACGACGGTAGCGGCGATGATATATCCGAACTTGTTATTCATATGTTCCCCACGCTACGTTTCTACTTATGCTTATTGTACCGTACAACGGGCTAAAAACGGATGAGCACCAAGCAAATAAAGAGCGGCACTAGTAAATTATCCAGCCCCAAAAGCGCGATGTTTTCGAGCATGGACGCCGTGGCCGCAGCGAGCAGTATGAGCGGTATCGGCAGCATTGCGCCGGAAAACAGGCTGTAACCCATAAGGAGGATGAGCGAAGTTATGAAGAACGTGGCAGTACCGATAGCGCTTTTGGTATGTCCCAAGATGTGATACTTGTTATCCCGCCCGTAGCGCACACCCACCAGTGCCGCCAGCCCGTCGGCCAGACTCATGTGCAGAATGGCCACGGCGTAAATGCCTTTGTCTGTCGTCAGGCAGGCCAACAGGCCGACCGTGGCAGCAAAAAAGAACTCGCCGTACGTCGGCCGTTGCACACTGCGGATGGCGTGAAATGTGTTGAAGTACGTCGTTACGGTGACGACCAGCAGGAATGCTACGCTCAGCAGACGAATCTGTCCCCACGTGAGGAAAAGCGGCCAGAATGCCACGAAGCTTCCGACGGTTATGTGCACGAACTTGCGGCCGAACTCGTTCGCCAGCCAGCCTTTGCGCCAGCCCCATTCGCTCACGAGTAATATCGCGAAGACAGCCAAGACTGTAAGTATAAGTGGAATCATTACGTACTTATTGTACGCCTAAGTCGAGCAACCGCTATGCAGAGTAGGCGTCAATTCGAACGTTATCTGCAATGATATCGCGCGTAGCTTTATTCATAACACCGACAGTCTGCTCCTCTATACGCCGTTCGATTAGCTCCTCTAAGTTAGTGGGATATTTCGGGACCACTCCTCCGACAAACAATCTGCCGTTAACTAGAATTCTCGATGGCGGTGATTCTCGCACTGATTCAGTAACTAGGCCGCTACCCGAAATACCAGCTGCGGCCATAGCCTGGATAGTATTGCTTGGATTAAGGTCGGAGGCCACCTCAGCCTCTACGCTTAAGCTCAGGTTAGTTTTGGGAGAGTTGTTCGGATGCTTCATGTGCGTATCTAACTACGAAAGACTACCTGTGTCAAATTGAACTAAAAATACCACCAACTTTTGCTGGTGGTATTTTTCTGGTCGGGGTGACTGGATTTGAACCGGCGACCTCGTCGTCCCGAACGACGCGCGCTACCAAGCTGCGCTACACCCCGTTTTATAACAGGGGTAATTATACCACTGTTCAAAATTACTGTCACGCTAGGCTGCACACTCACTTTCTGTCACCCTGAACTTGTTTCAGGGCCCATACGGTAGCACGGACGTCTGAATTACCGCATGGGTGCTGAAACGACCCTGCATCAAGTTCAGGGCTTCGCTTTGCTCGGTTGGACAGCATGACAAGAAGAGGAAGCCTGAGTTTTGAAAAAGTGAATGTTGGTCAGCACGCTAGGCAGATTGTAGTTTTCGCAGCTCTTCGACGACCTGCTGGCCATGCCCTACTGGTGTTACACGGCCGTACACTTTGCGTACTGTACCCGAGGGGTCGATGATGAATGTCCGCCGCAAAATGCCTTCGACCCCGAACATCTTTTTACCCCACGCACCATATGCCGCAATCGCCTCGCCCGCAGGGTCGCTCAGGAGCTGGAAATTCAAATCGTATTTGGCTTTGAAGGCATCGTGTGCGCTCGGTCCGTCCTTCGACACGCCGACAACTTGTGCTCCCAAAGCCGTCAAATCGTCCCGCGCATCGCGCATACTGCAGGCTTCGGCCGTACAGCCAGGCGTATCGTCCTTCGGGTAAAAGTACAGCACCAGCCACGAACCCGCGTAGTCGGCAAGTCGGTGTATGGTACCGGCGGAATCTTTCAGTGAGAAATCGGGTGCGATATATGGCGGTTGCTTCATTTTGTATAGTATACCGGAGCTACAGGCCAGGAGCGAACCGCGGCTGCGGGTTCGGAGCGGCCGTGCGCGGCTCGCCGTTATCGTAAGTGATTTCTAGCGCGGCCAAGCCGAACACCACGCTCAGCAAGGCGTACGCCAGCGCGTCTAGCACCCGCAGCTGGTCGGAGTAAAATGTCGAGGCCGTCCAACCCACCAGGCAGACCGCTACCAGACCGAGCAAAATACGGAATACTATGCTGCGCGGCGGCGGAACCACCATAAGCAGGACGAGGACGAAGGCCAGACTGACCCGCACCAGGTTATCGGCATCGGCTGTCGAAGCGAACCACATTAGCATGTCGTTCGGGAACAGGTAGCTACCGGCGACGAAAAACAGCAGTACTATGATGGAGCAGAAATACAGGAATCGGTTCATGCGCGGCCTCCCTTCGCCATAGGTTCTGCCCACACTATAGTCGCCCATTCACGGCCAAGCCGTAAAATCGCTTACACTCTAGTGAACCGAGCTCGACATATCTGTCGAGCTCTTCAGGGAGGGGCTCGCCCCTCCCAACTTGTTCCGAAGTGAATTCAGAACAAGTCTCCCTCCCCCTAAAGCTCGGGCTTACGCCCTCGTTCGCTATCGCTCATATATGGAGAAGGGCTGGGTGTATCGCTTGCATCGAGCTGAGGTTACGATTCATCTGGTAGCGACAAATAGCCGCCGCTCTGGTGCTGCCACAGCTTGGCGTAGATGCCGCCCTTGCGCCGCAGCAGCTCGTCGTGCGTACCGACTTCGACAATTTTGCCTTTGTCCATGACGACGATGCTATCCATGCGCTGAATAGTGCTCAGCCGGTGCGCAATGACGAGCGCCGTGCGCCCCTCCATGAGCTTCCACAAAGCCTTCTGTATGTACTGTTCGCTGCGGCTGTCGAGCGCACTGGTCGCTTCGTCCAACACCAGCACCGGCGCATCCTTCAGTAGCGCCCGGGCGATGGCCACGCGCTGCCGCTGCCCACCCGAAAGTTTCACGCCTTTTTCGCCGACCAGCGTGTCGTACCCCTGCGCCAGCTCGCCGACAAACTCATCGACGTACGCCGTCTTGCCCGCCGCCAACACAGCTTCGCGGCTGGCGCCCGGCTTGCCGTACGCGATGTTTTCGGCAATGCTGCGATGGAACAGGAGCGGCTCCTGCGGCACATAGGCGATGTTCATGCGCAGCTCGTGCTGTGTCAGGTCGCGGATGTCCAGCCCACCGAGAGTTATAGCGCCACCCGTCACATCCATGAACCGCAGCAGCAGCTTGGTCAGTGTCGTCTTGCCGCTGCCAGAATACCCCACCAGCCCGACCTTCTTACCTTGCGCGATTTCGAGGTCGAAGCCACGCACCGCGTAGGTGTCGCCGGGCGCATCATCGTACTTGAAATCGACGTCGTGGAGGCTAATGTCGTAGCGAGCGCCCGCCGGCAAGGTACGCGCATCCGCCCTGTCGAGGATGGTCGGTTCGACGAGCATGGTTTTTACGGCCTGGTGCGCGCCGCTCATTATGGATTCGTACGTTTTTATAAGCTCGGCGATTTCTTGCGTGGAGTTGACGAGTTTTATGACATACAACTGCACCAGCACGACGATAGCTATGGGAATGGCGTTCTGTTCGTACAGGCGTGCCGTCAGCAGCAGCAAAACCAGCGTGGCCACCGCCGCCAGCAACATGCGTCCCACGTCGGCCGGGATGGATGTCATCCACGACCAATACTGCGTATGCACCTGCTTTTGCAGCGCCGTGTCCAGATGGCGCTTTTCGTAGTCTTCCGCCGCGAAACTTTTGACCGTCACGCCATGGCCCAGCGCATCGCCCACCACGCCCGCGACTTCGCTGTTCGCTTCGCTCAGCAGCCGCCGGTACTTTAGCCGCCACCGGCTGCTGGCAATGGTAAAACTGAGTATGAGCAGCATGCTGCCGAGCGTCACCGCGGCAAGCACCACGGACTGCCAGGCGATGATACCGATGCACGTGACCACGATGATAGTCTGTTTCGTGACACCGTTCATCACCAGCACGCAGTAGTCGTTAAAGGCATCTTTCAGGCGCGTCGCCTGCGCGCCGAGGCTACCGAGGAACGTGTTGTTGTAAAACTCATAATCTTTGTCCAGGTAGTTCGCGAAGATTTCTTTCTGTATGAATTCGGTGCCCGCCCGGCCGTTGCGGCATATCGCCACACCGCCGACCGCCCACAACACACAGTAAGCTATGCCCGAAAAAAGGATAGCGTACGCATAGTGGCTCACCCGGTCGAACTGCCGGGTGATGATAGCCTGCAGGCCATACGCCACCTGGAACGGGATGATGACGTTATAAATCAGCAGGGCCGGCGGCCGGGTAAGCAGCCACAGTATGAACGCCGGCGTGTCGACCAGGTTGGCCCGCCAAAACAGCTTGTGCGTATACTTTGCCGCCTGCTTGTCTCTCTCCGTAAACGTCGAAGCCATAGCCAAAAGTATACCAGCACTTACCCTTATTGAAGTGAATTATGTACTGGGGTTGCCGTAAAGTCACACACAGAAGTAAGGTTTATTCAGACCTAATGACTAATGGGTTATATGTTATGCGCCTTTCGACTTCAGCAGGTGCAATGCCGACAACTTCTTTATCAAAAATCCCAGCAAAGTAATCAACTGCCGTCTTGAGTGTTTTACCCGAAGAATAGTCTTCGTCATAAATAACGACTTGGCGACCCTCACCAGTTCGTCGTAATGCGTCTTTTCTCTCGTCTGGGTATGGAAACATGTCCGGTTCTTTGTGTCGGCTCTTGAGTCGTGAGTATCTTACAAAAGATAGCTCGTGGTCGCCCTCACCCAATTCCAGGAACGTATGTGCCGCACTTATGATTCCGCCGTTTGCAAGCCCAATAACGAATACACCTTCGTCTACTTTCACTTCTGCTCCGATAAGTCCTGCCGTTTCCGCAGCCCTGTTCTTTCTGGTCGCCAATACTGATGCTGAGTCCAGGATTGCATTAGCTAAAGAGCCGCGTATTTTATACCAGTCATCCCAGCTATAAGGGTCTTTGAAAATGTCCTTAGGAATTGTATCTGCTTCGCCCCTGCATACATCGAGCAACATCTTGCCTGCCTCGGGCACATACTTATACTCTGGACTACCGACCGCAAGACGGACAATACCCGCTGCGGCAACTTGCTGCACTTCTTCTGGGGTTGCGTTAACGCCAGGGAGTACATTAACGTAGTCGATGGTCGACTCCGGGTCAAGCATCGCTTCGACAAGCTCTCCCATCTTGGATGCATTGTAATGGTATGTCGGGCCTGATTCGAAACGGTGAGAGCCTAGAGATGCTGTAATCATTTTGGTACTTTAGCAAGGTGTCTTATGAAACACAAGCATGAGCATTAACAGATGCGAGAAAGATAAATCAACAACGTCGCTACAAGCAGCGGGCTGTAGGTAAGGCAGGGGTGCCGAACCCATGAACTACTAACAAGTCCAACGATAAAACTAAATCCACCATAAGATTTAATGGTGGATTTAGGCAAAGTCGTTACTGGTCGGGGAGACAGGATTTGAACCTGCGACCTCACGGTCCCAAACCGCGCGCGCTACCAAACTGCGCCACTCCCCGATAATTGAGACAAACCTTCGGTTTTTCTCAACGCGCCGGGCTCGCCTAGGCGAGTCTCGGGCTGCTCTTTTCCCAAGCTGCAAGGCTGCAGTGGGGACAAAACAGTGGTGATTATAAAGTATTTAGAGGAAAATTACCAGACTTTTCGGATGTGTTCGGCGGAGGTGGCGCTGCCGGTGGCTTCGTCGATGCTAACAAGTAGGGCGTTGAACTGGGTACGGCCGCCGGTTTCGAGCTGGTTGCGAGTCTGGTAGCCATCGCGCCAGCGGGGCAGAACCGAGTCGAATGTCACGCCCAATGACGAATCCAGCGAACCGCACATCCCAACATCGGTCATATGCGCCGTGCCCTTCGGCAACACGTCGGCATCGGCCGTCGGCACGTGCCAGTGGTCGCCGACTACGATGCTGGCACGGCCGTCCAAGTAGTAGCCGATGATGAACTTTTCGCTGCTGAAATCGCCATGCAAGTTTACCACGCACGCCACCCGTTTCTGCGGGTCTTCGTCCGCCAGAATCTTGTCGATGGTTTTGAGCGGGTTCTCGAACGGCTTATCGGCATCGCGCCCGACAATCTGCCCCATCAGGCTCACCACCAGCACGTCGCCCTTCGGCGTATGCGCGTATTTGTATGGCACGCCCGGTGTGTCTTCGGGATAATTCGCAGGGCGCACCAGGGACACCTCCGGGTCGCTCAACATACCGTTCGTCTCTTCGCGCCACAGGCTCCAGTTGCCGCCGGTGCCGAAATCCACGCCCGCTTTCCGCAGCCGTTCAAAATCCGCCGGCAAGATTCCCCTGCCCTCGCTCAAGTTCTCCACCTGCGCCAAAACCAAATCTATGTCGCGGCCACTTCGGAGTTCCGGCAGCACTTTTTCGACCGCCAGCATACCCATCTCCCCCATCACATCGCCAATATACAGAATATTCATCTCTACTTATTCTAGCGCACTTACCTGTTCTTGCCAGGCACGAATCGTGTGCGTGGGCTTGTCGGCCTGCAGCTCAGCGAATGTATGAAAACTCTCATGTTCGGGTGGGAAGAAAAGTACGCTATCAATCCCAGCGTGATGCGCTGGGGTAATGTCGTACTGTTTCACCTTAGCTTCTCTCCAGGTCAACACTTTTTCGCGTTGCAACACAACAGGCATACCGCGGTTAGTACGACCCTTTTTGTAGCGCACCTTCTAGGTTTTGGTGAAGCACATCGGCGGACCGCAGGGCTTGGCTCAGGTAAGAAAAACGCTCTTTGCCAGGGACAAGTGCAGTTCGCGTTCGGGCGCCGACTTCGCGCGACAACTTTACGAGTTGCGTGAATCGCTCATCGAAAGGACCGCCCTGGGCTAGTAGCTTCAGGACAATCCGCCCTGCGACATTGGAAGTCTCCAGCGCTTCCAAGTCATGACCCCATAGCGCAGTATCGTGTGCCGGCGAGTCTTCGCTATGACTAATAAGCGACTCAGAACGACTCAAAAGATGCTCAGGCAAGTCGGCATACAGCTTCCTTAGAATAAGTTGGCGTATCAATGCTTCGACCCGTCTGTCTTCTGGCGTTTTCCGGCCGTGCGGAATGTCACCAACCACAGCACCTACAGCCTCCCTGATAGCCGAATCCGCATTCTCGCCGACATCATGGACGGGCCCGCTAAACCGCACGACCGGGAAGTCAGTCGGCGGGAGCCACTTTGCGAGTATATCGAGCTTATTCTGCTGGTATTCACCAAAAAATAGTTTTTGTGTCGCAACCGCTACCGACTGCATATGGTCTACCGGGTGAACGTAAAAACCGAAATCCGTATGCATCTGTCTGTAGTTGTTTTCTGCATCATACCCAAAATCGACAACATAGCGAGGAGGCTGTTGCGCGTGACTGCGACCAAGCTCAGCCTCCCCATAACGGTCGAACAAGCTTAGGTAGCCAAGCCGCGGAACAATACCATTCAGCCTATACGGGAATTCGTATCCAATCGCAAGCTGCGGTAAGCTCGTCCATAGTAAGCCCTCAGCTTCCGGTGTTTCTGCCACGATAGCCATAGATAGAAGTCCTACTTGGCGAATTCGATGGCGCGTGTTTCGCGGATGACGTTGACCTTTATAGTGCCGGGGTACTGCATGCTGGACTCGATTTTGGTAGCGATGTCGCGGGCGAGTTTGATGGCGGAAAGGTCGTCGACAGACTGCGGCTTCACGAACACGCGGACTTCGCGTCCGGCGCTGATGGCGTATGATTTCTCGATACCGTCGAAGCTGTTGGCGACGTTTTCGAGTTCCTTCATACGCTCTACGAAGTTTTCGGCAGAGATGTTGCGGGCGCCGGGGCGGCTGGCGGAAATGGCGTCGACTACGCGGACGATGAGTGCTTCTACTGTTGTAGCTTCTACATCATCATGGTGCTGCTCGGCTGCCAGGGCGACTTCCTCGGGCGCGCCGTACTTGCGGAGCATTTCACCGGATATATGGTGGTGCTTGCCTTCCATTTTGTGCGTCAGCGCCTTGCCCAGGTCGTGCACGAGTGCGGCGTATTTGGTGGTCTTTACGTTTGCGCCGACTTCTTCGGCGATACTACCGGCCATGTGCGCCATCTCGGTGCTGTGCTTGAGCACGTTCTGACCATAGCTAGTACGGTATTTGAGCTCGCCGAGCAAGTGCAGCACCTCTTTCGGGATGCCGATGATACCGACCTCGCGGGCGGCGTCTTCGCCAGCCCGGACGATGTCTTTTTCGACCTGCTTCTGCGCCTTTTCGACGACTTCTTCGATGCGGCCCGGGTGCACGCGGCCGTCCTTCAGCAGCAGTTCCAGCGCCTGGCGGGCGACCTCACGGCGGACCGGGTCGAACGAACTCAGAACAATGTAGCCAGGCGTATCGTCGACCATGATGTCAACACCAGTGGCACGCTGCAATGCCTGTATGTTGCGGCCTTCCTTACCGATGATACGACCCTTCATTTCCTCATCTTCCAACTTCACGCTGGTAACGGTGCGCTCGGCAGTGACTTCGCTGGCCATGCGCTCCATGGCCGTCACGATGACGAGCCCGGCTTGCTCTTCGGCGTCTTCCCTCGCCTCGTTCTGTAGCTTTGCGACCAAGCCTACCAGGTCGCCGCGGATGTCACGTTCGGTCATCTGCATGAGTTTGTCGGCGGCTTCGGCCTTGCTGAGTTTGGCGATTTTTTCGAGCTTTTCCTGTTGTTTGCTGCGGATGTCGCGGATTTCACCCTTCAGCGCTTCGATTTCGTCCTCGCCTTTGCGAAGTGTTTCGTTACGCTTGTCGAGTTCGTCGAGCTTTTTGTCGAGGTTCGATTCGCGCTGGACGAGACGGTTTTCGATGTCTTTGAATTCGTTGCGGCGGGTCTGTTCGTCTTTGCGGGCTTGGTCGGCCAGTTTCTTAGCTTCTTCGCGGGCGTCGTCGACTAGCTTTGTAGCTTCTTTTTTGGCTTTCGCCAGCTCTTTTTCTGCTTTGTTAGATTCTTCTGCGCTCTTGCGCTTTGCCACGACGGTACTGGCGCCATACCCGGCACCGGCACCTACCACAGCCAAGACTACGGCAAGTACTACTTCCATATGTTTTCCTTTCAGCTAACAGATATGCCGGCAGGCAATCGCTATCACTTCTCTAGCCCTTCTCGCACATATCTGAGTATCAAAATATAAATAACACCGTGCGGATTTGTCCCAAAACAACAATTCCTGCCTATACTATACGGTACGCCGGCCGTATTTGACAACGGCGACTATTAAGGCAGGGATTAATTCTTCTCAGTTCGCACGGCTAAAACTGCAAGTCCCCAGAGCAATCAGATGTCACCCATAGGCTCTTACTATTTAACCCCGGCTCGACGTAAGCAACACCCCCGCATACATTTCCACATATGAGCGCCAGTGAACGAGGGCGTAAGCCCGAGCTTTAGGAGGAGGGAAACCTGTCTCGAATTTAGTTCGAGACAGGTTGGGAGGGTGAAGCGAGCCAGTGGCTCGCTGCAAGGCCACTCGACTGATTCGGAACTTATTTCGAGTAAGCCGATGGCGGGGTCGCAGCACGTGGCCACAGCATATGGCGAGCCCCTCCCTGAAGAGTTCGACAGGTATGCTGAGCTCTGGTTATTTACGCAACGGAGCTATGAGCACTGTCGTCGATGAGCTATCACTCTGCTTTTCGGAATGATTCGCATAATAAAGAATATTAAAAATAACCACCACGACCGACAACCCTATACCTACTATGCTCAGTACAGTCGGAACTACTGCTTTATGCTTGCGTGCAAGCACCAAAGCGGGTATACCCAAACCGAAGCCAAGCAGCGGGAACAGCGAAGCCGGTATAGACAAAATAGCGAGTACTAGTTCGAGGGTATGACTCTGTGCAGGTTGCGGCTGGAGGACAGCATAGGCAGACAGCTTTGGCTGGCCGGGCTGCGGCGGAAGTGCTTGCTGAGAGACAGTTGAGATTGCCGATGAATTTGGAGTTGGCGCCGCAGCAGGAGTGTTCACTGCCGCTACCGGACCTGCAGGCTCGGCGACAGGTACAGGCGTGGGCTCTTGTCGAACATGAAATCCGCAGTTACCACAGAACAACGCCGAATCCTCGACTGGTTGTTGGCAGCTAGGGCAAGTCATTGCAGGTAAATCTTGTTTTAGTTTGCAGTGAGTTCATAAGAAGTATTCGTAATTATGCATGCTTTCCGCAGTGCTGACAATACAGGTAGTGCTTCGGGTTCGGCGTGCCGCAGTTGCGACAAAAACTGTTATTGCCGACCGCGCTCAGCCCCAATAATTGGTCGCTACGAGTAGAGCGAGCATATGCCACAAAGAGTGCCACCGTCAGCCCAACAGATATCAGCAACGAAACCATAACCAGCCAAATAATGCCCGTGAATAAGCCGAAATCATAGAGCCCGTGCAGGCTGGCGACCCCCAGATACGCCACCACAACCGTCCACTTAGATGCCCTATCGAGCTTGACGCGAACAAGGAAATATCCGATGAGTGCCGTCAGCGCAGCATGGAAGAACGGTGTCAGCAGCAGGCGCATAAAACCAGCGCTTGTGCCGAACTGCAGCACATACAGCAAATTTTCGGGCAACCCGAATCCAAGCCCCGCTATCGCGAAATAAATTATACCGTCAGTGTGTTCGTTGAAGTACGGCTTCTTGTACACGAACAACGCAGCCGGTACTATTTTGCATAGCTCCTCTATGAGTCCGACCGCCATCGCAGCCAAGAATAACCCCATACTTGGCGCTGGCAACGCGCCTGTAGCCGAGGGCAAGTAGTCTGCGGGAATGAGCACTTCAAGCACGGAAGCGGCAATCATCCCCACAAACCCAAGCCCGAACACGGCCCAAAGCGCCCGAACTGGCTCGTGCGCACCGCGGTCACGCCGCACTAGGAAGCGCGCCAGCCAAAGTGCTGCTGCAGTCAAGAGAATCATCGGTATCAGTATCATCGCCGCATAGCCCTGCCGGCTTGGCTATTGTCACTGCTGGACCGCATACACGACCTGTCTGTCTGCGAATTCGTTGGTACCTTTTACTACGTCGCCAGCGCAGGTTATGATGTTGAGCCCTGGCTTGGCCGTATCGGCCGAAACCATCAACGATGCCATGTCGACTTTGGCTGCATCGTATTTTTCGTTTTTTACGACGGTGTAGGTAAATGCTTTGCCGTCACCGCGGGTGATGGTAATAGTGTCGCCCTTCGTCAATTTTTTCAGCCCATAGAACACTCCGTTCGTTTCCCAGCTGGAAACATGGCCGTCTACCAGCATAGCTCCAGCTTGACCGGGCAATGCGGAGCCGTTATACCAGCCGGCATCGTACACGTTGCCAGGAGCGCGTAGTTGGTTTCTACTAGTCACCGACATGGGGAGTACGCGAGCATGCACGCCCAGTTTTGTAATGTCTATATAGCGTGGCATGTTTGGCGCGACAGCGTACGACGATACGTCTTTAGCGGATGGCTTGGCAGTCGAGGGTACTGCCGATGTGTCGTCGTCGTTTTTCTGGGCCTGATGCGAAACCTGGGCAGCCACTTGCCGGTTGGTATGAAATCCGTACAAGCTAGCCCCAGCCCCGACCAGGAAGACGATGACCGCCAATGCGTACAGTGTGTTCTGACGCGTCACATGTCGCTTCAGGCCGTGTTGTTTTTGCGGCGCTTCAGGCGGCACATCCGACGACGGGATAGATGATTCGACGGGCCGTGAAACGGGCCGCTGAGCAGGCTTTAAGGCAATTTGCCGCTGGCCCGTCACGACAGGTCGTTTAGCGATGAGTTTGGCTGATCGCTTCGGGCGAACCGCATGGACCGCTTTGGCCGTTACACCCGCCTGTTGAGTGCGTTGCCAAGGCGGCCGCACATCCATAATCGCAGCCGATGCACTCGGCTTGGGCCGCACCGGCTCCGGAGCGACCTCCCGCTGTGCAGCCGTACGCTGCAAATACGAGGTAGGGCGACGTTCGTAGGTATACGCGCCAGTCGTCGTTATGTCGAGCCGGAGCCGTTTTCGGATCATGCAACCTCCCCGTTGCGATTAGTCTTAGCGGCGTCGTGCGGTAGCGCGGGCGCGGACAGGAGCCGGACGCATTTTGCGAGCTACTAGCAGTATGGCGCCAGCTGCAAGCACTGCACCACCGAGCAGGATTGCAGGGTTTGTGCCAACAAAAGCGAACCCAGTGTCAGGAGTTGCAGGAGCGGTCACGACCGTCAGCACGACATCGTTACCATCACCACCGACATAGCTAATCTTGAACACACCATTACCAACTTTAAAGGTTGCACCTTCCGGCAAGTTTGCGAACGTACCACTCACCGCCTGGCTCGCAGGTTGTAGGTTATTGATGATAGTAAACGTATCACCCGCAGCCATCTTGAAGCCATCATACAAGCTTGCACTCAATGTTGCGCCGGCCAGTACGACATCTTGGCCACTTGTGCGGCTTGGGTCGCTGACCTGCAGTTGATCGTAAGCGTCTTTGGTCTGCAGTTCTGCAGCGTAGGTTGAGCCGCTACTCAGGGTAAGTGTCTGCAGTACGGTCAGCTTGCCAGGAGAATGCCCTGGGGCAACTGTACCACCGCTTGCTACATTTAGCGTATTCATCGTACCCGTCCCCTTTAGCTCGGCCGAACTCGACACACTTACATCGGCACGTGTACCATCAAGTATCGCAATGTTGTTTGCTTCAATAGTAAGTGACTCGGACGGCTTGCTGTCGCTATAAGTAGTAGTTACTTTTGCTGAAGCTTGCGTTCCATTTGGAGTAGCAGAGGTGTTATTGGAAGAGGCGATTGTTACTTTACCTGCCGATCCACCAACCTGTGTAATTGTGTAATTCCCACTAAGCGCTCCCGTGATCTTTAGCTCGCCAGAGCCATATACGATCACATTCGACGTAAGCGCAACCGCACCAGTTAGGGTTACACTCGCTACTGGGTTCAATTCGCTAGCCGGACCACCGCCACTACAAGAAGGCGCAGTACTCAGGCCGCCATCACCACCTACCGTAATAGGCGCGGGGAAATTGCCGCCATTAAATCCACAGAAGACCAGGCCACCGCCATCACTCACGGTGACTTGGTTTGAACTACTAAGCATCGAAGCGCCAATACGTGCTTGGCCGCCCGATCCGATTGTTAAATTACCCTGCCAAGAAGATGCCTCGTCAATCAGAAAGAGCGTACCGCCGTTAGTAACATCTACGTTTCCGGTGCCCGTAAGAGATTTGAGCCAAGGATAGCCACCGTCGGCAACGGTCAGATTATGCCCGTTTAGGTCAAGCGCGCCGTTCAGACCATATGAGGCAATAGTGACATTTCCGCCCAAGGTTATATCAAGATTAAAAGCTGTTCCATAACTGTCATCCGGAGAGGATATACCGAGAGCCAGCGTAATCGGGTTGCCATCGATAGTGAACCGATGGTCCGCTGAACCCTGAATGGTAATATTTGCTATCTGCAAGCTACTAATGTCGTTATTCAACGTTTGGTCTGAAGATAAAATACTACTGTTAAAAACTAGGCTTGCACCGCTTGCGGGTGCCGTGCCACCACAACCACTCCAGTTACCAGCAGTGCTGAAGTTGGTATTCCCGCCACTTCCGGTCCAGGTACACGTCCCTGTATCCGCAACGGCTACACCGGTAAAGCCGATGGTCATTAGGGTTGATAAACCGAGAACCGCAGCAGATGTTGCCGAAAACACGCGTTTGACGAGTTTCATGGACATTTTTCCTTTTTTATCTTTTTGTTAGCGATAATGCTTAATCTTACAATATAGATGTACGGCTAAACTGTCAACTACTTATCCGGAAGTTATTACCGATTATTTTTTCTGTGGGGTTATGTGGGCGTCGGCGCCATAAAACGGCAGCGCCAGCTGGTTGTTTTCGCCGGCTTCGAGCCGCTTGACGGCTCCCGCTGCCCAATCCTCACCCTGCACCGCAACAATCGGTACACCCAACGCATACGCCAGAGTATTCGCGACCGTCAGGCCTATACGTAAGCCCGTGAAACTACCAGGGCCCTGGAAACATGCGATTCCCTGGACCTCTTGTAGGCTTTTACTGTTCCGTTCAAGCAGTTCCTGAATCTTCTGGTGGATAGTCTCGGCCAGCTGCCGGTGCGCTTGCCATACCTCTGTATCTTGGCAAACCATGTCAACATAGAGACATAGTTCCGCCTCAGGTTTGTCGGTCCGAAGCCCCAGAACTACCATAGTGAGTGCTATCGATTGCCTGTAGTGCTAGAGGAACTTGAGCTCGATGACGAGCTAGATGAACCAGTACAGTTCGGATCGACCGTGATTTCGACTCGGCGGTATATCTTATCCTTGCTGTCATCTTGGGCTTCCGTTCCGTAGTTATGCGGTGCTTCGATGATTATTCTAGTAGCCGGAACACCTCGCTGTACTAGCTGGTCCTTCACCTTTTGTGCACGAGCCGCAGCAAGCTGCTTAGATGCCGCCGTACCAGCATCTGAACCATAGGTCGAACCCTCTAGGTGGAATACCCATTGTTTATCACTCGCACGCTTTGCGAAATCAGCCCAGTCATCATAACTATCGGTGAACGATGATTCTTTTGTAGAGTCCGGCTCAAAGAACATGTCCACAGTCTTGTTGAAGGTACTCCCGCTTGGGTCGTAGGTCGTGTCATAGGTCACTGAGTCGGGTTGCTGATCGTAGTTCAACCACTTGTAGTCGTCTTGAACCAAACAGGCTGTAGCAGTTGTGGTAGTGGGGGTAGTGGTAGTGCTGGATTTGGAAGTTGTGGTTTCGTCCGATGAAGAATCTGATGACGAAGTGCCCTTGGTAGGGATAAGTGCCAGTTTAGAGTCGCTATAGACAAACGAAGTCACCTGCAATTTGCCGCCGTCTTTCGCCACGATGGTACGGGCGTAGTCTTTGTCTGCGCCGGTCAGCGTGTAGAGGTAGTAGCCGGTACCGTTCTGGTAGGCCGAAGCGGCCAACTTGTATGAACCATGAACGCCCTTGGAGGCAGTTTCCACGAAGTCTTTGTCGCTGCTGTTACCACCGCTCAAGTCAACTGCTTTTGTAACATCGCCGGTGGTTATTGCCTTCATAAATGATGTTGAAAGCCGCTTGGCTTGGGCCTGTGGGCTCCAGAGTGTGAACCACAAAATTGCTAACAGTACCGCAAGCAGCAGTACGCCGCCGACAGCGGCGAGGATGATTATGAGCGTCTGGTTTGAACCGCCGGGGGCTGCAGGAGCGGGTGCGGCAGGTGCTCCGCCGACCGGAGCAGGCACGCCAGCGGGCGTTAGTGGCACCGTAGGCTGAGCGGGTGGGACCGCCGCAGGAGCCGCTGGTGGCGTTGCTGGTTGTTCTGAATCGTTCATGTACACAAAATCCTTTGAGTTTACTGTAGCATTGCAATAATGATACCGGTTCAGGGCCGCGCTGGCAAACCTACCCCTGTTCTATAGTGGCGAACAGATACCGGTACGTTTCCGGATACGTGCAGTGGATAGTACGGTCGCCCGTGGCGGTCTGCGCGATGGTTATAGTTAGACGGTCGGCTGGCAGGACGTCGTGGACGACTTCGCCCCATTCGACAACCGTCACATACGCCGGGTCATGGACGACCTCGGCTAGCTCGTCGGCGACGATGCCGGCTTGGTCGAGCCGGTAGAAATCGAAGTGCGCGATGGTGAAGTTCGGCGTTTCGTATTCCTTTGAAATCGTGAATGTCGGGCTGGCGACTTTGTCTGTGCTGCCCGCGCCGCGGGCTAGCCCACGTGTGAACGTCGTCTTACCGCCACCCAAGTCGCTGACGAGTTCTATGACCTCGCCGCCACGCAGCTTACTTCCCAAGCTTGCCGCGAAGGATTCGGTTTGTTCGGAACTGGTGGAAACGGTTTCCCAAGTCATGTCGGTACTCATACAGCATATATGCTACCCCGAGAGCGGCCACGGCGGCAAGAGCTGCGACGTGAATCGGCGCAACAGGCCGCACCGGCGCGCTGCTGGCAGCGGCGGCTGTAGCGACCTTCGCCTTCTTGGCTTTGGTAGCCTTTTTGGCCTTCGTGGTCGAGGCACCCTTTACTTTGGGCGTGGTTTTCTTGGCAGCCGTAGTTTTGGCTTTCGTGGCCTTGGCAGCCTTCTGGGCGACGGCCGGGACAATGATGAGATTCACGGCTCCGGGCGTCACGCTGCTGGTCCACTTCCAGGTCCCGTCGGCGATGTCGAGCGACCATGACATGCCGTCGGCGGCCGTCGTGTACGGGTCGCTCTGGGCGATAACCACCTCTGACTTGTCCAGCAGCTTTACCTGCCCGCCGCTGTTACTCAGAGGCAGCTTGGTTTCAAAAGAGTAGAACGCCCGATATTCGCCAGGTTGCAGCACCACATCGCTCGTAAGGGTGAAATCGTGCAGCGTGGTCGTACCGGTTTCGAGCGTGTAGCCGTTTAGGTTGAACGGTGCGTCGTTGGGGTTGTAAAGTTCGATATATTCGTCGACTTCGTCGGTCTGCGGACTGGCGGGGTTAGCCAACAGCTCAGTAATCTGCACCGGCTGCAGGCCATCGTTGACGACAGGAGCCGCAGGCGTCTCGGCGCTGGTTTCATCTGTCGGAACGTCGGTAGGAGATGTAACCGGCTCTTCTTCTGGGGCGGGCGGCGCCTCTTCGGCGACTGGCGCTTGCCAGACGTTTTTCGGCGAAATGGTACTGCTGGCTGTGAAACCGGTCAGTGTGCCGTCCTGGTTCAGGTATTCATCATCTTCGTTCGGTAGACGTTGCAGGCTAGCGCCAGCACCTGGTACAGCGTAGAGCAGTGAGCTGGCCGGAAGCGTTTTGTCGCTGGACCATGCCAGGCGGTCGTGCACGCCGTACGTGGTAGTAGTGCCGCTAGTCGTGACATCCACCAGCTGCAGCGCGCCACCGTCGTCAGCCAACGTGCTGGCGTACATTTGGTCGGGGTCGAGGTTACCCGGCGTGTAGCCTTCGCTGGCCAGTACATAATAATCACCGGCCGAGATGATACCCGTGAGGCTGATGGTACGGTACGGACTGGTCCAGCCGCTGGCATTGCCGCTAGCCGGCAACAGCGTGGAAAGTTTAGTCTTGGCAAAGTACTGCAGCTTCCAGGCGTCTTTGCCGCCATGGGCGGTGTCTGCCAGGTCGATATCGGCACCGGTGTTGTTGAATAGTTCCACGAATTCTTCGCCGGCACTCGTAAGGCTCGATGTCTGGACTTCGGTAATGATGACATCTTTGCTCGGCGCGAAACCATAGCTGGTCGTGGCAGCAGCAGCCAGCCCGGCCAACGGCGCGGCCAGCGCGAAACTACACAGTGTTACCACTCCCACCCGCAAAGCCATGATGCGGTGCTTCATACTGGCTGGGATTTTACTGAAGGCACCAAAACACATGCAAGCACTAGCATAATATTTTCTAATTTTTACTACACTTTACAGATTTGACCGGCAGATTAGCGTATACTATAAGCATCATGTTGCAACTGAGCGAGAGCCTTATCGGGAAGCCCGTCATGAGCCTGCGCACCGGTCAGCCGGTAGCCACCGTGACCGAGCCTATCATCAACCCGAACAATCTGAAGATAGAAGGGTTTTACTGCACCGACCGGTTCGACAAAACCCAACTGGTGCTGCTGTACCAGGATATCCGCGATGTCTTGCCGCAAGGCTTCGTCATCGACGACCACGATGTTCTGGCCGAGCCGGGCGAACTGGTACGGCTGAAGGATGTCATGAACCTCAGCTTTACGCTCATCGGCAAGCCGGTCGTTACCACCAGCAAGGAAAAGGTCGGCAAAGTCGGCGACTTCGCTACCGATGTCGAAACCATGTATATACAGAAACTGTACATTTCGCAGGGCTTACTGCGGAATTTTACCGGTGGGTCGTTGAGCGTCGACCGCAACCAGATAAACGAAATCACCGACCGCAAAATCATCATCAACGACTTGCTCAAAGCCGTCCCTGCCGGCGCCGTCGCCTAACTCTCCATGCAGAGCTACCAGCTTATCCGGCAAGAGGTTTCGGCGCTTGATGCGGTGTGGTTTGCGCGGCTTGAAGCGATTGCAGCTGAGGCGTCCGAGGTGTACTATCCGCTCGAACCGCAACCAGTATATCTGGAACAGACGCGCGCAGAGTTTTTTGCGGGTGGTAGGCATACGAATCCCAAACTGTATCCGCAGCTTGCCGGCTCGGCTTTATACGCCGAACGGCTGGTGGAGCTCGGCGAGCTGAAGGCGGACATCGAAGCGGGTGAGTCCAACGCCGCCATCAGGCAAGCGTATGTTTTGCGCATCGCCGAGCTCGAGGACCAGTTGCGGTTGCTACTGGCCGCAGGCGACCGTGACGACGAGGCGTTTCAGGCCGCAAATGAACGAATCTACCATGGTCCGGACTCAGATATTTTTGCCGCCGTGTGCGCGTGGCTGCGAGTAGTCGCAGATGAACAGTCAGAGCATCCAGACACTTCTATTCGAAACGTAGCGAAGCAAATACTTTCGACCTTGCCGAACCCTGGGCAGACGGAAACGTTGCTCGTACCAAATACCGGGAATTTTCAGCGGTTACGGGCGCTGCATACCGCACCGGGCGGGTATTGGAGCCAGTTGTTTCGTAGTGTTCATGTGCCGGAAGTAGTTTCGGAGCTTACGGGCGATGCGCTCGTAGAGCAAGTGCTGCGCAACATCGGCTCCGACTACCAGGTCCTGGAAAGCTCGAATGTGAATTGGGGCGTTTCGCATCGTGAGCGGGCGGTGATTCATCCGGCTACGTACCGTTCGAACAAAGACGTGTTCGAGGGTGTGTTGGTACACGAAATCGGCAGCCATTTGGTAGAGCGGATGAACGGCTTTGCGGGGCCACTACGCTTGCTCGCCAGCGGGCTCGACCGGTACGATGCGTGCAACGAGGGCCGCGCGTTTCTGCGTGAGCAGCTGGTATATGACGAACCGACGTACATGCTGCGAAGCAACTCGTGGCGACATATCATAACGATGCATCTGGCTATTTCCCTGGCCTGCGGACTGCACGACCACCGCCATACTTTCGCTGCAATCTTTGAGGTACTGAACCCAATTGACCTGTTGTGGCAATATTTGCAAGGTGCTACTGGCGATACCGCCCGCGAACAGGCAGACATGGAAACATGGAAGACACTCACGCGCGTGCTGAAAGGCACCGACGGCACTGGCGGTGCGTACCTGAAAGACATCGTGTATTTGGAAGGTAACGTTCGGTGCTGGCAGATTGCGGAAACGCAGCCGGAGATGATTCTGTATGGCGACCTTGGAAAATTTGACATTGCCCGCGCCGACCATGTTGCGCTACTGCGTAGTCTGGAAATTTTGCCTGCCTAGCTGTCCGAGCTCAGAGCGTTTTTTATATCGTCGTAGCCGAAACCTTGGCGGGCAAGATACTGCATGAGTTTGAGGTTGTCGCGGTATTTGGTTTGCTGGCGCTTTTTGGCAACAAGTTCTTGGAGTACGGTGCGTTCGTCGGTTTCGTCTTCGGCCAGGGCTTGCTCGATTATGTCGTCGGCGACGCGTTTCTGTTTCAATTCCTGCACCAGGCGACGCTTACTCACCGGTTTGAGCATGCGACGGTTGCGCACCCACGCCTCGGCGAATTTTTGGTCATCTACGAAGCCGTGACTAGCCAGTTTCTCTAAAATCTGCTCGGCGAGTTCCGGGTCGTATTGCTTGCGACGGAAGTAGTCGCGGAATTCCCATTCGCTCCGCATGCGCCGCACTGCATAGGCCAGCGCCAACCCGTACGCTTTGTCGTCCTGTGACAATTTTTTGTAAGCCTTCAACTGTGACTCGTCGAGTTCCTGGCCAGTGTGCAGTTTTTCCTCCAAAAGTGCGTCGGCGCTCAGACTGAACGCGTACTTTTCGTCGACGAATATCGAGTACCTGCCCTTCAGCCGCTCCTGCTGTCGTATCGCCGTGATTTTCATATGATTGTATTTTCAAAGACGTAACGAAGTCCGTCCGTGACTTCGTCCGGGTGTTCGCGGATAAGTTGCAGCACTGCTTCACGAGTAAACCACTTCACTTCGGTGAGTTCGGACTCTTGCAAGTCGAACGGATAGCTTGCCGGTAAGCGGACTACGTATGCCTTATGGAACCTATTGAGGTGGCGGCCGTCGATTTCACGGTATTTATGATAGTACGCAACCTCTTGTAATGCGGCACCCTCTACACCAAGCTCCTCTGCCAGCTCGCGCCTGGCTGCCGACTCGTACTCCTCACCCGCGTCTACATGTCCTGCGGCCGAGTGGTCCCAGCGATTCGCGAATTGGACATTCGGACCTCTTTTTTGCAACAACACATCGCCCTTGTCGTCCATTACGTAAACGATGACGATACGATGAATCAGGTTTTTGGACTGCGCTTCTTCTCTTGTTACAGCGCCTATCGGGTTGTCGTCCTCGTCAACTATTTGAATAGGTTCTTTTGCCATATATAGCCCTGTAGTTTAAGCGTCGTAAAGTTTTGCGACGTGAGTGATGTCTTCGTCGCCGACCGTTTCGAGTGCACGGGCGTAGTCTTGCTGGGTCGCTTCGAGCAAGTCGAACTGCGTGCCGTACTGCTTGGCCATTTCGCGGGCGTAGCGCAGGTCTTTTTCGAGCCATTTGGCGGCAAAGTTTACGGTGTCGGTCGGGGATTCTACGTACTTTAGGGCATTCACGGTAGTCGGGCTTGTGACGCCCACTGCACCGTTTGCAATCGCTTCGCGGAATACGGCCGGGTCGACCCCGGCCTTCTTGGCCAGCAGAATAGCTTGGGCGGCGGCGTTTGTCTGCACGCCGATGAGCGTATTAAGCATCAGTTTAAAGCGCATGCCACTGCCTGCGGGCCCGAAGTAGAAAATCTTTTCGGCGATTACTTCGAGGTCAGTACGGATGCTCTCGAGTACTGCTTTGTCGCCGCCGACGAGTAGTCGGAGCGTGCCGCCCTCCGCACCTGCCCGGCTGCCGGTGAGTGGCATGTCGAGGAGCTGCAGTCCTTTCTCTTGACATATACTGCTCAGCTCGTCCACCCAGCCCAGCGACAAGCTCGACGATGCAATCAGTACTTTTTCCGCATCCGCGCCAGCCAAAATGCCAGTAGCCTCATCGGTCCAAACGTGACGTGATGCCGCGTCGTCGCTGACGCATTCGATGACTATGTCCGCAGCAGCCGCAGCATCTTTGGGCGTTTCGCACCACGCTGCGCCATTATCGAGCAGCGGCTGCACGTGCTCCTTGGTGCGGTTCCAGACATACACTGTATATCCGTTTTTTAGGAAATTCTGCGCCATGCCGGCCGCCATTATGCCACCACCGATAATCCCGATTCGCTTCATATATCCCTCCCCTGTTTGCTTATTCCCACTTGCGGGTTTGGTTTTCCTGTTCGCGTTTTATGAAAGCTTTTTCCAAGTCTATGCCGACGTGGTTGCAGATGTCGAGCAAGATGGCGAAGACGTCCGCCGCGGCATCGTCCAGCTCGTCGGCCTTCGCGTCAGAAGCTTGCGCCAAACTGGCTTTTTCGCGGGCAGCTTGTGCGAATTCACCGGACTCTTCGAGCAGCAGCATGAACTTTTGGCTGATGGTTTCATCGTCAAAGCCACGCTCCTGCATTACCTGCCGCACGTACGACTGATAGGCGGCCAGCGATGCGTCTTGGGTGTCGCTTGGATCCATGCCTACTCTTTGGTGGCGGCTTCGCGCACCTTCTTAGCTATTTCGTCTTGGACTTTCGGATTTTCTTGCAAGTAGGTCTTGGCGGCTTCGCGGCCTTGGCCAATCTTTTCGCCGCCATAAGCAAACCAGGCACCGGCCTTTTCGACTATGTTGTTGTTCACGGCCAGGTCGAGGATGTCGCCGGCGGTCGAGATACCTTGGTTGTACATGATGTCGAATTCGGCTTCGCGGAACGGCGGCGCAATCTTGTTCTTTACCACCTTTACGCGGGCGCGGTTGCCGATAACGCTGTCGCCGGATTTGATTTGGCTGATGCGGCGGATATCCATGCGCACGCTGGCGTAGAACTTCAGCGCATTACCACCCGTGGTGGTTTCTGGGTTGCCGAACATGACGCCGATTTTCATACGGATTTGGTTGATGAAGATAACCGTGGTCTTGCTGCGGTTGATAACACCAGTGAGCTTACGGAGCGCCTGGCTCATCAGGCGGGCTTGCAGGCCCATCTGCGGATCACCCATGTCACCTTCGATTTCGGCGCGAGGCACCAGTGCGGCGACAGAGTCGACGACGATGAGGTCGACAGCGTTCGAACGTACCAGTGTTTCAACGATTTCAAGCGCCTGCTCTCCGTTGTCCGGCTGGCTTAGCAGCAGGTTTTCGGTGTCTACGCCGATGCGCTTGGCGTACGCCGGGTCGAGTGCATGCTCGGCGTCTATAAATGCTGCCGTGCCACCACGCTTCTGCACTTCCGCGATTGCGTGAAGTGTCAGCGTAGTTTTACCGGAACTTTCTGGCCCGTAGATTTCTATAATACGGCCCCTTGGGATACCACCGCCCAAGGCAAGGTCGAGCGAAAGGCTCCCAGTCGGCGTGCACTCCACCTTTACGCCGGTGTTTTCGCCGAGCTTCATTATGGAGCCCTTGCCAAACTGCTTTTCGATAGTTTCGAGCGCCAGGCCCAGTGCTTTTGCTTTGCCTTCTACTGGCCCTTCGCCTGCCTTTACCTCAAGTTTCGCTGTCGTTGCTTTTGCCATGCTACTATCCTCCTTCGTCTACGGTAGGCCGAGAAACCTACCTGCTTACATAAATATTGTACGTCAGTTTATACAGACAAACCGCACGCAGCACAAACTAAATTTAAAATTGAGAGGACAGTCCTCTCAATGCATTTTTTACTTAGATTTTGTCGGCGAGTTCGTGTTTTAAAATATCGAGCATCTTCTTTTGTTCGACATAATCTTCCATGAACTGCAAATATTTTTCTGGTGTCTGAAATATAGAAACAATACGTTCCGGACGAAGCCACGACACTTGCACTTGTTGCAAATAATACGGCAAACTCGAGTACTCATAGTCACGCCAGTGCCGCGGATTCAGGTGGATGTAGCGGCTGATATGCTCCAGGTAACTCGAATCCTGGATAAGTGACGCCCGGTAGCGCGATTCGAACAGCGGCCCGGAGCGTCCATGTCGCTTGTTGAAGTACCGGCTGTAGCTGGTCATTAGGCTGCGCATAAACGAAGTCAACGCGCCCTGGTGATGCTGATATACCAGAAAGTGAAAATGATTCGGCATCAGGCAGAAGGCCGCCAGCTCGACTTTGTTATAAAAGTTGGGGTAAGAAATGCCGAACTCGTTTTTAGATTCTTCGGCTGCCAAATAGCGCTCCAGCAAACCCAAAAAGTACAGGTAGTCTTGTTCGTCCAGGAAAATCCGCGCCTTGCCATTGCCGCGCGCGTATACGTGGTAATAACATTCGGCACCGTCCTGACGCAGCACATTCCTCCGTGGCATAGCACCCTAACAGTAGCACAGATACCATTGAGAGGACAGTCCTCACAATTTTACAACGGTTGGAGGGTCGGGCGGGAAAGTTGTTATATTGCTTACGGTTTTGGGGTATAATGACGGTAAATCATGCGTGTTCCCGATGCTCTGGTGGAAAAGTTGCTGACGGCAACAGGTAAATTCAGCTACGACCAGCTGAAGGGTTTCCGCGAGCAAGAAAAGAACGAAAAGAAGCCGCTCCAAGATGTCGTAATCGCCAATAACGTCATGTCCGAAAAGGACCTGACCAAGCTCTACGCCGAAGAAATCGACGTCCCGTTCATAGAATTCAACGCCCGCGAACTACATAAAGACGTACTGAAGCTCATCCCCGAGCGCGTCGCCAAACAGTACCACGCCATCGCCTTCGACGTCGACGAAGACGGCGTGGTGTTCGTGGCCATGGAAGACCCCGACGATGTGCCGGCCATAAGCTTCCTGCAGAAACAGCTCGGCAAAGCCGTGCGTGTGCACATTGCGACCGCCAGTACCATCCAGTCGGCGCTCGACCAATATGGCGGGGGCACCAGTAGCGTCAGCAGCGAACTAGCCAAGGTCATCGCCATAGAAGACAAAGACGCCGCACCCGAAGAAGTCAGCGAAGACGAAGTCGCCGAAGATTCGCCCATCGCCCAAACCGTCAACCTCATCATCGACTACGGCGTGAAGGCCGGCGCCAGCGATATACACATCGAACCGCGCGAAAGCTTCGTGCTCATCCGTTACCGTGTGGATGGCATTCTCCGCGAAGCCAACAAACTACCGCGCAAGGTTCTTGGTGCGCTCATCTCCCGCATAAAAATCCTCGCCAACCTGAAGATTGACGAACACCGCGCACCGCAAGACGGCCGCTTCAAGATATCGGTCAACAGCCATATGTATGCACTGCGTGTTTCGACCCTGCCGATTGTCGATGGCGAAAAAGTGGTCATGCGTATTTTGGACGAAAGCAGCAAAGCCGCCACACTCGAAGAACTCGGCTACTGGGGCACCTCGCTGGAGCGCGTCCAGCAGGCTATCGTCCAGCCGCACGGCATGATTCTGGTCACCGGCCCAACCGGTTCGGGCAAGTCGACCAGCCTCTTCAGCGTGCTTAGTATGCTCAACAACCCGGGCGTGAACATCAGCACCGTGGAAGACCCGGTAGAATATCGCATAGTCGGCGCCAACCAGACGCAGGTGAACGCCATAGCCGGCATGACCTTTACGAGTGGGCTGCGCGCGCTGCTTCGCCAGGACCCGAACATCATCATGGTGGGAGAGATTCGCGATGGCGAAACGGCCGACCTAGGCGTGCAGGCAGCCCTGACCGGGCACTTGGTGTTCAGCACGCTCCACACCAACAACGCCGCGACCTGTCTGCCGCGTCTGCTCGACATGGGTATCGAGCCGTTCCTCATCGCCAGCACCATCCGCATCGTCATCGGCCAGCGTCTGGTACGTAGGCTGTGTCCCGATTGCCGCGAAGATTACACACCGACGCAGGCAGAACTGACGCAGATAGCCAAATCGTTCGACATCAAGACCGCCGAAAACATGAAGCACGTGCACGAGCTGGAAAAATCCGCCCTGGCGGGTGGCATCGGCGCCACTAACCCAAGCAAGGTCAACAAACGTTCCACCGAAGACCTGGCTACCACCGAAAAATCAATTCAGAAGCTCTGGAAAGCGCACGAAGAAGGCTGTGACAACTGCGGCCACAACGGCTACCGCGGCCGCATGGGCATATACGAAGTCCTGCCGAACACCTCCGCCGTCCAGCAGCTGATTATCGGCAACTCCACCAGCGAGGTCATAGAAGACAAAGCCAAAGACGAAGGTATGGTAACAATGCAAATAGACGGCTTCGTAAAAGCGCTCCGCGGCCAAACCACCGTCCAGGAAATACTGCGCGTCACGGCCGAGGAAGCATAGGAACAGCAGATGCCATTTTCATACAAAGCCAAGAAAAAAGACGGATCCGTCGTAACCGGTACCCTGGAAGCCCCGAGCCGTGAAGCGGCTCTGACTAGCCTGTCACACCAGGGCCTGCACCCTATCATCGTGAAGCCGGTCGCAAGAGGCAAAGGTGACAAAAAAGGTTTTAGCTTCGGCAAGAAAGTCAAAAGTTCCGACATGGTCATCTTCGTCCGCCAGCTCTCGACCATGATTTCGGCCGGCGTACCCCTGGCCCGCGGCCTCTCGACGCTGCAAGACAGCCCGAACAGCCCCTACTTCCGCGAAGTACTCACCAAAATCACCAAAGACGTCGAAAGCGGCACGCAGCTGGGCGACGCCTTCGGCAAATTCCCCGACGTATTCGACGAAGTGTTCGTGAACATGGTGAAAGCCGGTGAAGAAGGCGGTATCTTGGACGAAATCCTCAAGCGCCTGGCCGTGCAAGTCGAGCAGAACGCCAGCCTGAAAAAGAAGATTAAAGGTGCTATGACCTACCCGGTCGTCATTCTTTCGGTTACGGTTATAGCTTTTTTCGGAATCATGTTCGGCCTGATGCCGAAAATCGCCAAGATTCTGCAAGATTTGGGCGGCCCGAATGCAAAACTACCGATATATACGCAGATAATGCTCGACATAAGCCACTATAGCGTCAAGTACGCCTACATTGTCATACCTGCCATGGTGTTCACCGTCTTTGCCATCGTACGTTATATAAAGACGCCGAAGGGCAAATACCAGTTCCACGCGCTTATGCTAAAGACGCCGATAGTAAAGACTGTTATAACCAAAGTTGCCATTGCCCGCTTTTCGCGCACCTTCGCGTCGCTTATGGGCGCCGGCGTGGGCGTACTGGACTGCCTGGCGGTGACCGGCGGCGCCATCGGCAACAAAGTCATAGAAAAAGAACTAGCCGAAGCAGCCGTGCAGGTCAAGAACGGCAAACAGCTTTCGGAAGTCATAGACGCCAGCCCGCATTTTCCGAAAATCGTCTCACAAATGCTGGCCGTCGGCGAGGAAACGGGCACGACCGATACCGTCCTTATAAAGGTAGCCGATTTTTACGAAGAAGAAGTGGCGACGACCATCGACAGCCTGGCGTCCATCATCGAACCAGTGATGATTATCTTCCTGGGCGCCGGCGTGGGGCTGATAGCCGCCAGCGTCATGGGGCCGATAGCCAGCATGAGCAACAACGTCGGCAACAATTAGCAACTGAGGACCGGGGATTGGAAACTGGCCGTCCTGCGAAGTGGGAAGCCTAGCGCAGCTATTGCCGAACCTCCCACGTCCATCCGCCCGCCAGTCACCAGTCGCTGATTAACCCCAGCCGGCATAACCGATACGCTCCGCCTCTCCTCTGAATATGAGCGCCGAACGAGGGCATGAGCCCGAACTTCAGGCGGAGGGAGACTTATTCCGAATTCACTTCAGAATAAGTTGGGAGGGTAAACCCTTCCCTCAAGGGCCCGGCAAAATGCCGGGTTCGGGTTAATTACGCTTGACGTACCGTCGCTTATGACTATAATCAGAGGCAGACTTAGAAGTGACGACTGTCACTGTAAGTAATAAACAATCACAATAATTAGGAGGGTGGGCTCTTATGTTCTCACTTAAGAAGCGTCAAAGCGGTTTCACCATCGTGGAACTTTTGATCGTTATCGTTGTCATCGGTATCTTGGCAACGCTCGTTATAGTAACTTTCACCGGTATTCAGCAAAAGGCTCGCAACAGCCAGCGCCAAACCGACATCAACGCCGTAGACAGCCACGTCGAATCGTTCTACGCACAATGGGGCTTTTACCCGGGCCTGGCAGACTTACAAAACGCTACATTCGTTTCTAAGTACATGAAGGGACTTGACCCGGATGCGCTAGCCGATCCAAAGGGCACGACAAAGACCATAACTGGTACCGCTACCGCCGACCAGTACGGCTATGCGGCCGTCAAAGACGACGGCAGCGCGTGCACCCCGGCCGCTATGGCTACGACCGGCGACCCGGTAGATACCAGCTGCACCGGCTTTACGCTGACCGCCAAACTTGAGGGCGGCTCCGACTACGTCAAAAAGAGCAACTAGTCCTCATTAACTTAGCGAAAAGGAGCGATTACATCGCTCCTTTTTCATGCTTCCAGAAAACCTTTCACGGTTCCGGCCAACTTTTCACGGGGCGTTTGTCGGGCCAGCTTTCGCTGGGCTGACGAGCCTAGGGTACGCCCGGACGGTTCTTGGCTTGGTGCGTTGACTGCATGTCCGTGCACAGGGATGAGTGAGAAGTCAGAAAACGGTTCGATATCGGTGATGACTTCCCATGTAGGCGTCTTATGGTCTGACCAGGGAAACCCGCGGGTTTCCCTACGCTCGGGAGACCACTGGCTTCGCTGTGGTCTCGCCGGGCTACCTTTCCGGACTGCAGACCGGAAGTCAGAGAGAGACTCGCTGAGCGCGAGCCGCAACGAATCCGCGACCAGCGTTGGTGGCTCACCGACTGCGCGTTAGCGCACGAGGGCGTAAGCCTGAGCTAAGGCTTAGTCAGGACTTCGCGCCAGGAAAGTATGTCGTAACTGCCAGTCACCGGGTAGCTGGGTGGCGGCGCGTAGAGCAAGTTGTAGTCGTAGTTGGTGCTGGTGTGTTCTATGCCAGAGTAGTAATCCCCAGTACTGTTATCGCGCACCCTGTTGCCGCAGGAGCCGCCATAGTAGTTCCAGGTCCAATCCTGGCGTGTAGCCACCGAACCGTAAAATGTGAAGGTCTGATTGGCGTTTGTCCAGCCGCGGGTACAGGTGCTGGTACCGCTGTAGGTATCCGGCCAGGTAACCGATGCTGTCTGTGCCAGCACGGCGGCGTCGATTTCGAAGTTAAAACTACCACTGCTCGGCGGCGCGTAGGGCGCGACGAATACATTGCCTTCCGCGACCATGCCGATGGCGTCACTGCCGTCTTTGGTGCTGTACAGCACATCGTCGGCAATCTTGATATCGGTCGTTTGCGTCGAACTAGTCAGACGGCCGGAAGCAATGCTGATACGGCCGTGGAACTTAGGATTCGTCCGCACCCACACATTATCTTCCACGAAAATCACACCGGAAGGCGGTATCGCAACATTGGTCGCGACCGAAGTCTTGGTCAGGGCAGTGCTATAGCTGGTCTGTTTATCGTTCTCTGCACTTACTTTGTATAGATTATAGGTCGGGGTAGTGGTGTAGGCGCCGCTGCCGTTAGTAACCCCGTCGTTATTCAGTTCTATCAGATAGCCGTTCGTCGAACTGAACCCAGTCGAGTAGCGTGGTATATACGCATTCGTCCGTGTCGTCGGCACGTCGTTGCACGGATTGGCATCCGAAAGCAACGAAGAAGTCGTACTATAGTCGCCAAAGGCAGTTTTCTTCATAGTGCAGAGACTGGTCGAGACCTGATTGAAGTCGACTGACGGTTTGGGGTACAGCCAGTTGCTTTTATCACGAGTGTTGCAATTGACCGGCGAAGTAATTGTCGTGCTGCACCACACACCCGGATGGCTCCCCGACTCGCCGCTGCGGTAATGTCCGCGCGACGGCGTGTACGTCGCATTCGCGCTCCCCACGGTGTCGCTATTCGGCCCATCCATGTGTACGCCGGCGTTCGAAAAAACCGGTCCGTTGGCGCTTTCGTTCTCGCCGAACCAGAAGTCCACGTCCGCGACCAAGCCGTAGCTCGCGAACGAAGAAGCGCCAATATCAGCCTGGACGGTCCGGGTGATGGTACTGTCCGCCGATTTGCCGATAGAGCGCACGGTCGCGATGGTCGAACCGCTTCCCTTCGGCTTGACCCACAGCGTATACGTCCCAGCCTGATTGCCATCGGCGTCGATATAGGTATGGACATACGGACCATACCCCAGCGTGGCATCAGGCGTGGACGGAGTGCTCTGGCCGTCTTTGAAATCGCTGCCAGCGTGCGACATGTGCCAGAGGTAGTAGTTTATGCCCGCTTCGGCGATATTGAAGGCTTGCTGGCTTTTGACGTTGTTATTGCCCACGAAGAAGTTATTGAGGATTACTGTCAGGAGAGCGGTACCCAAAATGGAGGCGGCGATAATCAGCGACAGGACAGCCGGCATAATAAAACCTTTTGGTGCTACGGTATGTTTCATAAGTTTGTTTTCCTATTGCGTAAACTGACTTCCACGCTCAGCGCCTGGTTGGATTGGTTCGACCCCTTGGCCGCCAGGCTCACGCGTATACCCTTTATGGTCTTCAGGTCCGAAATGGGTAGTGACAGCGCGTTATCAGATGAATCCAGGTAGGTAAACAGGTTGGTTCCGCCGGGTTGGTAGAAATTGTCGATGATAGTATACGTACGCTTCTCCGCGGTCTGCGGAGAGCCAATGGGCGGATTGGCGCTCATCGGCGTGACATCGGCCATCAGTTTAGTAACGCCGCCGGATGTGGAGAGGTAGTAGTGAATAACCGAAACGTAGGCATCGGATGGGTAAAAATATGAGTAGCCCTGGAAGTCGTTGGCCGCCACGCTAGTAATGCCGGTGGTACCGCGCAGTACGGTCGCGACGCGCGCCGATTGGGTACTGAGCTGGGTCAGCGCCGTGGCATCGGTCTGCAGGTTCAGATAGTTGAAGAAGCTGCTTTTGAAAAACACCAGGAACGTCGTGCCGATGACCGCCATGATGAGCATGGAAATAAGCAGCTCGGTTATGGTGAACCCGGCCTGGCCGCCGCTACGAAGCGACATGCTACGGGCCGACATTGAAACCTCCAAGCGGTGTCGTTGGCAACGTAAGAGTGCCGCTGCTATTCGTAACCGCTACTTGTGCGGTACCCGAGGCAATCGTACTTAGGTCGAAGATACACTGCAGTTGGGTGTCCGAGCTCGAACAGCTGCCGCTGCTATACGTGTTGCCGCCCTGGGTCAGTTGGGCGCTTGCGCCGGATAGGTTATAGCCCATAAACGTTATTTGGTAACTGTTCAGCCCGCCGCCAGCCAAACTCAGCTGATATGGGTTCATGGTATATACGCGGGGGAAACTAGAGCTGGTTGTGAGCATTAGACGGACTTTTTGGAAATAGTTCGTACTGGTATACGGATAGGTTGTTGCGGGGCCGCCGGAATCGTTCGTCGGTATAGTTATGGGCATCAGGGAGTTGGTGCCGCCATACGGAACCGCGGCGGCCAGGTAGTATTTTGTGCTGCCGACGGCGCAGTTGGTAGCCGTGCCGCCGACGGCAGCAGCATCACTGTTGCAGAAAATATAGCCATTCGCCGGCGTAAGGTTCGGGATAGCGGCCAAGCCGCCGGAGTCGGTCGTGACCCGATTGTCGTTTGTCGTACCGCTGTTGTAGTTGGAGTAGTAGTTGTCGTAGTAATAACTATAGTCGCTGGCCAAGGTGTACAGCTTGTACCCACCTTTGGCGTAGACCTTGACGCTTCCAAGCGGATTGCCGTTGGTGTCGGTAGTTTCAACCACAAGACTGTTCGGGCTCATAGCGTAAAGTGGCAGCGTAATAGAAGATGATTGCTGCGTGAGGATTTTCTGGCTGATGTAGGTCGGCTGCAGCGGCCCCGAAGCGCTGACGGTATTCAGGGCCGAATAGCCGGTTTTGCTGCCGGTAACTATATAGTCAGTGCCGCTGTCGGGCGGCAGCCCGTAAAATATCACCACGCCGTTGCTGTCGGTCGTGTCGGATTTGTTTATGACGGGCGAAAGCGTGGTGTTCGAAACAGCGACGGTCGCGCCGGGTATCGGCGCACCGCTGCCATCGACGATAGTCACGAACAGCGCACCGGTGGTACTGCTGGTTTCGGCCACGCGGGCAGCAATCTGGGTGTCGACAGTGGCCAGCTGTTTGCCGCTCTTGTCCGATACGACCACGCGGGCCACTTTGTAATCGTTCGGGTTGGTGTCGGTTACGGAACTGGCGGGCGGTGGATAGTTGCGGCAGTATTTTTCTTTATCGGCCTGCGTCGGGTACGTGCCGCAGCCGTCGTAGGCGTCGTCGGCGTATCGCACGACGCTGTAAATGCTGTATTTCACACCGTTCAATGTTTTAGTGGTAGTGGTCGGCGACTGCACGACCAGGCTGTCGTACGGCAACGACTTCATGGCTTCCATCTGGCCGGTGGCGAGCGTGAGGGCTACCGCCCGGCGTTTGGCGATGATGGTGCTGCTTACCAGCGAAATAAACAACCCAAAGAAACTGACCACCACGATACCGATGATTACCGTCGTCACCGCCAGTTCGACCAGCGTAAAGCCACCCTCTTTCTGCGAACGCATCTTAGTGCCCATTATAATACATAAGCGTTTTGAGTGCCCTATATTTCTGACCCACCTGCACTTTTTCCGTAAGACAGGGGTCACCCCGCGGAGGCAGGAGCGAAGCTACTGGCGGAGCACCCCTGGCGTCAGAAAAAGTGCAGGTGGTTCAGCCTATATTTTTGTGTGCATTCCATGCTATTATGTCAGGGAAAGTACCTATGCTTAGATGGGCAGCATGAAAAACACGAAAGAAGTTACGAAAGCTACCGGCGCTGCGCAAAGGCAGCCCAAAAAACAGCTGTATTTCGAGGACAAGCCACTGTTCGGCCTGGATATCGGCCGCAGCAGTCTGCGCGTCATGCAGCTCGACCACCTCGAGGGTAAGCCGAAGTTGGTCGGGTACGGCTCGGCCACCTTCGACCCTGCCGCCGTGACCGACGGCGTCATACAAAAACCCGAAATCATCGCCAAAGCGGTGCAAGACCTGTTCCGCCACAATCTCGTCGGAGACATCACCACCAACCGAGTGGCCGTCTCGCTGCCGATAGCCCGGGCTTTTACCCGCACGGTCGAAACACCTGGGCTTTCCGCCAAAGAAATCGCCGAAGCGGTACACACCGAAGCCGAGCAATATATCCCCGCCGCCATCGACGACCTGTACCTGGACTATAGCCGGGTCGGTACCGCCGACGAGGTGTTCCTGGTCGCGATTCCTAAAAAAATCGTCGATTCGTACCTTATCCTTACCCGCATGCTCGGCCTGGAAGCAGTGCTCTTCGAAACGACCATCGGTGCCGGCGCGCAGTTGTTCGCCCGCGACCCGAACGAAAGCCTGCCGACAGTGCTGGTCGACTGTGGCTCCGAAAGCGCTGACATAACCGTGTACCGTGGCGGACTGGCGGTCAGCGGTACCGTCGCCAGCGGCGGCGAGAAGATTACGAAGCTTATTATGCAGACTCTGGATGTCAGCGAAAAAGAAGCCGTTATCATAAAGTCCAAATACGGCATCGGCCACAGCAAGAAACAAGCGCAGATAGTAACCGGGCTCAAGCCCGTCCTAACCATGTTGACAAAAGAAATCAAGCGCACCATACGCTACTTCGAGGAACGCTCCAGCAGCAAAGATTCCATAGCGCAGATTCTCCTGATGGGCGGCGGCGCCAACATGCCCGGCCTGGCCGAGTACCTGACCGACGACCTGCGCATAGCCGTCCGGTCGTTCGACCCGGGCTCCTACATAGATTTCGGGCGCCTGCAACCGATAAGCGATAGCGAACGCATGTCATACGTGACCGCCGCCGGACTGGCGCTGACGACTCCCGTGGAGATTTTCGCATGATAAACCTCCTGCCGCCAGGCATAAAAGAAGGCTACCACTACGGCCGCCGCAACCGTATACTGCGACGCTGGCTGTTCGCAGTCAGCTTGGGGCTGCTCGGTGCGTTGCTGCTGACCGTCGGCGGTGCGATTTTCCTGCGGATTTCGACGAACAACTACGCAAAACAGAGCGCCGCCATCCAAACGAGACTGGACGAACAGAAAATCGATACCGTGCAGAAACAGGTCACTACCATTTCGAACAATCTGAAGCTGACGGTGCAGGTGCTCTCGAAGGAGATACTGTTTTCAGAGCTGTTGAAACGCCTGGGCAGTGCGACGCCGTCGAATGTTATCCTGACCAACCTGGCCATTTCGCAGACCCAGGGCGCTATCGACATCACCGCTCAGACAGCGAGTTATCAGGCTGCGACACAGCTGCAAGTGAACCTGGCCGACCCGGCGAACCAGGTATTCAGTAAAGCCGATATCGTCGCCATCGTCTGCTCGGGTAATTCCGGCAACTCAGCCTACCCTTGCACGGCGACGTACCGCGCACTGTTTGCCACCAACAATCCCTTCCTGTTCATAAATGACGGCAAGAAGGTAACCCCATGAATAGCAAGAAACTCTACTACGTCCTCATAGCCGCAGTCGCCTTGGTAACGCTGGGCCTGTTCGGTGTCGCCTACGCCGCCGACGGCCTACTGAAGTCCGAAGCGAAAAAGCTCGCCGCCGCCAAAGCCGTCAACGAAGACTTGAACGGTCAGCTGGTAGAGCTTGCCAAAAACAAGAGCGACATCAAGAAATACAGTGAACTCAGCACCATCGCCGCCACCATCGTCCCACAGGACAAAGACCAGGCCCAGGCGGTGCAGGAAATCGTCAACATCGCCGGCAAGAGCGGTATTCGCCAGCTGACATCCATAACCTTCCCGGCTTCGACGCTTGGTGTATCCGGTGCCGGTGCGGCCAAGGCAGCGCCCGGCGGCATAACCCAGGTCACTCCGGTCAAGGGCATTTCCGGCGTATATGACTTGCAGCTGACAGTGGTGGTAGATGGAACGAATCGGGTGCCCTACCAAACATTCTTGAATTTCCTGAGCGGGCTCGAACAGAACCGCCGCACGGCTCAAGTCAGCAGCGTTACTGTCCAGCCCGACCCGCAGAATCCGAACCAGGTGGGCTTTACGTTAGTATTAGACGAGTACATAAAACCATGAGCAGCAATGTAGACATTTCCAGCCTCAGCAAATCCATCGCCCCGGTAACACGGACGGTCAAAAAGTACCGCGTCATGCTGTTTCTCCTGCTCCTTGCCGGCATTTATGGGTTCATCGTTTTCCGCATAAACACTTTGGCTGGCATCGCTCCCGACACATCGGCTGTGCCGGCGACAAACCAGGCCAGCCGGGCGCACATAGACGAAGGTGTGGCGAAAAAAATCCAGGACCTGCAAGATAACAGTGTGAGCGTGAAGAGCCTGTTCGACGAAGCCCGGCAAAACCCTTTCGACGAATAAAATCTGGGGACTGGCAATTGGAAATTGGCAACTCGCCGTCCTGCGAAGTGGAAAGCCTAGCGCAGCTATTGCCGAACCTACCACGTCGATACGCCCGCCAGTTACCAGTTTCCAATTGCCAGTTGCCGATTAATGCCCGCCGGTGACAGGCCGCCCATTCTTGAACGATTCAACGGCATTGTTCAAAATAGCAACCTGGTCTTTGGGCTTTGAAACGAAGTTGAAACGGTACGTCGTTTCGTCGCCCTCGGTCGAAAGCCGTATAGCGCCATAGCCAAACATAGTCTGGATAATACCGTCCTGGTGGTAGCTGGCATCTTCTATGTTACCAAGGCTGACGGTCTGCTCACGGTGCGCGAACAGGCCGGTCTGGATTTCCTGGATGACACTTTCGTTCGTTAGGAAAAATTTATTGCCGTTGTAGACCATGGTGGCAATGGCTGCGATAAGCAGTGTCATCGCGGTCAGTATGCTGATAAGGAACGCAATAGCAGTCAGAGACGGCAGTTCGGACAGTCCGGCGACAGTAATAGAATTGCGGTAGGCGGCGAAGGCGGCGAGAATCGCCATAAGCACCACCAGCACCACACCCGTGGCAAACCAGATGGAAAACAAGCCTATGGGGTGGCGCCTTATGGCACTGATGACGTATTCGCCTTCGCTCAGGTTCAGCGAAGGGTATTGCTTCCTCGATGCTTCGTGGCGCTGCCGCTCTTCGTCTGTCAGCTGCGGTGCCGGCGGCTCGATGGGGCGGCTCATATAGACCGACTGCGGGTTGCCGCCTGCCTGCTGCTGCACCGGTACGATGTTGGCCGGTTGGTTCGGCAGCGGCACACCGTTTTCGTCGACAGCTATGTAGCGCACGGCTTGCGGCTGCTGCGGTTGTTGCAGGTGTGGTGGCACCGGGGGTTGCGGGTCGTACTGCCGGTCTGGATTCTGAGATGGGTCCTGGGGGTTCATACAGCCCTATTATACCAGTACTCACCCCCAACACATCATTGCTCTGCGTTCAATACAGACAATGCAATGACCAAGTCGCAAGCACCAATAACCAAGCAATTCACAAATGCCTCAAGACCTAAATGCCCGCGTCCATCTCAGTCATTCATGAACTTAGTCATTGATTGGTCATTGCGGCTTGGTACTTGGTCATTCTACCGTGCCTGATTAATGGGTATCGGCACCTTGGGTCGGCTAAAGCAGGCTGCTCTGTTTGCCGTCAGCGGGCAAGTCTTTGCCAAGGTGCTTGTACGTTTTGTATGTGACTTTGCGGCCGCGCGGCGTGCGCTCTAGTAAGCCGACCTGCAACAGGTACGGCTCGTAGAAATCCTCGATGGTTGCCGTCTCGTCACCCGTTAGCGCCGATAAAGTAGTCAGGCCGACCGGGTTCTGCCCGTAGTGCTCGAGCATTTTGTTCAGCAAGTGGCGGTCGGCGGCGTCGAGGCCGAGTTCGTCTATTTCGAGCAGTTCGAGCGCGCTATGTGTGATTTTCGTGTCGATGATTCCATCGCCATTTACATCGGCGTAGTCACGCACGCGCTTGAGCAGGCGGTTGGCGATACGGGGAGTTAGGCGAGCACGCGTGGAAAGCAGCGTGGCGGAATCGGCGTCGATTTTGCTATTCAAAATCTCGGCTGCGCGAGTGATGATGAGCGCAATCTCTTCGGGTTTGTAAAACTCCAGGCGGTGCACCATGCCGAAACGGTCTCTTAAAGGTGCGGCCAAAGCGCCCGTACGAGTGGTGGCACCGATGAGTGTGAATTTCGGCACGTCCAGCCGCAAGCTGCGCGCACTCGGGCCCTTGCCGAGCATAATGTCGATTTTAAAATCTTCCATTGCGCTATACAGCACCTCTTCGACACTGCGGTGCAGCCGGTGGATTTCGTCTATGAAAAGTATGTCGCCGTCCTGCAGGTTCGTCAGCAAGCTTGCCAAATCCCCTGCCCGCTCTATAGCCGGACCGCTCGTCACGCGAATCTGCGCCCCCATTTCGTTGGCGATAACGCTCGCCATAGTGGTCTTTCCTAGGCCGGGCGGGCCATACAGCAGTATGTGGTCGAGTGGTTCACCACGCTTCTTCGCAGCGGCGATAGCTAGCTGCAGATTTTTCTTCAACCCTTCCTGGCCGATATAGTTCGCAAAGTCATGCGGCCGAAGTTTGACCTCGAACTCCTGCTCCGCCTCGTCCGCGACGTCATCCACTTGCGTAGTCTGCACAACCCGTTCAATCATCTTGCTTATAGTTTATCAGTTATGGTCAAATAAGCTATAATACTGCCATGAAATTGTCTGTTTTACAATGGAACGTCTGGTTTAAAGAAACTGCGGATAACGTCGTTGCACTGGTCAAAGAGATTGACGCGGACATCGTATGCCTACAAGAACTCACGCAAGACTCCACCATTAATCCAAATCGAGATATCCCGGCTGATTTGGAGGCACTTGGGTATGCGTCAGAGTACTTACCTGCCCACCAACGAACTGGCGAAAAGCGCATCAAAATGGGGAACGGCATATTCACAAAATATCCTATTGTGAATAGTCGTCAGATTTACGTGCAGCATGCCGAACCAAACTCTGAGAGTTTCTCCAAAGAGAATCGTGTTTATGTCGAAGCTACAGTAAAGACTGGGCAGCAGAACCTAATAGTAGGCACCGTTCACATGTCTTATACCCCGCGCTTTGAATTCGATGAAGCCAAAGTAAAAGAAACAGACCAGCTATTTTCAGCCATTCAGCACAATACCGAGCGTTTCATCTTTATGGGTGACCTAAATGCTACGCCCACATCTTACACTATCGAAAAGCTGAGCAAACTTCTCCGCCCAGCAGACCCCGATTACGCACAACCTACGTGGACAACTAAGCCGTTTTCGCATGACGGATTCGAGGTCGACACGCTCGACTGGCGATTGGATTACGTTTTTGCGACCCCTGATGTCAAGGTCACAGACAGTCGTATTATTAAAACCAACTATTCTGATCACCTACCTATACTGACAACTATCGAAATCTAGCCGGAGATTTTCAGTTCGCCGAAGCCGGTAGCAGGGTCAGCTTCTTCTGTAAAGGTCAGTTTGTCTTCGACGGCCAATACCAATTCAAGCGTGGTATGTACTATGCAGCCTTCTTTTACATGACCGCCCGTAACGTTGCCGTCTTTATCTGAGATGGACAGGTGCAGGTGGGTGCGACCAGGGCCGAGATTGCCGGTGAGCGAGACAATTTCGAATGGACCTTCGAGCGTGCGAATGTCTTGCTTGCCCGCTTCCGCTCCCGCCATCCGAAGCGTCGCAGTGTTCAAACTACCCACACCGCTTATGACCGTAGCCGAAGAAAGCTTCAGCGCCGCCACCAACCTCTCGACCGAACCTTTCAAGTCCTGCCCTTCCCGTAACCGCGTCGCAACCATTCGCATAGGCTACTGGCCCGCAAGGCTTGCGGTCAGCCTCTCGGCCATCCCTGGGTTTAGGATAGGGTCGATTGCACTTTCTATGATGCCGTTCAATACATCCCGTGCATCTTTATAGCTCGCTTCCGCCTCTTCAAGAGCAGCCAGGCTCGGCTCCCTAGCAACACCATGTCGATTTTCCCAGCGAACTGCACCATCTTTGATAATCAGGGTCGTTGATGAATACTCACTAGCGCCACCGCCAAGGGCGAATAGCTCGCTCTCCAGATCCGTTACGTCCCCATCACCCGCAACCGCCTTAAAGTCGAATCCATGCAACTGCTCCCCTATGTATCGTGGCGCAGCGACAATCCGAGCGCCATCTGTATCGATGCCAAGAACCACCGAATCCGCTTCCGTTTTACTAGTACGCAAGACTCGCCCGAAATGATTAATGCTCCTGGCCAGTTGTGGTTGCCACTGTGCAAGTCGTAGTGCTCTGTCGGTAATATCCTCTACTGTTATAGCCTCTTGAACCGCAACCCTCGCCGCAGCATCCGCTATTTCTTGTCTCCTGCCAACTAACTTTTCAAAAAGTTTAGGCATATAATTCAACCTTCTCCACCCGTTACTTTTGCTTGAAAGCCAGTGTAATCCGTTCTTCGGTGCTTCGCAAGTGGGTAGTTATGTTTTGATATGGAAGCCGAGTTCAGCGGCGAAGAGAGGGGCGAGCTGGATGAGTTGGAGTTCTGATATCGTGGCGCCTTTGAGGCCGGTTATGCCTTTGCATGCTGCCAGATTCTCGGTCGATACGTCGACGTGCGAGCAATCCGCCGAAACAAAACTTGTGCTCTCGAGCTCGCAGCCACGAAACACCACGTGCGAAAACTTCGCATTGCTAAAATCTGCGTTTCGCAGCACACAATCTTCGAACACGACCCGTTTGAATGACGCAAACCGGAATCCGGCTTCATCGAACTTCACATTTTTGAAATGGCAATCTTCGAACTGGCCTTCGGCAAACTCTGCACCGCTGAACCGGCCGTCACTCACCTGCACGCGCAGCAAGTTTGCTTTGTAACCACGCATGGCAGCTGCTTCGGCGCGAGAAAACACCACGTCCGTTGCAGCACAAGCACTCAGGTTTGCGCCGGTGAATATGCATTTTTCGAGCTTGCTCGCATCTACATAGATTCTTTCGCAAATCGCCAAATCGGCACCAGTAATTACGACGCCATCGAGTTCAAGCTGAGCCTCAACTTCACCATCCCATGCCCCAAACTGCTGCGGCAATCTCGGTTGATGCGGAGAGTTAAATGAATTCATTAGACCTCGGCTCCATGCAGGAAACCGAGCCAAACGTCATGATTATGCATGTGCTGGTAGCCGCCGATTATGTGACCGCGCTTGTCGTTCTGAATATATCTGTAATTCACATCATGTTGGTCGAGCGCGTCTTTGAACTGTCGCGACTGTTCGAATACCAGTATTTTGTCTTTGGTTGAAAGATACAGCAGCACGTCTTTGCCCTTCAACTTTTCGGCGTTCGGTATTGGTGAAACTGGCGCGAGTTTTCGGTCGAGCGTTTCCATGGTGTAACCCTGCTCTATCGACTTACGTTTAGTGCTTTCTACGAATTTCCACGTCCAAACGTTTTCTGCGACACTGCCGTATGTCATGTTTATAATCACTTTCGTAATCGCCTCGTTCTCGCCCGCGACCTTTATGGCCATAAGCGTACCCATGCTCACTCCGAACGATGCGAACGACGTACTGCCGGTGCTCTGAAATGTCTGGATGTGACGCCTAACCGATTGACTGACCCGCTCGGCAACTGCCAAGAAGTTATCTGCGTCACCATTTTTAACCACACCCGGAGCAAAATCGTAGGCCACGACTTTGTAACCGTGCCTTACGAGCCGGCGAATAGTGAAGGTATATAGCCAGGTGCGCGTGCCCATCCCGGCAAAGAAAAATACGACCCGTTTGTTGTGCGCCCCGAAAATCTTTTCGTTAAACCGGCTCAGCTTCGGTAAGTCTTTTTGCGTACTCATGGGTCTATTTTGCCTGGAGTGCTTGGCGAATTCGGGCTTCGGTGGGGAGGGAAGGGTCGATGTTTTTGAGGGCGAGGACGGCGTCGGTTTCGGAGTAACCGAGGGCGAGCAGTGCCTGGACAGCTTCGTCGCTAGCATTCACACCGCCCCGCGTCACGATGTCTTCCGCGCCAGCACCAGCTGCTAAGCCGACTTTGTCACGCAGTTCCACGACGATTTGTTCGGCAGCGCGCTTGCCTACGCCTTTTGCAGTTTGCAGGCGTTTTACGTCACCGCCAGAAATCGCCACTCGCACGTCATTTGCCGTACCGATATCGAGCACCCCCATAGCGACCTTCGGCCCTACGTTTTTGACACTCAGTAACTGCTCGAATAGCTTCTGGTCTTCGTGTGCTACAAAACCAAAGAGGTCGTGCGCATCTTCACGGATGTTTTCATAAATGTAGAGTTTGGATTTTTCGCCCGTCACAAGCCGGCCAAGGTCGCTCGTCGTTACTAATGCACCATAGCCTACGCCGCCGGCTTCCAGCACGGCCAGGTTACCGATTTTTTCTGTCACTATTCCCGAAAGCGTCGCTATCATACCACGATTATCTCACACCAGCTGTCGGATTTTGGCAAGCAAATCGTCCTGGTCCGACCACGCGAATACTTCTTGCGCCAGCCGCGGCAAGTAGCTGTCACCGGCACCATCTGCCCGCTCGGCGAAGATAATGGGTATGCTCAGGCGGCGCGCCACCGTCATTTCCGCGACTTGCCCGACACTGATGCCCGGGACTTTCACTGCCAGCACATAGTCGTACCCAGTCAGTTCGTCTAGCGCCAGGTCCAGGTAATCTTCAGGGTTCGTAAAGCCATCCGTCCGCTCGTCGCACAGGTTGCAGTACACTGCCACGCCTGCCTGTTCCAGCACCTTCACTATGGCAGCCATCCGCGCTTCGACCTCGCGAGGGTTCTGCCCAGTAAAGGCGTACGAGCAGAACACTTTTTTACCTGGCACAATCTTCATACGCCTATTATGTCACCATTCGTCCGCATTTTCTAGACATTGTCTAGTGGAGGGTGTGGGCGTGGGTGAGGGCGGCGGCGATGGCGTCGGCGGCGTCGTCGGGCTTGGGCACTTCGGCGAGGCCAAGGAGCACGCGGACCATTTCCTGCATCTGTTTTTTGTCGGCTTTGCCGTAGCCGGTTATGGCCTGCTTTATCTGCAGCGGCGTGTATTCGTAAATTTCCAGCCCGGCCTGACGGCCGCACAAAAGCACCACGCCGCGAGCCTGCGCCACCGTCATGGCCGTCGTGACATTCTGCGCGAAAAACAGTTTTTCGACCGACATGTGCTGCGGTTTCGTCGCGGCGATGATATCGGTCAGTTCTTCGTAAATGGTTTGCAAGCGCACCGCGTCATCTTCCTTTACCGGCGTACGTATGACGCCGCCATCCACCAGTTGCACCTTGCCTTTGTTAGATTCAATAACTCCGAAGCCCAAAATGCCAGTGCCAGGGTCGATACCAAGGATTCTCATACGCTTCAGTATAATGTATAGCGATGCAGACCACCGACTTTACCTTTTATAACAACGCCGACTACTTCCGGCAGCTGACGGACGATGTCAGAGCCGCCGCGGCTGGCAGTCGCGTGGCTGTGGCGACTATGGATTTGAATTCCCGCGACGCCTATGTCGACGCTTTGCTTACCGAACTACTTGCAGCCGCACAGCGCGGCGTTCAGGTCGTGCTCGCCATCGACGCCCGCACATTCCTGCTAGACAAAGACAACCGCCTGCCCGGCCCGCTGTGGTTCAAACCCACGCTTGAGCCAGAGAAACTACGCGAGCCGTTCAAAACGTTTTACGACCGGCTGGAAGAGCTGCAAAAAGCTGGCGCGCAAACGGTCATCACGAACAAACCACGGAAATCACTCAGCAATCCCGCCGCCGGGCGTTCGCACATAAAAACCGGCGTCGTCGGCGACAAAGTCTATGTCGGCGGGTGCAACCTGGATGATGCGACGAATATAGACGTCATGGTCAGCTGGCACGACCAGCAGACCGCCGACTGGTTGTTCGGCATGGTCGCGCAAATGGCGCAGCACGGCAACACCCGCAAAGCGTTCCACGAACAAGACGCGCACCTCGAGCTTTCCCCCGAAATGAAACTCGTGCGCGACGCGGGCGTACCAAACCAGTCGCTGATACTCGAAACCGCAGTACAGCTGGTGAGTGATGCCGAAAAATGGGTCATCTACACCAGTCAGTTCTTCCCGAACGGCCCGATTTATAAAGCGCTTTTGGGCGCAGCCTACCGCGGCGCACGCGTAGAAATTTACTACGCCCACCCGAGCATCCATGGCCTGGAAGAGCCCATCCACCGGCTCTACAACCTGCGCGGACAGACTGTGTTGACCAAAAAAGCAACCGTACATCAGCTACCGAAAGACGCGCCGAAACTTCATGCCAAAGTCCTAGCCACCGAAAACGGCGCCATGGTCGGCAGCCACAACTACATTCAACAAGGCGTCAAATGGGGCACGGCCGAACTAGCTTTGCTCTACAATGACCCCACCTTCAGCAGACAGCTAAAATCATTCATCGTGACCGAGATAGAGCGTAACCAGACATAAACTTTATTGCCGAATAAGCCGGAGAAATTCTTGGTGCACGTGACCGTTGCTTATTACGATACCGTCACTAACCTGGTCGTACTCGCAGAGTTTGCCGGTAAAATCTGTAATCGTCGCCCCGGCTTCTTCGGCAATGACTTTAGCCGCAGCGTAATCCCACGGCTTCAAGTATCCCGCAGCCGCAACCGATGCCTGGCCTGAGGCGACACGCATGTAGCCGTACACTATCGAGCGGAAGTTGAACGGCTTGCCGCCCGCCTCGACAACCGCATCGTGTATTTCGCCAGTCTTTTTATAGCCCTCTATGGAGCGACTACTTAATACGACATAGCTCTGCGCTAAACTATCCGTATCGGAAACGTGTATCGACTTGCCGTTCAGGAACGCACCCTGACCTTGCACCGCAGTATAAAGTTGCCCGTTAAACGGGTCGTACACGACTCCCAATTTTACCTTGCCATCCTCCACGAGCGCCAAGCAGTATGTGGCCGTAGGCGCACCGAGGTCAAACGCTTGAGTGCCATCAATCGGGTCAACCACCCAGAGTCGTGTGCGGTCGCTCGCATAGCTAGCCTCTTCGCCGAGCACTCCGTCTTCAGGGAAGGTGTCTTGGATCTTTCGAATCGTCAACGCATTCACATCTTTGTCAGTTTGAGTTACGGGCGTATTGTCCTTTTTCCACTGAGCAGGATTGCCATCACCGAAATTGGCGGCAATGATACTACCCGCCTCTTTTGCCAAGTCGGTCGCAAATACTAACTCTTTCTCGTATTTCATGTCTCTATTGTAGCAGTGATTCGTCGGTACAAACCCACTATTCGTCCATTACGATAACATCGCCATCATGGAGTGCTTTGAACGGAATCTTATGTTGCTCGAAATATCCGACAACCTTGTCGATGCGCTCGGTTTCCGGGTGGTCGGATTTGTAATGCGGCGCAACTGCATAAGGAATAAGCCCTAGTCCATTCCAGATGATTTCGTGCTGGTAGCCTTCGGGTATTTCATTCGGATTATCGCAGAGTTCTATGCCGTGTAAGCTCGGCGCCAGCACGCAGGCACCAGCGCTGTAGCCGCCATAAGCAATGACGTCCTTTTGCAGCAATTCTGTTATGGCTTTGTCGAAGCAAGAGTACGCCATCGCACGACGCAAGTTGAACACATTGCCGCCGCGCACCCACACCAGTCCGTACTCTTCCAAATCTTTAGCGGTAAACGAACCGTCGAAATACTGCCGCAAATCAATTTCTTCGGGCTCGAAACCTAGCGAAGCAAGGTCGCTGAACTCACGCTCCAAACGTTCCTGTCGCGTCGCAGCATCACGAAAATCGCACGCATTCGCTATCACTGCCACCTTTTTATTACCACCCGCTAAGCCACGCAACTTCCGTGCTTCATCGCCAAGGCCATAAGAAGATAAATACAATCGCATGCGTTTATTGTAACAGCGATTCGTCGATGTCGAAGTTGACGTGAGTGTTGGTGACGTCGTCGAGTTCGTCGAGTGCATCCATGAGGCGCATGATTTTGCCGGCCGTGACTTCGTCGGTGATTTCGATGGTGGTGTTCGGCACATATGTCAGTTCGGCTTCGGTGATTTCTACGCCCTGCTCTTTCAAAGCATCGCGCACTTTTGCGAGGTCGGTCGACACCGTGTAAACCACTGACTCGTCACCCTCTTCCTGCACGTCTTCTGCGCCGGCGTCCAAAGCCTGCAGCATAAAGTCATCACCAGTCGCTTTGACGCGGATGGTACCTTTGCGGTCGAACTGGAACGCCACCGCGCCTTTTTCGGCGATGTTACCGCCGTGCTTGCTAAATGCCAGTCGCACCATGGGGTACGTGCGGTTTATGTTGTCGGTCGCAACTTCCACCAAGATTGCAACGCCGCCCGGGCCATAGCCTTCGTACAGTACCTCCTGTAGTTGCGCAGCGTTTTTGTCCTTTATACGGTCGAGGGCACGCTGTATGTTGGCCGAGGGCATGTTTGCCGACTTGGCTTTGTCTATGGCCAGGCGCAGCGCAAAGTTCGTGTCCGGGTCGGTACCGCCGCGCGCTGCCAACGCAATCGCGTTACCAAGTTTCGTAAACACAGCACCACGCGCCGCATCCTTCGCACCTTTTTCACGTTTGATGGTTGACCATTTACTATGTCCGGACATAAGAAATACACCTGTTTATATCTGTTATTTTACCAGATTTACCTGATGATTGGAAGACTTGAGGACTCTCAAAACCTCGTATGTCTTGTCATCCCAAGCTTGGCTCAAAATCTAAAGCCTTGTGAGTATATCCGGGCTATAGACCCCGGGTCAAGCCCGGGGTGACAGTGAGATTTTGAGGGTCAGGTTTGAGACCCACGGAAAGCAGTGCAGTTTGGTTCAAAATCGAGCACCACAGTGGAGACGTACTAGAGGTACGGCGGAACGAGGAGCGGAGATTTTGGGCCGAAATGTGCTGCTTTCCGTGGGTCGTAATTAAAGAGCCGCCCTCGTATCTGCAGGCGGCTCTATACTCAGCCGAAATGGGAAACTGACTAGGTGGCGAAGTTACATCGCCGTCGCATACTTGATGGTGCGCGTTTGGTCGCGCCCGGTAGCAACTAAATCGAGTTCGGGAAATTGCGCATCCTTGCGACTTAGAAAGTTTGCGATTTTACTATCGAGATTTATTGATTGCATACTCCCCTCCTTCTTTTTAGTTAGTTTTAGTGTTGTATGCTTCCGTTCCAATCTCACCTGGAACTATACCTATAGTACGCTGGAAGCCTGTAAAGTGGCTGTAGGAAAACCCGGAGAAAATTTGTAATAATTGTCGCACCCAAATACCTCGCCACAAGCTCCGCCATTCCCGCGTACGCGGGAATGTAATAATCGTGGCCGCCAGGCCACTCAATGTTCCGGCCATTCGGAGCAGACCCGGCTCGGTGTTGGTCAAAGCTACAACTTTTCGGAGGCGATAGCCGCAGGAACATTTCGACTGTCCGACGCCACTCCCCGTGGCTAGTTGTCGAAATGGTTGTAGTCTTTGACAACATCGACCGAGGATGCGGAGCTGGTCGGGAGCTTTTGCTTCTTTTGCCGGTGCAAAAGAAGGCGGGGCGGCTTAGCCGCCACGAAACAGAAATGCAGTAGGATAGATTCCCGCCTACGCGGGAATGACGTAAGGGATAAAGATTTGGCCCTAGGAAACGGGGACCGAGGAGTTGTCGACTTCTTTGATTAGCTTTACTAGTTCGTCGGGAGTTGCCCAAGCTTTGAGCATATAGTGCATCGCACCCAGCGAGAACGCTTCGTCGATTTCGTGTTGGTCGTCGTAGTTACTGAAAACAATAATCTTCGTATCGGGCAAATTCACCTTCGGCTTGAGCTCTTTTAAAAACGCAATACCGTCCATAACGGGCATACGCAGGTCGAGTAGTATGATGCCCGGTTTTTCTTTCTTTAGAATTTCCAGCGCTTCCTTGCCGTTGTATGCCCTGAGCAGCGACACGTCGGCCGCAGTCAGCACACGCGCATACGCGTCGTTCAGCAACATCTCGTCCTCGACAATCATTACCTGCAATTTCTTATCGGCTTTTGTCATAGCTACCGCACTCCAATATTACGTGGTTCTTCTTACTCTACATAGTAGCAAGGTTCGGTTCTGTAAGCCACTTCGCAATTTAGGAGAGCTTGCACAGAATAGCGCGTTCCGGCAACCCATTTACCGTTTACCGTTTACCTTTCACTGTTCACCATGCGTTAGCCATTTACCATTTACCGTGCGGGCGTCTTTCTTCATAGTAAACGGTTCACGGTGCATGTATGGTGAATGGAAAATGGTGAAGGGTGAACGTACAAGCTTAAGCTAGATTCCAACCAGGGCTTATCCTAGATTTGAACCCTCAGCGACGCTCGACTTACTATGCATCCAGCACCGGCAACGTTACGGTGAATGTCGTGCCTTCGCGCAGTTTCGATTCGACCGCAATACTGCCGCCGTGCAGCCGCACGATTTCCGCCGTCAGGTACAAACCGATGCCGCTGCCGCCCGCCTCCACGCTCAGCGGATTGTGTATGCGCGTAAATTTGGTAAACAGCTTTTTGATATCCGCCTTCCTGATACCCACGCCATTGTCGCGGATATAAATAGCGACCTTTTGTCCCTGCCGCTTCAGACCGACCTCTATACGTCCGGGGCTCGGCGTATAGATGCTGGCATTGTGGATGATGTTTTCTATGGCCATACGCAAGTAGCCGGTGTCGGCATACACCTTGGTCGGCTTGGTGCTGATGCGCGCCACGAGCGTGTGCCCCCGCTGCTCTATGCTCTGCCGCATTTCCTCGACGATGCCACTCAGCTGCGCACGGATGTCGAGCGGCGCCGGCGTCATGACCAGACGGCCGGTGTCCACGCGCGCGGCATTCAGGATTTGGTTTATAATCTGGATTTGCCGCTCATTGCTCTGGAACGCCCGGTCGAGCATGTCCAGCTGCGTCGGCGCAACCTCTCCGGCATAGCCCTGGAGCACCATGCCCAGATATTGTTTGACAGCCGTGGCCGGCGTCCGCAGCTGATGGCTGGCCAGCGCCACGAATTCGTCTTTGGTACGCGACAATGTTTCGAGCTCTTTGTTACGCTTTTGCAGTAAGGACGATTCACGGCGGTTCAGTTCGTCACGCAAGCGCGCATCTTCGATTTGCGCCTCGAAGTTGTGGCGTTCGGTGATGTCGACTATGACGCCACTGACCCGGGCGGTACGGCCGGCCTTGCCGAGCTCTAGCCGGCCGCGAGCCAGCACCCAGTGTACTTTCCCGTCGGTAGCGACGACCCGGAATTCTATTTCAAACCCAGCGCCATTTTTTATAGATTCGTTTATCTCGTGCAAGACCCGGACGCGGTCATCGCGGTGCATGGCAGCCGTAAATGTATGGAGCGGGACGCCCAGCGCCGCCTCGTCAGCGTTCAGCCCGAGCAGGTTCGCCAGTGTATGGTTGGTGATGACGATATCGCGTTCGATATCCCACAGCCAGCTGCCGACACGCCCGAAATTGAGCGTGTCTTCCAGCTGTGCCTGGATTTCGCGCAGCCGCTGCGTGGCCGAAAGCTCTTCGGTGACATCGTACGAAGACTGCAGTATGAACGCCACATCGCCGTGCTCGTCGAAAATCGGGTAGTGTGCCGGCCGCCAGTATTTTTCGACGAATTCTCCCTGCTCGTCAACGCTATCGTAGCGGATGATGGAAAATACCTGCGGCTTTTTGGTACGTATAACCCGCCGAAAGGCTTCGGCCATATCGCTCACACCGGTGCGCTTGTATTTTTCGCTGACGTCGGGGAAGACTTCGAAGAACGGCCGGCCGAGTATATTGCCCCGGCTAACGCCCGTCATGTCGCTGTGGCCTTTGCTGACTTCCACGAAGGTAAAGTCCGGGTCGTCCGCCCGGAACACAATATAGTGCTCCGGCAAGGCATGGAACAGCGCACGGTAATCGAGCGCCGGTGCCGCGTGGGCGATAGGTGGTGTAGGTTTAAACTTCGACGCTTTCGAACTCATCGCTTCCCGTGGCTTTGACTATCTCCGGCACGTTGACGTAGTACGAGAAGCGCTGATAGTCTATAAGCCCCTTATCTTTTAATCTATGCAGCTCCACCGCCGTCGTTTCGCGTGTCAGGCCGACCATTTCGGCTATGTCTTGGTGGCTCAGGCGCAGGTTTATGCGCGTCAGGCCGTCGGGTTGCCGGTCGCCAAAGCGCGCGACAAGATACTGCAGTATGTAGACCAGCTTGTCTTGGGCATGCGAGTGCTCCAGCGCATAAATGTGCATGGTGGCGCTGGTGTAGTGCGCCATGTACTCCTGGAAGATGTGGTCTTTCAGGCCTTGGTTACTGTTCAATACCTCTATAAAATCAGTCTTCGGTACGCTGAATATGCTGCAATCGGTCACCGCCTCGTAGTAGTACAGGCTGACGCGCGATTTATCGAACACGCATTCGACCGGGAATATGTCGCCGACCGAAAGCAATGTCACCGTACGCTGGTCGCCGCTGCCGGTTATGCCATACACCTTGACGATACCGCTCTGTACGACCATGGTGCTGCGCGGGATTTCGCCCTGAAACAAGATGGTGCGCCGTTTGGCATACTGGCGAGTAATGCCTTTGCCGACCAAGGGTTTAAAGGGGGCGAATTTCAGTCTCTCTTCCATGGTTCTCAGTATAAAGCGTATTGCGAAGATTACTAGTTTTCAGTAGTAATTCTAACTTTTCGGTTCGGGTATATCTGCTATAGCCACGGCCTTGTGTCCTTGGATGCCGGCAAAGAGCGCCTGCCAGTCGCTTTTTCTACGTTTCCGCCGCCACGCAAATACCACCAACAGTCCGATAAGCGTATAGCACACCGCCATATCCGCCGCCGACAGGTACCGGTTCTGCTGGAAAACATGCGGGATGCGGCTGAGCAGGCGCGCCACGTCCAGCATGTACGTCAGCAGCACGCTCGCGGGCCAGGCGAACCAGCCGGCGATATTGCCGGCCAGCATCCCCGCCAGCCCGGCGATGAAGCTCAGCAGCATGGCCAGCGGTATCAGTGCCGCCACCAGCATGTTCGCGAGCAGCCCGACCAGCGAGACTTGGCCGAATATGTACAGCACCAGCGGAATGGTCATCAGCTCGGCACACAGCGTTTCCACGCCTATCTGCACCAGCACCGGCGCTTCCCTGGCTTTGTACAGCCGTTTCAACACACCGGGCGAAATGACCAGCACGCCGAAAAACGCCAGGAACGACAAGTACCAGCCGATGTCTGCCCACAGGTACACCGGGTTCGCATAGGCCGTCAGCGCTGCCGTGAACAGTATGAGCAGCACCGGGCGTATGCTGCGTCCGAAATACCACGCCACCAGTCCCAGCACACTAATGACTGCTGCGCGGACGATGCTGGCGCTCGCGCCGGTTATGAGCAGGAACGTGGCGATAAGCACTAGCGCCACCACCGTCGAAAGCAGTTTGCTGCGGCCACCGAGCAACCGTTTACTGGCATTGAGCAGGATGGTTAAGTTGTAGCCGCTGACGGCGATGATGTGCGTCAAGCCCACCATCAACAGCGCCTGGGTGATTTCGTCCGGCAACGTGTTCCGCTGACCAACCAGCAAGCCCATACCGAACGAGGCGGCCGGTTCCGGCAATGCCGTCTGCATGCCGGCTGCGAACTTGCGCCGGAATTCGTCGATGACGGAGTTGTGCGGCTCGATGATTTCCAGCTGCGCAAAGCCGATACTCGCCTGGTTCGCCCCGCGCGTCGGGTACAGGCTGCCGCTCACCTGCACCCGGTCGCCGCGGTACACCATGGTCGCGCCAAAGCCTTGCACTTTTATCTGCCCCGGCACATGTTGTGTGTATGGTTGGCTAAAAACGACATCGCGAACCACGAAACTCAACTGGCTTTTCGTGCCATACACCGCGTCGATACTCGCCGTGCCGGTCAGCGTAACTTTCTGGTGCGCCAGTGTTTGGTACGGCTGCAGCTGGTGCAGGTACGCCGTGCCGCGCCAGCCGCCGAGCACTAGCCCGAAAAGTATGGCTGCACCGAGTACCAGCGCCGTCCGCCGTTGCCGCCACACAGTAGCCGCCGTGAGTAACCCCACCGCGAGCACGAACCACCCGCCCGGCGCCAACCCCCGCCGCGCCAGTGCCAACCCCACCAAAAACGCCGCGCTCCCCACGAGCACCAGCGTCGTCCGCCGAAACCGCACTCTCCGCAGCCGTCTCCACATCTTACCCCGAATATACCAGAGCACCATCCGCCAACCATGAGCGTGAAAAGTTTCCCGAAACCGTGAAAACTTTTACAAATTCAGTAATGGAACCGGCAGATTACGACATGTATAGTCTCGTCACTCACCGCATACACTAACCGGTGTTCTTTATCGATGCGTCGAGACCATAAGCCTGAATAATTTTCTTTGAGCGGTTCCGGTTTGCCTATGCCCGAAAATGGGTTGCGCAAGGTATCAGCAAGGAGCGTGTTGATTTTCTTGAGCATCTTTTTATCATGCCCAATCCAAAACTGGTAATCTCCCCACGCCTCCAGTGTGAAAGAAATGTTGCGCCGTGCCATCAATCTTCGATAAGTTCGTGGTATTCCACCTTGCCTGCCCGGAGTTGCGCCAACGATTTCTCGAGATGGCGCTTATTGGCCGGGCTGCTGTTCAGGTAAGCAGTCTCGTTATAGGCATTGTACTGTTCAAGCGGCATAACAACCACCGTCTGGCCGTCGGTGCGAGTCACCAGCAAGACATCCTGGTCTGCTAGTACCTGGTCGAAATAGGCTTTGGTTTCCTTGCGGAACTGCGAAATAGAAGTAACATTCATAGTACGTTACATTGTACAGTATCGCGTACAACAATGTCAAGCGCTCCCAGAGAAAGCCCAGATACCACTCGTTTAATCTTGGGAGAGGATGAGGGCGGTGGCGGGCGGGAGGACAAGCTCGGCGCCGCCGGAAGTGACCTGCACGTCGGGGACGATGGTGCCTGAAAAATCGGGAGCGTAAGCCTGCGAAGCGCTGTTGAACCGCACGCGCCACAGGCCGTCGCGCGGGAAGCTCAGGCCGTACACGTTATGCGCACGGCCGCCGAAATTCACCACCACGACCACATCGTCTTTCGGGCCGCCGCCCCGCCAGCGGTGGTACGCCAGGACTTTGTTGTCTTCGTCCACGTGGAACAAGTTGCACCCCTGGCCGAGCAACCCGGCCGTCACGGCCTCGCTGTTTTTACGCAGCGCAATCAGCCGCCGGTACGCCTCCACTACGCCCGCGTGCGTCTCCGCCAAGTCCCAATCCAGTCCCTGCCAGTCGTTGAAACTGCCGCCCATCATAAATTCCTGCCCCTGGAACAGCATGGGCACACCCGGCGCCGTCAGCAGCAGCGTAGCGGCCAGCAACGACTGTTGCCGCGCGAACAAGCCGGCGCTTTTGCCCGGCGCAATGACTTCGTTCAGCCGCGCCGAACCGTTGGCCGCACTGTCGTGGCTGTCGGTAAAGATGACACGCTGCCACACATCGTCGTTGTACCGCCGGCCGAGTTCGCCGCAGATGCCGGTCAGATGCACATTTGCCGGGTCGTTGGAGCCCAGCGCCTCGCGCAGCGCCTGCGGAAAACCCAGCTCCCACTGGGCCGAAAATCCGGCGCCGCCTTCGTGCGCCGGTTTGGTCAGGTAGCCGTTCGCACCGACGTCTTCGGCGATGGTTACCGCCGCCGGTTTGAGCTTGCGGCTCAGGCTAGTCATGTCCTGCAGCAGCCGCCAACCCTCGGGCAGGTCGGTGGCCGGTGCTTCGTTGTGTCCCTTTACATTACGGATGAAAATGGTGGAATCGACCCGCAGTCCATCCACCCGGCAGTCGTGCAGCCACATACGCACGTTGTCGAGGATGTACTGCTGCACTTCGGGCCGGCCGAAGTCTGGCCGCGTGTTGCCCCACGGCGTCTCGGCGCGCCAGTCGTTATAAAAATAAATGCCGCCGTAGCCGTCCTGCTGCCAGCCGTCAAAGCACCACAGGTCCAGCTTTTCGTCCGGGCCAAAGTGGTTGTAGACCACGTCTAGGATGACGCCGATGCCGCGGGCGTGCGCGGCCTTTACGAACTGCAGGAATCCGTAGCGGCCGCCATACAGGCTTTCGACCGCGTAAATGTAGTCGATGGCGTAGCCCCAGCCGCGGTCGGCCAGCATGCTGCCGATGGGCATGAGTTCGAGCATATTCACGCCTAGGCCAGCGAGGTAGTCAAGCTTGGCAACGACGTCTTTGAACGTGCCGGTCGTGGCGGCATCTGGCCGGCTGAAGGTGCCGACGTGCAGTTCGTAGATGACCTGCTGCTCGCGCGGCGGCGGTACAAAATCGTCGTCGCCCCAATCGAACGTGTGCTCCGAAATGACCGAACAACCAGCCGAAATGGTGAAATGCAGCGCCCGCGGGTCGTTGCGATACAATGTTTCCTTGCCACGGCGGATGACGAATTTGTATTCCTGCCCCGCCACCGCGCCCGGCACGGTCACAGCCCAGTACCCATCGAGTTCACTGACCATGGGCGTTTCGGTCCAGCCATTGCACGTGCCGGTCACCGCGACACTGTCGGCCATCGGCGCCCACACCCGGAATGACACGCCGCTGCGGCGCACCACTGCCCCCACATCTTTCTTGTGCCCACTCATTTCAGCTTATTATACCTACTGAAAACACTTGCCGGCAACCACGCTTGCGCGGTTTCGGAAGCGAGTTACTACGATAGCAGCGGCGGCCAAAAGCGTCGCGATGCCGCTGCTCAGCGCCACGTTCGTACCGCTGTCTACCAGCGTCGGCGCCGCCAAACCAGCCGGGTCGACTATAGTGCCGTTGACCGTGCCGTCTTGGTCCAGCTCACCACCGTCGGTGACTTTGTACGTCACCTTCGTGACCGCTTGGCCGCCGATGGTCACATGGCTGACAGTAGCGCCGCTGACTGTTGAGTATTTCTTGGTGTTCGGGTTGTATTTGCGCAACACGAAGTTGGTGCCGGTCAAGCCGTAGTAGTACTGCGTGACGGTCGTCGTGTAGCCGGGCGCGCCACAGCCCTGGACCGTAAAGTTCATGAGCCCCGCCGGGTAGCTGTACCCGCTGTCTTGCGCGGCCAAGCCCGACGCCGCCTGCATGCTCTGGTTCTGCACCGTGCAGGCGCTGTCAGCCTGGACAAGCACATATTTGTTTGTGATAGGGCTTACCATGCCGGCGATATTAGCTTGGGTTGTGTCCTGGGTACCGTCGTTATTGGCGTCGCCGTCGTTCGGGATGTTCGTCGTCGTAGCGCCGCCCGAGCTGCCGCCTGCGGCCGCCTGGATGTCGGCTAGTACCTCGCTGAAGTCACGGTTGTCGAGGCTGGTGTAGTACGAAACGGTCTGGGACGCACCGGGAGCCAAGGTGCCGACATCGAAGGCGATGGTTATGGCCTGGTCTTCGATAACATCCGTACCCTTGGGCAGGGCGCTATCGTAGGCGTCTGCAGTGTATGGGTCACTGTTACTGAAGCCGTAGGTCGACACACGAGCGCGGGCGTCAGAACTATAGAACAGTATCGGCGAATATGAACCGTTCTGGTCGTGGACCGGGTCGGCACTGCCGATATTTGTGTCAGCTATCACGACCGCTTTGCCGTCACCGGCCTGCTGAGTGTACGGAATGTAGTTGTGCGTCGTGTAGTCGCCGCCTTGGTACACCGTGTTGTCCGGGTCGAACGAGCGCATGTAGCGGACGTTGTCTATGCTGGCGCTATCTATGTTTTTGAGCGTCACTTCGTTCTTGAAGAACTTGTCGCCCCGGTCGAACGATATCACCTGTGTTACCTGCACCTTGCCGTCGAACGTGCCGACGCTGCGCGCCTGCAGTTTGCTGCCGCTCGATTCATCAGTGACGACATTGTCTGAAATGTCGTTGGTACCACGCAGCAGCGAGTTGCTGCCGGCGTGCGGCGTACCCGATTGTTTGTAGCCGACAACCCAGCGTTCTTCGGGTGAGCCCGGCATGAAAAAGTCCATACGTAGGTCCGGCGCAACGCCGAAACCGGTCGGATTGGTACTCATGCCGATACGGTTATCACTGGGCGTCCCGTAAAATCCAGGAGGTAACGTACTGTTATCGGTTCCGAATGAGCCCGGCTTGCTGAGCCCGAGTTCGATGTAGTCGCCGCCTAGGAATACTTCCCCGTCCCCGTCGGTATATGTATGCGGACCAACGAGCGCGAACGCTTGTGGTGCTGAACTGAATACCAAAAGCAAGCCCAGCACCACACTGCTCGCAAGAGGTTTGTGTTTTTGTATGTGTCTCAACTGAGCCACCCTCATTTAAGTCTTTATGCTTATAGCATAGCAGCCTTTGTGTTTATTACAATGCTTTTCAGAAACCAATTCGGTATAACACCACAAAACGCACGAGTCCCTCTTCTACTACATGAGCGAAGCGAACGAGGCGATAGCCGAGCTTCAGGGGGTGGGAGACCTGTCTCGAATTCACTTCGAGACAGGTTGGGAGGGGCGAGCCCCTCCCTATTTATGGCTGCCCGGCGATGAACTGGTGCGGGTCGGTCGCTTGGCCGTTGACACGGATTTCGAAATGCAAGTGCGTTCCGGTCGATGCGCCAGTCGTACCTTCGTAGCCTAACACCGTCCCTTCATCTACCTGCTGCCCCACGACGACCGCCGTCGAGTTCATGTGGCCGTAGACGGAAGTGACGCCGTTGCCGTGGTCAACCACGACGTGATTGCCCAGGCTGACCGTGGAATGGATGACCTGCACCACCGTGCCGGGCCGGAACGGATGAATGGGTGTCGTACCAGGCCGCGTACCATCGCTGATATCTATGCCGGTATGCACGCGCTGGTATGGCCAGTCGCTGGCGCCGAACTGCGTGGTTATGGCGCCATGGAGCGGCCACTGCGGCACGACGACCGGTTGCGGTGCCGGTGCGGCAGCCGGAGCCGTCGCTGGCAGCGCTGCGCGAGCGGCCTGCAGTTCGGGCGAAGCCGGGTCGATGATAGGCACCGGCGTGTGGTCTGCCGGCCGGATGACAGAGGCGACGGCCTGCGTGTTCAACATCGAGGCGCGGGCGGCGACTTTCGACACGCGGAACGTCATAGCGAACCCGCTACCGACCGCGCGGCCGGTCCATACGAAACCGCTGCCCACACCGCGTCCAGCCGCCACAAAGCCGTTGCCCACTCCCTTCCCGGCCGCGACTACCCCGCCGCCTATACCGTGGCTAAATGCGGTTTCGACCGATTGCGCGCTGCGGCTGCCGGCGTCGCCGACCGAATCGACCGCCTGTACCAGCGCGTTCCCTATGCCCGAAAGCGCACCCGAAACCACGTTCGGCCCGTCGTATGTGCCGCCATTTACACTACCGTATACATCGTCGGTGCCGTGCCACGAGCCGCGGGCGGCAGTAGAAATAAGCGCCACTAGCAAAACCAGACCGGTCAGCATTATGCCAGTACCTACCAAAATCCGCAGTTTGTGCAACAGGAAATATTCGTACATTTCGTCCAGCCCGCACCCTGTTTGTAAGAATTACCATATTATACACTAAACTTGCACCACATGCACGCATAAGCATGAATAGATTCCAAATAGAACACAACTTTGCGATAGGTTCTTTTTGGAGGGTTCGGTAAGACTAGCGGACATTGTCCTTTTCTGTACAAAGTGGGCCCGGTTAGTAAACTTTCGCGTTCCTTTTTGTACTACACGAACCCACGACACCTCACGTTTTTTCTTCGCCAGCTTTTAGGGTGCCATGAGGTGTTTATTTCGAAAGGCCTGTCCAGATCCTGTCTTAAGATATATTTCGAACTCTACTGCCATTTGCTTTGTCGGGAACGAACAATACCAAACTAGCTCCAACGGGCGTTTTCCTTTGGTAGATAGAACATTGCCCTTGTTGTGTTTTGCCACGCGTAATTTCACATCCACCGTTGAGCCGGTGTATACTGAGCCGTCACTCAGTCTCAAGAGATATACATAATACATAAAAAAAGGGGGTCTGCTGCCACTCTTCGCACAAGGCTTCAGGTAACACACTTCGCCGTCTGTGATTTGTTGAAAAGTAAAAACGTGTGGCAAACGCACATCGAAATGTGGCTTGCCACACGAAGCTTTAGACTTAAGATTAGCCACCCTTCGCATAAAGCTATGGGTGACACACTTCGCTAAACCTTGTGTGGCTTGCCACACGAAGCTTTAGCGAAGTGTGGAGGCGCACCGTCCTCAGAGTTTATAACTTTGGTTAATGAGTTAACCCGTTGGCGGGGTTTACTGGATAACAGGTTCCAGCAATACCAGGTTAGTAAAAGAGGGGTAAGGTCGCAACTCAATTCCCTGTAGTGTTTATACCTAGGACCTGGACTATATCGGGGACGCGAACTCTATTTAAAGTCAGACGTGTTATCACCAGCGTCAGTCCACTCGAACTTGTCTTTCTTCTTGTTGTACTTTAGCTCGCTCGGTAACAGATAATCTTCCATGTAGTCACGCTTGTTGTTCATCTTTGTTTTAGCCTTAATTTTAGTTTTAAGGTCACCTTCGACTAGCTTCATTAACTTGGCACGTTCTTGCTTAATCCAGGCGTTCTTGCTTCGGTTCATAAAGTACCCCAAGCGAATATACACTTTGATAAATGCTGGGTAGAAGCCTTGCTTAACACTCTTATCAATCGCTTCCCATGCGTACTCAGCGAAGACGTCTCTAATTGCTTTATATTCCTCCTTTTCATAGAGATTATCCAAAGCAAACACGACTAGCTGGTGCATACTCATGCCGTCCTTTGGGCTGCGTGTGAGTTCACCAAGAAAGTCTACAAAACACTCAGCATAATTAGCGGTCAGAGATTTCTGCTGGTAGCGTGTACCTTTTGTTGCGGCTTTTTCATTATCAGAGACCTTGTTATTTTTTATGGCTTCACTGTAAAGCTCTAGGAACGTGCTACTAAAAAATTGCTCTATGCGCCAGAACGCCATGTGATGTTCGTTTAGTGCGTCTTCAGAACTATAAAGTAGGGTGCGCGTATATTCTGCAAGCTCATACATAATGAACCCCACCGACGCAGCAACGCGACCGTCATTAAATGCGTCATTTTTGATTGAGCTTTCGAGTGCGCGTAAAAAGACCTCAACATAATCCTCTGGCTTTACATTAGTACCCGACCTGCCTTCACGCCATGTGCGTATAGGCTCGAAGTTCTGGGCCAGGTATTTAGAGCCAAATATCAAGTCGTTTACAGGTGCAAATTGACCAGTCCCTTTGTATTTAGATTGCCTATAAAGGTAGGAGTTCTCGTTAGTAAATAGCTGGGATACTATACTATTAAAGCCTCTGCTAAGTGGGCGACCCGCTAATCGTTTGCCAGTGATACTTCTGGTAAAGTTCCAAATAAAGTCTATGCGTTTGGTGGCAATATAGCTACTAACAGCAGTGTCGGTTAGTGCCGTGTCGAACAACCTATATGCGTACTGCTCTGGAGTCGCGCTTTTCCTATCTTTGCGCTTACGCTCCTCTTTAGCAAAACGACGCTTGTTAAGCCAGAGGACGTACTTTTGTCCGAGCTTATTCTTGTTTATTACGGATAAGAATCTCATGCGCAGCGTTACCTTGAAGCGTCCTGGCTTAATACACTCTGCTACCGAATCGAGACTCTCAAGTATGATGTCAGTCGCTGCCTTTATTTGTTTGTTGTCGCCCGTTGAATAAGCTGCAAGCAAGACCTGATAGTATCGTGCTGCTGTTGATTTATTGAACAGACGCCTCCTATTAGTCCCTATACGTCGAAGAACGAACGGTGCGCTCGCAAAACACAGAAACGCAATAATCTGCCAAAAGAGTGGGTTCTTATAGACGTTAATTGCCGTGCTGCTTGGTTGTGATAGGAGCGCGGAGGTTAGTGAGGTAGCCAATCCCAGTCCAAGTAATATCCATACGATGTTACTTTTCAGCTTTCCCTTGATTCTCAAGGTTAATCCCCACGAATCATTCGCAAGCTGAGTGACAGCGAAAACAAGTGCGAGGGCTGCAACCGCGTCGCCTAACGTAAAGTATGAATTACTAACTACTGGCAATGTGTAGTGTGGTAGCTTCAGATTGAACTTCAGAAAGACTAGGTATACATCGACTGCTACGATGATGATTAGCAGTAACAATTGCTTGCGCTTGCTCATAAGTAGTAGTTATACATTAAAGTCCAGTCAAGTAATATTGGTTATGGTTGCGGTTAATCGGAACCCTAGCCTTATAACGAGTACGCCGACGCGGTCAAAACATGCAGATCATTAGATTTTACCGATGCTACTGTCGCGTAACGCGTACAATGCGAGTGTTTAGCTTGCCACCCACATAGTAGGTAACCTTAACGTCTACGGTATGCTCAGAGTTTCGGATGTCAGTGTAGGTGTAACCACTCCTTGTAAGTCCTTTATCAATGTCGCCACCAATATCACTCTGGTGGTATGGAATATATTTGGTTGTGACTTCTGGTGAATAGGTCGGCACACCGAGAAAGTCGTTTAGCTCCTGGGCGCCACCATCGAAGAACTGATTACCGTTGAAAGCGTTTACTTGCTCGTTAAGCTTCCTGCCACTGTCAACATCAAGCGTAATTCTTAACCTCGAAGTGCTGACGTTATTACGAGCGACGACCTCATAGTTGACAGTCAGTTGCTTATTATCAGCGCTATATTTGCTAATCTCGTTTCGTGAGTCATTCCGACGGACACAGATATTGTATGCCGACGGTCCATAAGGCACAGGAGTTGGGTTGCCGACGAATTCCATAGTAGGTGCTTTTGATAGAGCGTCACAGTTCTCGGGCGTAGTTATAGCACCGTACTTTGCAACGGTTTTCTGGTCAATCGGCAGGTCTACGGGCTTGAATACTGCCTTGGTTACCTTGAAGTTGAAGTCGGGGAGTTTAACCGTGTCACCGACAGAATATATCTTATTAGCCTGATGTTTGTCGTAGGCCTTTAGGCCAAAAAAGACACCAAGACCTAAAATTGCTACGATCAGAACGGCGACGCCACTGACACTAATTAACTTCTTGCTGTTTCTTTTCTTCGCTTTCATGGCGATATTGTACCATCCAGTCTAATATTATTTAATTGTTAGAACCCGAACGAAACCCGAGTAATTAGAGTTTAATAGAACTTTTATCAGAACTTAATCTGTATTTTCCAGCTCCAACAACCGTTCCAGCAATTTCTGTGTGACACCGCGCGAGAGAAACGATTCCCACAGTCCCTCAACAATTCGGGTTCTATGTATTAGCCCAAACAGGACGGATAGAACTTCGCCCTTGTTGAGCTTGTCGTAACTGTCGTCAGCCATAGCCTCTAGTAATAGCAAGTCCCAGTGTCGGATAGTCGGGTATATCAAGTCGTCGTTCGAATCGTATGTAGCCCACAGAACCAGCTTAATATCCAGCGCTTGTTCTGTGTCGTCCCACGAGCCTGTGTGGGTAGTTGCTGCTGCGACTAACTCAGATAGGCTTGTGGCTGTGTTCATATCGTGAACTCGTTCTTACACTTCTTGCATATAACGACACGCTGCCTAGTAGTTACGGTTTTGTTGCCCTCTACAGTTCTTACGGTCTGTACGCCTGATTTCTTGTTCCTTTTGTAGTTCCCACACTTGGGACACCGCAGCTTGCGCTGCTCGATAATTGCTATAGGTATAGCTATGATTGCAAGGATAAACGGGGCGATGACGAATGCGAATGTTAGCCACATCGAAGTGTTAGCTGCTTGGTTTACATTATTCACAGCTTGATTGACCGCAGGATCCATTAGCTTACGCTCCTTTGCGAACTTAGTTAGTGTTTCTCGCGGCAACCAAAAAGCCCGCCACGAGTGAGGCTTTCGCCCCTACAACCGTTTCCGATTGCAACCACGAAAAGAAGTACTCATGACGAGCTGTTTCTTTTCGTGGATTTGCCAACCATGCCGACACCAAGGCGACGGTTTAGGTCTAGACAGCTACGCTGCTTGTGGTCAAGTATAAGGTTATTTATAGCAAAAACAAAGGTAAGGCATGGACAAGTTCGAAAATCGAACTAATAAAAAACGGCACTAGAAGTCAAAGATGGGGAATGCTGCATCTCGTTGCCTAAAGCCCGTCACAGGGCTTCTACGTGCGTCAAAGAGGATAGTTAGACACCATTGGGCGCTATATGTAGCGTATCTAGCAATGTGTTAGGGCAATACATATAGCGTTTTCGTTGATGATAATACAGCGACATTTTCTCGACTTTGTGTGCCATATTCATATAATAATTAGCAAGAAGCTATAACGCTTATAAGCCAATAACCCCAATAACCAAGCTGTTCCTCAAGCTACTGCACCAACCAGAGATCTGATTACCGCAATAGCCAGGAAAAGGCTTTGTGGTGCTAAAAATAAACTAATGCACTCAGGGGAGTGGTTTCTATTATGTTGTCTAAAAATGGAAGTGAAGAGGCATTCCAAGAACTTGCTATCTTTCTTTTTGAGCAATACAGGAAGCTCAAGCAAGCACAAAGAACGCAAGAGTCGACAGGTTATTGACAATTTGTGTTTTTCTTCCATAACAACATAATTGAACTGGGAGGAACTGCAATGGCAAAAACAAAGGCGATAGCATTGTGTCGTGTGTCTACACAAGGACAAGCAAACGAGGGTAACCTCGTTCCACAACAAGAAAATGTACAAAGGGCAGCCCACACTTTAGGTGTGGAGCTGGTGAAGGTTTGGTCTTTGGCTGTATCAAGCCGTAAGGGTAAGAACCTCAATCGTAAAGACCTCCATGAGATGCTCGATTACTGCAAACAATACAGATCAGTTGGATATCTCATAGTTGATGAAGTAGACCGTTTTATGCGCTCCATTGAGGAGTACTACTGGTGGAAAATGGAGTTCAAGAAGATTAGCGTACAGCTCGTACACGCCAACCGTCCAGACATCAATCCAGACGACGACCGCGCAGTATTCGACGAGCTTATCGATGTGTATCGCGCCGAACAAAGCAACAACGAACGTATCCATAAGACACCCGATAAAATGAAGTCGAAGATATATGCTGGCTACTACCCGAGTAACCCACACACGGGGTATAAACGGTCTGACATTAAAGGGTTACATGTTCCCGATGAGCCGAACTGGTCAATCATGCAAAGGGCGTTTAAGGCTATGGCTAGGGGTGAAATGGACATTGCCGAAGGTTTGGCATGGGCTAATGAACAAGGACTGCGAACCAAGAACTACGGCCCCAAAGCAGTCGGCGGAAAGAGAATAGACATGTATCGCTGGAAAAATCTAATGGTAGATGAATACTATTGGGGCAGATTGACGTTTGCTGACTGGGAGCTAGAAGGCGAACCGATGGGTCTGCATCAGCCCATGATAACCCAAGAAGAGCACGACATTTTGGTGCAGATTGTTAAAAACAAAGGCAAGAAGTTCACACCAAAGCGCAACAACCCTGATTTTGTACTCTCGAACTTGGTCGACTGCTCGAGGTGTGTCCTATCCGATTACAAGCACCCTAGATTCACGGGCTTCTGGCAGGAAACTGGCGAGAAAAAAGGCTTCAAGCGTTACCCCCGATACAGTTGCAGAGCGTGTGGTCTTGGCATACGCCAAGAGACTCTACATCAAGAGGTTTGCGAAGAACTAGCGGAGCTTAACCTATCTCCAGCGCAGCACGATAAACTCAAGCAAAGCCTTCGTAAAATATGGTCGGCACACCAGAAAACACTCATAGAACGAGCGTATATAGCCGACGGTAGGGTGAATGTGTTGAAAGACCAGAAGAAGACTATGTTGAATGGCTATCTTGCCGAAACAAGCCCCGAACTCAAGCAAGCCATTAAAGAGCGCGTAGAAGAAGTGGGTGCCGAAATCGTTGAAGCCGAGAAGGCAGCAGCAGAAGCACGGGACTTCGAGAAAGACTTCGACGAGTTCATAGCCTTTGCCTTCGATTTCATGGACAATAAAGAGGCTAAATGGTGGGAACTGGACAAGCAAACACTAGCAGTTTATAAACAGATTATTTTTCCTGATGGAATCCAAGTTGTGCCAGATAAAAAAGTTTATATACCAAAAGTGAGCCCAATTTACACCTTCAAAAACCAAAAACCGCCCCAAAATGAGGCGATTTTGACTCCAATTGTACATAGTGGAGGGCCCGGTGAGACTTGAACTCACGACACCCTGCTTAAAAGGCAGGTGCTCTAACCGGCTGAGCTACGGGCCCACGTCCAAGCGTACAGGCCTACCTCGTTTTGCCTGTCGGCAAAAGCTTCGGTCTAGCCTTACGCTTCTCCTCTCGGCCCCGCATTCAGTCGCTTCGCTCCTTGGATTGCGGTGCCGGGGCAAAACCTTGCAGGTTTTGCGAGGGCTGCAATTTTCGCACAAACACGAAAATAACTCCTTACATTATCTATATTTTGGCGAAAAAGTCAATCGCCCGAGGCGTATTATGCGGCCACGCGATACTTACCTGCAGCGCCCCGTATAAGCTCAGCCTGCAACACCTCGCCCTCCTCTGGCCGCATCACCTCCAGGCCGACCGCTCTTTCTATGCGCTGCATTATTTCTATTTGTAGTACGTCCCGAATTCGCGACCCCTGAATCATACTGTGGTATACGTCAATACGCTCACAAGGGAAGTCTAAATCGTACGTAGTAAGTAAGCGTGCTGGGCCTGAACCTTCCAGTACACGCACTCGCGTCGAATCGCTATTCTTGCCAACCCATCCACGGCTAATAAGATAGGTGAAGCCGTCATCTTCACTTTCCCAGCAAGCAGTTACCGACCAGCGTGCAAGCTTTCCTATGCCTATACGCTCACTGCTCCTATACGACATCTCCATGGCAACCCCAACAAAGTCCCGCATGTCTTTCATGTCGAAGGCTTCAATCATGGTGCAGTTATACCACAAAAATAGCAAAACCAAAACTTATTTCCAAGACCAGGTCTTGGAATATATACTAGGGCCATGAAACTGGATAAAACTTTCAGTGCAACGCTCGAAAAAAGTCCGAATAAGGGCGGGTGGACGTATGCGGTGTGGCCGGAAGCAGCCGAGTTTTTCGGCACGCATGGCGCGGTAAAAGTCCGCGGCACCGTAGACGGCGAACCCTTCGAAACATCCTTTATGGCCATGGGTAACGGCGTGCAGATGCTCCCGGTCAAGTCTGACATCCGCACGAAAATCGGTAAACAAGCCGGCAACACCGTCACCATCCACCTGGAAGAACGTTTGTGAACAATGCACTCGGCCCACAAGTCCTAAAAGCACTACAGGCGCATGGCCTGGAATTCAAAGTCTTCGAATGCGACCCGGAGTTGGCGGATACAGCGGCTTTTTGCGAGCACTACGGCTTCACGTCGGAGCAGTCGGCCAATACCATTCTGGTCGCTTCGCGCAAAGTTGAACCAGTAAAATACGCCGTATGTGTCGTGCTGGCCGACAGCCGTTTGGACGTGAATAAAAAAGTCTGCGAGCTGATGGGTGTCAAACGCGCCTCGTTTGCAGACGGCGAAACCACGCAGAAACTCACCGGCATGATGATTGGCGGCGTCACCGCCATCGGCATCACCGACCTGCCGGTTTACGTCGACAGCCGCGTCATGCAGCAGTCCGAAGTCGTCATGGGTGGCGGCAACCGTTCCTCCAAAGTTGTCCTACACCCCAAAGAACTCACCAAACTCCCCAACGTCCAAATCGTCGAAGACCTCTCTCAGCCCAAACCGGCAAACTAAACACAGAGCTCCCGCATAGGGCGGGAGTTCTGTTGCCGTGAAGTATGTTAGTTGTTATTGTTGACGTTGTTCATGAGGTCTCCTTTCTGCATTGCGTTACATAGCCGCGTCAGCCCAATCCCGCCGCCGGCGCGCGGGAAAAAGCTGAGCTCCAAAAACTCGTCCAGTTCACGTTCCACCCGTTTTCGGCCAAAGAGGTCGTACAGTTTCTGGGCGTATTTGCCTTCGGAGATGGTGTGGAACGATTTGCGCATCTGCGTCACATCCGTGCTGCGCTCAGCACTGCCTATGGTCTCGTTACCACCGATAATCACGTCGATTTTGTGCGCGTGCTCTTTGCCCTTCGGCTTCATGTTCCAGAACGGCGAGGTGCGCACCGGGAAGTCGCGGCAAAACACTACCTGGCCGAAATCTGTCGCCATAGCGTTCTCTTCCGCGTGCGTCAGGTCGTCGGTTTTATAGTGAGCGCTTAGTTCGTCGTACGTTTTGTAGTGGAAGTCGGCCTTTTCGCCGAAGCCGAGGTGCTCCAGCAGCTCCGTTTCAAACGCGCGCAGAGCTTTTATGTCACCCGGCAGCTCAAACTCGAACATCGGGAAGATAAGTTTGTGCCGGCCCGGCACCGGGTTCGGTTCGTTCCGGTAGCTGGTACTTACACAAAAAACGCCCGGGAGCTCCGGGCGTTTCAAAAGTTCGTATTCCAGCCACATTTGGCCGGTCTGCGGCAGGGGCCACACCTCGCCCATGTACTCGTACGTCGCAACCGTATCGGGGTCTTCGCACGCCGCCAATATGCTCAAGCGGTCTTGCGCACTCACCTCCACGAAACCTTTGCTCAGACAGAACTCACGAAGCTTATTCACCACCTCGCTAAACGCCTCACTGTCTTCCATCCCCTTATAGTTGTCGACCACACTTCCCTCCTTTGTTAGTTGCTTTCTGCATGCACAAAAAAACAGCCCCGAAGGGCTGTTTTTGAAAAAGGAATCCCGCCGCCTTAGCTAGCATTGGAATTCCTTTGTGTATGCATTAAACGAAAGCTTAGCATAAGCAAAATCACCATGCAAGCGTTTTTCTACGATTCGGATTAGTGTTTGGCGTGTTTGCCTTCGGCTCCAGCATGGTGGCGGCGGGTTATGAACAAGAAAGAACGCGCCGCCGAGCAGAACCGCGGGGAGAGGCCAGGCTCCAAGGAACCACTTGGGAATGTGTCCGCTCCAGTGTACACTGGAGCTAAAGTAAGCTGACATGACAACAAACACCCAAGCCAACGACCCGTGGCACACCATAATGGAGCTAGCTCAGCGCTACCCCTCGCCACACAATGGCCAGCCGCTCAAGCTCAAACCCCTGAACGACCACGAGGCAGAACTGTATTTCGATACTGCCAGGGGCTTGTTCGCCAGCGAGCTCGGCTACAAATTTAGCTACCTGACGGTCGGGGTTTTCGTAGAATTTTTCGTGACCGCCGCCCGGGCACTTGGCTACCAGGTGACGTACAGGCCGGAACTCACGCCCGTCGACAAACAGCGCAAAGCCTACCTGCACTATTTTGGAAAGCTTGAAATCACGGCCGGGAATCTAGCACCAGATGCCGACTTAGAGCACCTGCTTCGCAGCCGCCGGACCTCGCGCAAAAACTACCGCCAAGAGCCCATTCCCGAGCACGTGCTCGCCGCCATGCAAGCCGCTCTGGAAGGCACTCAGGCAAACCTGTACGTCACCGAAAAGCCCGAAGAGGTAAAACAAGTGCTCTGGTACAACCAAGAGACGCTGTTTCACGACCTGCAGACGCCGCACATGCACGACGAGCTCGCCCACTGGCTGCGCTACAGCAAGCGCGAAGCCCGTGAGCGGCGTGACGGCCTGTCGGCGGAATGTTTGCAAATGCCCGGTCCTGCCCTCCGCTTCGCACTGCGTTTTCCAGGACTTATAACGAACAAAATCGCCGGCCGGTTCTTCAAATACCTATACCTACGCACCATGAAAACGGTCAACGCCATCGCCTGGCTCCAAGCCCCGTTCGCTTCGTTCGAAGACTACATCGCCTGCGGCCGGGCATTCATGAAAGTCTGGTCGGCACTGGCCGCCCAAGGCTATTCGCTCCACCCCTACGGCACCATCCCGACGAACGATGCCGTCCTGCAAAAAGTCGCGGCTACCGTGGGCGCCAGCAACACCGTCGCAGCGCCCATATGGATGATTTTCCGCTTCGGCAAAAGCGATGAGCCACCGGAAAGTTACCGCCTGTCACTAGAAAATCATTTTGTGAGGGAACCATGAAAAAGAGATTGCTGTTCACATATGTCGCCCTGCAGGACTTCGTAGTCTGGCACCTGGCCCGTTGGGACGTCACACACCGCCTGCTGCTTTCGCCCGGCATCGAACCGTACCGCTGGAAACTTGGGCAGTGGCGCGCCTTTCGGACATTCGAAAAGGCCAAACGCCGCGTCCCCGCCTACAAAGATTACCTGCGGCAACAGCACTATCACGACCCCACTAGCTTCCGGGGCGGCGTCGACTTCAGCGGCGTCCCCGAAATGGACAAAAAGTCATACATCGTACCCTACCGAGCCGAAGAGCGTTGTTGGGACGGTGTCCTGCCGACACGCGGTGTCTTGGTAGATGAATCGTCCGGCAGTAGCGGTCACCCGACCAGCTGGGTACGTGGCAAAGAAGAGCGCAGCATCGTCAAAGAAATCTTGCAGGCCGGCTTCAGCGCGCTGGCTTCGGACCGGCCCATCTTCGTCATCAACGCCTTCGCCATGGGCGCCTGGGCCACCGGCATGGCGACCACCATGGCGCTGCTCGAAAACTACATCGTCAAAGCTACCGGGCCGGACCAGAAAAAAATCATCGAAACCATCACCGATTTCGGCGACGGCTACCAGTACGTTATCCTTGGGTACCCGCCATTTTTGAAAGACCTGGTCGACAACCCGGATTTCGACGTCAAAAAATACGACATAACCGCTATCTACGGCGGCGAAGCCATGAGCGAAAGCCTGCGCGATTACCTGCTGCAATACTTCCGGTTCGTGGCCGGTTCGTACGGCGCGTCGGACCTGGAAATCAACATCGCTGCCGAAAATAACTTTACTATCGCCCTGCGCAAAGAACTGCTAGCCAACACGGAATTGCGCAAAGAACTGACCAAGACCGAATACGGCGTGCTGCCTATGGTTTTCCAGTACAACCCGTTCGATTACCTCATCGGGCCGAACGAACAGGGCGAGCTGCTGGTTACCATCACCCGCAGCAACAACATTAACCCGCGTATCAAATACAACATCCACGACCTCGGCCACGTGCTGCGTCTGCGTGACTTGCGGCCTATTCTCGAAAAACATGGCGCCGGCAAACTGCTCAGTGCCGCATTGGTCGATTTTCCGCTCCTTTTCTACTACGGCCGCTCCGACCTTTCACTCGATTTTTACGGTGCCGTCGTCAGCCCCGAAAGTCTGCGCCAGGTGCTGTACACCAAGTCGGCAGTTGCCAAAAAAATCCATACCTTCCGCATGGTCGTGTTCGAAGAAAAAAATGCTTCCAAGCGCCTGCTGTTCGCCATCGAACTCGAGGAAGGCCACAAGAAATCCGAAGTACACGAGGCAGAGCTGCACAGTGAAATCATCGGCTATCTCGAAGCCAACAACCTCGATTTCAAACAGGCGCTCAGCGTCGCCCACGCTGCCGGTTGCGAACCGGTCACCCGCGTGTACGAGTACGACCAGGGCATTTTCAAGCGGGTCGGCACGCAGAAGCTCAAGAACGAGTACATCTGGAACTTGACCTACGATGCGGCCATAGCCGCCGGAGTTACGAAGCGGACTTAGCCAGCGCGCGCGGGAACAGTTCGGGGTGCTGGCGCACATACGCGACGATGGCTCGCGGCAAAAGTTTGTACTTTAGGGTGTAGTTCCGGGCACGTATGTCTTCTTCGTCCATCCGGGCCGGGTCTATAGTATACGATTGGCTGAGCAGCACCGGTCCTTCATCGAGTTTCTCGTTGACGATATGCACCGTAACACCGGTGGTGGTAATCTGCGGCACCCACACCGCGGTGCGCTGCTTGCCTTGGTACGTCACCCGTAGCCGGTCGCCTGGGGGAATACCGCTGAGCCGCTTGTCGTCCACGATAACGTAGCCGAACGCAGCACGCGTGTAGGCATCGCGCGTGGGGAATGCACCGGCTAGCGGATGCGCATCTTTTGCAAGCACCGCCGGGTGGATATTGATAATCCGATTCGCGTACGCCGCCAGGAGCGTCGGACCGATGACGCAGCGGTAGCTATCGACTACCAACAAATCTATGTCGTACTCATGCAACAGGCCGACAATACGTCGTTCGTACGCACGTTTGGCGGCTTCGCGTGCCTCGGGCTGCGAACGCGGCAGCCTGCGCCAGTCCGAAGGTATCCGCACCGATATGGTTTCGACTGTCTTGCCGCCAGACAGCCGCTGTTGCTTCGGCCAGAGCGCCGCAGCACGCCACTCCAGCGCCTCCTCGCTGTCGCTGTCGTCGCACAGGATGAGCCCGATTTCGCATGTCGCCGCAAATTCACCGCGTGCCAGGCAGCTGAGGCCGATAAGCTGTTCTATGCAGCTCGCCCGGTAGCCGTACCGTTTGTGCGTGTGACTGTTCTGGACTTGCCGCCCTACCAGTTCCTGACCGGCCACACCCAGCTCCCGGCAGGAAGTCAAATAGGCGATTCTGGTACGATGCTTCATTGCGTCTACTAGTGTTTGGCGTGTTTTTCTTCGGAGTTGTGGTGGCGGTGGGTTATGAGGATGAATAACAGGCTGAAGAACGCGCCGCCGAGCAGCACCGCCGTCTGCAAACTGTCCATCTGGTGCCACAACTGCTGGTCCTGTACCTGATGCTGTAAACCACCACCAAGCAGCGGTGTCACGAGCAGCGCCAGCAACACGCCCGTCGCGAGTGCCGGGATAAAGTTCAGCACGTGTTTGCCGCCACCCTTCACGTTTTTGCGCGTGAACAGCGTCGCCAGAATGAACGGCACTATGAGTAGCGCCAGGCTTATCCAGCGCACCACTTCCGGGTTCGGGTGCGATGCCAGCCCGGAAGCTATAGATGCAGCGTCGCCTGTCGTATATGTTACGAGTACGCTGCCCAGACACAGGCTCATAAAAGCAATGGCCGCGTTGACCCGCAGCGCGACGATGAGTATGACTGGTATAGCCGCAAGCGCGGCCAAGACGATGAGAGACGTCATGTTGTTATTTTAGCACAAGCGTGTTGAACGCAAATGTAACATGTTTCATTTGGCATGTGGCAAAGATGTTTCATGTGTCATGTAGCAGAGCGTCCGTGGTTGGGGCAACTGATACATGCAACATGAAACATCTTTGCCACATGAAATCTGTTATTTGCTACAGTTTTAGGGTGTCGCCAGTGGAGATGCCGAGCTGTTCGGCCTGCCCCGCATTCAGCTCCACCACATACTTCGCCGGTAGCTTCGGACAGTACGATGCCGGGTACGTTTCCGGCGAAAGATTCCGCTCCACATGCACCACCTGTTTGGCAGTGTTCAGCCAAATGATATCGAGCGGGAACTGCATGTCCTTCATCCAGAAACATTCTTTGTCGGGCTGGTCGAACACAAACAACATGCCGCGGTCGCTGGCCATGCTTTCACGCCCGCCCAATCCTTTCTCCCGCGCCGCTTCCGACTGCGCGATATCGAGCTTCACGGTCTTCCCTGCCACCTGCAGCGTGGCCCGCGTCGGCTGATAGAAAATAGTCGGCAGTAACATTACCATAAGGCCCACAATCCCGAGTATGGAAAAGAGCAGCCCGCGCTTGAGTTTACTCCGAGCCTGACGCGAAGAGAAAAACCCTTCAGGGCTTTTTTCGGGAGCAAGCTTACGCGCCGACTTTGTCTTTTTTGGGCTTTGCTTTGGCGTTACGCTCGACATATTCAATTATTTTAGTCGCTACGTCTCGTTTCGTCACGAGTTCGGGAGTTTTTATGCTGGCGCTGCTGTTCACTTCTAGCACCTTCGGCCCATCGTCGGAGCGCATCATGTCTACGCCGCAGACCGGCAAGTTCATCGCTTTTGCAGCCTTTATGGCAGTCTTTTCTTCCTCTGGCGTCAACTTCACGGCTACACCGACACCGCCCTGGTGCGTGTTTGAGCGGAAATCGTCGTCCAGGCTCTGGCGCTGTATGCTTGCCACCACACGGCTCCCAACTATTAGCGCACGGATGTCCGTACCAGCGCTTTCCTTCACAAACTCCTGCACTATGAAGTTCACGCCCTCGACATAAAACGCCTGCATCACAGCCTTAGCCGCTTTCTTGGTTTCAGCCAGCACCACGCCGTTACCATGCGTACCACGCGCAACCTTGATGATAACCGGCGCGCCCCCCGCCAGGTCAACCACCTCTTCGAGGTTGGCGGTTTCGCGAGCAAACACCGTCTTCGGTATGCCCACGTCCTGGCGAGCCATAATCTGGTACGAACGCAGCTTGTCGCGCGACCGGTTGATAGCTATGGAGCTGGCGGTCGTGAACGCACCTTGCATCTCAAACTGGCGCACTACCGCAGTACCATACTTCGTATAGCTCTGAGCTATACGCGGGATTATGACGTCGAACCTAGGCAGCTCGTGGCCCTTGTAATAAATGACCGGCTTGCCTTTTTCCATGGTCATATAGCATTTGGCGTAGTTTATGACGGAGACATCGTGCCCACGGGCTTCAGCCACCTCGCGCAACCGCTTGGTGGTGTAGTTTAGCGAACCTTTGGAAAGAATTGCTATTTTCATCGTGTGTTTTCTCCTTCCTCATCCTGCTCCTGATTGATACGGACGTCAACCAGCATATCGTTCTCACGCAAAAAGCGCCGGCCCAGCAACACCGCCCGCTTCATATCCGACCGGTCCGACAGGCCGATGCGGATGGGGTACGTCTTGCCTTGCACCACGATTTCGGTATTGATAATAAAGCGCTTTATACGGTGGCCCGTGGCGCTCCGTATGTACGTCTTCAGAAACGTATCGGTTTCCCCGGCCAGGGCCGGGTCACCTAGCGGAGTGAACTTCAGGTATCGTTTACGCAGCAGCCCGCGGCGTACGACCTTGATGTCGGTACAATGCAGTGCGCCGGAATACGCGCCGGTGTCGACCTTAGCCATGACATCGCGGATACCAAGCTCGGGGATAGAAATGGGCTCGAGGCAACCGACTACCGTCATACGCATGGAGCGCTCCTTTACCGTTAGGTTTTTATATTCGGTGTGACATACTAGGGTTGTCACGATTCCTAACCTCTGTTATTATATCACATATGCAAAATTTAAGCAATAGTGTCTTACTGTACTACCTCGAGCACCTGTCCGAGCTGTCGTTCGACCGGCAGTTTCATTTCGCGTCCCGCCTGTACCTCTGGTCGCAACATGAAACGCTGGGCGAAATGCTCCAGCACGAGCTGAAGAGCGAGTTTACCGGAAATGGCAGCCCAGCGGCAGCCCTCCAGGCCATTGTCGACAGGGTCAACGCCGAAGTCTCACACGGCTCCAAGAACGCCGCCGAGCTGCGACGCCCGTACTTTGAGGCATACCCGAAGCTGAAGTTGTACGTCTCGCTGCTGTTCAGGGTGTTGTTTCTTGAAACACTATACGGCATAGATGCTCGCGAGGAGCTCTTCAGACTCGTTCCCGATAAAGACCTGGCAGCATACGAGTCGCGGCTACTGGCAGACACGGAAGCACTGGCCATACTGTCCACCCACGCCGTCAATTACTGCTACCTGTACCGCCGAGTCATCCGCCACGATGAGACAGGACTTGACCCATCGTCGTTCCTAGCGGTCGGCCGGACCGGTTACGACAGAGGCAACACCATACACCTGCAACTGCTTGTCTACCTGTACACACACTGTATATTGGGTGAGTCGAAGTTTTATTTTCGTCGCCCGAGCCGGTACATACAGACCTACCGTGCCATGCTCGACGACCTTACGAAGCTTATCGACGAACGATTCGTCGATATCAACCTCGACAATAAGTGCGAGTACCTCGTCTGCTGCGAGCTGCTCGGTATTGCAAGCCCTTTGCAGGAACGGATTTTCGCCGAAGCCGCCGCCTCTGTTTCCGACGAGGGCACATTCCTGGTCGACCGGCACAACAACAACCCGCAGACCGGCAATACGACGCTCGACCTGTCCGAACACCGTAACGTGCTGTTTATTCTTGCGACTCTGCCGTTCCGGCCGCTTGACGGTCGTGCGCAAGACGCTTGAAGTACTTGCCCAGCATCTCGGCTTTGAGCTCCGTGTAGGCGCCAGTCATGAGCTGTGGCTGTGCGTTGAGTTCCAGGAAGTAAAACTCGCCGGTATGCTTATCGGCCAAGACATCGGCGCCAGCGATAGTCATCGACAAGTGCTTCATAAGCCGTTTTGCGCCGTCAATGATAGCTGCCGGCACCGTGTCGAGTTCGCGGAGACCCGCCGTTCCACCCCTGGAAGTGTTGTTGAGATGCGAACCCTCGGCCGAGGCGCGGTGTATAATGGCGACTTCGTCTTCGATAATCAAAAGCCGGAAATCGCCGTCGTTCGGCACGAAACGCTGCAAAACGAACTTCTTCTGGGGACTACGGCTCTGTATCGCCGCAGCTTCCTCTAGCGACAAAATGAGATGGTTGTCATCGCCATGCGACGCAAACGTCGCTTTCATAATGCACGGGAACTCGATTCCCAGCGGGCGTCTTCCCTCGAGAACCGCTTCATTGGCATACACCGAGTAGGCGACAGGCAGCCCGAGCTCGTGGAACTGTACCGCCTGCGTTAACTTCGACGAGTCGCGTACCGCACCATAGTCATTGATAACGACCATGCCGTGTTCGCGGCCATACACGCTTATCGCCTTTACGACGTCGTAATACTGCCGGTACCGCGCACCACGGAGCAGCACTACGTCCGATTCGTGCACATGCCGCCCGCTGCGGGTATCGAAAATCGTAAACGTACCGTCGCCAACACCGATGTACAGGTCGCTGAAAAGCGTAAACTCGACCTCGATAGCTTCGCCGGTACTAGCAACCGCTTCGTGTAGGAAGTCTATATACTGCCCAAAGTATGCTTCGCCGGTCGGAGACGTTTCGATATTGCCGATAAGCAGTACACGCATAGGTTTAGTCTACTCCTTTCGCGAAGGCTGCGGTCTCCGCTATCTGGTCAGCAAACATGGTACGGAGCGTATCGGCAATCTGGTAGTGTTTTTCGTACCCGAGGACGTAGGGTGCTTTGCCGTTCAGTTCTACCGCTGCCCATACCGGGTCTTGGCCGGCCGGTGCGCCGTATCCGTAATCTACGGTACCGAGCATCGCAGCCGCACCGCTTACGCTGGCAGCCAAGCGCATCGCGGCCTCGGTATCTTTCAGCAAGTGGGCGGGAACTGTTTCGGGGTCCAGAAAAAACCATTCGTCGCGCTGTTCGTGGATGGCCCGCGCCACCGGGAAAACAGTCGTACGTTCGGGAGAGTGGAAACCGTACACGCGCAGCTCTTTCGTTATACCCTGCCGGTTCCAGCCTTCGAACGCTTCCGCGCTAGCAGCATCGTACGGACGCAGGCCGGCCGGAAATGGCCGGGTAAGATCGTACGCCGGCTGCACCAGCTGGGTACCGTATAAGTCCGGATGCTCACGGAATAGCTCGGCGACACCCGCAGGGTTCAGGATATGCACGCCCTGGCCGTTGGCGCCACTATCGGGCTTTACTACGAACCGCCCTCCAGGCTGCGTATTCATGAAAGCCTCGACTGTGCTGCCGTCTGCCGCCAACACCGATGGTATGTTGATTCCCAGAGGCGCTAGGACTTCCCTGTCGGTACGGTGCTTTCTGAATGCCAACGAACGGGTCGTGTTTTCGTTAATCATAGGCGGCAACAACTCGGGATACTCCAGCTGGTCCTTTTTGATTGAGCGGTCAAGCCTGTTTACGATAGTCCGGACAGCCCCAAGTTCTATTGGGTCGATGGCGCTTGTCTCGTGCTCGCCCTGCAGGCTATGGACGCTTACCATGTCACCGATGAACGCCGATTCCGCACCAAGGCTGACGACCGGCGTTATGTCGCGATACCGTAATTTTTCAAAAATCTGCACACGGCCGCTCAGATTACCACCTTCGGGCAACCCTGGCTTGCGATAAGAAAAGCAGACTATTTCTGACATTATGTCATATTATAGCATATTTTATGTTTTATATCAATGCTGGGCTTGGGCGACGCGGGTGTATGCGAAATACAGCACTGCGGCGATGACGAGGACGATGCAGATAATCATAGGTATAAACCCAGCGCTATTTTGCTTGAGCTTATTCATTTACCCCCATTATCGCTCACTACTGTTCTTTTTTCCAGTGTAAATTCTTTTTTAATTGATTTATTGTCAAAAATATGATATTTTACATTATCATGCGTTACTTATCCCCTGGGTCCCCAGAAGCCAATACCGACAGCCAACCCCAAATAACCATCGATATAGCCAGCGAGTGCCCACCAGAGGGTGGCGAACACATGAGGAAGCTCGCATTGCCATATGGCGTGCTGCTATCGAGCACCGACTCCAACGTTACAGCCCCGCAGCCATCGATATCGGCAGGAACGCCCGCTGAAATTGAGGACTATGCGCCGAGCTATATCGTAAGTATTGGTAATGCTAAACCGAACCCGTACCAAGCATTGGCGGATGCGCACCGCCAGATTGACCAGCAGAATACCACGATAAAGAACTTGGAGCACAGATTATTCGCAGCCGAAATAGATATAATCGAAGCGAAAATCGCTCACTATGGCGAAGCGAAGCAACGACGAGATTTTGAATATCTGGCAATGCACGATGAAGAAACAGGGCTTCTTAACCGCCGAGGCCTTTTTCGGGCGGTTGAAGAAGATTTTGCAAATGGGCAAAAGCCAGGCCTTGTCATATTTTTTGACATTACCAACCTGAAACGCGTAAATGCCTGCGACGATCAACGCCATCTAGGTGGCGACTATGCAATTCTACGGTATGCTCAAGCCATTTTACATTCCATACGTGAAGATAGGGATATCTTAGCACGGACGGGAGGCGATGAAATGGTCGCGATAATCGCAGAGCCGGAAGGCCCCGAAGAGTTACGCGATGCCAACCTGCAACGACAGCTCAATACCCTTCGTGATAGAGTTGGGCATGCGGTCGAAGGATTTTTGCAAAAAAATCCCGATTTATCCTACACCGACTTGGCTTGCGGCTTCGTACTGTTCAACTCATCGGAATCGCTTGAGGACCTACTCCTAAGAGCAGACGAAGCAGCCGCCACAGACAAAAAAATACAGCACAAACGAAAAGGAGCTTATCGAGTTATCGACTAGAAAAAGCCGCGTTTTTTGGCTTCGGGGGAGTTGAACTGTTCGAGGAGGTCTTTTTGCTGCTTGGTGAGTTTGGTGGGAGTGTCGACCACGATGGTGACGATGTGCGGGCCGCGGTCGTTGCCGCGCACGTGTGGAACACCGTGGTTCGATAGTTTGAAGTCCGTGCCACTTTGCGTGCCGGCCGGAACCTTCATGCGCACTAGGCCGTCAACCGTTTCGACGTCTATTTCTACGCCAAGGGCCGCAGCGACCATGTCGACGTGCTCTTCGCTGAGTATAAGGTCGCCTTCGCGGGTGAAATGTTTGTGGGCTTTTACGCGGACATGCACGTACAGGTCACCCTTCGGACCGTTCGCGATGGCTTCACCGTGTTCGCGCAGGCGAATGGTAGCGCCATCGTCTATGCCAGCGGGGATTTTGAGTTCGATTTTTTGATTACGACGTTCGGTGCCTTTGCCGTGACACACCGTACAGACTTTTTCGGGAATCTTGCCGGTGCCCTTACAGGTCGGACAGATGGTGGCCTGCTGGATGTTGCCGAAGATGGTGCGGGTGGTCGTAACGACCTGGCCGCTGCCCTTACAGGTGTCGCACGTTTTGAGCTGGTAGCCCGGTTCGGCGGTCGTACCACCGCAGTGGCTGCAGGTGTCTTCGAGGTTCAGGTTCAGGCTGACTTCGGTGCCGAAGATGGCTTGCTCGAAGGTGATTTCGACGCGGGTTTCGACATCGTTGCCACGAGCCTGGCGACTCGGGCCACGCCCTGCGCCACCGCCGAAGAAGCTGCCGAATATGTCGCCGAGACCCAAATCGCCGAAATCGAAGTTCACATTCTGGCCATTGAAACCGCCGCCATATGCGCCGCCGAACGGGTCGCCACCACCACCGTTGCCGCCCACACCGGCGTGGCCGAACTGGTCGTAGCGCTGGCGCTTCGACTGGTCTTTCAGTACCTCGTACGCTTCGTTTACCTCTTTGAACTTGGCCTCGTCGCCGCCCTGCTTGTCCGGGTGCAGCTCTACCGCTTTCCGCCGGAAAGCTTTCTTTATTTCATCTGCCGAAGCGTTCTTGGGAACGCCGAGCACTTCGTAATAATCGCGTTTTTCTGCCATATCTGCACCTTATTTTAGCACTAAGCACCCGCGAGTGCTAGAATAACCCGCTGCTTAGAAAAAAAGGCCCCTTACGGAGCCCCTCTCTCAAGCCTAGGAAGCGCTAGACGGTACCGTGGTGGTGACCACCCTTGGTCGCCAGCCGGTAAATGAACAGCAGAATCACCGCACCAAGCAGCGCGACAAAGAAGCTTTGCCAGCTGAAGGCGTTGGTTGCACTCGCACCAGATGCGCCGAACAGGTGCATGACGAGGCCTCCTATAAAGGCACCAATTATACCGACGATTATGTTCGCCATCCCGCCCTGCTTCTCGTTCGTACCGACTATCAGCGAGGCAATCCACCCCACCAGCGCTCCCATAATAATCCACGCGATTACATCCCATAGTGTCATAGAGCAATTCCTCCGCTTAGTTACATTTCCAGTATGTCGTGTTTCGCAGATGCATGATGTAAAAAACCTTACATGTGGCCGCTTTATCACTCTACGGCATCGGCAATACCCCTGGGATGCTAATTCGGCGGGGTCGTGGTAACGATGGTTTTCCACGGGCCGGCCGGGACATCGACGTTGTCGACGAACTGCCAGCTGACCTTGAGGTCGTTATTGAACGAGCCAAGCAAGCAGGCGCCAAGAGCGGGCGAAATGTCCATGCCAGCCGAGTTGTATGAAGTGTTGTAAGGCCGCGCATCGTTCACGCCGAACACATATGGATAGTCCGCGTAGTTGCCGTTGCCATTGCCGTCGTCGGCTGGACCGGCGTCTTCTATCTGTCCATAACAGGTCTGGCCGTTGGCCATGACTTTTACGAAACGGTTTTTCATGTAGCTGAAACTTTGGTCGGTACAGTGCCCGGCAAAGCCAGCGTCGTTAGCCCATGGAATGTCCGTACAGCGGCGGGAGTATCCTGTAGTGTCGGTACTGTCGGATTGGTTGTAATCGTCGTAAGGCAGGTCGAGGTAGAACGGGCTTTCGTAAATGGTGGGCGACCCAGCCGGAGCGGTATAGTTATTCGCCGGTGTACGGAGGCTGGCAATGCTGTTGGTGTCGTCACACTTGCCGGAAGCGTTCGAGAGTTTTGCGTCACAGCCGCCAGTCGGCGCGCCTTTGCAGCCCTGCGCCGTGTTGGTGCCGGTCCTCAGATGGAAAAAGCTGTACTGCCACTCGCTGTCATAGGCCGAGCATACTTGGCTGCCATCGCTAGTAGCCTGAAACTGTTCGCCGACCCAGAAGGTAGTGGCGTTGATGTTGGTATGCAGCGGGTACGTACGGCCGGTACTGCCGGTGGAAGCGACGAACTTTACGGCGCTGCTGCCCGAGGCACCCGTGTCACTCACGACCGTCGCATTACCCGAGCGCGTGCCGGCTTCCGCTTGGAACGATGCAGTCGGGGTAGCAGCGTACGTCCGATACAGCAGATACGTACCGACGACAGCGACAAGCAGGCCAGCGCACACGAATAGGCTTTGCTTGGAAAAAAGTTGTTTTCGTATCTTATCCATACACGCGCGACTAATTAAGCATAAGTATAGCGGATGCTGCAGACATGGACAAAAACGTATTACTTACTTGGGGTCGTTGTATTTCTGAAGTTTGTAGATGGCGAGGCCGATGAGGAAGACAGCCAGGACGGCCAGCGCGGCGTAGCCTTGGCCGCGGAGCTGGTAGATGACGGCGGCGATGCCGGCATAGAGACCCCAGCGCGTCACGAACCGCTTGCCGATGCTCATGCCGAGCAGCATTATGGCCACCTGTTCGAACAAGAACCACCAGCCATACAAGCCACCATTTGAACTATCCAGTGCCTGCAGCGCGAGCGGGATAGTGGCGACACCAAGCATCCACCATAAGTACATGTCGGATTGCTGTGTTTCGCCGCGCTTGTAGCGGAGGTACGCGTACAAGCCCAGCGTCGCGACCACCACGTGCACATACGCCTGCGCCTCGTGTACGTGCGCGAAGTACAGCATCCACCATAGCGACAGCACGATGACGCCGCCGGCCAGCTCTTTATTGCCCTGCTCTTGGGCGCGGATATGGAACAGCACCAACAAACCGGCGGCAAAGAGGCCGATGGCCATCAGGACATTCGCCTGCGCGCCGAACACCACGCTTACCGGAGTGACGAAAGCTGTCAGTACGGCGACGAGCTGCGAGCTCTGCAGGCCGGGGCGACCATCGGACGCCTGGCGGCGCAGGTCGCTGAAGGCGATGTACAGTAGGGGCGCCAGCGCCGAACTGAGTGCCAGGAACAGGTAGAGTGCGTGCAGGCTACGTTCCGGACGGATGGCACTGAGTAGCAACGTCTGCGCAAGCACCGGCAACAGGGCGATGATTTCGTCACGCTTTTCGACGTACTCGGCGATGACGATGGTCATCAGGCTCAGTACGCCCAAGATAAGTGTTGTGTGCAGGCGGCTGTTGGTCGCGGCCGTCGAAATAGTTACGGCCAGCACCGCCGCAGTCGTGTAGCCGGCCACATAGGAAAGACTGGCGTTCTGCAGGTAGCTGACCAGCGGCGCCTTTTTCGAGAAATACAGTGTCCCGCGTGCAATGACCCGGGAGATGATGAGCACGACCATGGCCACCACATACGCCCACGCATATGCTTCCGCATGCCACGCGCCACCTACATCGGCCTGGCCGAGTGCCACCGGTACCAGCAACCACACGAACGTACTTGCCCAACGCAGGGCCTCGCGGCGGAACCGCAGGGCAAGCGCTACGAGCGAGAGCAGCGCGACACCGGTCGAAAGCAACAGGGCTTGCGGTTCATCGGCCGTCCGCAGCAACGGCACGAACAGGGTGAACCCGGCCACATCCACCCAAACACGCTCATTGTCTAACTTGGCAAGCACCAACAGCGTCAATGCGACAGCTACCGAAGCAGCCAGCGAGAGTAGCGGCAGGCCGAACAAAGAACAGACAATAACACTCGCACCACCGACAAGGTACGTCGCGAGCGCAACCTGCCGCCAGGCGGCTTGCGATGCTGCCCACTGCCGTTGCGTGGCGTAACCCGCGAGCAGCACTAGCACGCCGGCGAAGCCCAGCACCGATTGCTCGGGGATGCCGAGTGGTCCATAGGTTACCTGACCGGCGATGTAAATCGACGCCATAAGCGCCAGCGCCGCCAGACCGTAGGCATCCTCGCGCCGCTGCCGGAACCACAGAAACAACCCCACCAGCGCTGTGTACGCCGTGCTGACAAGCAGTAACTTCGGATAGCCGATTCCCACGAAGACCGTTATCGCAGCCATGGCGAGCAGTACGCTCGCATAGTTGGACCACAGCTTGCCTTCGAGCTTGCTGAGGCTCGCGGCAAGCATCAGCACCAAGTTGGAAGCCACCAGGCTGACGCCAAGTGCGAACCGGCTTTCGGTGGCGCCATAGGTCAGTGCGGCCACACCCAGCATGGCAGCAACCTGACTGACAACGGCGTCGAGCTCGCGTTCGTTGTCGTGCGTCCGGAGTGTTTCGAGGCCGTAAAAGAGCGCCGCGAGCAGCAGCGATACGCCTAGTTGTGTCGCACCACGCTGGGGAACCATTACCAAAGAAACGGCGACCGAGACCGGCAGAAGCACCGCGGCGCCCTGCGACGACGCATCTTGCAGTTCCGGGAATGTGCGTTTGAGGCGGTGCAGTAACTGCAGACACAGCCCGGCCGCTGCCAGACCCCAACCAAAGTAATAAATCGGCACATCGGCCACGCCGACGCCCGATTCGAACAGCGAAACGAAGGTGAAAATAAGCAAGTAGCTGACGAGCGCCGAGCGGAAGACGAAGAGAGCGTGCGTATAGAGCCCCAAACACAACAGCGATGTCACCATCCATACCGCCATGCCATACTGCTGGTCGAACAGGTAATTATAGATAGCCACACCGACCAACGGCGCCAGCACGATGCCGATGCCCGCAAACGCTTGCCCGGCCTGCTTCAGCTTGGGTTTAGTACGGTACAGCCACATGCCGCTGCCGTACATCACCGCTGTTACCAGCACAACCATAAATGTGCGGACTACGCTGTCGGCACCGCCGAAGGCCACGAATAGGCCGGCTGCTGCGACGAACAGGAAGGCGCCGAAGTACAGAAGCAGGGAAGCGTTGTCGAGCTGGATGTCTTTGGCGTGGTCACTGACGAGGTTGGGACCTTGTTCGTATGGCTCATTCAGGTTGGATTGCGCCACCGTTTTCGAGGCAGCGGCAGTCGTCGCAGTTACGGCGGCAGTCGCGGCCCCCGTCGCCTTCCCTGCGCTGACCCCGGCTGGATGTTCGGACATAACCCACGGCTTAGCCGGAGGGCTGAACGGCAGCGTCGGCTCACCAAGCCCCTGCCGGGAAATATCGTCGAGCATGCGCGCTACCAGCGCCTTTTCTTTGGCGTTCTGCGCCACCCGGCCGTAGCCGGCTATAAAGTCGACCCATTCTTGGTTGCGCCGACTCAGTTCCGACTGTTTCTGCTTGCTCCCGCCCGAGCTTGCAGCCCAGATTATAAGCCCCACAACCCCCAGAAAAATCAGTAAGCCTATCATACGTTCCTTTGCAGGAAACTATACCGTACTTATGCTTAAGCTACAACGCTTTTACCTTTAAATCCGCCCAAGACCTTATGAGGGGCTTGCTAGAGGTCCGACCTCTAGCATAAGCGGTCTTTACAGATGCGAACTACACGTATTGCGCTTGTGGTTGGATACGTCCCTAAGATTGGGTGTTTTCGGTGAGCCAGGCGGCGGCCTTCGGGGAGATGCGAGTCATCGGCAAGGCCTTCAGGATGAAGGTTTCGTAGCTGTGAAGCTTGGCGACTTCGGCCTCCACTTTCTTGAAATGCTCCGCTACGCTTTCCATCAGTAGCATCACTTCCTTGCCTTCGGTAATCTCGCCCTGCCACCAGTAGCTGCACTCAATCGGCACATACTTCGCACACGCTACCAGATGCTTTTCCAGCAACACATGCGCAATCTTCTCCGCCTCCGCCCGGTCCTCACACGTCAACACCAACTCTACAAAATCACTCATGATGCGAAATCCTTGCGCATTTTATAGTGGGGAATACCGTGCAGCAAAACCTCGTCAGATACTTTCCTGTAGCCACCCTTTTCGTAAAGGCTTACGGCACCACTTCTAGCATTTAAGATAATCGCTCCTGTACTCGGGCTAAGATCGTGGGCCATACCTTCCATTAGTGATAGGACTTTGGCACCAATGCCCCTACCGCGGTAAAGCTCGTCCGTCGCCATGTATCTGACCTGTAGCTCTCGGGGGTCTTCGGAGGCAACATGAATTCGCCCAGTACCTATTAGATGGCCATCTTCGAAAGCGGCACCATGAATCGTAGAGGCTATAGCGTCAAATTCGTCCTGCTCGGAGCCTCTTGGCTCGCCCAGTGGGTCGCGAAGTACACGCCACCGCAAGTCGAATGCCGCTGGCATTTCTTCTGGAAGCGGTGAGCGTACTTCAATCATTGTTTTTACTTGTCTTTCTTGTCGTCGACTACTTCGCCTTCTACGGGGCCGTCTTCTTTTTTGGCGTCAGATGTAGCGGCTTTGTCTTCTTCGGGAGTTTCGTCTTTGGCGGCCTGCTCATACATCTTGGCGCCGATGGGCATCAGGACGTCGTTCAGGGCTTTGGTAGCAGCTTCCAGCGTGTCTTTGTCGGCCTTGTCGTCTGCGACGACTTTCTTGGCGACTTCGACGGCTTCGTCAATCTTCTTTACATCGTCTTCGGTAATCTTATCTTTCGCCTCAGACTTCAGCTTGTCGGCCTGGTACACAGCAGTGTCCAGGTGGTTGCGGGCTTCGACAGCTTCTTTGCGCTTTTTGTCGTCTTCGGCATGGGCTTCGGCGTCTTTGGCCATCTTCTCCACTTCGGCTTTGTCGAGCGAACCGCTGCCTTGGATGGTGATATTCTGCTCTTTGCCGGTGCCCTTGTCTTTCGCCGTGACGTTCAAAATACCGTTAGCGTCGATGTTAAAGGTGACTTCGATTTGCGGGATACCGCGCGGGGCTGGCGGGATGCCGTCCAGCGTAAAGGTACCAAGTATCTTGTTGCCTTCCATCATTTCGCGTTCACCCTGGCCGACCTTGATTTCCACCTGCGGCTGGTTGTCAGCAGCCGTACTGAACACCTCAGATTTAGAAGTCGGGATGGTCGTGTTGCGCTCGATGAGCTTGGTCATAACACCGCCCATGGTTTCGATACCGAGAGACAGCGGCGTCACGTCCAGCAGCAACACGTCTTTGACGTCGCCCTGCAGCACACCACCTTGTATAGCTGCGCCGACGGCGACAACTTCGTCCGGGTTCACACCCTTCATCGGGTCTTTGCCGAAGATTTTCTTTACCTTTTCTTGCACGGCAGGCATGCGGGTCATACCACCCACTAGCACTACTGCGTCGATGTCGCTCGTAGTAAGGTTTGCGTCCTTCAAAGCCTTCTCGCAGGGGTCGGCCGTCTTGTCGATAAGTTCGGCGACCAGGCTTTCCAGCTTGGCGCGGGTCAGTTTGTGCTCGAAATGCTTCGGGCCGTCGGCATCGGCCGTCAGGAACGGCAGGTTAATGTCGACTTCCTGTGCAGTCGAAAGTTCAATCTTGGCCTTTTCGGCTTCGTCGCGCAGGCGCTGCATAGCAGCTTTGTCGCTGGTGATGTCAATGCCCGACTCTTTTTTAAACTCGTCGACAAAATAGTTCACGATGGTGCGGTCGAAGTCGGCGCCACCCAGGTGGGTGTCACCGTTGGTCGACTTAACCTCAAAGACACCATC
>CAZEMC010000004.1:0-23885 GCA_964513385.1 uncultured Candidatus Saccharibacteria bacterium | reverse complement strand
CGGCGCCACCCAGGTGGGTGTCACCGTTGGTCGACTTAACCTCAAAGACACCATCACCGAGCTCCAAGATAGATACGTCGAACGTACCACCACCAAGGTCGTACACGGCAATCTTTTCGTCGGCACTGCCCTTTTCGAGCCCGTACGCCAGCGCTGCAGCCGTCGGCTCGTTTATGATGCGCTTTACTTCCAGGCCGGCAATCTTACCGGCGTCTTTGGTCGCGTGGCGCTGAGAGTCGTCGAAGTAGGCAGGCACGGTAATGACCGCTTCGGTTACTTTGTCGCCCAAAAACGCTTCGGCGTCAGCCTTCAGCTTGCCGAGAATCATGGCGCTGATTTCTTCCGGGCTGTACTCTTTGTCGCCCATCTTTACCTTTACACCGTTGCCGCTCTTCACGATTTCGTAACCCATCAGCTTCAGGTCGCGCTGGACTTCTTTGTCGTTAAAGTTGCGGCCGATGAGCCGTTTTACTTCATAAATAGTGTTTTTGCTGTTGGTAACCTGCTGGCGGCGCGCTACCTGCCCGACCAAGCGTTCACCGTTCTTATTCACAGCTACGACAGATGGCGTCGTGCGCGCACCTTCACTGTTAGCGATAATTTCCGGCTTACCCGACTGCATAACAGCCATCGCCGAGTTCGTAGTACCTAAGTCAATCCCTATAATCTTTCCCATAATTGTATTCCTCTTACCTTGCAGTGCTTCTTAATAATGCCGCGTGATACACGTCGGGGTCTGACACGTGGTCGTCCTTGCGCTTCTGTAGCTCTCCTTGAGTAATCTCTCTGGCGAAAACCGCTACCCTTCCGAGCACATGAGCGTCAGGATTACCTGAATCGCGGGTGTGTAGTAACCTCGCGTTGGCAATTTCGACGACAACCACACCTTCTTCACCAGGCGGCACATGAGAGTCGTAGTGAGAAATGACTACATGGTCTGACTCATCTACCAATGTTATACCTGGGATAATGGATTCGTGATTCATCTATCGTTCCCCATCTAGCACTAAGTTATTCCGAGTGCTAACTATATTGTAGCATAGAAAATTAGCACTCACATGTCAAGAGTGCTAATTTTGGTCAATGCTCAATGGCTATAGGTAGTACTGTCGGCGGCTTTGGCATATTGCATTGCCCTCTCATGCGTATATACTAAAACCTAACCATGACCGTGAAGGTTACCGTCCCGAAGAAGATTTTGAAGAATCTGCGTCAAATCGTGGCGAAATTGCCACGTCCCGTAGTATCGGGTGTCGCCGTACTTATATTTGCCACCATCGGCACTGTCATACTCGTCGGTTCCCATGCTGCCACGCCCACAGCTAGCATCGAACCCGAAAGCGGCACAACTACTGGCGGCGCAAGCGTAGTGTCAGACGCTGGCGCGTCCGGTGGCCAGGCCGTAAAGTTCACGACGGCAGCTGCCGGGGCATGCCCGACCACAAAGCGTACCATTACGGCGGCAGATGTTTCTGCAAACCTAAACAGCGGCTACCCAGCGGGCACGCAGGTGTACGTCGCCGGTGGACCCGACCCGTGGGGCGGTTGCTTCCCTAGTGCCGCGAACACCGGTATCCCGGCCGGAACGACGCTCACCAGCTACACCGGCCCATGCACCATCACGACCGCTGGCACGGTTATCGACAGCAAGACGGTCAATTGTCCCGGAGGCATAGATATCAACGCCGCCAACGTCACGATTAAAAATTCCAAGATAACCACCTGGATTATCAACGTAAACAGCGGCCCACTGCTACTTACGGATAGCGAGGCAGATTTCGGCCCGGTCAGCAGCGAAGGCCTGGGCGGCTCCAACTTTACTATCCGGCGGGCGAACATGTATGGCGGCAAGCGCCAAGTGTGGTGCGTCAACACGTGCACAGTGGAGGATTCGTACATGCACGGCCAGGCACCCGACCCAACCGGCGTGGCGCACGAATCGGCGATGCGAGCCCAGGAAAACACGACCTATCGCCACAATACGATTCTCTGTGATGCTCCGACATATCCGCCGGATGGCAGCTGCTCGGCAGACCAGACCGGCTACCCGGACTTTGCGCCCATCCACGACAACACCTTCGACAAAAACCTGTACCTCGCCACCATCAGCGGCTCCTACTGCTCGTACGGCGGCAATACCAAAGGCGACGCGTATTCCAATGACCCGATTAACGGTACCAACATCCATTCCACCGACAACGTCTTCCAGCGCGGCATCTACCCGAACGACCGGACCTACCTCCCGCTCAGCGACAAGCAGCGCTACACCTGCGCCATGTACGGAGTGACCGGCGACTACAACAGCTCGCGGCCCGGCTTTATCTTTTCCGGCAACATGTGGGACGACGGTTTGCTGTTCGTGAACGACACCAACTATTCCCAGGGAAGTTTCTACGACTAACCCGTACGCCGCTTTGTATTAGCCCTCACATGCCAAAAGTGCCAACCGGAATTGCCGCAGGCTCTCCTCTTTCGTCATTCCCGCGAATGCGGGAATCCAGTAGGAATACTTCGACAATCGCACTGAGTTTGCGTATCACTTGGCATTCGGCTGGGAGATACGCCTACCTGTATTCGACTTTTCTGGGCTTAAAGACTAGATTCCCGCTTTCGCGGGAATGACGGGGGAGTAAAGTCCGTGCCTAGCCCATGGTCACTTGATGGTGGAGCCGGTGAAGGTGGGATTGCCTTTGCCGATATAGAAGATGCCGGGGTAGGTTTCGAAGTGCGGGTTGCCCGACTGGCCGTTCGGCGCATAGGTATTATTCTGCGAAGTTGAATTGATGATGCTGAGCGTCCCGGTCTGGTCGTTACTGACGTAAAAGAACGCGCTACCGCCGGCTTTGGCGGTGTTGTGTTCAATGATAGTACTTTCTATGCGCGTATCGTAAGTATCGCCATCGCTATACATCGCCCCGCCGCTCCCGCCGCCGGGCGTACCATCCCACGCCGGGTTGGAGCAGCAGCCGATGGCGTTGTTGTAGCTGATGAGACTGTTGAGCACGGTCATCGGTGTCCGCAGCGTGCTCAGGGCGCCACCGTTCGAGCAGTTACCGCCCTGCCCCGCCGCGCCGCCGAACGTCGATTGGACAATCATGACCGGATACTGGCCACGCGCCGCGCTCGAACCATCCAGGTCATTCGGAGTAGGAGAGCTCTGGGCATACACACGTATGGCACCGCCACCGAGGTCAGGACCGTTGGTAGTGCAGGTATTACGCACAAATACCGAGTTAACAACCTTCAACCGGCCCCCGAGCTGCGAAATAGCTCCACCGCCAGTGTCTGACCAAGGGCCATTGGTAGAATTCGTAGAGTTACCATCGGCCAACGTAATGTTCTGCACTGTCACCTGCGGCTTGGTCGGAGCGTACAGGCAGTTGCCCGACACACTCCCCAAGCTGGTATCACAAGTGTTGGTGTAGAGTATGCGGTTCGCGCCGCCACCCGAAAGCGTCACCTTGCCGCCGCCATCGAGCACAAGCTTCGTAGTAGAGTTTTTAACTTTCGCGGTGGCCGTGAGCGTAATAGTAATGGGGTCGGTGCCACAATTGAATGTGATGACGCCGCCGGTGGTCACCGCCGCCAGCACCGCCGCCGAAGTACAGTTGGCCGGCGTGCCATCGCCGATGACAGTGGTCGGGCTGCTGACATCTTCCAGGCCCGAACCCGCCGGAACCACCGCCGTGCCGTTCGGATTGCCCGGGTTGAAACTTACCGTCTGCGCCGCGTTGAACTTGACCGCATTGCCACTAGATGCACCACTGTCCGCCGTCTTCGTCGCCGGTGACGAAACCGTACCGTCCTCGGCCTCAAAATTCGCCGTCGGCGTCGACGCCTTAGAGTTCACTAGTAGCACCGTACAAACAACCGCAAACACGACAATACCGGCGCCCACCGCAAGATATCGTGGCGACCGGCATAAGCGGCGCCAAAAAGCTTTCACGGGTTTGGCTAACTTTTCACGGCCGGTGTGCATCCGGTTTTTCACAAGCAGTATTATACCAAATTAGGACTTCCGCAGAACGGCACATTTCCGGATGAAAACCGAGCACCGGAACGGAGACGTACTAGAAGTACGGCGGAGCGAGGAGCGGAGATTTTCATCCGGAAATGTGCCGTTCTGCGGAAGTCCTACTAGTCAGTACAGGCTTACCGGGGTTGTTTTCTTGGGGGCATTTCAGCGTGTGGTGTCTTTAGTTCGAGGGAACGGTGACACCGTTGTCGTATTTGTTGCCGCTCCAGACGTTGCCGGTGCGGCCGGCAATAAAGTCGGTAATCGCTGCGCCGCCGGAAGTACCACATTTTCCAGCCGAGCCACGCTGGAAGACGTTGTTCGTAAAGACGATGTAAGTCGCGTTGTTGGCATTGCCACTGTATGGCTTACCGGCCGTGCCGCCACCGTATGCACAGAAGTAGAAACCAATAGGGTTCGCGATGAACAAGTTGCTATCGATGGTGTCATGCATAATGGGCGCAAAGTCAGGGTAGCCGGACATGTCTGCCGAGCAGCCGATGTCGTCATTTGTAAATGGCCCTTGGTAATCACACGAGAGTGAGTTATGGCGCAGGGTAAGATACTGCTCGTTACGGACCCCTGAAGCGTGGGCGTTATCTGAAGCGTCAGGCCAGAGGTTGGTGCCATGGAAATAGCTATCTTGTATGGTGCAGGTGCTTTCGCAGTAGGCGCCGCGGTTGGTGTGCAGGACTTCGGTGCGGAGAAGCGTAAAGTTGCTCCCGCTCACGCCACAGTCGACCGTACCATTGTTAAGGTCTCCACACGCGTACTTGCCCGCGGCGCAGGTAGTCCCCGAGGTACAGGCCGGGCGGGAAACAGCATTGTCGAGCTGCGAATCTTGAATGGTGTATGATGCCGACGCGCTGTCTTGGACTACACCACCCTTCAGGTATGAGTTCTTTATCATCAGGCCGGCCGCATTGGTACCGACTGTCAGCGGTGCACAGTTGATTATCTTGGAATCGATAGTTACGTTCGGCGTGTTGATAGTACAACCGCCAGTCCAGGCCGTCATTGAGCTTTCTGCGGCGCTAGGACCGGTGTTGTTCGGGCCAGGCCAACAGCCGCCCATACCGTCGGGGCCATCGGGAACGTGCTGGGTGCTCGTTGCGCAGCTGACCGTACTGCTAAATTGCACCGCCGAACCGCCCGAAGCGTTTGAGTCGGAAACAACGCTGGCAGTGCCGCTGCGGGTGCCGGCTTCGGGTTCGTAGTTCGCTGTCTGCGTGGCGGCGTGTGTACTGACGAGCAGCCACAGACCAACCACACCGAAGGCAAGCGCGACCAACGCGTACATGCCTTCACGCCCCAGTGATGCCTGTTTACATTTTTTGAACCATCGGGAAGTCTTCATGCTTACCTTACGTCTTCAGGCCCATTCACGCTTATGATAACTTTTAGCATACCAGCTAACACGACTCTTGGAAAGTGTTTTCGGGTCACAGCTAGACAGCTGAACGTGTAACTTTAGGCCATGCGGACGCGGACCATGGCGTGGCGGATGACTTCGTCGCCTATTTTGTAGCCCGCTTGGAGCTCTTCGCTGACGACTTCGGTGGCACCTTCGCCTTCTTCCATGCTCACCGCTTCGTGGTACTGCGGGTCGAACGGTTCACCGACGGTCTTTATGCGTTCGACACCGATGTCTGCCAGGGTCTTCTCAAACTGTTTGACGACACCCTCGACGCCCTTTATGTAGTCGTTGCCTTGCAGGTCTTCCGGCACGTGCTTAAGCGCGCGCTCAAAGTTATCGACGACCGGCAATAGGTCGCGGACAACGCTGGCTTTGACGACGCTCTTTAGGTTCGCCAGCTGCTCTTCGTGACGGCGGCGCACATTCGTTACATCCGCCCGCTCGCGCTGCAGGGCTTCGGTCAGCTCGCCGACTTGCTGCTGCAACGCGACAAGTTCTGCCGCGGGCGCGTCAGTATGCTGTGGATGTTTTGGTGTTTTTTTATCAGTCATTTGTTTCTCCTTGTGTATCACTGTGACGCGAGGCTTCTACCGCCCGTTTCATGGCAGCGAACGTGCCGGGGTCAGTAACTTCTTGTAACAAGACCTCGGCTTCCAGCAAATCTCCGAATGCGAAAAGCGCTGATTTCTTGGCCGCGGCATCGGAGCTCGATAAAGCACCTTCGAGCTGGTCTGCGGCTTGCGCAGTCAGCGCGACCGTCTGGACGCCAGCATCGAAATAAGTCTCGTCTGGTAGTTCGGCGCTAGACATACAAAGCTTCCTCTAGGGTTTTGCCGGTGTGGGCGACTAGCGCCATGACTTCGCGGTAACTCTGGCGCGTCGGACCGAGCGTGCCGATGTAACTGTGGTCGCTGAACGGGCTGCGGAACCGGCTGATGATGAGTGTGACACCGGCGTTACGGCCGATGGGGTTTTCGGCGCCGATGTACACGCTCAAAGGTTCGTTCGGTGCGGCTTCGTGCAGCCACGGTTCAAGATTGTCGAGCAAACGGGCGACTTGCTGCACCTGCTGGCCGCCGATGAACTCCGGCTGGTTGAACAGGTTGCTCAGACCACTCATGTACAACTGGTTGCCGATGGTCGCGAGGCCGAGGTTGTGGGTCAGTTCGACCAGCGTGTCGACCGCGTTGCGGATGGTGCGTTCCGGCATGCCGCCGTGCTGCACGCGGGCACTGAGGGCGCGTTCGGCGCGGGTTTCGGGCAGTGCGGCGTTGTGCGTCAGCGTATTCACATAAAAACGGTAGCCTTTGTCGGTCGGAATGCGCCCGGCGCTAGTGTGCGGCTGGGTTATAAAGCCCAGGCGTTCCAGCTCGGCCATTTCGGCGCGGATGGTCGCGCTCGACACATCGAATACCTTGGCAAGCAGGCTGCTGCCGACCGGACTCGCGACTTCAGCGTACTGCTCAATAATAGCGGAGAGGATTTGCTTTTGCCGCTCTGTCATGTCTTAAAGTATACGCTTTTAGCACTCAAAACTCAAGAGTGCCAGAGTGCTAGCCTGGAGCTACCGTAGTGCCGTTGTCGTATTTGTTGTTGGTCCACTGGTTGCCGCTGCGGCTACCGTCGAAGTCGGTAATCGGACCGTACGTACCGCACTTGCCGTTCGCACCACGCTGGAAGATGTTGTTCTTGAAGACGATGTTCGTGGCGTTCGTAGCGTCGTTGCTATATGCTTTACTGCCGGTAGCGCCGCCATACGCGCAGAAACCGACGCCGACGTTGTTGGCCATGAACAGGTTACTGTCGATAGTGTTATTTTTTATCGGCGCAAAGTCCGGGTAGCCGGACATATCCGCCGAACACCCAAGGTCGTCGTTGAACGGCCCTGTAAAGTCACAGGATAACGTATTGTGCGTAAGCGTTGTGTTTTGCTCCGCCCTAACGGCGGAGGCGTGCGGGCACGTGCCGGATGAAGCTTGCGGGCAGGGACTGGTGTCCAGATTGACGCCGTGGAACCAAGAATCCTTGATGTTGCAGGTGTTTTCGCAGAATGCGCTGCGGTTGGTGTGCATGATTTCGGTACGAAGGATAGTAAAGTTGTATCCGTCCACGCCACAACCGACGCACGCGACGCCACCGAACGCAACCATTGCACCGTCAATCTCCGAATCGGTAATGCTAAAGGCGTAACCGGCTGCTTCCATGCCACTGACGCCAGTCTTGATTTTTGAACGGCTGATGGTGACATTGTTGGCACGGATTTCTAGGCCGTCGCAGGTGATATTTTTGGCATCGATGACGGTGTTCGCTGTGGTGATAGTGCATGGCCCAGTGTAATTAGTGAGCGTCACCCCGGCGGGCACCCCAGTGTTGCTGGCGCCAGGCCAACAGCCGCCCATACCGTCGGGGCCATCGGGAACGTGCTGGGTGCTCGTTGCGCAGCTGACCGTCGTACTGAACTTTACGGCCGAACTACCGGAAGCGTTGGTGTCGGAAACAACACTGGCGGTGCCGCTGCGCGTGCCGGCTTCGGCTTCGTAGTCGGCCGTTGTCGAAGTCGCAGCGTGGGAGCTCACGAGCAATAGCGTACCGACAACGGCAAATACGGTAGTACTGGCGATGACTACTGCGTTCTGCCTCGATTCGGACAGCCTATCTAAGAAAGCTTTCACGGGTTTGGCTAACTTTTCACGCTTTGCTTTGGTATTCATCTGCCCTCCAGCTATTGTTGTTGGTAAATGTGTACGTAATCGACGTCAAGCGACGCAGTGGTGCTCTGGTTTGGCAACGTCATGCCCCAGCTGCGCTCCCAGTTGTTGTCGACCATCATGTGCAGTATCAGCTGCATCGGGCCGTTCTCTATCTGCATGTCGCTGCTGTTCCGCTGGCCGCACTTGACACCGTCGATATACCAGGCGATGTAGTTCGGCTCCCAATCCATGCCTATCCGCACCCAGTCTTTCGAATAGTCTTTGACTGGACACGCCGCGTTGTTGTGCTCGCCAGTATTGATAGAGTCGCCGTTGCGGTCCGGTGGCGGGTGGTAGGTCATGAATATCGTGTCGGGCTCGCCGCCCAGGATTTCCGCAATGTCGATTTCGCTGCGGTAGTTATATGTCGGATCGGTCGGTAGCATCCAGAAGGCGGTGAACATGCCGGAAACCGCCGGGTATTTCATCTTAGCTTCGACGTACCCATAGGTGAACGGGAAGAGGTAGCCCGAGCCGTTGCCAGCGTTCGGCCGGGAAGTAGTAAGCAGGCCAGCTTTGTATGTGCAGCTGCTGTTCAGGCAAGCGGAACTACTATAAGCCGGGCTAAGCGGTTCCGCGACCAAGTGGGCGACGCCACCACTCAACTGCACCTGGCTCGGCTGGTAGTGTTCACGGCCCTGGTTGAAGCTGCTGGTACAGTCGCCGTAGTTCCAGTCGAAACAAGGACTCCATTTAGTGCTGTCGTATGAACTGCCGTTGAAATCGTCGCTGAATATGACCTTCCAGCTTTTGCCGCTGAGCGTCGGTGCGGGCGAGGCTATGCAGTTGCCGCTGCCGGGCGCCTGCCCGACCGTACAGGTCGTACCGCCACCCGCGCTAGCCGTGTTGAACTGCACGGCCGAACCACCAGATGCACCGCTATCCGCCACAACCGATGCCGGTGATGTCACCGTGCCGTTTTCGGCTTCGTACGCGGCGGTCTGCGTAGCCGCATGGGAACTCGTGAGCAACATCGTACCGACTGCAGCGAACGCCAGAACCGCCACCACACCGGACAACCTGTGAGATGACAGACGGCCCCAAACAGACCGCAGCCACGAACGGGCCGGGCTGGTCACCCCTGCTTTATGAGCATTCATGCTGGGCATTATCCTATGTCCTGCGCATAAACTCAAGCTTTATGGTGTAGGTTTACTGCGGGAACAATTCGCGGACCTTGGGAGCCAATTCGTTAGCCCAAATCTGGTAGCCGTTGGCGTTGGGGTGGGTCAGGTCGGTGGTGTTGGCGTCGGTACCGACAGTGGCTGCGAAGGGCACGAAGCGGATGGCTTTGCCCTGGGCCTGCAGACCTTCGACGTACGCTTTGTTGAGGGCCTCGAGCTCGGGGTGCCACTGCGCTTGGCCGCTGACGATGATTTTGACGTTGGGCTTGGTGGCGAAGACGAGCTGCACCCAACTTTCCAGCGAAGCTTCGACGGTGGCGTCGGTCTGGCCGGAAATGGAATAGTCGTTGCCACCGCCCTGCATGATGACCAGGTCGGGGTTGTAGGTATTCAGCCAGCCAGCCGTCAGCGGATACATGGTGTTGCCGCCACAGGGGCCGACCTTTATACAGGCACCGCTTTCACCGGCTTCGTCCCAGTCGGGCAGCGATGAGTCGCCAAGCTGGTAGGGACCGACATAGTTTATGGTGTAATCACTGAGGAGGTTCCACAGGTCCAGGCGGTAGCCGTTGATGGTGGCCGGGTTGAGGCCGCTAGTGCCGCCCACGCCACCTTGGGTCAGGGAGTCGCCGAGGGGCATGATTTTGAGGGGGTTCGGGACACCGCTGGAAGTAGCGCTGAATTTTACGGCCGAGCTACCGGAAGCGTTAGAGTCGGAAACCAGGGTGGCGTTGCCGCTGCGGGTGCCGGCTTCGGCTTCGTAGTTTGCCGTCTGCGTGGCAGCGTGAGAACCAGTAACCAGTGCCGTCCCGACGAATCCGAACGCCAGCGCCACCACAAGTGCCCGTCCGGATGGACCGAGTTTTTGGTAGACGAGTTTAAAACGTTGTATCATGTCGTTTTTGTATCTTCGACAAACTTCTTATGTCTTTCAGTGTACCATGGAGTGGCTGCGCCTCCAACGTATGTAAGGGAGTTATCTTGGGAAGAGTTGTTCAACGAGGGGTGCGAGCTGGTTGCCCCACATGGTGTAGCCGGCAGTGTTGGGGTGGGTATCGTCGATGGTATTTGCCTCCACGCCGATAGTGTCGGCGTAAGGCAGAAACCGGATGGGCTTGCCCTGGGCCTGCAGACCTTGCACGTAGGCTTTGTTCAGGGCTTCGACATCTGGGCGCCACTGCGACTGGCCGCTGACGATTATCTTGGCATTCGGCAGCGTCGCCCACACCAGCTGAATCCACTGTTCCAGATAGCTTTCGTTCTTGGCGTTCGTCATGGTGGAATCGGTCCAGTCGTTGCCGCCGCCCTGCATGATGACCAGGTCGGGCTGGTAAGTCGTGAGCCAGCCGGCGGTCTGCGGGTACATGGGCGTGAGACCGTTGCAGGTGCTGGCTGCCGTCTTTATGCAGATGCCACTGGTCGCCTGTTCGTCGTGGTCGGGCAGTGATGCGTCGCCATATTTGGTTATGGAGCCGACGTAGTCGATGTTGTAGCCCGCGGCGGTGAGCAGATTCCACAGCTGCAGGCGGTAACCGTTGATAGTGACGGCATTGTATTGGTTCGCTGCATTTAAATCGACGGCGCCGCGGGTGAGCGAATCTCCCAGCGGCATTATCTTCAGCGGATTCGGCACGCCGCTGGCAGCAGCAAACTTCACGGCGCTACTACCCGATGCGCCGCTATCGGAAACAATGCTCGCGCTACCGCTACGAGTACCCGACTCGGCTTCGTAGTTTGCCGTTGACGTGGCGGCATGGGAACTTACCAGCAGAATGGTGCCAATAGTACCAAACGCAAGCAGTACCACGGCAATAATGAGGTTATGGCGTGATACTGTTAGATGCTTCATGCTTAGCTTACCCTGTTTATTCGACCGTCTCATAGTCTTTATCCTTATGGTCTAGTGTAGCAAAATGACTACATAAGCTATACTCCATGCTCCTGCCTCTCACTACCTAATACTCCGCCGGAACAGGCGCGCCGGTATCGTCCCAGACGTTCCCACTCCACACGTTCCCGGTCGCGTTGACATCGAAATATGTCACTGGGCCGTAAAAGGCGCAGTTCGGGTTGAACTTGCGACCGAAATGGTTGTTGATAAAGGATGTATGGTAGGTACGGTAGGGCTTTTGCGGCCCGCCGCTGCCGTAGAAACAGTATGCACCAATAGTGTTGAGTAGGTTGCCATCGAAGGTGGCGTACGTAACGTCCGAAAAGTCGCTCAAGATACCGATAGCCGATGTACAGCCCATGCTCGGCCCGTCGTTACACTCAACGACGTTGTGTTTAATGAGATAATGATCACCTTCGCTGATGAAAATACCATCCTTATGTGCATCGGTATTCCCGCCTAGCCCGTGAATATACGAATCCTGAATGGTGACGAATTCATCGGGAGTAACACCGTGACCGGCGTTAAAAAGATTGACCCGCAACAGGGTAAAGTTCACGCCCGAGACCGCTTCCGGCGTATCGTTGGCGCCTTGCGACATACAGCCACAGTCGATGGTAGTGTCGCTAATGGTAGCGCCTGTGGCATCGCACGCGGCGTTCGGGCTAAGGTTCCCCGGTGTGTAATCATAGCCACCCGGCCCCTTTACCTGCACCTGGCCGTTAATTTTACTCCGCGTAATAATGACTGTGTTCTTGCAGACATTGGTAATAGTCAGATCGCCCGCGAAGTTGCAGGAATCATAGTTTCCCGCGCTACTGATGTTTAGGGGGCAACTGTGCAATGTTACGTTGGCCGGCGTACCGGTATTGGTGTCGTCTGGCCAACTCGCGCTGCTAGCAGTCGTGAACTTAACCGCACTGCCACCAGATGCAGCAGCATCGGTAAGCACACTCGCGTTGCCGCTGCGCGTGCCGGCTTCGGCTTCGAAATTGGCGGTGGGGGTGGCGGCATGCGTACCGACAAGCAGCCATGTGCCGAGCGCGCCAAATACGAGCACGGCCAGTGCCATAAACGCACTGCCCGGCAGTTTCTGGATAAGCACTACGAACTGCCCATTTACGCTCTCAATCGTTTTACGAATAGACGTTTTCATACATTCCTTACATACATTCGTCGGCGGCGGTACAGACAACCGCAGTGCCGTCGTCGTATTTGTTGTCGAGCCAGACGTTGCCGGTGTTGGTGAATTTGAAATCGGTGACCGGACCGTACGCAGCACAGTGCCCGGTCGTACCCTTTTGGAAAATATTGTGCTGGTACACGATGTTATAGGAGTGCGGCGTAGCGCTCGGTGGTTTTTCGCCGCCGTATGTACAGTACGACGAGTCCGTGTTGGCACCAAGCAAGTTGTAGGTTATGTTCGCCCCGTTTATGGCCGCGAAGTTCGGGATGAGGTTTATGTCACCCGTGCAGCCACCACCGTCGACGTTGACGACCGCATCACAGAACACCGAGTTGTGAGTAATGGTGAAGTTCGTCGTACCGTCGCTGAGCAAGCCGCCAAGATGGGAGTCGCCAGTAGGTGGTTGGTACTGGCCGTGGATATAAGAATCTTGGAGGAGACAGTGGAGCGAGAATTCGTCGCACTGCAGTCCGTTGTGGCCGCCGTACAAGTTAGCGCGAATTATCGTCAGGTTGCCGATGCCGACCGTCGGCAGGTCGTGTGGACCGCCGTACACTTCAGTGTCCTGCAGAGTCAGGGAGTAGCTTTGGCTGGACTCGGTATCTACGGAAATTCCGTCGGTGATTTTGGAGTTCTTTATCGTAACGTTCGCTGCGCGGACATCCATCCCGCCGGAACAGCTGATGGTCTTGCTGTCGATAACTGTGCTGGCGGTGGTGACAGTACAAGAGCCGGTGTACGCTGTGAGTGTTACCGGTGTGCGTGTGTCGCCGGCGAGACCATGCGGGTAGCCCGTAGACGCGGGACCGGGGAAACAGCCACCCCATGGGTCGGGACCGTCGGGCACATTTGGTGTCGAAACCGGGCAGGCGCTGGCAGTACTGCTGAATTTGACAGCCGAGCCGCCGGATGCGCCGCTGTCAGAAGCCAGGCTGGCGTTGCCGCTGCGGGTGCCGGCTTCGGCTTCGTAGTCGGCGGTTGTAGAAGTGGCGGCATGGGAAACAGTGAGCAGTATACTCCCCACTAAGGCGAAGGCCAGTACAGCCGCAACCGAACTCTTTTTAGGCAAACGCCGGGTAAAATCCATACGTACCGTACGTTTCTCTGCCCCACTGGAGCTTTTCATAAGCAGTATTGTAGCATCTTTATGCGGTCTTTTGGTAAGGCGGTTCCGAAGCTGAAAATCAGCACGATTTACAGCAGCCCTAAGCCAACCGTTCGTTTACCCGGCGGAGGATGTCTTCTGCTACCGCGCGGCATTTGACGGCCTTTTCGGGCGGGTAGCTGCCGTGTTCGACTATGTCGCGGACATCGGCCGCACATTGTTCTATGTCGTCGTTTATAACCAGGTTGAAATACGGCCGCTCCAGCATGCGGCTGAGGACTTCCTGCGCAGTCCGCAGGCGGTTCATCAGCTCCTGTTCGCTGATTTCCTCACGCTCTGTAAAACGGCGAATCCATTCGTCATAACTCGGCGGCAACAAACCGATAACGATAGCGTCTGGCAGCAGGTTGTGCACATTTTCGACACCGCCGAATTCGACATCGTTCAGCGGAATCTTGCCTTCGGCTTTTGCCCGTAACAATTCGCGGATGCTCGTACCGGAGACCTGCTGGTTATGGATAAGCTCGGCTTCCAGGAACTCACCGTTCTGAATCTCCTGCAGTACATCCTCTTCGTTCCGGAAGAAATACTGCACGCCGTTCACCTCCATTTTGCCGTCGCGGAGCTTCGGCGGACGGGTCGTGTCGGAAACGACGAAGTGGTATTCGTAGTTGTTGACAAGGTACTGGATGACCGTGTTGCGGCCACCGCCAGCCAGGCCGGCGAATGGAACGTATTTTATATCGGCAAGTTTTTCTAGCGCCTCTTTGGAGGGCCGATAGCCATGCAAAGCTTTTATGAATGCTTCGCGGTGAACGAGGTGAACTGCTTCTGCCATAGATTATTTATACCAAATCTACCCCTGTTTTGCAAAGCTCAGTCGCGTTTGAGCATTACTGTGAAGGCTTCGGCGGGGATGTTGACTTTGCCAAGCCCTTATCATACCCAGTAGCCGCCATGGCCGTCGGTCCCAAAGGTATCAACTTCTTGCCACTGCACAGCTTCTGCTTTAATAAGAATAGCCTGTGTTAATTGCTCACCGGTTGCAATCTTGACTGGCTTATCAGTATGATTCAGCAACTGCACTTTGATTTCATCTTTATCCCCGCAGTAAAACGGATCAACGATGCCGATGCCGTTTGCTAGCAGTAAGCCCTTTTTGAGAGGCGTACTGCTTCTGGCAGCCAAAAGCAGAAAGTAGCCCTCCGGCACCTTAATAGCTACATTAACCGGTACAAGCGTAATCGAATTTGGTTCTACCACGCAGTCTTCCCGGCAGTGCAAATCATAGGCTGCAGCACCTTTTTCTTTTTCCGGCAAAGGTAGTTTTTTATCAAAACGCTTGATTCGTACCTGCATCTTGTTAGTCTCGTTTCAGCATTACCGTAAAGGCTTCGGCGGGGATGTCGACTTTGCCGAAGCGTTTCATGCGCTTTTTACCCTTGGCTTGTTTGGCGAGAACTTTCTTTTTGCGGGAGACGTCACCACCGTAGAGACCGGTCGTTACATCTTTCCTGTATGCCGAGAGGTCTTCGCGGGCGATGAACCGGCCGCCAATTCCGGCCTGGAGCGCAACCTGGAAGTTCTGTCGCGGAATGACTTCCTTCAGCTTCTGTACCGTCTCGCGGCCGAGCCTATCTGCTTCGCTGCGGTGGACCATGACACTCAGTGCGTCGACACGTTCGCCAGCGACGTAAAAGTCGACTTTTACAAGGTCTTCGGCGCGGTAGTCGTCGAGTTCGTAGTTAAACGAGCCATAACCGCTGGTTATACTTTTGAGTTGGTCGTAGAAATCTGTCAGCAGGTTGGCGAGCGGCGCTTCGAAACTAACGACCGCACGGTCTTCGACGTAGCTGAGGTTCGTCTGTAGGCCGCGTTTGCCGCTTATAAGCTGGATGACGGGGCCAACATAATTCTGCGGGACGATGATTTCGCCCTTTATCCACGGTTCGCGAATCTCGGTTATCTTCGCCACGTCCGGCAAATCCGCCGCGCTCTTGATGTCGACATCTTCGCCTTTTGTGAGACTGATTTGATAGTCGGTTGACGGATTAGTGACCACGAGGTCGAGGTTGTATTCCCTCTCCAGCCGTTCGCGGACAATGTCCATGTGTAGCAGGCCGAGGAAGCCGATACGCACGCCGAACCCCAAAACCGGTGAGTTTTCCGGTTCATACTGCAGCGCGCTGTCGCTGAGGCTCAGTTTTTCGATGGCGTCTTTCAAGTCGTTATAAAATTCGTTGCTTTCCGGGAAAAAGCCAGCGTAGACGAACGGCTGCACGTCTTTGTAACCGGGCAGCGGGCCAGTAGATGGATTGCTGGCGAGTGTGATGGTATCGCCGACCTTTGCATCGCGCGTAGTTTTCAGGTTGGTTACGATGTAGCCGATTTCGCCCGTGTCGAGTGCTTTACGCGGAGTCATTTCCGGCGTTAGTGCTCCGACTTCCAGCGCGATTCCCTGCGCGCTGGTATTCAGCATCTTTATAGTTGCGTTCTTTTCTATAGCGCCGTCAAATACCCGCACGTACAAAATAACCCCGCGGTAATCGTCGTAATAACTATCGAAAATCAGCGCCCGCGTCGCCACTTCCGATTTCTGCACATTTTCTCCCTTGTTAAGGGTCAGACCCTTCGTGGAGGGGGGTGGGATGTCGGCGACGATGCGTTCGAGGACGGCTTCGACGCCCAGACCGGTTTTGGCAGAGATGTGCAAGATGTCTTCGGCCTTGCAGCCGAGCAGGCTTATGACTTCCTTGCTTACCCGCTCCACGTCGGCCGCGGGCAGGTCGATTTTGTTCAGAACGGGAATGATGTGCAGATCGGCAGCCATAGCGAGATAGACGTTCGCAAGTGTTTGCGCCTGGATTCCCTGGCTGGCATCTACCACTAGCAAAGCACCCTCGCACGCCTCCAGGCTCCGCGAGACTTCGTACGAGAAATCGACGTGTCCGGGAGTGTCTATAAGGTTCAACTCATACTCCTGCGGAGTAGAAGGAGGAGTGACGAACGAAGAAGATGGACGCCCTCCTTCATTCTTCATTCTACTTTTTTCATTCTGGCTCTTGTACGTCATGCGTACAGGAGCCAATTTGATGGTAATGCCCTTTTCGCGCTCCAAATCCATCTTGTCGAGCAACTGCGCCTTCATGTTGCGTTTCTCCACCGTACCCGTCAGCTCAAGCAAACGGTCGGCCAGCGTCGACTTACCATGGTCTATGTGCGCAATGATACAAAAATTGCGTATGTGGTCCTGGTTCATTACTGTGTATTATATCAGAATAACAGGGGTAGCGCTAGTCTAGGGCTCTAGTGCTTTTTTGTGATGTCGTAGTGTCTTTGGAGGTAGAGGAGTTGGCCGATGATGTGCTGGAGCTGGTAGTGTTCGACGCTGTTGGCAGGTATGGCGGCAACGATTTGCTCGAGTGAAGCGGCTAGGGTTTCAAAGTAATCACCAGATGCGACAAGTGCCTGCAGGTGCAGTTCCTGCGGGTCGTCGGGGACTTCGCGGACCCACCAGGCATGAGACGGGTGGTCGGTCGTGAGCCAGCCGGGCGCGAATAGTGGTTGTGCTTGCGATGTGGACATGGTTGCTACTATCGCATAACGCTATATGGTCGCCGGTAAGTATTCTTACAGCAACATATTTTACAACACCGTCAAAGAGTAATTATCACCTAAGCATTGCTAAGCACCATTTGCTTTTTATGAGTAGTCGACTTTGACTGGCCGCAATGTGACCCGCTTCACCCAGTTCCAGAATGGTCGGGCCTCCGCCAGGCCGAAGAGGCCCGAAAGCGCCAGGTGGGTAGCCAGCGTCACACCGGCGATGGCGCAGAATTTCGCACCTAGCGTTATGAAACCACGGTCGCTGACGCCAAGCGGCACGAACGAAACGGTGATGTACCCTGCCACCAGACTGAAGCCGGTCACCGAGACGATGCGGAAAATCCCGCTCCAGAACTCTTTGTCGAACAGCTTGGGGTCGCGCACCAGCATTATGGCGCCCAATAGCAAGACCTCGACAGCCGCCACGATGGACTGCGCCAGCGCCAGGCCAGCCACGCCGTAGCTCGAAGGTCGCGACAGTATATACGCCAGCACCAGGTTCAGGCTAATGGTAAAGATGGAAACCAGCAGCGGTGTCTTGCTGTCTTTCTGCGCGTAGAACCAGCGCGAGATGAGCGTGTAGACCGTGCGGAAAAATATCGCCACGCATAGGAATCCGAAAATGATAGCGATTTGCGGGGCGTTGTTCGAAAAGATAAGGCGCGCCAGGTAGCCGCGGGCGAAGAACCCGACCACCACCACCGGCATGGTAATCCATATTATCAGGCGCAGTGTCCGCAGAAAGTCCGCCCGGAACAGGTCCGGCCGGCCCTGGCTGAGCCGGTTGTTCAGCTTCGGGAAGATAGCGGTCGATATAGCGGTACCGATAAGCATGACCGGCGCCGTCTGCAAAATATACGCGTTGTTGTAGTTGCTTATAGCCGTCGCACCGCCCAGCAGCCGGTTGGACGCGAAGTTGGTTTCGACGATACTCTGCAGCTGGTCGATGCCTTGGTCCAGCGAACGGGGCGGTAACTGCCGAAGCATGGAGCGGAAATCGCTGCTCTTCCAGCGTATGTACGGCCGCCAGTGGAACCCAAGACCTATAGTACCGAAGACGACCACCGTTAGCTGCAGTATGGCGCCCGCCAGCGCGCCGATACCCATCCCAACGATGCCGATGTTATCTTTAAAGATATAAATGCTGGCGATAATTGCGACGTTGTAGAAAATCGGCGCAATGGCATAGAAGAAAAACCGGCCCATGGTCTGCTGCGTGCTGGTCAGGATACCGGATATGGTGAACAAAAACGGATTGAGCGCTAGGAAGCGCATAAGGTTGGCGGCGTTTTCCAGCTGGCCTTCGGTAAGACCCGGCGCGACGACATAGTGTATGAGCGGCTTGGCGAAGATGAATATAATAGCTCCCACCGCCAACATGATGATACTCAGCAGGTTCAGCAAGCTGTTCGAAAGTTCCCACATACCCTTGCGGTCGCCCTTGTTCAGCCGGTCGGCCAGGTACGGCATGAACGCCACACCGAGCGCTCCGGCCGCAATAGTGAAGAAAAAGAAGTCCGGGATTTGAAACGCGGCGAAATACACGCCGGCATTTTGGTCCGGCGGTGTGAACGGCGTGTTGAAGTTGCTGTTTACCAGCTTGGTACGCAAAAAGCCCAGCATCTGGGCCACCAGAGCAGATACTACCAGCAGTATGGCAGCACTACCGAACGAAATCCGTCTTCGGGTACGCGGGAGTTTTGTCTTCATGGCAAATAAACGCTTAGTCTAAGTATAAACCCATCTGTTACGGGAAGATAGCCGGACGAGCACAAAAAAGAGACAATCCGTGTCAACTGAGCCGTATGACCCCTTCGCCGATTTCTTTCGCCGAAACAGTGGTGGCGGGCTCTGCTGTGGGCGCGGGCGCACTGGTCTTGCGTTTGCGTTTGCGAGTGCGTTTACGTTTCGGCTTTTCGGCGTCAGCGAACTCGCGGGCGATATCTTCGGCAGTCGGCGCCGCTGGCGACGGCGCTCTGGTTTCCGGCGTGGTTTGGGTTCGCTCTGGAGCGACCGGTGTCGCAGACACTGCCGGAGCGGGCGCAGATTGCCGAGTGGCTTCGGGCGCAGGCTTAGCGAGCCCAGAGGGTTTAGTGGGCTTAGGCGGCTGCTTGGACGGAGCCGTCATACGCGGTTCGGTCTGTTTTGCCTGAGCGATATCTGCCGTCAAGTACCGCTCGGCCACATAGCGCTCTATGTAGTCGCGGCTCTGGGCGTACTGCGCACGGCTGTGCTGGATGATATGCGGGCTGTAATCCTGCCCGAACGGCGGCAGGTTGAGGCTGATAGCACTGAATGCAGGGACTTTTTCGCCGCCGATGGTCATAGAGATAGCGAAATGGCGGTTGTGCATGTGCACCAGGTCGTAGTCGGTAAACTTAGGTTCGAAATATTTCAGCATCCCCCGCGCATCGTCAGCACTGGTACGGAAACAGATTATAGAGCCGACGTTACCGAACACGGCGTCTTTGACTTCCTGCATCATCTGCGCAGTGTATTGGTTGGCAACCGTCAGGTTCAGGCCGTATTTGCGCGCTTCCGAGAGAATGGTGGCGAACGAATCGGTCGCGAAGTTCTGGAACTCATCGACGTAGAGATAGAACTGCGTGCGCTGCTCGCCCGGTATATCGGCACGCGACATGGCTGCCATCTGTATTTTGGTGACGAGCAAGGCACCCAGCAGCGCGGCGTTGTCTTCGCCGACCAAGCCGCGGCTAAGGTTGACGATGAGTATCTTGCGCTCATCCATTATCTGCCGGAAATTGAACGAGCTTTTCGGCTGGCCGATGATGTTGCGGATGAGCGGGTTGGCCGTAAAGGCGCCGACTTTGTTCAGAATGGGCGCGACGGCTTCTGTCATGAACTTTTCGTTCCAGCTGGCGAACTCTATGGTCCAGAAATTGCGCACCACCGGGTCGACGACGTGCTTCAGTACATCGTTCCGGAACGACTTTTCGGTCAAGATACGGGTGATGTCGAGCATGGTGGCGTTCGGGTAATCGAGCAGTGCTAGTATGGAGTAGCGCAAGATATACTCTAGGCGCGGCCCCCAGCTGTTTTCGAAGATGCGCTTTATGACACCGATGAGTTCGGAGCTGGTGTGCGTTTTGAGCTTCGGGTCGTAGACTTCGAGCGGGTTGAACCCCATGGGGAACTCGGTGTCGGCCGGGTTGAAGTAGACGACGTCGGCGGCACGCTCGGCCGGAATGCGCTTTAAAATATTCTGCGCGTAATCGCCATGCGGGTCGATAACCGCGAAGCCGTACGGGCTGTAGATGTCGGAAATCGTCAGCAGCTCGAGCATACCGGACTTACCGGTACCCGTCTGACCGATGATGTACAGGTGTCTTCCGCGGTCGGTACGCGGCAGGCCGAACATGGTGTTGTGGCCGCGGAAATTCGTGGCGGCGATGGGGCTGAGTTCGTCCTGGCTTTCGGGCGTGACCATCGGCAGGTTGGCCGGCGGTTCGGCCGTCTGGCTCGTCGCCCACAAAATAAACGGCGTCTCCACGTTGGTATGCGGCAAGTGGTACAGCGTGGCAACTTCTTCGATGTTGCACATAAACCCGGCGCGGTTGAATGCCCGGCTACGATAGTGCGCCACCAAGAACGGGTCGTTCACCACTTTTTTAGCTTCAAAGCCGTTCAGATACGTGCTGTTGAATTGCTTGTAGCTGGCAATGATGCTTTGCATCTGCAGCTGCGCCTGCTGCGTCGGGGTGTTGCCGCGGTAGACTATGCGGACCTGGCTCTCGAACGCCAGTTTCTGCGTTTTGTCCTGCGCTGCGCTGATTTTCGTCTGTTCGGAGTCGGTCAGTTTGGGAGTTTCGGTCTTGACCTCCGGTGGCTTCCAGAGCACGCTCATCATGCCGGTCGTCGAAGTGCCGCCGCCGGTACTCTTTAACTTGGCGACGTAGCGCTCGCTGTTCCGGTGCCAGTTACTGCCGGCGGGTTTTATAAGCAGCTGTATCCAAGCCTCTTCTTCCTCGGTGAATTTGGCGAGTGTCGCCGTGATGGCGGCCAGCGGGTCGACCTCGAAACTTTGAAAGGTCTTGATAGGTAGTGCGTTGTTGCCGGTGAATTTCAGCTCTGTCACCAGTTGCGTCGTGTACTGCTGGCTTTCCGGGAGCGCGGCGTAATCTTCGACTTCGCTGATGTGTACTGTCGGGTACTGGGCGTAAATCTGCTCTTCCACATAGCTCTTCAGATAGTTCGGTACCCACACGTAAAAGCCGATGCGCTTTTCGCGCACCGCTATCTCGAAACTCAGCCGCTCGCGCAACGCCGGCTTGAACATGCCGGGCTGCGGGATGGTCAGCAGACCATGCAAGCTCGCGAACATCTGCTCGGCAGCCAACTCTTTCTTTTCGTTCGTCCGTGGCACTTGCAGCAAAAGCACCACGCCCTCGTTGCCGTCCGATGCATCTTGTGTGTGGTTAGTGGTGTGTCCTGCCATAGCGTAATAAGCCACCGCGTGGCTTATGTTTATTTTCTCATCTTTCGCCCCACAAGTACAACTGGGAGACGTGCCAGTGTAAACAATCGCCATCTTGGGGCATAGCTAAAAGAACGCGAAACGTACGTTTCCGTATTAAATCGAAAATATCCCTGAATTCACTTCAGGGATATTTTTATAACTATCAGGAAAGAGCAGTCCATACCACCGACAAGCGGGTGACGTACTTGAGTGCAGTTCGGGATGGAAGGCGAGTACCGGAACGGAGGCGTACTAAAAGTACGACGGAGTGAGGAACGGAGCCTTACGCCCGAAATGTGCCAAGTACGTCGGCCGCCTAATAGAGGGCGGCTTCTTTGGGCATATGTGAGCCCTTGAATATTTCGGCCACTTCGTCGGCATCGACGGTTTCTTTTTCGAGCAGCTTGTCTTTGAGCTTTTCGATGAACTTCATGTTTGCCTTTATAACCGCCCGGGCTCGGTTGGCAGCCTCGGTAATGAGTTTTTCGACCTCGTCGTCGATAAGCTTGGCCGTATCGTCAGAGTATTCGCGTTCGTGTACCATGCGCTCAATCATCATGCCTTCTTCGACGTGGAAGACTTGGTCGCGCAGCTTGCCGCTCCCCATACCCTGGTTGATTATCATGTCGCGGGCCAGTTCGGCCGCCTTCTGCAGGTCACTGCCAGCACCGGTCGTCACTTTGTCCTTGCCGAAAATGACTTCTTCGGCTATACGACCGCCCAGCATGCGGGCCAGAATGTCTTTGTACTCCAGAATGCTGTGGTAGCTCTTGTCTTCCGGCGGGATGAACCAGGTTACACCGCCCGTACCACCGCGGGGTATGATGGTGACCTTATGCACGACATCGCTATCTGGCAGCACATGGCCGACGATGGCGTGGCCGGCTTCATGGTACGCGGTAATGTTCTTTTCTTTTTCGTTCATGACCTTGCTCTTGCGCTCGGGGCCGATGGCGACGCGTTCAAAGGCTTCGGTAACATCTGCTTGGGAAATCTGCGTGTGGTTGTTGCGTGCAGCGATGATAGCCGACTCGTTGGCGATGTTCGCAAGGTCCGCACCGCTAGAACCAGCGCTCTTGGCGGCCAACGCGTCGAGGTCGACGTCTTTCGCGAGTGGCTTGTTTTCGAAATGAACCTTCAGGATGGCGACACGGTCGGGGCGGTCCGGCAGGCCGATGCCGACGCGGCGGTCGAAGCGGCCCGGGCGGAGCAGAGCGGGGTCAAGTACGTCGGCACGGTTCGTAGCCGCCAGGACGATGACATTCACGCCTTGCTCGAAGCCGTCCATCTCGACCAGAATCTGGTTCAGCGTCTGTTCGCGCTCGTCGTGCCCACCGCCCATACCACTACCGCGGCGGCGGCCGACGGCGTCGATTTCGTCGACGAAGATGATGCACGGTGCGTTCTTCTTGGCCTTAGCAAACAAGTCACGGACACGGCTCGCACCGACACCGACGAACATTTCGACGAATTCCGAACCGGAGATGCTGAAGAATGGTACGCCAGCTTCGCCGGCCACCGCACGCGCGAGCATCGTCTTACCAGTACCCGGAGGGCCTACCAGCAGCACGCCTTTTGGAATACGGGCGCCCACACTGGCAAATTTCTTCGGGAATTTCAGAAATTCGACGACCTCTTGCAGGTCCTGCTTGGCTTCGGCCTGGCCGGCGACGCTCTTGAATGTTACTTTGTCTTTTTCGTTGCCGTACAAACGGGCGCGAGACTTACCGAATGACAGCGCCTGGTTGCCCTGCCCCTGTGCGCTCTTCATAACGTAGTACAGCAGACCACCGATGAGTACCACCGGCAAGATGGTCGTCAGGGCTATGCCAAGCAGGTTTGAGGCGGTCGACGAACTGGGTTTGGCGGTTATTTCGACTTTTTTGGGGTCGATGCCGGAATCGGTCGTCGTAGCGTTCTGTTCCATAAACGACTTCAGCGTGGGCTTTTCGTCGCCCTTTTTGGTGATTTCCAGTTCCGACCCGTTGACGAGAATCTTAGAGTATTGGCCGGAGTTCGCTTGCGAAACCGCAGTAGAAATGGGGATTTCTTTGAGCGTGTTCGGCTGGCGGTAAGCCGCAAAAGCTATAAGGAGAACTAGGACTATCAGGGCGGTGAAGCCGAAGTTCTTCATGCCCTTTTTGTTGGCAGGGCGTTTGCCGTTCATGCGGGGGGGTTTATTATCCATGTCTATTCAGTATACAACCTTTTGACCCCTCTTGCCTAGCGCTCACTTACCATGAGTGCCAGAGTTTAATAACCAAGCCACAAGCACCAATGACCAAGCAATGACTCAATGTCTGAATGTCACAAG
>CAZEMC010000003.1:0-144375 GCA_964513385.1 uncultured Candidatus Saccharibacteria bacterium | reverse complement strand
AACGCCGGCATCGGCTTCTTCCAGGAGTACAAGGCGGAAAGCCTGCTCAAAAGCCTGGAAAGCCTGGTGGTTTCCCGGGCCAAGGCCGTCCGCGGCGGCAAGGTCGAAGAAATAAACAGCAGCGAACTGGTCCCCGGCGATGTCATCCAGCTCGAAGCGGGCGACAGCGTCCCGGCCGACGCCCGCGTCCTGTACGAAGACGAACTGGCCACCAACGACTTCGCCCTGACCGGCGAATCGCAACCCGCCCGCAAATTCAAACACGCCATCACGAGCGAGGTGCCGCTCGGCAACCGCCACAACATGGTATTCATGGGCACCACCGTCGCCCTCGGCAACGCCCGCGCCGTCGTGGTCGGCACCGGCATGCACACCGAACTCGGACGCATCGCCAACCTTAGTCAAGCCGCCCACACCGACAATTCCCCGCTGCAGAAGGAAATGAACAACTTGGCAGTGCGCCTGACCCAAGGCACGCTTATCCTCGCCGCCGTGCTCACCATCTTCCAACTGCAAGCCGACATCGGCTTCAAAACAGCTATTCTGTTCGCCATCTCCATCGCCGCCGCCATGATTCCGAACGGCCTCGTCGCCGAAGTGAACATAACCCTTGCGCAGACCGCCAGCCGCATGGCCAAAGCCCGCGCCCTGGTTAAAAAATTGTCTGCGGTCGAGACGCTGGGCGCCACGAACATCATCGCGACAGACAAGACCGGCACACTGACGAAGAACGAAATGACCGTCATCCGCACCCTCATCGGCCGCACCCAGTACCCCGTCACCGGCACCGGCTACGAAATGAACGGCATCCTGACCACCGAAAAAGGCAAACCGCTCACCGGCAAAGAGCTCAAAGATTTACATTTATTTTTCCAGACCGGCGCCCTGGCCAGCAACGCCCTGGTAAGCCCACCGGACGATGAACACAAAACCTGGTACGTCGTCGGCGACCCCACCGAAGGCGCACTCATAACCCTGGCACGCAAAGCCGGCGTGGAACCGACCGTCGAAAACGCCCGCTTCCCTGAGCTCAAAGAATACGCCTTCGACTCCGCCCGCAAGCGCATGACCTCTGTGCGCGAAGTCGACGGCCAGCTGTATGCATTCGTAAAAGGTGCGCCGGAAAGCATGCTGGGCTGCGCCACCGAAATCTGGGACCACGGCCATGTCCGCAAACTTACGGCCAAAGACCGCGAATTCTTCCTGGAATACAACGAAAAACATGCTGCAGCGGCCGAACGCAACCTCGCCTTCGCCTACCGTGTGCTGCCAAAAGGCTTCGACCCCGCAAAGAAACACCTCGAAGACGCCGAACAAAAACTCATTTTCTTGGGCATGGTCAGCATGGTCGACCCGCTGCGCGACGCCGTACCGAAAGCTATGCGGGTCGCCCAGGAAGCCCACATAAAAGTCTCCATCATCACCGGCGATTACCCCACCACCGCAGCCGCCATCGCCCGCAAAGCCGGCTTACGGTCCGAGGCCGAAGACGGCACCGACGGCGACATAAACGTCGTCATGGGCGCCGAACTGGCCAAGCTCAACGATAGCCAGATATTGGACCTGCTGCTCCGCGGCGGCGCCGTCTTCAGCCGCGTCAGTCCCGAAGACAAACTGCGCATCGTCGAACTCACCAAACAAAGCGGCCAGGTCGTCGCTGTGACCGGTGATGGCATAAACGACGCGCCGGCACTCAAGCGCGCCGACATAGGCGTCGCCATGGGCCGCACCGGCACCGATGTCGCCAAAGAAGCCGCCGAAATTATCCTGCTCGACGACAGCTTCGCTACACTTATGAGCGCCGTCGAACAAGGCCGGTTGACCTTCCAGAACATCAAAAAAGCTGCCCGCTGTGCCCTCACCGACAACGCCGGCGAACTGTTCGTCATACTCATCAGCCTAGCCATCCAGGCTATTTGGCACATTCCGGCCGCGCTTACTGCCATCCAGATTCTGGCCATAGACATCATCGCCGAAATGTTCCCCATAACCGCGCTTGGCTGGGACCCGCCGCTCAAACGGCTCATGAAGCACGAACCGCGCTCCTTAAAAGACCACATCATAAACCGCGCCACCGTCACCGAATTCGTCAGTTTCGGCATGCTGGCCGCCCTCCTCACCTACCTGAATTACCTGTTCTTTTACGTCCGCCACGGCATCAGCCCCGTAAATATCGGCACCCAGGTCGGTCCCTATCTGCAAGCTACCGCCCTGGCCTACGTCACGCTCGTTTTCTGCCAGTTCATGAACCTGCTGCTTGTCCGCAACCTCGGCGAAGCGCCGCTGCTTAGCAAATACCTGTGGAGCAACAAAAAGCTGCTCATCGCCTTCGGCATCTCGCTCTTCTGCATCGCCAACATCGTGTACAACCCCCTCATCCGCGATTGGTTCGGCATGGGCCCGCTCAGCCTGCCAGATGTCCTCAGCGCCATCGGCACCGCCGCACTCTACACGCTTATACGCCTCTTCCACCGCCACACCACCAAGCACTCCCGCAAAAAACTCATCACCAAACACGGCCACGCCGCCGTCCACGCCCACCTCCAAAAACGCCTCCACAAATCCCCCGCCTAGCCTCCCACCTCAAACTGCACAAAAATAACACCTCTAGAGGTACGACCTCCAGGATTCCTCCAAACTGCACAAAAATAACACCTCTAGAGGTACGACCTCCAGGATTCCTCCAGGATTCTTGCATACGTTTATCCTAATCAATTTTAGCCTCACCGAAGAACGCCGCCGGCGCATCGGTCAGTTTGGCCCACAGCTGGTCGCCATAGCTCCAGTGCCACCACTCGGTCGGATTCACCACAAACCCCGTATCCTCGCCCAGCACTGCGCCTCGCATAATCCAGTAAAATGCCCGCCGGTGCTTCTGTGCTCGCCCTGCGACAGCTGTAGAGACAGGCCGTTCATAGTAATCAGGATTGGTCGTTTCACTCATATCCGTCGCCTTGCGCCCCATCTTTACAAGCCGCCCAGGCACATACCCCAAGTTAGGCTCCGCGTAGCGCAGCGTCAGGTCCACTGCTGCGCCGGTAGCATGCGGTGATGGTGAGCTGTGATGAGTATGCGGCTTGGCTATCAGCTCATCCCGGCGTGCCGCGACTTGTTTGCTCGTCCAGTGTGGGTACTGTTGCCGTATGAGCTCCGGAAACACTTTATCGTACAGTTTTCGCTGTAGTGCAGTCGGCCGGAAGCCTTCCTGTACATACAGCTCGACTTCACCACCGAACAGAGCCGCCACTTCGGGCGATTGCTGCAACGTGCGGTTTACTTCCACCAACCGCTCGACTATGCTCTGCCGCAAATAAACTGCCGGCTCGATTCCCGGAACCGGCTCTCCTGTTGCAGCATTCGGCCGTGAGTAGTAGCTCTGCCCGGCCAGCCCATACAAAGAAATATCTACAAGCGGCTCGTCCGCATGTACACCCTCGGACAAAATGGGATACTCACGATAGTGGTGCTTGTGCTCCCGAGCAAGTTGAAAATCTGGCACCGGCTGACTAAGTATGGCTGTCAAATCCATCGCGCGCCCAACCTACGCTTCATCTCGCTGAGCTAGCGCTCTCTCCAGTCGGACTGCCGCGTCTACGGCCGCCTTCGTTTCCTGCAACAGCTGCGCGGGCTTACGCACCACACCGCTGTATGCGGCATCGTGCCCGATAGTCTCTACCGACGTACCGTACGGAGCAGTCAACATCTGTATTGCCGGCAGGTGTTGCCCTGGCACATAGAATCCGGTCGTCACCGCAACCACAGTAGCATCTGGGTCGTTGGCCAAATCCGCACGCCCTGCAAAAAATGCAAAATTATCATATGTAGTAGCACGCCGTTTTTCCTGGCCGTCATTGTTATGGATTTCCAACGGTGTACTGAGTACGAAACCAGTCTTTGTTTCCATTCTCTTCTCGCCATCGACTTCACGTTCGACGTCAAATTCATATTCACGCCACGCCCATGTGTCTTCGCCACGTATCTGCCTGTCTTCACTGACAACCCGCGCATTCAACAGTTTCTCGAACGCACCACACCCCAGGTCGAACTCCGTTTCTGCACCCGGCGCATACCCCTTAGCCTTCTCTCGCTCTGCATCAGAGACTTTGCGCGAAGACCCCAAGTATACGACATGCTCGAAACTATCAACAGATTCCAGTCCATACCGCAATCGGTCGTACGGGGCTTTATTGGCACCACCCAAAATAGCCAGGTACTTCGGATTCGGGTTATTAGGTTTGCTCGATTCCACCTCGCCCAACATAGTTGCCGCATGGAAAATAGTATTCCACTGCTCGGAATCCGGTTGGTCAAGCAACGCATTATCCCAATCGGTGGCCTGACGTTCCGCACCCTTCCGGAAATCCCAGTTACGGACGGCTACCTCCTGTAAGGTAGCAAGACGTTCGCTTGTGTCTTCCGACAGCTCTGCGACACCGAACAAATCGGCTAGTTCATCGAGCCCTGGGTTACGCGCAAAGCGCTCTAATTGCTCTGCGGCAGCTTCATTATTTCGAGTAAATTCTGGGTTGGTCATCATATACATATTCCTTTCTTGTTAGTTCTTTGTTTCAAGCACCCTGCTAATCATCACCGAATGCCCACGATTTATGATGTGTCGGAAGAGTTTGAGGTTGTCGTGCCGCTTCCTGACGCCTGGTGTACTCTTCCATGATTTCCCGCTCGGCCCGCTCGGCCTCAGCTTCGCGCCGGAGCGCTTCCAGTGCCGCTTCGCTTTCGGTATGAGCGGTGACAGCCCGGTCTGATTCCGTTACCCCTTCGTATGCTTCTGGGGTAGGCGTAGATTCTGGTTGTGTCATTACTTCTTCCTTACCTTTCTTGTTAGTATCTTTGTTTTGCTCGGTTACAGCATGTCGTACACGTCGTCCTGGCACGAGTACGAACATATGCTCCACCCGCCCTCACCTTCAAATTTGCAGTAGCTGCCTTCGCAGTCACCAAGTACTGTGTCAGCAATCGACCGAAGCGTATTCTCTGCGGTAAGTGCCCGACCGGCCTGGGGAGTGCTTTCTGCTTCAGCTTGAAGTGGGATTGGTGCGTTATGCTGGTCTGCAAGTTCCATATGGATACCTTTGCGTTATGTTTGCAATGTTTCATATTCTATTGCATTAATATACATATGTCAAGGTATTATCACGGTATTAGTAAACTATTACTTCTTTAACTTGTATTTTGTGAATATTATATTCACATTTAATATATTATGTGTTATAGTGCTTTTATGGAAGATTTATCCGCCGCGGGCCTCAGTGCAACAGAGGCCAAAACCTATAAAGCGCTTTTGACACGCAAAAGCTGGCTCCCGAGCGAGCTGGCCAAAAACGTGCAAGAAACGCGCACGAATATGTATAAAATTCTGGACAAGCTCACCGGCCTCGGCCTGGCCGAACGGCTCGATGAACACAAAAAACTCCATTACCGCGCCACCAACCCCGCCCGCCTCCTCGAACTCGCCCGTGAACTGCGGGCCAAGCGCGAGCAGGCCGAACAAAGCCTCGAAGCCAGCAGCCACGAGCTAATGCGTCAGTATGTCGCCACTCAGGAGCAAGCCGCCGTCCAGTTCTTCCAGGGCAAAGAAGAAATCAGCTCAATCTTTGAAGAAATCGCATCATCCGCTACGCCCGTACAGTTTATGAGCACCGTTTCGGGAATCGACTTCTACGGTTACGACGTTATGCATAATCTTCGTATGCTGGCAGTGCACAATAAAGTAAAACGCTATGCGCTTACACCCGACACTAGGCTCGCCACAGTAGACTACAATGACACCGACAAATTGTTCCACCTTAAGAGGACATGGCTGCAGGACAATGACTATACGGCACCCGTAGAATGGGGCGTGTTCGACGATAAACTATACATAATCTCGTATGGTTCTGAGGCGCTGGGGATGATTATAGAAAGCCCACAGATAGCTCGAGCGTTCCGGCAAATATATGCACTATTGGACCGCGGCCAACGGCTACTACCCGACTATACGTCTCTGCCCCGGCTTGCGCACCATGCAGCCAAAACGGACTAGTGCTTACTGTCTTCGTAGATGTTCCGCGCAACTTCGCCTCGGAACGTATGGTCGCGTATGCCATCGTGGGCCGCTGGACCACCACCCACCAACTGCAGGTCTGGCCGGCCAAGCTTATCGACAATGTTCTGTACGGCGCGAGTCGTACGCAACCCGTACGGCTGGCTGGTTACAAAGGCTATGCGTGCATTTTCTGGCAGTTCTGACCCGTACAGTTCAAGCCATTGTTCAGCGCACGATTCGGTAGTATGCCGAGCAGCACCTATGCCACCACGGTTAACTGCCTTGCCGTTTATAAGTACGACTGGGTTATCCTCAAAGGTAAACCGCCAGTCCTGCACCACCGGACCGTCAGGTACCTGCCTATCAGTCTCCGATAGTTTCAACGACACACGATGCAAGGCAACGTCGCCCACCTGCCTATGGAAAGCCAGCCGCAAGCCATCTGCCTCATCCTGAACACTTTCTTTGCGACCACGACGCAACCATGGGTCACGGCTCGTTTCGCGCCGTTGCTCATCCATCGCCGATATATTTTCGGCCACCCACTTGTCTTCCACGCTCTCGATGATGGGACGTACACCGCCCCACAGTGATATCTGTGCACTTTCTGCCGGTGAAACCCCACCTTCGTGCATCATACGCCGCAAGTAGTCGAGCCTAAGGTTATTAGCCGACTGCAAGCCCCCCAGTACAACGATGTGGTCGTACTCACCCGCTGGTAATGGCATCTCCGCCGTCAGACCCATCTTTTCATACAGACTACGGTTCGTAGCACGCTGTTCATCTGTGAGCTGTACATTGTTTGAGCCCGTATCGTGGTGCTCGCCGACCCATGGCTGTGTTTCCGCTACCAGGTCGGCCATGTTTTGCGGTAGTGGCTTGCCCATAGCACCCAATAGTTCGAATACGCTTTCTTCATTATCCGCCAAGAACAAATCACGCCCGCCCCACCCTTGTAGTTCAGGAGTGGGTTGTAGCTCTACTGGCGATGTACCGAGCGTATATGACATATATAAACATTAGCACAATTTTGATTTTTTTGCAAGTACAGGTAATCGAGCGATTGTCTGGCTAAGGTTTGGTGCGGCGGAGCTGGGGGGAGGGCGTCGAAGTCTTTGTCGTGCAGCAGCAGCCTACGTCCGGATAGAGACACCAGTAAGTGTAAGGCGTTTCACTGAAAGCGTGCGGGTTGTGCGCTAGACTAGCCTGGCTTTGTCGAGGACTGTGGTTCTCCGAAGCATTTGACAAGCAGGCGGCGAAACGCCCTTCCGGGCGGTGCCAGAAACTGAGAGTATGCATCTGAACTTACGCTAGTACGTTCAGCTCCGCGCTCTCAGTTTCTGAGAACGTGGCAACTTCGCCACCACAAGCCCAGGGAGGGACCCGCAATGCCCCGCACCACCAACCTCGTCATCACCCCGGAAGAAATCAATGAGATTTACCGCTCCGGATTCCCAAGGGTCAAAGACTCAAAGTACCAAACGGCCATCACTACCGCAATACAGGTGTTAAGAGAAGACGGGCCGGCAGCTACCCAGCTGCGCAGGGCGTGCTACAAGGCCACGCCAAGCGGCGGACCGAACCCCTTGCGTACGCTGGTGACAATCGGTGCCCACATGGGAATCGTCAAGCTTGAGACAACGTTAGGGGATATTGGTCCGCGCGCCGTACCAAACTACTTCATCCCATAACCGGAGGCCGAGCGAGGTGGTGTCATCACCGATGGCATCACCCGCCGCACCCCCTCCTCTTGAACCCCGTTTCCCCCGCCTGCTTGTCCGTCCCTACAAAGTTCGAATTTTTCGGCGTTAGATAAGCCCTTGCTCTGCGAGGGCTTTCGTAATTTCAACTTCGAAAGCCTCCATGCTATCGCTGTCGTTCTGTATGAAAATGTCGCTCTTTTCTTTTACGGCACTCATTTTCAGGCTGGTCGGGTCGCCTGGTATACCATGCATCTCTGCTTCTTGTTCGGCCAGAAATTGCTCGAACGTCTTCGTGTCTTCCTCGCCACGACCACGGCCGCCGGCCGTCACACGCGCGTAGCGCACCTGCACATCGGCATCAACCCACACGACGCTGCCGCCCAGTTCATGCACCCGGTCTGGCTCGCCAGGGTTGCGTAAACTTGCCAGAATAAGTCCCTGGTATTTCCCTGGCTCCCGGTTGAACACTTCTATAGCTTTGTCGACCAGCACACCCAAACCACCTTCACGGCGCCATTCGCTACTGATAGCCCGAAGGTTTTCACGAGTAACAGGCAAGTTGCGTGTTCGGCATTCATCGCGCAGCATGTCCGTAACCGAAACGAACAAAAAACCGTACCGCTTCGCCAGCAAATGCCCCACACTGTCTTTGCCCGCCCCGTTCGTTCCCGAAAGTCCTATCAGTTTCATGGGGCTATTGTATCAGACCCTTGGCGTGCAGGTCGGCGAAGATGAGGTGGTCGACAGGGCTTTTCGGGATGTCGTCGGTAGAGTCGAAGTAGCCGAGCTTTTCGATTTCACTGGTGGGTTTGATAGTGCCGATGACTTCGGCGGTATAGCACGTCATACGCACGAAGACGCCTTCGGGCTTGCCGTGCGCCTGGGCTTCAAACACGCCGTATGGCTTGATGGTCGCGTCGTCGAGCTCCACGTCTAGCTCTTCTTTTATTTCACGCTTCAGCGCCTGCAAGTCACTCTCCCCCGCCTCACGCTTGCCGCCAGGAATATACCACGTGTCTTTGCCGTAGCTCATACTGCACAGCAGCTTACCTTCCCTTACATACAACAGCGCCAGTTTATCAATATATTCCGCCATTATCCTTGAATCCAAATCTCAGCCGTTCCATCGGCAGAAAGCTCAACCACATCACCCTCTGCCAGACCGAGTTGCCGCGCTTCCTCTTCGGTAAAGACAAAACCCGCGTGCCCTTCGTCGAGTTTGATGATAGCCTTTCGCATACCTTGATTGTATCACTCCACCAAAGACTTAGGATTCATGTAAATTCTAGACGCTATGGGAGGCGGTAGCCGTTTTTGCGGAAACAGGCGTCGAACCCGAAAACGTATGGCGTTTTGTACTGGTCGGCCAGAGCCATCACCAGACAATCGACGTACGAAGGCTGGCCCGGAGCAGCCAACAGTTTGGCAAGGGCTGCTTCTTGCGCCGCCGATTCCGCCTGGACGATACGCAGCTCGCCAGCCGCGTGCTGTTGCAGCAGTTCCTGGCCGATGTCGTGAGCCACCTGCCTGGAAACAAATCGCCCCAGTACGTTCAGGCTTTCCGCCAACACCTCTGCAGGCAGTAGCAGCTCATACTCGCTATTTGCCAGCTCATTTGCCACTTTTTGGGCCTGCTCGTGCAACTGGTCGTCACTCTTCACCAACGAAACAAGGGCGCTCGAATCAAAGATGATAACTTTACTCATACAGGTATTTGTCGATATTGGCCGCCAGGTCCTTGGGGCCGCCCTGCACACCCATACGTGCCAAACGGTGTAGGCCTTGCTTCCGAGGCTGCTTGGACTGTTGTGCCAAGCCTTCGCTTACCAACGCCCGCAGCTCCTCTGCCGCAGACGTGTTACGGTGAGCCGCCCGCAGTTTTATCTGGTCGTACATGGGCTTTGGCAAGTATATTTGGGTACGTATCATACATAGCAGTATACATATACCATATACATCTGTCAAGCACTGCCAATTTGCTAGGACTAGGATGGCAACAATCGAAAATATCCTCGGATTCACTCCGAGGGTATTTTTACCGTTTCCCGCAGGAAAGAGCAGTCGGAGGTCGCCGCGGCGACCCCTCGCGCGATGAGAGGCGGGGTCCCCAGCAAGAGAGGATTCTTGCTGGGGTGCAGTAACCTATCTCGGTTCTCTCATTACACTATTTTATGTAGTCGTGGAGTTTGCGGGCATCTTTGTGCTTCCGCAGTTTGGCCAGGGCTTTAGCTTCGATTTGGCGGATGCGCTCGCGGGTGACGGAAAATTCCTGCCCCACTTCTTCGAGCGTGTGCTGTTTGCCATCTTCCAGGCCGAAGCGTAGTTTCAGGATTTTCTGTTCGCGTTCAGTCAGGGCCGAAAGCATGACTTTGACCTGCTCTTTTAGCAGCTGGCCGGTGGCGCTTTCTTCGGGCGTGATGGTGTCTTCGTCTTCGATGAAGTCGGCGAGCACACTCTCTTCTTCATCATCGCGGATGCTAGCATCGAGAGACGAAATATCCTGCTTAATCTTCATTATGTGCTCGACCTTGGCTTCGTCTATTTCCATCGCCTGGGCGATTTCGGCGTTGGTCGGCTCGCGGTTCAGCTCCTGTGTCAGGCGACGCTGGGTGCGCAGCAATTTGTTGATAGTCTCGACCATGTGCACGGGTATGCGGATAGTGCGGGCCTGGTCGGCGATGGCGCGGGTTATGGCCTGGCGAATCCACCAGGTGGCGTAAGTACTGAATTTGAAACCCTTGTCCGGGTCGAACTTTTCGACGGCACGCAGCAGGCCGGTGTTGCCTTCCTGGATGAGGTCCAGCAGGTCCAGGCCACGGCCAACATAGCGCTTGGCGATGCTGACGACCAAACGCATGTTCGCTTCGGCCATCTGGTCCTTGGCTTCTTTATCGCCAGCCACGACGCGCTGCGCCAGGGCCAATTCTTCTTCGGCGTTCAAAAGCGGAATCTTACCGATTTCGCGCAGGTACAAGCGGACTGAGTCGTCAGCGATATCGTCCAGATAGCTCTGGTCTTCGACCAGCACTTCTTCTTCATCGTCTATCAGCCATTCGTCGCTGAGGTCAGCGGCAGCCGGTTCTTCGGGCGTCGTAACTTCCACGCCTGCCTCGGTGAGTTCGGTGTACAGCGCGTCGAGAATCTCGACGTTTTCCGGCACGTCCGGAATCTTCGCCGATATGTCTTTGGCGTCTATTTTGCCGGCCTTTTTCGCCTGCTCGAGCAGTTCTGCCTTTGCCTGCTCCAAAATGTTCTTAGGGTCTTCGCTCTTCGGTGCCATTATGCTCGTTGTTCTCCTTTGCTGATGCTTCGTAACAGTTCGTTGAGTGCTTTGTCTTGTTTCATAAGTTCCACAGCGGCGTCGCCCTCTGCGGACTGCAACGCCTGGGAAATCGCCGTTTTCCGTATTCGCACGTATTGGTCTACCAGTTTCGCCTGTAACCGAGCGGTTTCGTAACCAAGCTCGAGGCTATCTAAATCTTGGTAGAGAGTCTCATAGACTAATGACAATATTTTAGCATAGTCTGCAAATTCTTGCACGGCCGTCTTGTCGGCGCCGTCGTAATCGGGGTGTGTTAGCAGGAAATCGTAGATTTTTTTGGCGTCTGCGCCGTCTATCATTTCGGGCCGGATGGGCACCAGGTAACTGCGGAGTTTCGGCTGCATGAGCGCCAGGGCCATCAGATGTTCTTCGGTACGATGTTTGTCCAGGAGCGCTTTGTCTATAACCTTTTGCTCGGCTTGCACCGCCCGGCGCCGCACTGGCGCCGTTTCGTCGGGTACCCCGGCCAGTTTGGTCGTCAGCGCTTGCTTGTTCACACTCAGCAGCTCGGCGAGCCGTCCGAGATAGTGGTCCTGCTCGACCGGGTCGGGCAGTTGCCGCACTACTCGCAATACTACATCGCTCAGCTCACGCTTGCCCTGCGCACTTCCCATATCCACCAGTGCGCTGTAACGGTCGATAAGCCAATCTACGGCATACTGCGGCCGCTCGATAATCTGCTGCCAGATTTTGACGTCTTGCTTAATAAGCTCGTCGGGGTCTTTGCCGCTCGGAATGGTAATGATACTCAGCGAAACACCTACTTTCGCCGCAACCGGAATCGCCCGTTCGGTCGCGGCCAGCCCCGCTTTATCGGCGTCGAAGCTAAGGCGAATGTCTCCCGTGAGCCTGCTAAGCGCCTTCAGGTGCGGTTCGGTAAGCGCCGTGCCCGCAGTTGCCACTACTTGCCGAACACCCGCCTGGTGGCTAGTAATGACGTCCAGGTTGCCTTCGGCCAGCACCACGAACTTGCTTTTGCGTATCGATTCTTTGGCCAGGTGCAGCCCGAACACGTGTCGAGACTTATCGTACAGCGGCGTCGCCGGGGTGTTTATGTACTTCGGTGCCTGCGGGTTGTCCTCGAGTAGCCGTGCGGTGAATCCTATCACGCGGCCAGACGGGTCGCAGAGCGGTATCTGCAGCCGCCCGCGGAACATATCGCCGCCCCGCTGCCCGCTCAGCCCGCTCAAGCGGATTTCGTCGGTCGTAAAACCCTTGTTCTTCAGGAAGTTGACGAGCGCACCACCAGTGTTCGGGCTGTACCCCAGCCGCCATTCCAGCGCCGTCTGCTTGGTGAATTCGCGCTTTTTGAGCACATACTCCAGTGCAACCCTGTTTTGAGCGAACTGCGCCTGGTAAAACTTGCAGGCCAGCTCATTCGCTTCATACAGCCGCTCTTTGCTCTTCCCGCTCGGCCCACCACCACCTTTCTGGCGGTACTGGTCGGGGTCTATACCCGCGCGGCGTGCGAGTAACTCTAGCGTTTGCCGGAAATCCAGCCCTTCCACTTCCATCACAAAGCTGAAGACGTCGCCGCCCCGCCCGCTACTAAAATCGTGCCAAATCTGCTTGTCCGGACTCACCACGAAGCTCGGCGTCTTTTCGGCGCTGAACGGACTCAGACCCTTCCAGTTGCGCCCCGCCCGCTTCAGCTGCACGTATTCGCTGATGACATCTTCGATGCTCAGCCGCGCTTTAATCTCGTCCTTCAAGTCCATATTACTAAGTATCAGGTATGAAGGAGCAAGTAGCAAGTTTTCACCCCTGTAACCACTACCGGTTTAGCTATCAGCCTCGCAAATGTAAGACCCCTACCCCATCTCAGATGAAAACCGCTCACGTCACCTTAGTGCTAGGACGCATTCAGCACAACAGAAGAAAGAGCCGGACAAGTCCGGCTCCCTAACTCTGAAGTTATTTTACTGTTCCGGAGGAATGTCATCTGGGTGACTATTATTTTGTCTGGCTCTATGTTCCTTGGCTAACTGAAGGGCGCCGAAAAGGTCCCTAAGTGCCGCATCTGCTACTGCCTTACGGGCCGCATCATCCATTTCCTCATGCGCTGGCGCAGCAGGCACCTCCATCGGCAAACCACCCAATCCCAATGAGTAGCGTTGGTCTATTGGGTCGATATAGCTAGGTCCGGAGTTTATAAATTTTTCCATACCTCCATAGCTTGCCACGACGCGAGCAGCGCCGATAGGCATGGTATTTGGGTCTTGTGACGGAATTCGTTCTGACATTTTATTTCCTTGTATTTTGGTTTGTGTTCGCTAATTTGTTTTTGATAGCTTGGCTACAATATATCACACTTGTGCTTTTTTGTCAACTACGTTGTGTATGAAAAGAACCGGATTGCTCCGGCTCTTTCGCGGTTTACTGAGTTCGTACTATACGACGCGGACCTTGATGGTGTAGACGTCGTCCATTTGCCAATCGACGTTGATGTGTACACCGCCGTCAGCGGCAATGTCGGCACTCAGCTGTGGTTTCTGTTTCTTGGTCATAGTTTTGTTTTTCTTTTTTATATTTGTTTCTAATCGTTTTGTTTTGACTAGATGTTTACATACTATCACACTTATGCTTACTTGTCAATATTCTCACCTGTTATGATGGTCACCACAGGAGTTTTTTGATACTATTAACGTAAGCATGAATCCACAAGAAAACAGACCTGGGCAACCTCAGTATGGGGTCAACGGTGCGCCCCAGCAAGCTCCCGGTGGCAACTACGAAGTGGTGCCTCCACCGAACGTCACCGGCAGGCCGGGGGGCCACAACCCGTATGAATTCATCGTGGCATCGAAACCCCAGGCGAAACGCCCGCTGGTCCCTGGCAGCAATTCGTTCTTGGGCAGGCTCCTGCTGTTCGTAGCGGGGTTCGCGCTCCTGCTGGTCGTGGCAGGCGTCGCTTTGTCGAGCTTCCGTTCTGGCAAGGACGCCACGCCCGAACTGGTCGCGACAGCTTTGTCGCAGCAGGAGCTTATACGTATGGCCGGTCAAAACCCCTCTAGCGATGCCCTCGATGGCGCCCTGACCAACATCAGCCTCAGTGTCACCACCAGCCAGCAGAGCCTGACGGACTACCTGGCACAACACGGCACCAAAATCACCGCGAAACAGTTCTTACTGAGCAGAGACGCCAAATCCGATGCCCTGCTCGCAAACGCCAAAGCCACCAACACCTTCGACCAAGTGTTGGCGCAGGTTGTCAGCGACGACCTCGCAACGTATCAGTCAAAGCTCCAGGCTGCCTACAAAAAAGCCACCAGCACAACGCTCCGCGGTGACCTGCAGCAGTATTTCAAGACTTCGGTGCTGCTTTCTGAGCAGCTCAAAGCAGCTAGCGCCGGGGACAATTAAGGGAAGGGCTCACCCTTCCCAATCTACCTCGAAATGAATTCGAGGTAGATTTCCCATCCCCTAAAGCTCGGCTTTCGCCTCGTTCGCTGCGCTCATATAAGGAGGCGGGTGGAGGGGTATCGCTTATATCGGGTCGGGATTGCTTAAACTTAAGTGTGTGACTGAGTGCCGACTTTTCAGTCTGCGACTAGGTCGTAGCTGTGGCGTATAAGCGCCTGGACTTCTTCCCAAGGAAGCTGGCCGGTGAGGACGAGCGTGTTCCAGTGCTTTTTGTTCAGGTGGTAGCCAGGGAGAACTGTCTCGTACTTCTCGCGGAGCACTTCGGCCAGCTGCGGGTCGCACTTCAGGCTCAGGTTTATGGGTGTCTTGCCTTCGGCTATCAGGGCGAACATTTTGCCTTCCGACGCTTTGGCAGGGTCGCCGGTTTTGTACACCGCCACACCCTCGCCGAACGGATAGTCCAAGAATACGTTCGGAAAGCTCAGGAGGTAGGTTTCGACTGTTTTATGATTCATGACTGGTATATTGTACCAAAAAAGCCCCTAGGACGTTCCTAGGGGCTTTTGGGAGAGTCTAGCAACTAGACTTTGCCGAACTTGGCAGCCAAGAGGCTGAAGTCGAGAATGGTAACGCTGCCGTCGCCGTTCACATCGGCCCGAGCGTTGGTTATCGCGCCGCCGCTCTTACCGAAGTTCGCAGCCAGGATGCTGAAGTCGAGGATGGTGACATGGCCGTCCTGGTTGACATCTTCGGGGATGTAGCTTGAGTTGTTGACCGTGACGTTCACCGTGGCACTCTTGGTGTTGCCGGCGGCGTCGCTGGCCGTTGCCGTCAGCGTGTACGAGCCATCTGCGACACCGGTAGTGTTCCAACTGACCGAGTATGGCGAGGTCGGGTCGGTACCGATGACCGTAGAGCCGTACTTGAACTGGACACTCGTAACACCGACATTGTCGCTGGCGGTTGCCGAGAAGGTTACCGTACCGCTTACGTTACCCGCTGCCGGAGCAGTGATGCTGATAGTCGGAGCTGTCGTATCACCTGCCGGTGCCGAGGTCGTAAAGGTGGCATCTGCCGAAGTTGTCGAGTTGCCTGCCGCATCTTTGGAAATGACCTGGTAATGATACAGCGTGCTGGCGGTCAAGCCCGTCAGGCTGACGCTGTGTGAAGTTACCTTGGTACTATCGAGGGTGGTCGTCGAGCCATACGAGGTGGTCGTACCGTACTTGACCTGGGAGTCAGCCGCTTCATTGGTCGTCCAGGTTATAGTTGCACTGGTCTGTGTAATGCTGCTTGACGCGACTGCCGAGATGGTCGGCGGCGTCGTATCCGGTATGGTGAAGTTCACCACGCTACTCGTCGCATTGTTACCCGCCGCATCGTAGGCTTTCGCCGTCAGGGCATGCGAGCCGACCGTAAAGCTACCTGGGACAATCGAGTAGGTGTACGGGCTGCTGTTGTTGGTTGCCTTGAGCGTACCATCAACGTACCACTCGACTTTCGTTACCCCTACGTCATCGCTTGCGGAAGCCGTAGCAGTAGTAGTCGATGAGATGGTTGCGTTGTTCGCCGGAGAACTGATAGAAACCGTCGGGTTCGTCGTGTCGGGCGGGTTGGCGCAGTTGTCGCCGGTACCAGTAGGCGTACAGGACGTATCTTGTGTAAAGATGACACGGTCGACCATAACCCCGTCGTCTTTGCCGGCGAGCGTTATGGTGTGGCTTCCGGCTGTCAGGGTCATGTTGTTTTTAGTGCTGGTGGAGCCACCGGTATAGTCTACCCAAGTCCACGTATTGGCAGTCAGTGAAGCGCCGCCCACGTTCAAGCTACAGTACGTCTGGTCGGCCTGCATGTATACCGAGTTCTTGGTACTGTCTGCGGTCTTCAGACGGGTCCATACACGGTACGTGCCGTCCGCTGGTATAGAAACAGTGTTTACCACCTGACCTTTGTCGGTCGGCAATGCCGTACAGGCAGCGCTCGCTTTGCTTGGGTTGACTGCCGATATACCGACGCTTGCAACGGCGACGAGCAGCAATCCGGAGAATATTTGCGTGGTTCGCTGTAAGATACGCATGGCTAGAACTTCCTTTCGTCGTCATGTGGGGCGATGGTACTGCCCGGGTTCGGTAATGATGGGTTCGGTATGCTCTTGAGCTGGTCGGTGTGGTCTGCCGTATCGTCATGTGCGCTGCCGCCCGAAGACTTGCTTGCACCGCCACCGGTGACAACTTGCGAGCCCTGCAGTACAAGCGGCAGGCCGGCAAGCTTGCGCTGACGGTTGATGAAGAAGTATATACCGACTGCTACCAAGACCAGAACCAGCAGGTACAGTCCGTAGCGCGCCCATGGCACGGAAGACTGCACAAAGCTGTAGACGACCGAGAAACTCTGTTGTTCGGCAGTCTGTTTGCCATCCACGGTGGCCACATTGTTTACCACCTGGATTTGCTGTTTGTATTCTTTACCGCCGGCAGTGTACACCACAGTGTGATTGCCCGGAGATACGCTCTGGAATACCGCGTACCCGTTCTTGTCGGTCGTTGCCGTTTGCGGGTCAGAGTGCAACGTCACCTTCTTACCGGCAATCGGGTTGCGGTCTTTGTCAAACACCCCTACTTTGACAGGGATGCCTTTCATGTCCAGTTCAGCAACTGAGCTAGTGGTCACAGTGCCAGCTTCATCGGTCGAGACGATGACATACGAGTACGTGACGCCTGGGATGAGGTACTGCGAGTCAAGCGCTATCTGGTGCGTCGTCGCCAAGCCTGATTGCGGCGTACTGAGCGAGAGGCTGTTGGCATCAGGGCCATACTTTATATATACCTTGGTTGGTTTGTCACTCGTAACAGATATGGAAGCTTTGGTGTACTCCACGTCTTGGCTCGCAACCTTTAATACCGGTGCCGCGGCCTTCGTGCCAGCCGAACTGGAAGATGATGAGGACGAAGAACTACCACTAGTGGCTTTCGGAGTAGTCGTCGTGCCACTACTGCTCTTGGTACTGCCGGTACTACCGGTGCTTCCAGTGCTGCCAGTACCGCCTGTCGACGGTGCGGTACAGTTCGGGTACGTACCAGTATAGCCGGCCGGGCATGTAGGTGCCGCGGGTGCCGTGAGTGTGATAACAGCATTAGCGCCGACCGACGGAGAAATACTAGCGCCGACGAGTGCCGCGTCTTGCTCGGTTAGAGACAGTGTCGTGGTGCCGCTGTTCGCCAGGGCCTTAAAGACTACTGTACCCATAAGGCTGTCGCTGTTCACTGTCGCGTTGAGTATGACGCTCCCCAGCAAGACATTGCCCGAACCTGGCGTGGGATAGTTTAGCGTAAATGGCGAGCCTGCCGTGTCGAAGCTGACATACTGCAGTTTGGTCGCATCGAAGTTGACTTTGACCTGAGCCGAGTCTATGGTCGTACCTGGGTTGACACGGACCGCCACGCGCAGCGTGGCATCTTTCACGACACTGGTCGCGCTCGGTGACATATATATCTGTCCGGTCGCCGCCAGAGCTTTGTTGGTGTTCGTAAGCAAACTCGCCCCTGTTAACCCTACCACAGCAGCGACTGTGGCGAGGGTCCAAAATGTTTTTCTCCAGGATTTCATATTTTTTCCGGTTACTTTATTACCCTTACGCTAAACTCTACCAATAACTTTTGCTGTATGCAAGCCCAAAATGTGCCGTTTTTGTCACGGTTTAAACCATCCCAAGTAGTACTGCAGCTCGGCGATACTGGCCTGTATATCGTCGAACGCCCGGTGCACTTCTTTTTTCTCGAACTGAACACCATATTTGGCCTGCATCACCACTTTCCAGGCGCTAACATCGAGCATCCGGTAGTGCAGCCTTAGGTCGAGCTCTGGCCACCACTGTTTTATAAAGTTGCGGTCGTTGTGGATGCTGTTCCCCGCCAGAACCGCAGGTTCTGCACCGAACTGCGCTTCGACGAAAGCTATCAGCTCGGCTTCCACCTGTTGTGAGGGCTTGCCGGTAGCAGTTTTGGTTATGAATTCGTCGCGGTTTTCGGGAAAATCTTTCCACCAGATGTTCTTTGTCATCCGGTCGACCACGACTTCGCGCGGCTGTTGCACGATAGCCTCGTAGTTGGCCAGTGTCTTGAAGTTGGCGTCGGTAATCTCGGCTGCAACCTCCAGGATGACGTCGTTCTGAGCGTCGAGCCCTGTCATCTCCAGGTCAACCCACAGGAATTTGGTCGGTACGGCTTGTTTGTCGATGCCTGATGCGCTCATGAGGTGTAGCCTTTCTTTTTCAAATAGTTTCGCGCAGGTACTGCAAGCTGCACACCCGATACGTCTGTCAACGCTACCCATTGCAGCTTGGCAAGCTCTTCGGAAGGACTTTCTCCGATTTCGTAAGCCGGCTGGGGAATGTGTATCTCGAAATCTATAAAATGCATCTTTACCAAAACGCGTTCGCCAGTCTCTTTGAGCGTTTTCTCGCTTTCCCCGTAGGCCCCGTTCTCTGTCATAACGATTTCGTATGGCCGGATGTCCAGGTTTGTCTCTTCCAGGACCTCACGGCAAACCGCCTGTAGCTCCGTTTCGCCCGGCTCGATACCACCCCCTGGTATTACCCATTGGCCGGAATATACGCCGCCCGCCTCTGCTGCGCTCTGTCCTATCAGTAGCTTCCCGTCGCTCGAAAATATAAAAGCGCCGACAATTTCCCGTTCAATCGTCCTCATTGATTTAGATTATAGCAAGTCTCACCTAGCGGCGGGAAATATACGGGGCTTTGCCGATAGTTTTCGTGCGTTTCAGCTGTTCGAGGAGCGATTCGGCCACCTGTTGCCGGCGGATGCTCGCCAGGGGCGATAGCGGGTACAGCGTAAGCCGCCGGGTTTGCGCACCAAAATTGTTCATTCTGGGCGCCCGCAGCACTGTCCAAGCCAGACCGCTCTCTGCCAGCATGCGCAAGTGCCGTTCCCCGTCGAAGAGTATTTTGCCCGCGAGCGCCTGCATGAGCCCGTGCGTCAACGCGTGCACGCCCTGTGGATTTTGGTCGGGCAACAGCGCATCGGCCCCTGTCAGACTGACGATGCGCTTAATTTTCAAGCTCTCCATCTCTGGGATGATGACACTCATACCAGCCGTCAGCACATCCTTCGGCCCCCTGCCCCAGCTCCCCAGACAGCTGATGACCGCCTTGCTGCCCTTCAACGCCTTCTCGACATCTCCCGGGTTACGCACGTCGCCCTGCACGACCCGGAGCTTAGGGTGTTCAGGCAGGCGGCTGTGCCGGTGCACGAACGCCACCACCGTATACCCATCTTGGAGCGCCAGCCGCACGACGCGCCGTCCTACCTTCCCTGAAGCCCCGAAAACCGTTATCTGCATACCATATAGTATAGCTGTTTAAACTTATGTAGGTAGTCGTAAGCCTTCGACCACTGATTGACTTTTCATAGTTATTATGCTAATATACTTTTATGTCAACACCTTACGATGCTATTCCCGAGAAACGCCGTAAAGAATATACGCAGTACGCAGAGCAAGTAAGTCAAGAAGTGTATGCACGAGTGGTAGCTGACCTCGGTGCCACAGCTATCCCCTGGGAGGATGCTGACACTCCCCACTCCCCGGCACAGGAACCCCACCTAGAAAAGACGACCGAGGACGCTTCGCCTGTCGTCGACGCGGCCATGGCTATTTTAGCCGCAGAAGAAGAACGCAGAGCCAAGCAGCGTATCGCTTCCGGTGACCGCTGGATGATGCAAGCCATGGGCACCGACGATGTGCACCATGCCCGATACCTATACTCGCTCATGAAAGCCATCAGTCAGGAAGAGCGGGACGCACTGCAGGCACGGTTCGACCAAAACCCAGACGCCTTCGAATTGAATCCATATCACTACCGCATACTCGAATCCGTCGTCGAAGAAGAAAATTACCTCAGGAATCCTTACGACGACACCGACGAATAGAGCAGCTTAGCGCGCTATCCCCAACTCCCAGAAAAGTCACACGCGTTTCTTTAACGGAGAGCCTTCAGGGCCTCAGCGTATTTTACGAGCGTTTCGCTTTGGGTAGCCAAAGCGTTCTGAGGGCCGTACGGGTTGTCGGCCAACTCGGCCTTCAAAATGCCTTCTGCGTCGATAGCTTCACCAACACGGTCTGTAAAGAAGATAGCCTGCGGCAACGTTACCGCACCCACACCCGGTAACGCCATGCGTAAGTTCGCAACAGCCTGTGCCCCACCACTACTGCCGTGACCGACCAACGCGACCGGCTTATTTTCCATTTCGAATGCTAGGTAATCGATGGCGTTCTTCAATACGCCTGACGTCGAGCGATTGTATTCCGGCGTCACCACGACGTAGCCGTCGAACTCGGCAATCTTGTCGAGCCACTTCTGCACTTCCGGCTTCGGTGCACGCTGTGGGTTGTAGCGCGGGCTTATAGCTTCGTCGAAGAACGACAGTGGATAATCTTTGAGGTCGACCAGTTCCACATCCGCCTTCTTCCCTACTTCTTCTGCGACCCATTTTGCGAGCTTGTCGGTGACCCGGGCTTCACGAATCGTGCCAATGATAACAGCGATTTTTGTCATTATGAACTCCTTATATCTTTATGGTATACTTTGTATAGTAATGTTTATTGTAAACCCATTACTATACAAAGTAAAGCGACAAATTTATTTGTCGTCCCGAGCACTGAAACAAGTTCAGCATAAACTCCGTCGAGGGATCTCGAACTAATCTAATCAGGTATATAATACAAGTCACGATGAGCACACCATACACCGCACCACAGACATCTACGCTCGAACCCAAAATCGGGTGTATCGCTAGTGCTATGGAGATTATCGGCAACAAATGGACCGCGCTTATCCTCCGTGACCTCTGCGGCGGCCCCAAGCGCTTCGGCGAGCTCGAAAAGTCCGTCGGCAGCATCAACCCCCGCACGTTATCACAGCGCCTGGACGACCTCGAACAACACGGCATCGTCACCAAACAGTCCTACGCCGAAGTCCCACCCCGCATAGAATACACCTTGACCCAAAAAGGCGAAGACCTCGTCCCTGTCCTCAAGCAAATGGCCGCCTGGGGCGACAAATACTACGATCAGACAACGGAAATATGCTGAAGCCGGCCTAAGCAGTCCGTGCGCCAGCCGGACATATTCCTGGGAATACAGCCAGCCGCTCCCCTAGTCTGCCCTGCTACGATAGGCAGTCCACATATTATTCACGAACGTACTGCCGTAATACCCAGCATCTTTGGCGGTACCATGCAGCGCAGTAAAATTGCGGGCGGGCGACCGGCCTAGCGTGTTCCAATCGTCCGGCAGCGCCCAGGCGCCAAAGTTGACCCAGCGGTCTACGTACTGGTGGTACGGGTCGTAGTTCCAAGCAGCTTTGCCGCCAGGCAGCAACCGTGCCGCCAGCGAAGCGCCTTTCATCGGCTGCGACAGACAGCAGTTTTGGTAGCCATCACCCGGCGCATCACCACCATCAATCATGCCAATGGGGTCACGACAGTCAGCCGACCCCGACGACAACCCGGAACTCTGGCGCAATTCATACATACCGCTGTCACAAACCTTGCCAAAAAGCACCGGCGCGTACCCTGCCGCCTGCATAGCAGCGACGGTCTTAGCGTTGGTAGTGACATATGTTTCGCCGTCGTCGCCATACGTATCATATACAGCGCCCGAAATCTCGGACTTCATGGTCGCATCATCCAAAAGCAGCGCGGCAAAAAGAACGTTTATCTTGCGGCCCTGGCCATGGCCGCCGTCCGAAAACCATTTCACGCCGCCCTTGTGCATGCCGTAAATGTCTATGCCCGCCTGGATATAGTTGACGAGTGCCGGCATTTTGGCCGCCACCGAATCGTTCAGCATGAAGCGCAGGGCCGCTTCATCGGCATCATGGGCCAGTTCAGAGCCATATTCGGAGATGTCATCAATATCTGTTGGATTGTCTATGTAGCTATAGTTCTGGGACGGATGCATATAGCGCCCCGGCCACCCGCTGATGTAATCGATTTGCGGCCTTTGGTAGCGACGGGTCAGCTGTGCAATCGTCGGCGCTCCGGCTACTGGCGACAGTGCTGGTAGTAAGCTCGTCTTGAGCTGGGCAGTGCTATACAAAGTCTTGTCTGTGCCAAAGAACGCAGGCCGGAACGTTTGGGTGCCATTATTTGGCGGCGCCGAACCAAGCACGGTCAACACTACCGCCGTATCCAGGCACGGGAAATGGCCACCGTCGAGGCCACAGTTACTGGACCGCGAAACGGCCTTGACTATCGACGTACCGGCAGCGGCAGTATAGGGCAAGCTCGGTACTCTGCTGGCCTGCCAATTGTCAAGTCGGTTATCCAAACCCTGGTGGTCACCGCTGTTAGGATTCGCCTCCCAGCCGTTGCGAGTACCAGTAAACGCCGGCGACATACCCGTAATACTCACCGGTCCGACGACCCAGTAGTCACCATTGGCAAACTGGCCGACAGGATAGGCTCTGTCGAATGTCCAAGTTATGCCGTACTGCGACACGCTGCTTGCCGTCGTCGCAGTAGTTTGCGAACCGAACTTCACCGCCTGGCCGCCAGATGCGCCCGCGTCGCTTTCCAAACTCACCGCTCCGGCAAGTGTGCCGTCTTCTGCTTCGAAACCACCAGCCGGCACGGCCGCTTTCGCGAGCACCAAAAATAGCACGCCAACAGTAGCGAACCCTGCCACGAACCCAAATTTGGCAAGTCGCTGACGGCCTTGTAGCTGTCGCCGGAACCACGCTTTCATCTAAGCTTCAGTATACGAAGCCATGAGCGTCATAGCAAATGGTCACCAAGAGTAACGAAGCCGCACCGAGCTACTAGCTACAAATACCGCTCGTCAATCTCCGCAATCTTCGTAGGTAATCCTTTTCGCCCACGCTGAGAGCCCCCAAACACACTGCGCGGGTTTCTGAGCTGCGGCAAGTCAAGGTGCCCCGTACCAGCTTCGAAACCTTTCTGGTAGAAGATGTAGCTCAGTGCACTTGGTGTCGCTTCGCAGCAGTGACGCAAGACAAAATCCCTAAAAATTTCAAAAAATCCTGTTTTCACGTACTTGTCCACTTCCTCCGCAGGCATGCTGGTAGCCGAGTATCCGGCAACAAAGCAGTTGCGAGCTATTGTCGTCGGTTCGACAACGCCGTTTTCTCGGTGCGCAGCCCATGCTTTGTCGGCTGCCTCCAAAATATCGCCAACCTCCAGGCCATGCTCCACTGTATCGGGGTGGTCCCGCATAAAGCCTTCTAGCTCATCACGCGCCAAGAGCTCGTAGGACGGGTACGCAACTGTTTCTCCACCATTTTCTGGGCTAGTCATAGCTCCGGTTATAGCACGTTTTGGCGGGGCAAGAAATTGCTTACGCCTTCTTTAGGAACTCTAGCGCTGCAGAATTTATGCAGTAATGCTGGCCGTTCGGCGAAGAATCGTCTGGGAAGAGGTGGCCCAGGTGGCTGCCACAGTTGCTACAGACCACTTCGGTGCGATGCATGCCTATAGAATTATCGTCTTGCAGCTTCACTGCGCCTTTGTCGGCAGCGTCCGAAAACGCCGGCCAGCCGATAAGCCCTGGCGTGGTTGATTCGTACTTCGCACCGCTTTTGAATAACACTTGGCCACAAGCCGCACAGGTGTAATCACCATTCTCGTCAGTATTTACATACTTGCCCGTACCTGGCACTTCCGTCCCCTTTTCGCGTAGCACATGGTACTGCTCCGGCGTCAGCTTTGCCCGCCACTCTTCATCCGTAAGTTGCTTCATAAAACCAGTATACGCCCATAAAAGTCACTGGACGGTAATCTAGCCTACATACTTCAGGGGAAAGCTGCTAAGAAACGGTTAATTCTGACGTGGGTCGCCATCCAGCTGGGGTTGTATAGCATCGTGCAGAGCCGCAGCTCCAAGTTTGGTGTCTACAGCCTCGTGTATATCGTCTTGTTCTCTGCGTACCTCCAGCTCGTAATGCTCAAGGGCTGTTTCCATGTCCTTTCGAGCATCAGGGCTGCTGACGTACAAGAGCAACGAAGCTCTTGCTTGCTTTTCTTCTTCCGAGAAAACCTGACCATGTTCGTTTTTCGGCAACAGCTCCCAAATATCCCAGTCCAACGCCGACCGTATTGCATCTGCTACTTTCAGCGAAGATGCGTTGTCGGCAACAAACGCGGCGAACTCGTCGGGGCTTGGCAATTCATGCTCCAAATAACCTTGTGCTTCACTCAAAACCATATGGTCTTGAGTCATCCGTATCGCCTGCCCTGCTTCGACCGAGCTCGCCCCTTCTATCGCTTCAAAGGGGTCATCGCGGTCGAACCCTTGTTCACCTATACGGAAGCTAAATGCGTCGTACGCCTCCCAGTCAGATTCATTTGCACCTAGGACTTGTGGTATTTTGCGGTCCCACTCGGCCAACACACGCTCTACGCCAGCGGCATGTGTTTTGAGACCTTCCGGATAAAACTTATAGGCTTCTTCTACCTCTTCGGCGTCCTCGCAGATACTGAGTTCCTCACTCAACGAAGGAAAGCCAACTTGCTCGTCTAGGTCGGCGTGAGCTTCTTCTATTGCATCCTGTAATGCCTGCTCGTACGTCGTGGGCGTTTGAGAGAGATTCGCGGGGTCGGGAGTAGGGTTTGGGAGGGCGTTTTGGTTTTCTGTCATTCTTAAACATTAGCATAATGTAGCTTTAAAGTCAAATATATACTACTCGGAACGAGCGAGACTGAGGTAGTGCTGTCGGCGTTCGGGGTCGAAGTGTTCAATCGCGTAGCGCAAGGTCGTGCGGGGCATAGTAGCAGCGTGTTCGTCGAGGAATGCACTCAGCAGGCTGTGGTCGACCCGTTTGCCGATTTCGCGGAGCATCCAGCCGACGGCTTTTTGAATCAAGTCGTGTTTGTCGTACAAAAGTTGTTCGGCAATTATTAGCGCCTCGTCCGCCCTGCCCTTTTTGATGTAATCGAACGTCGCGAGCATGGCGATGCGCCGCTCCCAGAGTAATTCAGACAATGCGAGTTTCTCGAGTACATCCAGCTTTTCCGGGCGGTTTTCCAGATACGGCCCCACTATGAACTCCGAGCTAGAGTCCACCAAGTCCCAGTTATTTACCCATTTCGTATGCGCCAGATACAGGTCGTAAATCGCCTTTTTGTTCGCCTCGTCTCCGCGCTTGTACTGCCCGACCAAAATGAACAACGCCGTCAGCCGCTCTTCGTGCCATTCGCTCGTCAGCAGGTCTGTTGCTTCAGCCAGCGACAGGTCTTTAAACTCTTTGGCAATGGCCCGCTGCTGCGGCACCGTCACGCCCAAAAATTTATCGCCCTCTGCATACTCCCCCGGCCCCGCCTTAAAAAACCGCCGCAAAAACACCGCCTTCTCCGGCTGGACCGCCTCTCGCAGCGCATGACGAATGCCAACTACACTGTTCAACAGCTCTGTCCGCCTTTGCCCGAAAGCGTGATAACTAATCCGTAGCCGAACATCATCATAGCTATCAGAATCAACAGCGCGGCATACACGGCTGTGCGCCGTTTGTCTTTGAGCCCGGATACGATAAGCCAATACGCCAGGCAGACACCGATAAGCAGCATGGTAGCAGCAACGGAAACCTGGAAAATCTGCGCCCGGTGGAATTCGGCCGCCGCGAGCGCACGGCCACCAGGAACGTTATAGACGCTGTCGCAGTAGTCGCCTTTGCCGGCAGTAAAGATACTCCAGCCTGCCAGCAATATGGCCGGACCGGTGAAAACCGACGAAGCAACATACAAAGCCGAAACTTTTAGCGGCGAGAGGAAGAATATAGGCAGCTTCATCTACATCCTTTCGGGAGCGGTGATACCGAGCAATTCCAGGCCGTTTTTGAGGGTGTCGGCGTAGTGCTGGACTAGGGCCAAGCGGACAGCTTCGCGGTCGTCGCCGATGACGCGGTTGTGTTCGTAGAATTGGTTGAACTTCTGCGCCAGTTCGTACAGGTAGGTGCAGATGTGGTGTGGCATGAGTTCGCTGGTGGCACGCTCGACTACTTCGCCGTATTCGGTAATCTTCCGCAGCAGCCCTCGCTCCTCCGGCTCGAATTTGGAATTTGTTTGGTCATTGGAACTTGGAGCTTGTGATTTGGCAAGAATACTTCTTGCCCTTGCGTGGGCATACTGGAGGTATGGGCCGCTGTTGCCTTCCAGCGCGATAGATTCCTTGGGGTCGTAGACTATGTCGCCGCCGATACGGTTCTTGGCAAAGGCGTACTTCACTGCCGCCAGAATGGTGTCTTCCGACGGGTTGGCGCCGGTTTCTTTGCCAGCCTCGCGCGCAGCCTCCAGGATGTCGAGCGCCGAAGGGCCATTGCCCTTACGTGAACTGATTTTGACACCACCCTGCAGTTTCACGACACCATGCGTCAGATGCCGGGTACGTTCGGCTGGTTCCGGCTCAAATTGTTTAATAGCCGCTATTACCACTTGCATATACTGCGCCTGTTCGTTCGCAGTCGTGATAACCGACTCGTCAAAATGATAGTCATTCCATTTCGTGAGGCTGAGGCCGACATCCTTGGTCTCGTACGTCGGCAGCCCTTCGCTATTTATAAATACCCGCGTATGTAAGCCGTATTTTTCGCCGTCGAACACTACAGCACCATCGCTGCGCTGGAACACGCCTTTTTCGAGCTGCTCGTTCACCGTACGGACACCCAGCGGCGTGACTTCGCTTTCAGGTATGAACCGGTCGAACGGCACCACCTGCAACTGCTGGTAGAGCACCGCGAAGTACTCGTAGCTCCACTTGCGGCACGTCCAATATATACGCGCGAAGGGGCTGTCGTGGTCACCTTCGGCATGGAGCCGATAGACACGCTTGTTTATCTCTACGATTTCAGCCTTGGCAGCTTCGTCAGCTTCGTACGACTCGTTACCCTTCACATAGCGCAGGCCAAGCCAGGCAGCCCGTTCCGATTCTGGGATATCAGCCAATTTATCCGGCAACTCGCCCCACAGTTCGTGGATAATTGCCCACATACACTTCGCCACATGCAACCCAACGTCGCCGCCATAGTTCAGCCGGATAGTCTTTGCACCAGCGTTCCCGATAAGCCGCGCCAGAATATCACCGACCAATGTGGCATACAAATGCCCAGCGTGCAGCGGCTTGAATGGGTTCGGGTCAGAGTACTCGACCAAGATTTTCCTGCCCTCGAGCGGCTTGGTGGGTTCGGCATCCAAAACAGAGGTCAGTGCCTCGTCCGTAAGTGTCAGGTTCAAGAAACCGGGACCAGCTATGTCGATACTTTTCACGGTTTCGGCCAACGTTTCACGGAGGTTACTAGCTAGCTGTTCGGCTACCTCACGAGGGTTTTGGCCGACTTGTTTGCTCAGTTGTAATGCTACGTTGGTAGCGTAATCGCCGAATTGTTCATCGGGCCGCGCCAGCTCCACGCTCACGTCGGCATCGAACAAATCTTTTACGGTCGCTGCGACCGCCTGTTCCAATTCTTGTTTCATCAACCCTAGTATAACAGGTACAGACGCAGCTACTTGGTTTTTTCGCGGGTGGCTTCGCCGATTTGCCAGCCGACTATATACAGACTGCCGAGCAAGATAAAGAAACTGAGCGTGGTCGTAAGTATGCCGGGATGGCCCAACGGGTGTACAAGCCGGTCCGTGACGTCAAAGAGGATGCCCGCCGGGTTGATAAGTATATCCCAACTGTTCCAGCGCAGGTCGCGCCCCAGGTAAATCGCGAAGCTACAGGCCAGCAAGATGATGGCGACGAACACCGACGACACCTGATGCCCCAGCCGGCGGCGCAGCTCGGCATGCACGACATACAGGCTACTGAAGCCGATGAGCGCAGCGGTAAAAATAAACGATGTGAACACCACTACCCCATACAGCAGTTCGGCATTCGGCATTTCTTTGATGTGTATGAAGTCGCTAATCATGTAAAACGTGTTCGGCAGCATGATAAGCCAGGCGAACGTCACCAGGGCCGGCAGCCACTGCGACCACAGCCGGGTGCGGAGCAACCGCAGCAGAACACCGGTAAGAATCAGCGGAATCCAGGCCAGAAACAGGTTCCACGTTAGGTACCAGTACTGCGTGCTGCTGGTCTTTACTATCTGCACCACCAGGAACATGAGGCTGACCAGGCTGAGGCCCACCAAACCCAGAACCACCCGTTTCCGTGCGCTTAAGCGCGAGATATCCATACGTAAAGTATACCGTAGCCTCGGCCTAGTAAGCGAAGAACCTGACCCACATTCACTTTTTGTCATGCTGAATTCAGTTCAGCATCCATACCTTCATATGAGCGTACGTACCACCGCATGGATCCTGAAACAAGTTCAGGATGACAGAGTGGGCACTTGGCTTTGAAGGAGTGGATGTGGGTCAGACGAAGAACAGTTGCAGGGTGGGCAAATCTTAATTTGCCCCTATGCTTTGGGAAGCGTCAGGCTGAACACCGCGCCGCCCTTCGGATGGTTGGCGGCGGTCAGCGTGGCGTTGTTGGCGGCGGCAATCTGCTGTGCCAAACTCAGGCCGATGCCGTGCCCGGGCACACTGTTGCTGCGAGCCTTGTCGCCGCGGTACATGCGCTCGAAAACACGCGGCAGGTCTGCCTCGGCTATTCCCTTGCCGTGGTCGCGGACCGCCAGGGTGTATTCACCGCCATGCACCGCGCCGGCCACTTCCACGATGCCGTCCTTGGGACCGTATTTGACCGCGTTATCGAGCAGAATGGTGATAAGCTGCGTCAGGCTGTCTTTGTCGCCAAGTACTGATGCCTTGGCGGCACTGTTTATAAACTGCACCTCTGCGGCGGCAGGCGCTTTGGCAGCATTCGCAAGCGCCTCGGTCGCGATATCTTGCACGGGAAGCTTTTTGAACTTCAGTTTGGTGGTTTCGTACCGGCTCAGGTCGAGGAGGCTGGTGGTCAGCCGTTCGAGACGCAAGACTTCTTCGAGGTTACTGCCGATTTGGTCGCGGACTTCTTGGTCGCTGAACGCCTTCTGGCGCAGGAATATTTCGTTCTCTAGGCGCATACTGGCCAGTGGTGTGCGCAGTTCATGGCTGGCATCCGACGTAAAGCGTTTCTGCTGTTCGTGCGCTTCCTGAATCGGCTTGAGCGTACGCCCAGCGTACCAGTAGCTGACGAACGCACCGACGACGAACACTGCCAGGTTGAGCAGCATGAACTCGTGCGTCAAGCGGGTTTGGGTATCGGCCGCCTGTTCATCTTGCAAGCGGGCGAAGTTCTGGGCCGGCGGCGGCATGTCGTCACCCTGGAACGAACGCCTAGTCCAGTACTGTTGGCCAAGCTGCTGCACGGCACCGCGCTGCGCATCGTTGGCGCGGTTGAATTCGGCCTGCACGAAGGCGCGCAGACCAAAGGTCAGCACCAGGCTGAACGCCAGCAAGGCCGCCAGATAGAACAAGGTAAGCTTTAACCGCGCCGACTCAAACATATACTTAGTCTACACTGTATCCGAAACCACGGACGGTGCGGACTATGTTTTCCCCGCCCGGTTTATCGATTTTCTTACGCAGGTTCGCTACGAATGTTTCCACGGTGTTGTGCTGCACGCGGTCTTCGTCCGCCCAGACATGGTCCAGCAGCTGGTCCTTGCTGAGTACTTCGCCGCGCCGGGCAGCGAGGTACTCGAGCAACTGGAACTCTTTGGCAGTCAGGTGCACCGGCTTGCCACCCTTTTTGACAGTTTTGGAAACACTGTCGAGCGTTACATCTTTTATGGTGTAGCTGGCCCCACTACCGCCCGTCGGACGACGGAGCAGTGCACGGATGCGTGCCAGCAGTTCGTCGTAGGCGAAGGGTTTTGGCAGATAGTCGTCAGCACCCGTGTCGAGACCTTTCACGCGGTCGCCGATGGTGCCACGAGCCGTCAGCATCAGCACCGGCATGTGCTTGCCCTGTTCGTGCCAGAGCGTTATTAGGCCCGGGCCATCATATGTGCCGGGTATCATCCAGTCCAGAAGCACCAGGTCGTATTCGGTCGTACTGGCCAGGGTTTCAGCCATGTCACCGTCGTTCGCCACATCCACCACGTAGCCTTCGGCACTTAAGCCTTTTTGCAGGCTGGCTGCGATTTTCGCTTCATCTTCGACAACGAGTAGTTTCATATGAGTCCCTTGTTTACTTCCTACTAGTCTACTGTGCTTGGCTGGAGAAATGCTGCAGTATTGGTTACACGTTACGGCATTCGCAGGGTTTCTGTCAGCCCAGCTTTCGCTGCTCTGACGAGCTTAGAGCACGCCCGGACGGTTTTGGCTTGGAGCGTTGACTGGAACTCTGTGCACAGGGATGAGTGTGAAGCCTGCAGGACGGTTCAGGGTCTGTGATGACTTCCAACGTAGGCGTCTTATGGTCTGACAGGGAAACCCGCGGGTTTCCCTACGGTCGCCGCGGCGACCTACCTTTCCGGTCTGCAGACCGGGGGTCGGTGGGAGGCGAGCTATTCGCTCGCCACGATGTTGGTTCGTCGGTGGTAGTTCCTGGGCTCTTCTGAGAACTAAGAACTATCCGACTGAGAACTTGGCTACTCGCTGCGCTCTTTGCGGCGCTGCTCGGGCGTTTCGTCGGGGCGGGCGTAGTCGTCTTCCAGGCGGTACGTCGTGCCGGCTTCGGGTGTCGAGACTTCTATAATGTCGGCGTCGGTGATGCCCTTTAACCGGTGTTTCTGGCCGATTTTGGTGCTGTAGCCCCACCCCGGCCGCAACTCGGTCTCGACCAGTTGGCCAGATTCGTCCTCCCATATCACCGCCGCCCGGCCGCTCATAAGGAACCAGCTTTCCTGCTTTGTGTCGTGCACTTGCAGGCTCAGCCGCGCGCCGGCGTTCACGTGCAGCAGTTTGCCGATGTACGGTGCATCGGCCCGCACCCAGTGCAGCTCGTAGCCCCACGGTTTTTCCACCCGTCGTACATACGGGTTTGTATCAAAGTTTTTCGGGTCATGCACCGGAGGAGTGGTATCTGCCATAGTTATTTTGCCAGCTCTTTCTTCAACTTTTCTATCAGGTCGACCGGCGTCGGGTTTATGTTCCCCAAAATCGCCAGGTACATACTCGCGAAATCACCGAGTGCAATCAGCTGCATCGTCTGCTCCAGCAGGCTCGTGCCGGCCGCCTCGACCACGAACGGCGCCGGCCGGAGGCCCGAAAGCAGCTTGTCCGAGATTTCGAAACGCTTCTGAATGCGCGGATGCTCGAGCCCGCTGCGGAGCTCGACGACGGCATACGGCTTCTGTTCCGGCTGCCGCGTCCAGCCCATGAATTCGTTGTGGTTGAATTCGGGGAACTGGTTCCACCAGGCGACGTGTTTGGCGTTTTCGTTGCAGCTGATTTTCCATTTGTAGGCCACGGGTGCGAGCCTGGGACCGGCATATACCACCACGGACTTGCCCATCATCTCGAGCGCCAGCTGTTTGGCCTGGTTCTGCGCCGTGGGCTTGGCCGGCACGTACTGGGCGATGTGGTCCGGCAATGTCCCGGCGGCAGCCTCAAGCACCGGCAGGAACGCATCCTGGAGTGGCGTGGCGTTAAAAATTTCCGCCAGCGCCCGGTACTGGAACCCGAAGGTAAAGCGCGGCTGGTACTGGCCGGGAAGCTGGACGAACGGCAGTTTATGCTTTTCGGCCAGTGCAAGCAGCGTACCGCCCGAGGCCACCACGACTATCATCGGCCGCGGATACGGCCGTTCGTCGTCAAGCGCCTGCTCGAGTACGCTCACCGTCTCTTCGGTGTTACCCGAATAGCTCGAACAGATAAGCAAGGTGTTCGCATCGGCCCAATCTGGCAGGTCATAGTCCTGGACGATTTCGAACGGCACCTGGAGCCCCGGCGAAACCTTGTACGCCTTGGCGGCAAGCGCCGAACCACCCATACCGGCTACTACGACGCTATGAATCGGCTGGCTCGGCTCCCAGGCAAAACCGAACTGGTGCCGGTACTGCTCCGCCTGCTTTTCGGCGACGCCGAGTGCGTCCCCAGGGTCACGTTCGTGGATTTTCTTGAGGTCATCGAGCATATATCTTCATCCCCCTATTGCTTATCGGCAAACTTTGGTACTATATTCCTATTGTAATTTGGAATTTGTGATTTGGGAATCGCGGCTTTGACCGTTTAGGGGGAACACATGTTGTTTGGGCACCAAGATAACGCACGACTTGCCAACGCCGGCACCGGCACTAACACCAGGAGCAACGATATGACAACGACGTTTGCCAACAAAGCGCCGGATATCGACCCGTCGGGCACCGCTGGCCTGCCTTCTATTCCGGACAATTTCGAGGCCGATGGGCCTTCAGACGGCCAGAGTTCCGCACTGAACCAAGACGCCGTCACTGTCGTTACCCCTCAGACGACACCGGCCGCCGACACGCCAACCGACAACAGCACAGACGACAGCACCGACGAAACTGCCCCGGCCGCCGACACGCCCGCCCCAACCCCCGCCGCAAAGCCGTTCGACGCCGACCTGCTTTCCCTGAAGCAGCAGGCCCTTTCGCAGCTCGAGCCACTGGTGGACAAACTCGACCAGACTCCCGAAGAAAAGTTCCGCACCACCATGATGCTCATCCAGGGCGCCGACAACCAGGCACTTATAAAGACCGCGTACGAAGCCGCGCAGCAGATTACCGACGAGAAAGCCAAAGCGCAAGCACTCCTCGATGTCGTCAACGAAATCAACTACTTTGCACAGAAAGACAAACCCAATTAGCAGATATGTTGCACGGGTCATGTAGCAGTGCAGTACACCCCTGATACATGCCACTTGATACATCTCTGTACCATGGCCATCTGAAACATGCTACATTGCTACTAACCTATGAAGCACATGCACGTCCCACTGAAACGCGTCAACGATATACTGCTGGCGCTCATCGTCATCATAAACGGCTACATAATCTTGGCGCCGCAGCTGCCGAAGCTGGAGTATTGGTGGCGTTCGAACCATACTGCGACACAGAAAAGCCTGCGTGCACAGGTTCACGCACCGGCCAAAGAAACGCCGCAGAACCAGCCGAACACGCTTATCGTACCTTCGATGCTGCTGAAGACGCCCATCTTGGAAGCGCCGGTCAAAGACACGTACAAAGTGCTCGACAAAGGCATCTGGCGCTGGCCGCTCGGCAGCACCCCCGACAAAGGCGGCAATACGGTGCTGGTGGGCCATCGGTTCACCTACACAAACCCGAAAGGTATTTTTTACTACATGGATAAGGTCAAGGTCGGCGACGAAATCGGCATCGTGTGGAGCAACCAGCAGTATACGTACAAGGTGACAAGCATCCGCGAGGTGCCACCCACCGAAACGTCCATCACCGACCAGACCACCGACGCGCGCCTAACCATGTACACCTGTACTCCGCTCTGGAACCCTAAAAACCGCCTGGTGGTAGTCGCCGAAAAGGAGACGAACTAGTGAGTGAAAAAACCAAATTCTGGATACTGCTGGGGCTCCTGGTTGTCAGCCTGGGCCTGCTCATCTGGCTGAACCACACTTCCAACCAGTTCCTTGGCTAGGATAGACAAGTTCTCAGTCGGACAGTTCTCAGCCCTGAGGAAGAGCAGAGGCGTGAGAGCAGAGTTCTCAGACCTGCCTGCCGGCAGGCAGGAAAGCCCAGAAGCCACCACCGACGAACCAACGCCGCGGCCGACGTCTAGTCGGCCCACTCCTAACCCCCGGTCTGCAGTCCGGAAAGGTAGGTCGCCGCGGCGACCGTAGGGAAACCCGCGGGTTTCCCTGTCAGACCATAAGACGCCTACGTTGGAAGTCATCACAGACCCTGAACCGTCCTGCAGGCTTCACACTCATCCCTGTGCACAGAGTTCCAGTCAACGCTCCAAGCCAAAACCGTCCGGGCGTACCCAGACCCGTCAGGCCAGCTTCTGCTGGGATGACAAAAGTACAATCTCGTCCTACTCAGCAGATTCGGCCAGAGGAGAAACAGACCGCTTGCGCTTCCAAACGCGGACGACCATGGCTACCAGCAACACGGTCGCTGCGAGCGCCACGATAGCAGCCACCGCGATACCCGTGTTGGCAAGTGCCGACGACCCGCCAGCCGCAGTACTCCCGCCCGCCCCGGTCGAAGTCGAGGTAGCGCTATTATACTCGCCTGAGTTGTACGTGCTTGACCCGTAGGTGGCTGCGAATAAAAGTGTGTACTGTGCCATGTCGCTGTTCCTTTTATCGTTAATTTTACTATTTATTGTTGACTTCCTACATTTATGATATCATCATGTTAGCCATTAGCAATAAGAAAAGCGAGGGTAAGTAGGTATGGTAACAAATTTCGCAATCTTGGGCGACTTGTCGACACCGGGTTTGCTCATCATTTTAGCTATCGTCGTCCTGTTGTTCGGTGCAAAGAAATTGCCTGAACTGTCAAAAAGCGTCGGTCAATCCGCACGCGAACTACGCAAGGGACTGAATAGCGATGAGGACGACAAAAAGAAAGCCGGCAACGAAACTAGCCAAAGCTAGTCGTCCGGCCAACACAAAAGCTCCTCTAAGCGAACATTTACGGGAACTGAAACGGCGGCTAGTATATGTCGCCGTTTCTATTATCGTTTGGAGCGCAGCAGCCTATGGGGTGGAACAGCAACTCATAGATATTTTGTTGCGCCCCAGTCACGGCCAGCAGTTCGTCTACACCTCGCCGATGGGTGGCGTGAACTTTCTGTTCAGCGTCTGTTTGTTCGTGGGCATCGCACTCAGCGTACCGGTCATCGTGTACAACGCACTGAAGTTCCTGTTCCCATTGATGCACCGGACGACGATGAAGTTTATCTATATCTGCAGTACCGTTTCGGGACTGCTTGCCATAGCCGGCATACTGTTCGGCTACTTCGCGGGCCTGCCTGCCGCCTTACACTTCCTATTCCACCAGCAGTTCCATAGCAGCCAGGTCGAAGCGATGATAAGCATACAGTCATATTTCAGCTTCGTCACCGCGTACATGGTCGGCGCGGCCATAATGTTCCAGTTGCCACTCATACTCGTTATCATCAACCGTATAAAGCCGCTTTCACCGAAGACCATGTTCAAAGCGGAACGCGCAGTGATAGTCTTTGCGTTTATCGCGGCGTTCATTATGAACCCGACACCGAACATCGTCGACCAGCTGTTGGTTGTCATCCCCATAATCATCATGTATCAGATGGGTATCGGCATAGTCTGGCTCATAAATCGTCGCAACGGTCGCGTGCGCTACAAGCAGCTTTTCGAGGCGGACGCAGCCAAGCAGGCCGAGCGTGAACGGCAACGCGAAGTAGCCGAGCCACTTCTAGCTAAGCCATCACCCGCTTCGGTACTCCTGCCGCTTCGCCCACAGCTCGAGCTCGTCCCCGTACCCGTAGGAGGCATTTCCGAACCGGTTACCCCACCACAAATCGACGAAGTAGCGGTAGGACCAGAACCAGAAGTAACCGCCACACGGGACACCGATGGTATACCCGGTTTCCGGCGTTCATACTCCCGTCAGCCGGTTTCAACACAACGCACCGACTACACCTCCGTGTCAGTCCGTGTCGAACAATAGAGATAGTATTTTTTACTACGCTTGAAAATAGTTGTTGACACCGTTAGAGCTTATGCTTACAATCTTGGGTATACCTAGCAAAAATAAAAAAGGTAAATAACATGAACCAACAAGTATCGCAGCACGTGTCCAACCTCATGCAGAAGGAAGTCAGCCGCAAGGAATTCCTTGGTATGTCAGGTTTGGCCGTTGCTTCAATTTTTGGCTTTGGTACCGCCATAAAGCTGCTTACTGGTAAATCGCTTACCGGTACTAGCAACAAAGGCAGCCACGGCTACGGCTCTTCTTCGTATGGTAGATAGCAAACGCGTGCGAACGCGCTCCGGTATAGTCCTATACCAACTGCGCCTCCCCCTTCCGTAATAAAATCCTCGCCCTCGCGAGGATTTTATTACTAAGTGAACCTCTACGGCCTCACGGCCGTAGGATTAGGTCCTAGCAAACAGTAAAAGGTAATATGGGGGCGTCCGCCGCAGGCGGACGTTTTAAACCGTGACTCCGCAAGGAGCCACACAACTGTCCGGCCATTGCGAAAACCGATTAGCCAAAGCCCAGGAGGCCCAGATTAGCGGGCCGCTTAGCCTTTAGGTCGACCAAAGGGAGTTCGGTCCGGTAGTATGGGCCTGCTGGGCTTTGGCTAGTAGTGTTTTTGTTCCTGGCCGGGAGCTTTTGCTTCTTTTGTCGGGACAAAAGAAGGCGGAGCGGCTACGCCGCTGCGAAACAGAAAAAGTATTACATGACAGTGACGGTGAACTGAGGGCACTCAGTGTTGGCCTGCGGCCACAGACATTTCCTTTCGCCTACCCGGCGGCTCGCACGGAGAATCCGTGCTTCGAAGCTCTAGTCTGACAAGGGAACCCTAAAGGGTTCCCTTACGGCCAGCCTGGACTGGCCTATCCCTCCGCACTGCAGACCAACGTCCGTGGGAGGCCGGCTATTCGCCGGCCGCAAAGTTTGCTACATCATGCCCATACCGCCGCCCATGTCGGGGGCAGCTGCAGTTTTGGGCTCAGGGACTTCGACCACGAGCGCACCCATGGTCATGCTCGTGCCAGCGATGGAGGTGGCGTTCTGGACGGCCTGTTTGGTTACGGCAACCGGGTCAACGACACCAGCAGCCTTCAGGTCGACGAGCTTCGATGGGTCGTTTACGTTCACACCCTGCCCCGCCTTGGCTTTCTTGACTTGCGGCAGCCATTCGTCAGCATTCAAGCCACTGTTATTCATTAAGATGCGGAACGGCTGTTCCAGCGCCTTCACGAGCAGCCCGCGGCCAGCGGCAACGGAATCGTCGGCATCATCGGTAGAGACCGCGCCTGCCAAGTTTACAAGCGTCACACCGCCACCAGGTACGATACCTTCGGCCAAAGCAGCCTTCACCGCAGCCACAGCGTCGTCTACGCGGTACTTCTTTTCCTCGATTTCAGTTTCGGTAGCGCCACCGACCTTTATTACAGCAACCTTGCCGGAGAGAGCGGCACGACGCTTTTCGTAGTTTTCTTTGTCGTATTCACTGGTAGCAGCGTCAGCCTGGCCAGCAATCTGCTTGATGCGGGCGTTAACTTCCGCCGAAGAACCGGCGCCTTCGATGATAGTCGTTTCGTCTTTGGTAACAATAACCTTGCGGGCCGTACCAACCACGTCCAGCTCAACGTTTTCGAACGTCATACCCCGGTCGTCGGTAATTACCTGCGCACCAGTCAGGATGGCGATGTCTTCGAGCATTTCCTTACGACGGTCACCGAAGGCCGGAGCCTTTACAGCGACCGTATTGAACACGCCCTTCAGACGGTTCAGAATCAGCGTGCCCAGAGCTTCACCTTCAACTTCCTCCGCCAAAAGTACCAAGTCCTTTTTGCCAGCCTGCGCCAGCTTCTCGAGTATCGGCAGCAGTTCCTGCACCGAAGAGACTTTTTTGTCGGTAATCACAATCGCCGGCTTGTCGTAAACGGCCTCCATACGACCGGTGTCAGTCACCATGTACGGACTTACGAAACCACGGTCAAAGGTAAAGCCTTCCACGACTTCGCTTTCCAGCGTCAGGCCTTTGCCTTCTTCTACCGTCACCACGCCGTCGCGACCGACCTTTTCGATTACTTCGGAAATGAGCTTGCCGATGGCGCTATCACCAGCCGAAATGGTAGCGACCTCTGCGACCCGCTTCTTGTTCCCCTGAATATCCTCGGCCAAGCCGTCGAGCTGCTTTTCGACCTCGAGAGCCGCAGCTTCCAGGCCTTTGCGCAGCAACATTGGGTTATGGCCAGCGGCGATAAGCTTGTTGGCCTCGTTCAGGATGTGGTACGTCAGCACCGTTACAGTGGTAGTGCCGTCACCGGCGACGTCATTCATCTTGTTGGCAGCCTGCTTTATCAGCTCCGCACCGACTTTGTAGCCCAAAGTCTCGTCGTCTACGTCGGCAATCTCTACGCCCTTAGCCACCGTTACACCGTCGTGCGTGACAGTCGGTGCGCCGAAAGACTTAGAAATAACTACGTTGCGGCCCTTCGGCCCCATAGTCGTCTTCACCGCTTCGTATAAAATCCGTGCGCCTTCCAGCACCCTGCGCCGCGCATCATCATCGTAAAAAACTTTCTTACTCATAAAATCCTCCTTGATTAGCCATTAGCCTGTCACCTGTCACCAAACTGTAACCTTTCCCCTGTAACCGTTACACGCTAATGGCTAATGTATCGTGACAGGTGACATGTTACAGGGTAATCTTATTTAACTGTGGCGATTACGTCTTCTTCCTTAACGATAATGTAGTCAGTCCCTTCGACCTTTATGTCGGTCTGGCTGTACCCCTTAAAGATAATCTGGTCACCAGCCTTCACAGCCTTGACGTCTTTGCCCACGGCCACTACTTTGACCACTTTCGGCTTTTCCTGTGCCCCACCGGGTATGTACAACCCGCTCTTAGTCTTCGTCTCGGCCTCGAGCGGCTGCGCCACGATGTTATCGCCGAGCGGCTGAATAGGTACGCTCATATAAATCCTCCCTTGTCACCTTTACATCTTACGAGAAGCATTAGCAGTAAAGTCCCACGAGTGCTAACGCATCAGCACTCACTATACCCGAGTGCCAACTACTCCGTCAAGAGTGTTGATTGTACATATCGACAGCCCTACCAAAGCCCTCTGCGATATCTCCGGGGGTAATGGGCATAGTGGCAGGAAGCCGCTTATCGAGTCGCTTGGCACTCCGTACTATGCCGCGGCTGTAGCTTTCAAAAGCCAGCCTGTGCGTGGCAGTATTTCCCATTATGTCCACGATGACATCGTCTCTTTCGCCGAAACCAATACAATTACCCAGAAATGTGTCAATATCTTCCATGAGTTGCTCTCGCGTAGAGGAATCGTAAACAAAATCGCCTTTTCCGTCCCGTGGCAATAATGTCGTTTCCTCCAGGTCAATGTACCGGAAACGCTTCCGGTCAACAGCAAGGTTCTTGGGCTGCGCATCGCCATGAATTGCGCCGACACCTGCCAGTAGTCCGATGCCGTACATACATATACCGAACGCCTTATATATCTTTTCCGGTGTTACCGATCGGGCACTCCCACCTGTTGCCCAATAAAGGTTATCGTAGCTCTGAACCGGGTGGTCATACACGGTAACCAGTTGAGGCACATCGTCGATGTCCCTCCAGATGCCAAGTGGTATATACGCCCGTTCATCGGCACTTACACTGTTAAGATAGTTATTCGCGGCCCATTCATTTATCAACCCTTTATCACCTGTCATGGCCATTGGTTTTACGGCCACCTCTTCCGGTAAGTCCATAGTCACTTCTGTCCCGACCACGAGTTGGCCAAAATAGACGTGGTTGCCACTTCGTTCGCGGCCGCGGCCAAAATCATCTTGCCCGACAAAGCCAGCTCGCGCATCTCCGTTCTGGGCCACGCCACCGAGGGCCATAACATATTGCATACCATCAAGAACCAGAGAACCGGGTTGTACGCTTTTAATCAGAGCCGTAAAGCGACTAGTCGCTTCGGTACTTAGGTCTTCGAGCGTTATAGGGGGCATCTCCTCAAACGAGGCTGGCTCTATAGTTTGAATTTCGCCGTCGAGGTAAATCATGATGGGCTCAGTAATGTATGGTATGGGTTCACAGCCATATCGGTATATCACCTCTGTTGACTGTGAATTATCTCACAATTATACACCTCTCAAAATATATTTCAAGTACTTTTTTGGTCATTTTGTCAACTCCCGCACGCCCTCCTTATTCTCCCTTGCAAATTTTCGGATTTGGTCCGGCCGGACGTTTTTCGAAAATTCGCACGCTAAAGCTAGTACTACCCCTGTTTGCATAGTGTTGTATACTGGAAACTAATGTCCCTGACACTCAACCAGAAAGTCGTCGTTTCCGGGGTCGACTACTTTAACGACACCGCCGCCATAAACCCTTTTATGGACGCCCAGGTGCCTGTAGACCGGGCCGTAGCCACCACAGAGCACCTTGCCATCCGGCACGCCTTCGAAGCTGCCGGCATGGCAGTCCACCAGGTTAAACCGCCGCAAGACTGCCAAGACGGTGTTTACACCGCCAACTGGGGTTTGGAGCGAAACGGCACGGTCGTACTTGCCCGCCTGCCCAACGCCCGCACCGGCGAAGAAGCCTATGCCCAGTCCGTCTTCGAGTCCTTCGGCAAAAAGGTAGTAACAGTTCCTGGCAACCTCCGTTTCTCCGGCCAGGGCGACGCGCTGCCGTGCGGCAACTACCTCTTTTGCGGCCAAACTTACCGTAGCGACCCAGACGCCCAGGCATTCGCCGCCGAAACCCTCGGCTACGAACGCGTGCAGCTGCAAACCATTCCGCAACTAGATGCCACGGGTACACCGGTTATAAACAGCTACTCTGGCTGGCCGGACAGCTTTTTCTACGACATAGACCTGGCCCTCGCCATCCTCAAACCGCCGGTTGACGGCCAAAAAGGCCTCATCGCCTGGTGCCCCGAAGCCTTCGTGCCCGAAAGCCAGACCCTGCTCCGCGCCTTCGACGGTGTCGAGAAAATAGAAGTCAGCCTCCAGGAAGCCACCAAAGCCTACGCCTGCAACCTCGTTTCCACCGGCGAAACCGTCATCATGAACCAAGGCGCGCCAGAGCTGCAGCAAGCCATCGAAGCCCACGGCCTCAAAACCGTCCTGCTCAGCAACCCCGAACTCGCCAAAGGCGGCGGCTCCATCCGCTGCACTTCTGTTTGTATAAGCAACCCCTAACGAGAGCGGAGCGCTTCGCGGGCGGTGGCGACTTCGTCCCAGGGGAATTCTACGACGCGGTCGGGGTTGTGGTCGTCCTGCTGCAGGTGGCGGAGCTCGGCTGCGCGTGGGCCGTTCCGTAAGATGTCTTTTTCGTGGCCTTTGCCCAGCAGCAACACCGTATCTTCGGCGGCATGCGCCCGACCGAGAGCGAATGCGATTGCTTCGGTGCGGTCGTGCACTAGGAAGAGGTTCTGTTCGCGCACTTTGCCTGCTGCTTCGGCTGCAGTGGCAATCTGCTCCAGTATTTCCTGGCCGTCCATGTCACGGTCGTCTTCCTCGGTCACGATAATCTCGTCGGCGTATTCGGCCGCCAACCGGCCTTGTACCGCCCGCTTGGCTTCATCCCGCCGCCCGGCAGAGCCGAATAGCACGATAAGCTTGCCCTTTACGACCGGCCGCAGGTCCTTGAAAAGCTTTTCAAAGCTGTCTGGCGTGTGCGCGTAGTCGACGATGACGCTGAACGCCTGCCCTTCGTCAACCGTGGCCATACGGCCCTCTACGCCCTCCAGGGCGGCAATCCCTTGCTCTATTTGCTCTTTGCTAAGCCCCACGGCGCGACCGACACATACGGCCGCCAGCGTGTTGTACACGTTGAACCTACCGGGAATGTTGCTGTGTATCTGGTATTCTTCGAATCCCTGAGATTCTTCGCGTTGCTCAGAATGACCAGTTTCCGAACTGTCACCAGACGAACTCTGCCCTCTGCCCTCTGCCCTCTGCCCTACCACCGCGGTGTAATCCACACCCGTAGCGCTCAGCTGTACATCCAGCGCCCGGACATCACCGGCATCAATTCCGTACAACATGCTGTGCACAGTTTCGGCGGCAAAGCTCGCGCCGTTCTGGTCGTCGGCGTTAGCGATTCCCATTTGCAGACCTTTTTTGTTCTTTTGGGCCAGCTTGAACATCTTTTGTTTGGCCGCCACGTAGCGTTCGAATGTCTTGTGGTAGTCCAGGTGCTCGTGCGTGATGTTTGTCATGACTGCCACGCTGTACGGCACGCCCCAGACGCGGTTCTGTGCCAGCGCGTGGCTGGTAGTTTCCATGACCACCCATTCCACGCCCTGTGCTTTCATCCACTTCAACCGCTTCATAAGCGTCCGGCTATCGACCGTCGTCATGTGCTGCACCTGCTGCCGAATGTCATTGCCGACACCGTACGCCACCGTGCTCATAAGCCCCACTTTAAGACCCGCCTCTGTTAGCATGCGGTGTACAAAAAATGTGGTGGTGGTCTTGCCGTTGGTACCGGTTATGCCGATGACTTTCATGCCTCGGCCCGGGAAGCCATATACGACGTTCCACAGCACCGCCTCACAGAGGTGGCCAAGTGGCTCTATAGACTGAAACAGCCCGCGCGGAATCAGCTTTTTCACAATCGTTCGCAAACCCATGCAGGTAGTATACCTTGCACTGGCCTCCGCACGAACCGGCTCAAAACCCCAAAAGCTCACAAAACTTTGTCACCCCAATCGTTCACCCTTTACCATTTTCCATTCACCATGCATTCACCATGAACCGTTTACCGTGGAGGACGCCCGCACGGTTAATGGTAAAAGGATAACGCATGGTGAACGGTAAAAGGTAAATGGTGAACGACGAAGAATGAGCAGTTTAAACGCTTGTGGTCTTGTCGGGATTTTCTTCCGACCAGTGGAGCGAACCCTGCTGTGCGGCGAGTTCTAGCGGAGTAGGGTCTTTTGCCGGGGCCTGCGGACGCGGCGCGTCAGGGTCGCGAGTCAGGTCGAGCGCGTCGATTTTCGGCGTGCTCAGAACCGGTTCCACCGGTTCGGTTTCCACAGTGGCGGGCGCTACCAGCGTAGGTTCGGCGGCGGCAGGCTGTGCGGGCGCCTCGAACACGCGGTCCGTCGTCAGGTCTAGCGAATCAATCTTCGGGGTGTCCAGGGCGGGCTGACTGGCACGACGGGCACGGCGCGCCACAAAACGGTCCTTCAGCGACGGGCGGGCCGGGCCGGTGTCTATTTTCATACTTTCCGAACTCCAGGTGTGACCAGGGCCCTTGGCAGGCTGCGGGTCCGAAACGACCGGTTCGGGCGTACCGGCTTCTTCGCTCCAGGCAAAGCCAAGCGAACCGCCAGCGGCAGCACGTTCCAGTGGTGAACGGGGGTCAAGGCCCGGCTTGTTCAGGAATTCGGCGGCATGCACCTGCTGCATTTTGCCCTTTTCGGTCCAAGAGATTTCGTTGTTCTGCCATGCCTGTTTGGTGTCGTCGGACAATCCGTTCCAGAAGGCGTCGTGCATACCGGCTACCTGCTGGGTCTGTTCGAGCTTGCGCGGAACCTGGACGCCGGCTGGCGTTATGGTTACGGCTTTCCTGCCATCCCGCAGCTGCGTACCAACCGGTGTAGGGTTATACCCTTTCTTCATGCCACCGCCTGTCGGCAATGGTACCGGGCCTCTCGGGGTCTTGCTCTTCACGGCCGCGGCAGTACCTACTGTTGCCACCTGCGATTCTTTTGCGGTTATAGTACCTGTTTTGGGGTCTTTGTCCGGCCCAAGGTCCAGCTGTTTTTCCAGACGCCTCAGCCGCGCTTCAGTATCGACCGCCTGCGCGTCGGATGGTTTGTTGGGGCGCTTGTCGGGGAGCGTGCCACCAGCCGCAACCACTTGTCGCCTGAGCAGTTCCACTTCGAGTTGCGCTTTCTCTATCTGCAGCTGCCGAAGCTCATCACTGGAGCCCGGCGCAGGCCGACGATTCGGCCCGGGCTGACGGCCCTGCCCAGGCTGGCGATTTGGCGCAGGCTGGCTGTCCGGCGTGCGCGGGCGAGGTGGGCGATTCATAGTGCTGCCTGGATTTCTGGGCATAATTTTTTATCTGCTTCTTTTTGGTTTTTTTGTTTTAGTAAACTACACCCATCCTACCAAAAAACTTACGCTTTGTCAATACTCTTGCGCGTATGTCAAATAAAACCACTGCCATTAGGAAGCGGTTTAGCCCTAGGGACAAATCATGCTCACAAACTGTTCTTTAGTCAAATACGAACAAGGTAGTACGTGGGTGGCAGGTGAAACAGAAAGAAGGATGCAATCTCAGCTGAGATTACAAACGCTTTCTGCACACCTGCACACCCACGGCCTACCCGTGTACTACACTTCCATTACTGCATCACCTCCTCTCGGAAGTACTCGTAGGAAGAACCGACCGGATGGTCAGCTCTGTACTGCTACCTCCTCTCAGAGAATCCCGACCGGATGGTCAGGCGGTGGGGAGATCTCCGGGCAGGAGCTTGCTCTCGTCCACCACGGTACGCGGGGTAGCGACCGCCGGCTGTGCAATGTTGCGACCCGCCTTCCGCGCCTCGATGAGCGTGACCCTGGAGGTCGCGTCCCGGAACCGCTGGATGCGATCCTTGAGCTCCTGCTCCTCGGCGGCGGTGACGGTCGAAGTCTTGCCGGCGACAGCGTCGTCGACGAGCTTCTCGCGAACACCACGCGTGGTGGGGTTGAGCTTCCGGAGCACCTCGAAGTGCGGCTGCGCCCAGGTGCGAAGAGGCTTGAGACCTTCAAGCTCATCCTCGGCCTTGGTCAGCCTCGTCCTGACGTCCTCAAGATCAGCCTCCACCTGGAGCCTGGAACCATCCGCGGTGAGCGCGAGCGACTCCGGGGTGCGCTGCGTGAAGATCCGTTCAGCCTGAACCCACAGCCGCTCACGCACTGCCTCGCTGTCGATGGTCTTGAGCCCCTTGGTGAGCTTGTTGACCTTGTCGAGCGAAGCCGCGTCGCTATCCGTTCGAGCGGTATCCGTAAGCTCAGTGAGCTTATCCTGAACCGTCAGACTGACCGACGCGGTGTTAGCAACTGCCTGCGGCTGAGATGCGCCACCGGCGAGGTCGGCCAGCGACGTTGTGAGCAGAGCGGTCGGGTTGGTGAAGGCCACCAAATCGACCCTTTCCATCAGCTGAAGAAACTGCCCAATGAAGGCCTTCAGCACGTGGATCTTCTCACCGGCGCCGTTCGCGAACTCGTCGAGCGCGTTGTGCGCGTCGTCGAGCAGCTCGGTACGCTCGGTGTCCCGACGACCAGCGCGTGCCTGACGGCGACGCATGGTGTCGATGGCTTCCTGCTCCTCGGCGGTGATGTTGGTGGGAGTGGACATTGCAGTACTTCCTTTCGTCGGGTGGCTTTGGGCCACCGGTTGTTTTGGCGGGCCCGCCACGGGTCGATGCTTCTCGAGTTAGCTACGACAAGTAAGGAAAGACTCTTTAGCTGAGTCTCTCACTAGTTGCCGCAGCCAACTATAGAAAGCTGTAGGAAAGTACGCATGAAGTGAAATGTAGTAGTTGGGTAGGTTGGCTGTAGCCAGCTAGTTAGTCCGACTCATTGTTACCAAGAATCAATCTATTCCAGTATGCTACGCCCGTTGCGCGAAACACTGCTGTCTCAAACGCAACACGACAGGTACATATACCGTAACCTGCACCCACCGTGTTGCGCTCGAAACCTCAAAGTCTCGGCATCGTTCTTATTTCCTAAACAACAGTTTGTGAATGTGCTGTTTCCACCTCATTCATGGAAACGTTACACATTTTAGCATAAACATGTTTTTTTGTCAATATAATGCTTTGGAATATGAGCAGTCTTCACCCCTGTGTTTCCCACACCTGTCCTACCCTTAGCACTCATACACAATGTACTTGTCATAAGCGCTTATGTATGCTATAATGTGTTAATCATGGAAACTCATACACTTCCACGACCCGCCGAAGCACAACCGATTCCCGATGAACTGGCATTTGCTGACGTGCTCGCTATTCAAAGACTACGTGACGAGCAACTGAGCGAAATAAGTACAGCCCGTGCGACAGCCTTAGACGAATTACTAAAGCCCGACAGCGACGGCAAAATACCCCACGACGCCTGGACCAAGGGCAGTGACGTGATGACCGAAGCCGAAACCCGCGTAAAGGCTACGTTTGATGACCAGTGCAAGACATATCTTGACACTCACATGAACCGAGATGACAACCCAGAAACCTACGACAGGCTGCTCGGCCTCTTGAAGGCAACTTCGGTCCACAACATGGACATCAAAACTTGGCACGATGGCGAAAAAGACGATGACGGTAACTACACCAAGCCCGAAACCTCTGGCCAAGCTCTCGTAAAGCAAACCTTGGTAGAAATAGCCAACGAAACAGTTCCCGACACCGATACCGAGTTAGAAGATACGCCGGAGATGGTTGAGATGCGGGGCAAGGTGTCAGAAGCGCGCAACAAGTTGGCGAAGCTGAGTACGCAGTTGCGCGGTACGGTTAGCAAGCGCCGCAGCAAGAACAAGAAACTGCAGGCCGAATACGACGAGCTCGACAAAGAGTATCACGAGTTATTCACTCAGCTGACCTTGGCCGAAATGCAACAGATGCGCGCCGCCGGCAAGACCGACCAGGAAATGCTCGCCCGGGGTACCACCAAACTCCTGGACGAACACCAGGCGTTCTCTTTGGCCGAAAAGGCGATTCTGGAAGCAGGCGACACCCGCAAAAGCAGGTTTATAAACTGGTTCGCCGACCACAAATGGGGCACTCGCGGCGCAACCGCCGGTACCGGTGTAGCTATAGGTCTGGGTGCGAGTATTGCCAAGAGGGGTGTCCACGGCCTACTCGCCTTCAGTGGTGCTGTAGCGCTGCCAGCTGCCATCGGCGCAGCAGTGGCCGTTAAATCTACCCGTGCGCTTTGGGCTACCGCCATCGGCAACCAAGTCGACCAGCGCGTCCGCTTCGACGAACGCCACGAACAAGACCGGGCAGCACTGGACAGAGCCAGCCATAAATTCGTCGTCACCGACGACCACGACGAAGAAGCTATGGCCAAAATGCACAGCAATGCCCTGCGCAACGTCATCGGTGAACGTGTCAAAACTGACCGCAAGAACAACTTTAAGCGCACCCTTGCTATAACCGCGATAGGTGCCGTGGCCGGTGCAGCTACTTACGGCATGTACGAAGCCGTGGAACACACCAACGGCTTTGGCATATGGAGCCCGCACGACCAGACGCCTCCTGGTCCTAGCGCTGATGGCAACCCTCCGGTTGTTGAGCAGAACCCATCTGGTGGCGGTGGTAGCGGAGATGTTAACGGCGGTGCTGGCAGTGGTGGCGTGGAAGGTCACGCTGGTGGTGGCGTAGCAAACGCCGCACACACAGAGACTCTCGGTTCCCCGAACGTAGTCGACGGGTACGACACGAATGTGGTGGTCGAAAACGGCCATGGCTACCAGCGCGAACTCATCGAGCTGCTGCAGGAAAAGAACCAACACCTCAGCAGCGAGAATTCGTGGAAGCTGTACCTGCACCTGCAAGACAAGTTCCCCGACGGCAATTTCTTTACCAACATCGGTTCGTACAAGATGGATGACGGCTACTTCGGCATCAACAGTCCCGGCAGTGCGACCTGGAACCCGGCCGTAATACACGAGATTAACCGCTGGATGGCTGAACACGCCAGCGAAGTCTCTACCTCCTAAAAGTCTACCTACAGCTTCGTAATTCCGTCCCTAGGGTTCGGTATAGGCACGAAGCCGGATTGCTATAGTTCACCCTTCACCGTTTTCCATTTACCATACATTCACCGTGAGCCATTCACCGTGAAGAAACACGCCCGAACGGTTAATGGTAAACGGATAACGCAGGGTAAACCGTGAAAGGTAAATGGTGAACCCAACTGAAAAACACCTTCCCTACCCCTGTTACAGTTGCGACTTCTGTGGTAAGCTAAGCACATGAAAGTTCTGGGCATAGAAAGCAGTTGCGATGAGACTGCGGCGGCGGTAGTCGAAGATGGTTTTCGCCTGCTTTCGAACGCCGTGGCGAGCAGTATGGATTTGCACATGCAGTATGGCGGGGTGGTGCCAGAGATTGCGGCGCGGAGCCACATAGAAGCTATAAACGGCGTTATACAACAGGCGCTGGACGATGCTGGCTGTACCTGGGAGGACATAGACGCCATAGCCGTAACGTACGGCGCAGGCCTGGGCGGTTCCCTGCTCATAGGCGTCCTGGCCGCTCGCACCCTGGCGATTACCGAGAATAAACCGCTGTACGCTATAAACCATGTCGAGGCACATGTGTACGCTAACTTTATAACCGAAATCGGTAACTCCCCTGCCCTCGCTGGCTATGTTTCACGTGAAAGCCAGCCGGACTTCCCCATGTTGGCACTGATAGTCAGCGGCGGACATTCGCAGCTAGCCCTGTTCCGCGACCATTTCGACTACACGCTTTTGGGCCAAACCGCCGATGACGCCATCGGCGAAGCCTTCGATAAAGTCGCGAAAATACTCGGTCTCCCCTACCCGGGCGGCCCCAGCGTGGGCAAGAAGGCGGCCGAGGGCAACCCACACGCCTTCACCTTCCCCAAGGCTCAAATGAAAACCCCGAGCGAAGCACTGGTAGCACTGAGAGAACAAAGGGCAAAGGGCAAAGGGCAAACCGAACTAAGCCCTAAGCCCTCAACCCTACCCCCTACCTACGATTATTCGTTCAGTGGGGTCAAAACAGCCGTTTTAAGGACGTGTCAGGAGCTGATTGGGGAAGATTTCAGCTTTCCTAGTAAAGACGTGGCACAGCGGCTCTCCGAAGCCCAGAAGGCCGATGTTGCCGCCAGCTTCCAGCGCATAGCCGTCGAAACGGTCGTCGACAAGACAATTGCGGCGTTTGAAGAGTTCCAGCCCAAATCTGTTGTCATAGCCGGTGGCGTCGCCGCCAGCCCCGAACTCCGCCGTCAGCTTACAGAGCGGCTTCCGATACCCATCGCCTTCCCCGACCTAAAACTCTGCACCGACAACGGCGCCATGATAGCCACCCTTGCCTGCTTCAAAGCCAAACTGGGCCAGCCCACCGCCGACCCCTATACCCTCGACATCCAGCCCAATCTGAGCATGTGACCTTATAAAACGGACTTGAAGATTGAGCTATCGGCAAGAAAGTCATCGCCTTCGGCGTCGTAGCGATACTCGACAGTCTGTTTCGCTAAGCCAAGTCGTACTAAGCGCTGCCACATACGCATCCCGTCATGAGACAGCTGCCTGTCAGAAACTAGCGTTTTCCCAGCACCCGCACCTTGCTCTAACAAGGTCCGATAAATCGCCTTGCCATAGCCGTGCCCCTGAAAGTCCTGCCCTATGCAGACCCATTTGAGGTAGTTTGCATCGGAGCTAGCACCGACCTCTTCCCCATCGCCCATAATGAATACACCGAGTGGCCTACCCGTTTCATCGGCGACCCTGTATCCGACGCCACCCTCTATGGTGGGGTTCTCGGCGTGAACCGCTGCGTTATCCTCTGCAAAAGCTACGTGAGGCAGCGTATGTTCCGGGTCCAGTAGACTGTCGAGGTACTCCCCCACCGGCATCGAGTCAGGACCATACTGAGCTGCTTCGGGCTGTGGCATTTGTGCAACCCCGGCGGCGTACCGCTGCCCAGGTGTCAGTGATGAATCTGCAAAATGTTGCTTGGTTTGTGTTTCTATCATTTTGTTCTTAGATACTGAGTATACACTAGCATTTTGAAAGTGTTTTGTCAATGTTTCACATGAAAGCGGCAGCTGTTTTGCAGCGAGTTAATAGAGATGGAAATGTGGCATACACGCAAAAAGGGTTCCAGCCTAAAAGCGTCGTTGTCGCCGGTGGCGTCGCGGCCAGCCCCGAACTCCGTCGTCAGAGTACCAGAGTGAGTGGAACGAAAGAGAGCGTGTACGCTCTACCTATCGCCCCTGACCTCAGTATGCGAGAATAGCGTGCGCGGGACGATAAACTCGCCCAGATTGCGCGGTGCTATGTCTACAGCTTCGGAGCCCATGGGCGTCGCCCTCACCTGCTCCGCAACCCCAGCCCGCACCAGTCGCCGCCAGGTGTTGAGCGAGGCATTGCGATTGCCGTTCGGGTCGTTCACAAAGTCATGGTCACGCGCCAACGCGTTACCGATTGCCCAGGCATAGATAGCACTGCCATACCCCTGCCTATGGTCTACGCACAGCTGTATCCTAGCGAAGTTATCTTTACGGTTATACGAATCAACCAAGACGCTCGCGACGCCAATTTCCGCCTCTGTTTCATCAGAAATCGCATATCGCGTAACTCGGAATAGTTTCTCCTGCTCTTCGACCAGTATCGTGGGCAGCGGGGAGCCGAGGTGTGCAGCCAGCATATCCCGGATGTCCGATTCGTATCGATACCCTTCTTGTGCGGCACGGGCTGGCAGGACAGCAGTTGTCATATCTTTACATTATAACACGTTTTTAGTTATTTTACAATAATTTCACGTGAAAGAGGCTTTGCTTTGCGCAAAATAACAGAGGTGATACAATGAAGACGATGCAATTACCGAAAACATACGAACCAGGACAGTACGAAAGCGATATCTATGCGCTGTGGGAAAAGAGCGGGGCATTCATGGCCGACCCGACCTCTAAAAAAGAGCGGTTCAGTATCGCCATGCCACCACCGAACGAAACCGGTACGCTGAGCCTCGGCCATGCGCTCTTCTTAACACTTCAGGACATCATGGCCCGCTACAACCGTTTGCAGGGCAAAGATGTGCTATGGCTGCCGGGCACTGACCACGCAGCACTGGCCGTAAACGCCATCATCGAAAAGAAGCTGGCAGAGGAGGGGACAAACAAACATGAAATCGGGCGCGAAGTCTTTCTGGAGCGTACGCGTGAATTCGTGGGCCAGAGCAGGGGAACCATGCTCGGGCAAATGCGCGCCATGGGCTCTAGCTGCGACTGGTCACGCCTACGCTACACGCTAGACCCGGCACTGACACGCAGCGTGGGCGAAGTATTTACCAAGATGTACAACGACGGGCTTATTTACCGTGGCCACCGGATTGTAAACTGGGACCCGAATCTCGAAACCAACGTCTCTGATGACGAAGTGGTGTACGAAGAAGAAACTACTACGTTCTATACTTTGAAATACGGGCCGTTCGAGATTGGGACAGCGCGGCCAGAAACGAAATTCGGCGACAAATACGTAGTAATGCACCCCGACGACAAGCGCTACGCCAAATACAAGCATGGCGACACTTTTACGGCCGAGTGGATTAACGGACCAGTTACCGCCACCATCATCAAAGACGAGTCTATTGACCCGAGCTTTGGTACCGGTGTTATGACGATAACTCCGTGGCATAGCCATGTAGACTTCGACATCGCCGAACGGCATAACCTCGACAAAGAACAGATTATAGATTTCCACGGCAAGCTACTGCCTATAGCGGGAGAATTTACTGGCGAAGATATAGCGACCGTACGACCGAAAATCGTCCGTAAGCTGGCAGAAAAAGGCTTGGTAGTAAAGATTGACGAAAACTACATCCACAACATTGCCCGCAACGAGCGAGGGAAGGGGGTCATAGAACCACAAATCCGTCTGCAGTGGTTTATAGACGTCAATAAGCCCGCCGTAGGCTGGAAAGGGAAGCAGCGTTCCCTGAAGGAAGTACTGCAAAACGTTATTCGTGAAAAGGACATCCAACTCGTACCCGAGCGGTTCGAAAAGACGTACTTCCACTGGATAGACAACCTGCGTGACTGGTGCATAAGCCGTCAAATATGGTGGGGGCACCGTATACCAGCCTGGTACCGCACCCACACCGACGGTACTACTGAAACGTATGTCGGCCTCCAACCACCCAACGACGACGATTCCGAAGGTTGGAACCAGTGGGAACAAGACCCAGATACGCTCGACACCTGGTTTAGTTCAGCGCTTTGGACATGGAGCACGCTTATCGACCCCGTTTTGGCGGAAGACTATAGCTTGTCGCTCGAGGATTTACTGGCCAAAAGTCCAGATTTCCAGGCTTATCACCCAACTAACGTCCTTGAAACAGGTTGGGACATTTTGTTCTTCTGGGTTGCCCGCATGATTCTTTCCACCACCTACGCCACCGGCCAAGTACCGTTCAAGACGGTGTATCTACATGGGCTCATTCGCGCCGAAGACGGTAAGAAGATGAGCAAGAGCCGCCCGGAAAGCATTATCGACCCACTCGATGTCATACCGAAATACGGTACCGACGCCCTACGCATGGCGCTCATAATGGGCGTAACCCCTGGTAATGACCAGAACTGGGGTTGGGGCAAGGTAGAGGCCAACCGCAACTTCTGTAACAAGCTGTGGAATATCGCGCGGTACACTGAATCGGCTCTGGGCGACGCATACAAGCCTGGCACCACTCCCGAACCACAAACAATTGCTGACCACTGGGTGTTGCACGAGTTACAACAATCTACCAAGACAATCAGCAAATTCCTGGACGAATACCGCTTTAGCGAAGCCTACGAACACCTGTACCACTTCGTGTGGGACGACGTAGCCGACTGGTATGTCGAAGCCAGCAAAGGGCAAGAGAGCAGGGAAGTGTTAGGCTACGTTCTCGAGCAAGTGCTCAAGCTGGCGCATCCGTTCGCGCCGTTCGTTACCGAAACTATATGGCAGACGCTCTACAAAGACACCGACAGCTTGCTCATAGCAGAAAAGTGGCCCAAAATTCACCGCTCCGATAGCAAACAAGCTGCGGCGTTCGCCGACATCCAGGCCATCGTCACCGAAGCCCGGGCGCGCATAAAGGACCTCGGCCTCAAAAATGCGCACATGTACTACACCGACGTACCGTTCATAACCGAAAACCGGACGCTTCTGATACGGCTGGCCGGGCTGGCGGACGTCACCGAAGTCAGCGACGGCACCGGCCTGTTCCTAACAAGTACGCCGTACCGCTGCTGGCTCGAGGTGAACACTTCGACACTGCAGGCCTACACCGACAAGCTGGCCACGCAGATTGCCGATACCGAACGCTCCATTTCGCAACTGCAGGGCAGGCTCGCCAACGAGTCGTACGTCAAAAACGCACCGAAAGCACTGGTGCAAGAGACCAAAGAGCAGCTCAAAGAAGCCGAAGCCAACCTCGAACGCCTCCGTGCCGAACACGACCGCTTCGCTGGCGTGTAGGCGATTTACTACAGGTTTGTCAGCCCAGCTTCCGCTGGCCTGACGAGTCTTAAGTACGCCCGGACGGTCTTGGCCTGGAGCGTTGACTGGAACTCTGTGCACGGGGATGAGTGAGAAGCAGATAAGACGGTTGCAAGTTGGTGGTGACTTCCAACGTAGGCGTAACCTCGTCTGACAGGGAAACCCGTGGGTTTCCCTACACTCGGGAGACCGCTGGCTTCGCTGCGGTCTCGCCGGGCTACCTTTCCGGACTGCAGACCGGGCGTTGAGTGTGGGTCGCCGCGGCGACCGCAGTGCTTTTGGTCTGAGGTGGCTTCTGGGGTTTTCTGAGAACTCTGCTCTCACGCCTCTGCTCTTCCTCAGGGCTGAGAACTATCCGACTAATAACTAATCCACTGGTTGGAGGGCAGTGCTGATGCTGACGATGGAAGCTTCGGGGTGCAATTGGTCAAAACTCAGCACATGCCAGCCAAGCTTGCTTGCCGCCGATATATTCGCCCTGTTATCGTCTACCAGCAGAATCTCCTCGGGCGCCACACCAGTGGCCGCAGCCGCCGCCTCGAAAATAGCCTGCTCCGGTTTGATAGCGTGGACGTCGCACGACTGCACGATGGCGTCATAATTCACGCGGGGCAAGAGGCCGCTTTCGAGCATCGGCGCGACGACGCCCGGCACGGTGTTGGTCAGGATGCCGACCTTGTAGGTTTCGGCCGCCCAAGTCAGCAGCTCGGCCATGCCTTCGACCGCCTCGACCGCTTCCATGTAGTACTTGTTCCAGTCCACCATCATATGTAGCTGCTCGGCCAGGGCGGTGTTGAATTCGTCCATCGAAACGGTACCGCGGTTTATATCGTCATCGTACCGCCAGACTATCGACTCCACCACGTCTGGCGTCACACCAGCGTCTTCGGCCAGTTTGGCCGCCACGCTGTAGGCATAGCGCACCAGGCAACCGTTCATATCGAAAAATACGAACCGCACGCCCGACTTCGAAACCTTCTTGCCCGGCTGCGTAGTCACGGCACGCGGCACCGAGGGCGCCTGGCGCGGCACGTCTTGCAGGAGCTGGTCCAGGCTAATGCCGAGCGTGTGCGCGATGTGCTGTATGGTAAACACCGATGGCGCCTTTATAGCCCCACGCTCTATCTTGGCAAGGGTGGAGTAACTGAGGCCGGATTTCTGGCACAGTGCCTGCTGCGTCAAGCCCGCGGCCCGACGGGCGGTTTGCACCACCTGCCCAAGGCGCTTTTCCTCGGAAATACTCTCAGCGTCCACGTTCATCGCCCATCGCCATAATAGCCTTATTGTACCAGCTCCATAAGCGTATTTCTAGCCGGAAACGGTTAGCCTCGACCGCAGGGCCTGCCCGCTAGCCGAACATGAACCAGCCGATGCCGAACACAACGACAAAAATGACCGCCCCAGCCACGATAGCACCCTTCACCGCGCTGCCGCCGTTGCCGTACCCAGTCTTCTGGTTCAGCTTCGTAAAAATCCACACGCCTGCACATCCCGAAATAAGCAACGCCAGCCAAAATGCCTGCATCATACCCCATCCTCCATCCGTAACGTTTCGGCCATCGCCGCCAGCGCCGCCTGGTCCGGCTCGACCGAACGGTCGGGCAGGTGACGGAACTCTGCGTCGTTATCGAACGCAAATACTTTCACATGCGCATGGTCTTCCACGTCCAGACCTTCGACTATCACCGCGACACGAGACTTTTCGGGCATCTTCTCTCGTATGCGCTTGCCAACTTTCTGGACGGTCGCCATCAGCGCCGTATAGTCGGCAGATTCGAGGTCCCACACGAACCCGACCTGCTTTTTCGGCACCACCAGCACTTGGCTCGGCTGGATAGGGAAGATATCCAGCAGTACGAAGGTGTCGGCATCTTCGTAAATCTTATGACACGGAATCTCACCTTTGATAATCTTTGTAAAAATACTGTCTTGCATAGGTTTATTGTACTAGAAAAAGCTTTTGCTTGCCTTACTGGAACGGATACCTTATAACTGAGGCATAAACACACTTCCTAACCCGTCAGAAAACAGTCATAACTTTCGCCTAAGAAGGGATGTGCCATCTTGGGAACGATTTGCTTTGCGAAGAGCCTCAGCCCTAGCGCGAGCCTTGCCGCTTGGCAGAGCAGCCATATCCAATCATCACAGCATGACAACCGCCCTCGTTGCCGATGGCATTAATGACGCACGCCACGTCGAGCTCACCAGGGTTTTCGACAATGGGTACCAATCCCAGAAAATGACCATCGACGTAATCCCGGATGAGATATACACAGACGTCCTACCTCAACTAGTCGCCGAACAGACCCTTGCAGCCTCCATGCAACCAGACGCGGAATCCTTACGATACAGGGCGAGCGCGCTTCCCGACCAAAACACGCTCGGACTCCGTCCAGTCTTCTTTGCGTTAGCAAGAGTTTATATGCTAAGGCAGACACTTGAGCAAACCCAGACCAATTAGCACACTGCCGGATAGATTCCCGGACTACTTCGAGTACTCTTCTTGCCAGGGATTCGCCTCGTTCATAGAAGGGATTGAACTTTCAAATCTTCGCTTAGCATAGTGTGTAACGTCTGTTTGCCTTTGGTGGTCTTTAGGTACTTTTCGCGACGAAGAGCGTCGTATTTATTACGGTATGCTTCATAAAACATCAATTCAAGCGGCCGCCTCGGTTTGGTTGCACGCACATAACCCCTTTGATGTCTCTCGAGGCGCGACTTAAGATCGGCCGTGAAGCCTATATAAAATTTGTCATCATTACAACAAAGCACATATACGTAATACATGGTCGGGACGATACTTAATTCAGGAATCAGGATATCAGTATTGGCGGTGCCATGTACCATACGGTACATGGCGGAGAGAGAGGGATTCGAACCCTCGATACCGTTGCCGGTATACTGCATTTCGAGTGCAGCGCACTAGACCAACTATGCGACCTCTCCACGGACATGAGACACCCGCAAGCGGGTTTCTCATCACGCCGGGCTCGCCTAGGCGAGTCTCGGGTTGCTCTTCCCAGTCAGTGGTCATCCGAACACGTTCTTAGAGCTTTAATATTGTAACTTACCTCTGTTATTTTACCAAATGCTTGACATGTATACCTTGGGTAGTATACTGAAGGTATACATGAAGCATTCACCCAAGCATTTAGACGCATACGAACAACAGCTACTGGATGGCTGGGAAGAGGTGCACAAAAAAAGCCAGCTGACACTCTGGATTCTGCTGGCGCTGAAAGACGGGCCGAAGCATATGGCCGAAATCAAATCGTTCATCGCCAAAGCTACCCAGGGTATGCTCGACGCCGACGACAAAAGCATGTACCGTGCACTGCGGCGCTATAACGAGGGCCAGCTGATAGATTTTACACTCGAAGCCGGGCAGGGCGGCCCCGACCGCAAGCAGTATTTCCTAACCGAGAGCGGCTACAATGTACTCGAAGCGTTCGCGCGACGGCAGATTACCCAGATTTTCTACCGTCCGGAAATCCGGAACCTACTAGAACATCCGGGACACCGGCCGCCGCCATCCGCCGCCAAGACCGTGCAGCCGATACGTACCGAAACCACATCACCCGAAAAGGAGAAAGGCACCTATGGAACAACCCTCGCAACCCAAGACATCTAAATTCCGCGCCGGCTGGGAGTTGGCGAAAAGCGCCTGGAACGTGCTGCGGCTCGACAAAGAACTGTCACTATTGCCGCTGCTAAGCGTAGCATTCGGCGTGTTGGCGCTCGTGGTTCTCGGCATACTGTATATCGTGGCAGGTGGCTTGAACGTCGCGCTTGCCAGCCCGGCCGGTTTTAGCGCCAGTTCGGGCACTGTGCCGGCCTGGCTCAACGTATTGTTCGGGCTAGCCCTGTACTTCTGCATGACCACCGTCGCCAATTTCTTCGGTGGCGCAGTGGTATATGGTGCCATGGAACGGTTCCGGGGCGGGGACCCGACCGTACGAAGCAGCCTGGCTGGCGTGCGACGCAAATTCCGGCCGTTACTGCTCTTCAGCCTGATGATGGCGACGATAGGTTTCGCGCTACAGTCGCTGGAACAGCGGATACCGCTGGCGGGGAGAATCGCCGTGTGGCTGGTAGGGGCCGCTTGGAACATCGCCAACTTCTTCGCCATACCCACCATCGTCATGAGCGACGAGAATGTGCATCCGTTCGACGCCACCCGCCGCTCGGTAGGGTTAATTAAGAAAGTGTGGGGCGAAAGCGTTGTCGCCAGCGGCGGCGTAGGAATTGTGTTCCTGGTCGCATTCCTTCTGTACCTGTTGGCGGCCGGGCTGGTCGCGGCAGCTTCGGGAGCTATACTTTCGGCCCTGCAGGCTTCGGGATGGTTCATGGTGCCGGTGGTAATCCTGGCGATACTAGGGTTCGTAGTGCTTATGCTGCTCTTTACGACACTTGACTCGATAGTCCGGGCAGCCCTGTACCACTACGCCACGACTGGCCAAGCTCCCGAGCGGTTCAACCAAGAGCTGCTGCGCACTGCCATCACACCCAAAAAAGCCCGCAAAATTTTCTCGTAAGCTGAACGCGGCAACAAGAAAAAGCCCCGAAATTTACTCGGGGCTTTTTCTTGGTACACGTGGGAGTTACGAATTGGAACGCACTCAAGTCTGAACTGATGCGGTGGCATCAGACTTTCCAAGTTGCACCCCTAAAAGTTTAGCACGAACACTACGGTGCTGGATTAGAACTGTCTCTAACCCTTAGTGATGTGCACACTAGCTTCTGCCGATTGCCCATCAGCAAACTCAAATAACAGCTTTACTGTGTCTCTATCAAGCTCTGGCATCATTTGACCACTGACTGCATCTGGTAAGTGTGGTAAATGACTGATAAAGACTTCGCAGTCAACTATTTCGTTTGCACCAATTTTTAATCTTTCAACCATCTTTTTATCTAGACGAACTTTAAATATCTCTCCGCGATATGGGCTGCCATCTTCATTAGTACCCAAAAGCGTAACTTTATTTAAATAGTTTGGTTTGTCACTATTATAGTTGTTTATCGTAATATGCCCATTAAAACTAGACTTGAAGTCACTCCAATTTGCCCATCTTAACAGTTGTTCTTTAACTGTTACGTTAATATTGCCAATTACTTTATTGCTCTTTAAGTTCTCTGGTTTGGTTTTAGTAGTTTCTTTAAACTTTGGTAATACAGAAACCGTGTGGACACGACATTCTTCTAGAACTTCATTCAAGTAGATAGCAAGGGGTAAATCCTCTGTCGTAAACAGGTCATTACTAGCAGAAATCAATGAGTGTGTCCCACTATGTGCAACGGTAATCCACTCGTTTAATCTGGCCGCATATTTGGTATGTGCATCTGATGACCACTTATAACTACTTGCCAAGCTTTTAAAGGTTTCATAGCCCAAAAGCGGTGGTATATGGTTCAGAATTGCCTTTATTAACTGTGAGCAGCTATGTTCATTGCCGCGTTCGTAGTTATCGTTAAGTTGCTTCAATAGTTTAACCAACTTGCGATAGTTAAACGGTCCTTCTTTATTTTCAAATCCTTCAATTATCTCTGGGTTTATGTAAGTATTTCGGCTACTTGCTTTAACTGGTTCACTAACTGCTTTTTTATTGCCGTGAAATGCAATTGTCCGAGCTAAAATATCTGGAACATTTTTCATAGCGTGAAACGCAGCCGTAGAATTAGACGAGTTAAACGCTGTTCTAAATAAATCTACTGGTTGACCACCAAACAGAGAGACAGCAGGCGTCATTCCTTCTGCTTCAGCGATTAAATCCTTAAGCTCAACGTGTCGTTTATTCAGCTCATTTCTGGCTTCTTGAGCCTCCACTGTATTGTAGTAGTCATTTTTGTCTTCACGAAACTTTTGCCAATAATCATTCGCAAGTTCAGAAAACTTTTTTAATCGGTCTATATTACTTCTTGCCATATCTTGACTATTATACCATTCCTACCCCTGTTAATACTTATGTTTAGTGAGCGAGGGTGTAATAGAACTAAGAGGTACTACTTTGAATTAAGGTGTTATATAATCGGCCTATGATTGTTGTTGCTATATTACTCGGAGTTGTTGGATGGTTTATTCTTATGCTAATCTCCACCAATCTGATTGGTATGTTCGTTAGAGGATTATTTCCAGACGGCACAGAAGAATTAAGAGAAGATTTACCACCCGCTCTGCATAAAGAGCTAGATAAAAATAAACGTGCAAATACAGGCGTAACCATACTATCGTTCATATTTATTGCAGTATTCCTGTACCTGCTATTTGCGTTCGTCAATATCTGGGCTGTCGTTGCCGCTTTGCTACTTATGCTCGGTAGAATACCTGACCTAATCTGGGAAATTAAGCACGGCAGAAAAGTTTCAAAGACCAATAAGCCCAAAGGTATCTTGTACACACTAACTGGCATTATGGATTGGGTAGCTGTGCCAGTCCTAATATGGTCAATATACACTTTACTTGCTAAATAGCTGTTCGTAATAACCGGAAAATGATTTATATGGCATAATTACTTTATGTTCAAGAAGAAAGTATCTTATGCAGATGTCTGTAGGCAGGTAGTACAACACGGAAGTGAAATGAGTGCAAAGGCTTTACCTCCACTAGAAGAACAGCTAACAAGCCTAGACGATAATTTTAAGATACCCGACCGTGATAAAGCTGAACTGGATGTGATGTTGGCTGTTATATCACTTGAGTTGCGTGTTGCCGTAAACAAACTCAAGAAATCAGAAGCGGAAAAGATTGCACAAGGAGTATACGAACTTTTTGGAGATGATGACACTGGAAAATACTCTAAGCACGAACTTGACCTCTACGAAGACCGCTATGTAAAGGCTTTAGCACAAGGCGGAAATCCGTTATCGGGGGTTGGCTCACATTTATTGCTTAGGTTGTCTGGCGACAATACAAAGGTATTTACTGATGACGGTGGCAAGTTCAATATGCTCGCCGATATGATTACTATGGATATACTTGTACAAACCACTGCTGTCATTAAAATGGTAGCCGAAGACTATAAGCTCGCATAGATATTAGAAGTCCGTCTAGCAACAACACGCGTAATACCTAACCCTATTCCGTAAAATCTTATGCACCTTGTTTCATCGTATCTTAAGTGGCAAATTCCACGGCGTACTTTACTGTAATTGGTTGGTACGCGATTTCAATCTGACATACAAGCTTTGTTAATTTATGGTGTGCTGTTTAAAAAGCCAAATACTATATTAGACAACTTTTTAATTCAAGATGTTAAACAGAGGGTGTATGATATAGATAATTTGTTATTAAAAAGACAATTAAATTATTATGACTACACTATTATCCCTACTTGTAATCTTGTTAACAATCATAGTGATTCTAGTTGTTGTTTACGGTATTAAACTCTCTCAGCTATCATTTCGTATTACAAATAAGAATATAACTGACTCCGTGAAGAGTCAGTTTATTAATTTGACCCCAAGTAGTCAGAGTTTAGTTGAATTAGCTGTTGAAGTTTGGCGACTAGAAAAACGTATACAAAAGTCAGCTGAAAGTTTATCCGGAGACCAGAACAAGGCATTCCAAAACTCTGTAGCCAAGCTGCATCGTTATTTGGAAAAAAACGATATATCCGTCGTTGATTATACCGATAATAAGTATAACGAAGGCTTAAACCTGGACATACTCAGCATTGAAAAAGACCCTAAAATTCCACATAGCATCGTGAAAGAAACTCACGAACCTGCCGTGATGCACAAGGGTCAATTAATTAAGAAAGCAAAGGTGGTTGTCCTTGAAAAATGATAAAAAACCAGGCAAAGATAACAGTGTTATTAAAATTGGCATAGACTTAGGTACTACCAATTCAGAAATTGCAATCAATAACGGTGGTAAAGCAGAAATTATAAAGAATGCCCTGCAAGACGAGTACACACCTTCCGTATTCGGCATAGATAAAGCGACCAACAAAGTAGTTGGACGCAAGGCTTACGACAAGCTATATAAAAGCTCATCTGAGGAAGAATTTAATAATAATAAAGCTGAAATAAAAAGACTAATGGGCACTGGTGAGACTGTGCATTTTGACAGACTTGATGCAGACCTGACGCCAGAAGAAATTTCAGCAGAGATTTTAAAGAGTCTAAAGGAAGATGTTACCCGTAAATATCCCGAGTTTCCCGCAGTAGCTGCTGTTATAACTGTTCCTGCTTATTTTTCATCTCTACAAGCAGAAGCTACAAAACGTGCAGGTCAACTAGCAGGATATAAATATGTAGTACTCCTACAAGAACCGATTGCGGCAGCTATGGCTTACGGCTTTGATAATACCGAGAATCAGAACTGGCTTGTCTATGACTTAGGCGGCGGTACTTTTGACGTAGCTCTTATATCTTCAAAAGATGGAATATTGAATGTACTTGGACACAGTGGCGATAACTTTTTAGGCGGCAAAGACTTTGACTGGAAAGTTGTTGATGAAGTTATTAAGCCTGCAATACTTGAGAAGTTTAAATTTAAGGGATTTGATAGAAGTAGCGAAAAGTACAGAAGTATTTTTGCTAGACTAAAAGCAATCGCCGAAGCAGCAAAAATTGAATTGTCGCAATACGACAAAACTACAATAGAAATTGAAGATATTGGCAAGGACGATGATGGTAATGATGTTTACGTATCAGTTAATCTTACACGTGCCCAATTTGAAGAATTAATTAAACCTCAGGTTGATAAGACGGTTGACCTAGCAAAGAAAACGCTAAAAGAATCAGGCGTGCCTTCTTCTTCTATATCAAGAATAGTCTTAGTGGGCGGACCTACCCAGATACCTTTTGTCAGACAAACCCTAGAACAAGAATTCAAGCTGAAGATTGATAGTTCAATAGACCCACTTACAGTTGTTGCAAGAGGTGCTTGTATCTTCGGCTTAAGCCAAAGGATTCCACAGGAAGTACTACTTGAGAGTCACGAGTCTGATGCCTCCGAGAAGAAAGTAAGTCTTTTTTATGAATCTATGACTTCCGAAGATGAACAAACCGTGACTGGCAAGATAGACGAATTAGCAGATTCTGAATCAGATTACTTCATACAGATTCAGTCTGATAGCGGAATGTACACAAGCTCAAAAATTAAGCTTAGGAATGGTAAATTCTTTGATACAGTTTCAATTGAAAAGGGTGCGACAAACGTTTACTGGTTATACCTGTTTGATGATAGTGGAAACACGATTCCACTATTCCCAGAATCATTTTCTGTCACACACGGATTATCGGTATCGGGTTCACCTATCCCACACGAAATAGGAGTTGTTTACGCAAAGAAAGGAATTGATAACGGTTTTCAGTTAACGGAAGTCTGCGACCCGTACTTTGAAAAAAACAGCACCCCTCCCTTAAAGGAGAATAAGAACTACCGTACTGTCAAGAAACTACTTAAAGGCAAAGAAAATAATTTACCAATCAAAGTTTATGAGGGAGACTCATCAAACCCTCAAAACAACCAAATAATAACGACACTTCAAATAGATGGTAAAAAACTACCATACGATTTACCAGAAAATACAGATATAGACATATCAATTAGTGTAGATGAATCCCGCACGGTACTGGTAGAGGTTTATATTCCTAGTATTGAACTTTCTTTAAACGCTAGGGCTGATAGCTACGCACAAGCTATCAATACGGCTGAACTTGAAAAAGAACTAGCAACGCAAAGAGAAAGATTGAAAAAGATTGAATCTTCCGTTTCGCCAAAGGAGTACGAAAAACTTGAAAACTCCGTAGATGAATTAGCAAACAACGTAAAAAACGCAAACAACGATACTGATGACAAGAGCAAAGCCGAACGAGACCTTCGTGACTTAAAATCAACCTTAGATAAGGTTGAATCTGAGAAGGAGTTGCCACAACTAAAGATTGAGCTTGAAGAAGTTCTCGGTGATGCAGAGCAGTTTTCTAATGCATTAGATGACGAAAGTGAAAAAGAACAGTCATTGGAACAAATTAGCACACTCCGAAGCGAGGGTGAAAAAGCTATACGAAGTGAAGATAAAACTATGTTGGTTAGAGTGATTGAGCAGGTACGACAGGTTGCGATGCGGGCTCTAATTCAAAATCCTGCAATATGGGTGTGGCAATTAAACGAAATTAAACAAAGACAGAACGAATTATCTAACCAGACTGATGGCGAATACTATATCAACAAAGCTGACCAGGCTATTGAAAGCGGTGATGTTGAGGAGCTACAAAGATGCGTCCGCAGTCTGCTTGACCTCTTACCAGAAGACACGCAGGAGGAAATAACCTCCAATATGGCAGGTATTACAAAGTAATGGCAAACTTATTCCAGGACAACGCATATAACGTACTGGGATTAGATACGTCTGCAACGCAAAAGGACATCAATAAGCGAGCCAAAGACATAATCAACTTTCTCCGTATTGATGAAGTCTCAAGTTATGAGACTGACCTAAATTTGGTAGCAGTAAATCGTAAAGAAAGCACCGTCAAGGATGCCGTCCAAAGACTTAGCTCCCCTACAAAAAGAATAAAAGAGTACTTTTTCTGGTTTGATGTAGAGAACGATTCCGACGAAAAAGCCATAAAGCTAATCAAAGATGGAAAAATTGATGATGCTATAGCAATCTGGGAAGGTGATGCTTCTAAGGAAACTGCTAGCGGGTTTGTAGCCAAAAAAAACTTGGCAATTCTATCATCACTTTTGCTACTTAGTACAGGTCAGAAGAAATATCTTACTCAGTCTGTCGGATGTTGGAAAGACCTCATACTTGTTGATAAATTTTGGGCTCACTTCGCAAAAATCTATGCACTCAATGATGAAATTGGCACTAGCAAGAACGCTCTTGATGAGTTTAGCAAAAAAGCCAGTGATGACCTTTCAGATTTCTATACGGATGTTAGTGAAGTACATAAAGACGGTAGCTATTACTCCCTGTTTTCGCAAATATTCGCAGTCAAAGGTCAGCGAATACAAAAGGATGTGCTTTCGCCCATTTACGAAGGGATACACGATGCATCTGAAAGACTAAAGACACTCAATATCAGTGAAGATAACATAATAAGTGACGATGAGATTAAGACTGTTAAATTACTTCTCAGAAAACTGCAGGAAAACTTTGGAAAACTAAAAGAGCTAGGGTTATACGAAGACAGCCAGTCAAAAACAATGCGAGACAAAGCTGCCGAAGCAATTAGAACAGTAGCCCTTGATATCTATAACAATCTCTATGAATCTGCAAAGCCAGCAGCACTATTACAGGCGGCAGAAAAAATTGCTGGGACTACTGGGACAAAGCAAAAACTCGCAAGAGATGTTGTTCAGATACGTAAAAATATCGCAAATGAAAAGATAATCATTCCAATTAACGACTTAATAGAGGACGAAAAGTTCACAGAAGCATTGGACAAAATAGAAAGCTTAATGCCAAAACATAAGGACGACAAAGAGCTTGTTGAGTACTTCCATTCTCGTATTAAATGGTGTGTTACGGGTATAGCTGCAAAAGATTTTAAAGAGTGTATGGACCAATTCAACGCAAAGAAATTCGGTGAAGTACAGTCTAACTTTGTTGGGCTAAGAGACTTTGTCCTTAGTTATATAGGCTATTTTGATTTTGACAAAGCTGCCCTACAGGGTGTGTTGGACCAAATTGAAGCTCTAACAAGCGATGCTAGTTCATTAAACATTGATAACGTCCAAAATTATAGAAATCAGATTATAGAAGGTGCTCCCGAATCATTTAAAGAACAATTTGAGGAAATGATACTTGTAGTACTAATAGACAGTAGTATTTATGCCAACCTGGCTACTCACTTACCTACTATTCGTCGCAAGAACACAATTAAAAAATGGGCTTGGTATATAGTCATAGGTATCATCGTATTAATTATTGCTGGGGCAAGCGGTAGCGATGATTCAAGCACTAGTACTGGTACTTCTACTAGCAATAGCACGAGCTCAGGAGCTTCGGGTAGCTCATCAAACTCAGCTTGGCAAACTTGTTCTAATCAATATGACAGCCTAAAGAGTCAACTAGATAGCGTAGAAGCATCTATGAGACGGTATGAAGCGGTTGATGATGCCGATAACTATAATGCTCTTGTACCGAAGCAGAACAGCCTAGTGAATCAGGTTAATGCAAAAGCAGCAGAATGTAATAATCTAAGGTAAATATGAGTACACCTTCCAAACCACTACTTTATAACGGGTACGAAATCAGCAAGGGTTTAGCTGTCAAGAATCGTGTTGAGAAAGTGTTCTTTACCGAGATTTACCTGCTATCAAACGATAAATATCTTTATCTTTTTACAAACCTAAAGATTAATGAAGTAAAAGGACGCAAACAAAATCTCATAAAGGTGGAATTTGCGGGTAGTGAATATCTAGGGTTAATTACAGATACTCACTCTCACGAAAATGTAACCAGTATCATTGAAGGCCTTACGCAATTAAAAGGTTTTGATGCAGTAGCAGGTATGAAAGACCTTAAACAATTACTTATTGAAGATGTCATAAACCCATTGCTAGAGCCTGAAAAGTACGAGAAATTTAAACTTTCAGTTCCAAATGGCGTATTACTTTATGGTCCTCCTGGATGTGGTAAAACATTTATTATCAGAAAGCTGGCTGAGGAGCTTGGATATAACTTCGTTGAGGTAAAACACTCTGATATTGCTTCATCTTATATACACGGAGTTGTCGGCAAAGTCGGCAGGTTGTTTGAAATGGCAAAGATAAAAGCACCTTCAATAATTTTCATTGATGAAATAGAGGGTTTAATACCTAAACGCGAAAACCTAGACTCAAATTTCCAGCACAAACAAGAAGAGATTAATGAATTCCTTATGCAATTAAACGATGCTGGGAAGAACAAAATATTAGTAGTAGCAGCGACTAACCGACCACACCTTATTGATACAGCATTGCTTCGTGCGGGTCGTATGGATAAGAGAATAATGGTGCCACCGCCCGATGATACGGCACGAGAAGAGTTATTCAGAATGTTCTTGTCTGACCGACCTACTAAAGATATAGATTACAAAAAGCTATCAAAAATGACAGCTCTGTACGTAAGTTCAGACATAGAACTTATAGCAACAGAAGCCGCAAGGACTGCTCTAAGTAGAAATATGGATTATATTGATGAAGAGACAGTTGAAGAAACTATCAAAAATACCATTTCTTCCATAAGCGAAGAAGAGATTGAATACTACAAACAATTTGCTCATATGGAAAGATGGTAACTGTGGAACATAAACAAATATCGGCAATCGTAAAAGTAGTAGCGGGTATTATGTTGCTGTTAGCCCTGGGGAGCTGGGAATACTCTTATTATCAAATACTCAGAGTTGTTGTTTGTGCATCTTCAATATATCTAGCGTGGCATATGTTTGAACTTAAAAAGTCAGGTTGGGGTTGGGGATTTGTAGCATCAGCCGTGTTATTCAACCCTGTGTTTCCAGTCTATTTAGATAGAAGTGTTTGGCAAATGATAGACGTAGCAGTTGCTTTATTCTTTTTTGCCAGTTTCAGTGCAGAAAGAATGGAAAGTAAGTAATTATTATGGGTAAATCAATGATTGCGGATATGGAAAAATATAAGTCTTACTTCCCATTTTTTAGAATGTCACAACCCCAAAAACACAAAGATTTGGAGAGTACAGTTAAAGGGCGAGGCTTTTTACCAGAACTATTATTTATTGGGGTTTTGATATTTTCATATAGCTATCTGCAGCAGGGTTTTGGGTCGGTCAGTAATATTCTTATATTTGCCGTATGGGTGGTAGTTCTAGCTCTACTATTTACGCTTGCACTAAATAATAAAGAGACTTATATGTTACCCGATGCATTAGTTAAGCCGATAGGTATAGCTGCTATTATTTTTCAAATACTTACTGCCGTAGAGACTAACAATATTAACGTGTTATTTAGTGCATTGTTTGGTGCACTGATTGTAGGCGGGATACCCTACATATTGTTTCAAGTATCGGGTGGAAAGTGGATAGGTGGTGGCGATACGAAACTAGGTTTTGTGGCTGGTATCTTACTTGGATGGAAACTTGGACTGCTCTGTGTTGGCGTAATGGTATCACTTGTAATATTGTCTTTCCTCATAGAATTTATTGTCGGAAAACTTTCTAAAACGCACGTTCCTTCAATGATACCAACAGGAGTATTGTGGGTGACGTCAATTATAATTTCAATGCTTGTTGGATTTATCTAGTCAATTGATTTTATAGTTATCCCCCTAAATCTCACTGTCTGTGTAAAGAACATTCACTCAAAATTTGCAGCCATTGACAGTATTTTGATTTGATGTAAAAACTATTGAAATAACAGAGGTCAATTGTTATAATATAACCACTATTCTTTAACAATTTGGGGGCAAAAAATATGGCAAAAGATGCTAAATCTGGCAATTCAAAATCATCGTATCGTGGGGGGTACGAGCTTCGGCTGATTGGAGACTACAGCTTTGATGAAGTAACGTCCGCAATGCAGAAGATGATACGCCGTAATAAGGAATATGAAGCCTGTTGGTGGGCTTACATACTCCACGATAGCGGTTACTACAAATACGTCTGGCGAAGGTTGATGATAATCGCCTCAGAAGATATAGGTAACGGCAATCATATGGCAGTCGTTGTCGTAAACGCCCTCAGACAGAATTATGAAGCCACTATAGACAGTAAGACCAGATTAGGCGGAAACGGTATGCTATTTATATTCCAAGCTGTTATGTACCTCTGCTCCTCCGAAAAGTTAAGAGAAGTTGATACCCTAGCCAACTTGGTCATTAAAGAGTTCAAGGACGGTAAACGCCTAGAAATACCCGAAGTCGCTCTAGACCCTCACACAGCTATCGGCAAAGCGACACACGGTCGCTGGGAGCAAGGCACAGACGAAGAAAAAGCAGAGAGATACAAGAAGTGGTATGAAGTATGGTCTTATGTAACCCCTGCATCAAAAAGTCCAGACAAATACCTTGATACGTGGAAGAAATTGGAGGGTCATCTATGAACAATTTAATGCAAGCAACTATTCCCAAAGATTACACAGCAGTCTTTGATAATTTAGACGTAGCTGAGAGCACAAGAGCAGATTATTGTTACCGACTACCTTTGTTTGTGTCCTTCGTGAACGTTCACGGCTTTACTCCAAATACCTATCTGGACTATAAAAAGCATCTGCGAACAATGCCGTGGTCTGTTTCAACCAAAAACAAGCATCTAATAGTAGCAAGAGTATTTCTAAAAGAACTGCACCGTCAGGGCTTATTGCCAACCGACATTACGCATAACGTTAAGGCTTTCAAACAAAGCAAGAAGCACAAGAAGCGTGGACTAAATGATATAGAAGCAAAGAGGCTTGCAACGTGGCTTTCGGAACTGCCAGATACACCTGAAAATGACAGATATAAAGCAATCTTTAGTTTACTGTTATTACAAGGTTTGCGTCTTGTAGAATTATGCAGACTTGATGTTGAGGATTTAGACCTAGAAAATGAGGTGCTATTGGTATGGGGTAAAGGCAGAGATGATAAAGACCCAGTTCTGCTTCTGCCCCAAACCGCTAATTACCTGAGGCAGTATCTCAGGAGCAACGAGTTAAAAGACGGTGCGTTATTCAGAAGCAACAGCCACAGTCAAATGGGCAAAAGATTATCAACTAGAGGGCTTCGTGAGATTGTGTCTGTCATATTCAAGATATTGCAGATACACAAGACCGCCCACGGCACACGCCACTACTACACTAGTCAGCTCTTAAAAATTATGCCTGGACATTTACTAGACGTAGCTCAATACACACGCCACAGTAGTTTAGAAATGTTGCGTGTTTACGACAATCGTAATAAGCAGGATTATTCTCTAGATAAGGTGGTTGCGGCATTTGCTGGAGTCAACTTTTAGGTAAATGTTAGGGAAAATGTAGTTTTTTAAGTATTCTGTGGTGATTTTGGGCTAAATAGCTTGGGAAAGTGCTGGAATAGTATTGGGTTCGTCCCACCTTTTACTGCCAATAACTATAATTACAAGCACTAACCTTATAATAGAAATATGAAAGATGAAGATGAAAATAAAATGCTCGCAAATGAGCTTATTGAAGCGGAGTTTATAAACACGAGTATTGACAGACTTCTGGGCGGCAAACACGACAAATCTGCCAGAAAAAATGAGAACTATGTAGTTAACAATCCAGTATTTCTGAAAGCCATTGATGATGTACGAGTTAAGTTTGGTATAAAAGACGAGATAATAGAGGATGGCGATGCAATAACTCTAATTATGGTTTTTGTACGAGACAAATATCCGAATCTCAAGACTTATCAAGAGACTATGACGTTTATTAACCAGGAGATTACAAAAATACTTGAAGTTGCAAACCTTTCAGAACAGTGGAGACCGTATGTTGAGGAGTTTGTTGTTAATCGCAGACCAACCACTTCGTTTGTAATGGGGCAAGTAGACAAAATTAGAGCCAAAAAAGTAGAGAAAGATAAAATAACGTTAGAAATAAAGCCAGGCTTACGCAGAGAGGATTACGTCAATGCTTGGAAAGCTTTTGCCCCATATCTCGGGCCTGCAAATCAGTTAGAAAAACCATTCTCCGACCCCGAACTTGATACCAAAATGTTCCAAGACAGGAATAAAGGTTTAGCTTATAAGGAATTGGCTGAGAAATACTATCCGAAAGAATATTCCAATAATGAGATAGATACTATTGAGTTGGTTAAAAAGCGAGTTCAAAGATACAAACAGAGATATTTTCGGGACAAAACTAACGAAGCAGGTTAAGTCCACGATATAAATCATCATTCCTGGAACAATAGAATCATAAATCTATTAAGTAAGGACGATGATATGAAAGAAACTAACTATGAAACCACCACTGACTTAGGACTTGCGGCCACATTGGTTGCAAGTGGTTTTAACATAGTTAGTGTTGATAGAACCGACCCACGTAGGGTCGTATTTGCTTTTCAGGACACGTCCGAACTACAAGAGCACATCACACGTTTTTGGTCTGATGATTTACTAATCCCCGCAGGACTGCTATTAGATACCGTTCGTAAGCTAAAAGCGAGGATATACTCGCAATGAAAGACTTGATAACTCAGCCACCCATAATGTCTATTTCTGAAATGCGTAAAATCGCTAACGAGGCAGTAAAAGGTTGCCTTGACGGTAAAAGCGATACCGATATAGAGCAATTCATTACCGAGCTAGATTTTCTAGCCCAGCTGTTTCTAGAAAGCGTGGTCGCTAGTAAGGAGGCAGCTTATAAGCAAAAAAATTGAAATAAAAATCGGCTTTAGGCAATATGGTCAGCCCTTAAGTAATTGGTTCTTGCTCTAGGCTGACTACTGCCTAAAGTGCAACTCAAGTATTGGTTCCGAATCCGCTTGGGTCTATTAAAAGCGTACATAAATTAAGTAACTATAAGGAGTTAAATATGAAAGACAATAGTAGCAAGGTAGCAACCGAGGTCTGGGTTTTACTCGGTTATTCGCTGGGCATTAACATTGATGAGGGACTATACGCCTTAGGGGTATTTGAGACTCACGAGAAAGCTCAGATTGCTTTAGCACGACACTACGAGAATATGGTCAGTGAGAACGACCCCGAGGATATTTCAGATTTGTATTACATCAAATCAACACATTTATGTGATGTCGTTCCAAAATCCACTTAAGTCTATTGCGTCAAGTGAGCTTAATGTAACAATTAAAGGAGATTAAATATGAAAAACGAAGCAGTTATTTACAAGCGAGTATCTACAACCGAGCAGGTTGATAATATGAGCTTGGACGAACAAGAGAAAGTATGTAGCACATTTTGTGCAAACAAAGATTTAAAAGTAGTAAAAGTATTTGCAGACGAGGGAGAAAGTGCCAAAACTGCCGACAGAACACAGCTAAAAGAGCTAATGGAGTACTGCAGGGCGAACCGTAAAATGGTTGGACACGTAGTCGTTTACAAAATTGACAGGTTTGCTCGTTCAGTACAGGACCATACGGCATTACAGGTACTATTAAAAAAGATGGGCATAATACTCTGGTCGGCTACTGAGCCAATCGGTGATACCACTACAGGTAAGTTAATGGAGCACGTACTGGCTAGTTTTGCTCAGTTTGACAATGACCTACGTTCCGAGCGATGTAGTGCAGGGATGATTGCACGGACACTAGAAGGTGGTTGGGTTGTTAATGCCCCGCTGGGTTACTTAAACGTCAAGGATGACCTGAAACGCCCCACACTTGCGTTTGGCGACGGAGCTACAGTTAGAGCTATTCGTAAGTTCTTTGATATGTTTTCAAGTGGAAGGTATTTACAGAACGATGCCGCTAAGGTGGCTGTTGAGTGCAAACTTACCACAGCAACGGGCAATCCGCTTTCACGAAATGGTGCAATCGGATTACTGAACAATGTTGTTTACGCTGGAAAAATAAATAACAAGATGACTGGCAACAAAGAGATTGACGGTCTACACCCAGCTATCGTTAAATACAGCCAATGGAAAGCCGTACAGGATATATTGGCTGGTAGGAGGCGTTCTTACGCTAAACCAGCACGATTTAGGCCATTCTTTCCGCTAAAGCGTTATCTTAGATGCGGAAATTGTGGGCATAAACTGACTGGGAGTGCTCCTAGGGGTGGCAGTGGCATAAACCACCCCGCCTACCACTGTACAAAATGCACTATAAAACGTGATGGCGTCAGGGTTTCAATCCCAAAAGCTAAAGCCCACGAGGACTTTGCAACACAGCTTGATAAGCTGGTGCCGTCTGAGTGGGCTATGGAAGTATTTAAAGCCATCGTTCTAAAGCGTTGGGACAAGAACTTTCGTGATGTTCAAGAAGAACGAAAGCAAATAGACGAGGAACTAGCAAAGCTAGAGAACCGTCGTAACAAGCTTTTTGATATGATGGGCGACGGCAAAATACAAAACGAGAAATCGTTTAATGAACAAATTAGCCGATTAGAAGTTAAGCAAGAGGAGTTAGAGTTTGAACGTGACGAGAAGAAAACCGTTGAGGTTGATAAACGGAAAATCATCAACGAAGCGGTCTACTTTCTAGCTAATGCAGGTCAAATTTGGCGTACTGCAACGGGTGAAAATAAGGTGCTGTTCCAAAAACTGGTTTATGAGGGTGGAATAGCCCTATATCCAGACCAAACTTTTGGAACGAGCGAACCGAGCGAAATATACAAACAATTAACAGATATAGAAAAGTCTCGTAAAACTACAACGGCGGAGCTTCCTAGTGAAAACTCCGCCGTGGTACACCTGGCAGGATTCGAACCTACGACCTTTGGCTCCGCAAGCCAACGCTCTATCCAGCTGAGCTACAGGTGCATAAATAGAGACAAACCTACGGTTTTTCTCATCGCGCGGACAAAATGGAATACATTCTGTCCGGCTGCTCTTTTCCCTCGCCCGATTTCCGAGCCAAATGAAAATACAACAGGGGTAATTTTATCATATGAGCACAAATAATACCAGCCTTTTGTGGGGATGCGAAGATTCTTACAGATATGACGTGCTATGGGCTGGTACGATGCAGGTAGGCAGAGGAGGGAACACATGCCGAACAAGAACCAGAAGCAAGCCGTCGCCGTCGAGGATGTCTTCGTCAACGAAGACCTCAGCGAAAACGAGCGCTAGCCGCAAAATCTACAGTGTTTACTCACCGGCAGTGTACTGGCGGGCGATGTAGGAGCCGTACGTCGGCGTTTCGGCACACTGCTGCGCCGACTGGCAGACGCCACCGTCGAACCGGGCATATGCCAGGAACGCCGCTTCTTTTTTCGCCAAGTCATCACCGCCGACATTCGGCTCGTAGCCATGCACCGGATAACCTATGTAACGCACTACCGGCACCACGAAGTTGCCGGCGAACTGGACCTGACTATACTGATTGGCGGCATCGGCCGCAAAATGGCCGGTAGCGATATGGTCGCTGTGGTCGGGAAATGCTGCACTGTACACATCCGCCTGGGTGCGTACCACCGATGGCTGATAGATATTCATGAGGCTGCTGAGCGCCTGTGTCAGCTCCGCTTTGTCATACACCGATTGCTTATCGACACTTCGTATAGCGGCAGTTTCTCCGCCATACAGCTTCGCCAGGCTCTCGAAGTGCGACGATGGAAAACCGTGGCCCTGCAAACCACCGTCCGGCAGGTTGAAGAAAATGAGTGATACTTTAGGATTTGTCTTTGGGCTGACAACCGTAATATAGCGATTGGTGTCGAGTCGCACAATACGCTGCACCCATGCATCTTTCTTGCCAAGCATCACGTCGTAGGCCGCTTGCGAACCCAGCTGGCGGTTCACCCAGTAGAATTTATTGAACCCGCTGTCGCCAGCCGTCAGGAACACGGTACGAACACAATCGCCCGCCTGAAGCGTATGAAGCAGGTCGGGGCTCTGAAAAAGCAGGTCATCATCTTCGTGTGCCACGATGTTCATGACAGTGGCGCCTTCGCAACTCGTGCTCGGCAGGTCGGTCAGCCCGACGGGCAGGACAGAGATAGGCGGCAAACTGGTGTCGGTCTCTGCAGCACCAGGTCTGTTGATGCCATGGTCGTAAAACAGCACCAGCTCCTTGGGGTTGGACAGCGTGCCCGAAACGACCAGGCTGGCGTTCGGCTGGCCATACGCCTGTATAACCTGGTCGAGCGTACACTGCGGATAGTCGGTCAGTGGACGGTCGAGCGAAAGCAGGTAGGCGAAGCTGGTTTTGTGCAGGTCGGGTTGCCAGACGGTGCTGCTCAGGTCGGTACGCGGGTCGGTGCAGCCAGAGAACGGCATGACTTGCATGTCGTGCGCAGAGAGGAACTTGGCGGGCAGTACGCGCCAGTAGTCGCCGGCCAGCACTGCGACTTTGTGGTGTTCGAGCGCCTGCGCGACAATGTAGCTGCGGTGGCGAAGGTCGCTCAGCGCAGCAGTATTCTGGGCATAGGTCCGGCCAGCCGAGACTACCGCCAGTGCTATGCCTAGCAGTGCGAGCGCACCGCACAAGGTAAGCGCCTCTGGACGGGGTGTCTTGCTGCGGAGCGACGTAGCCGTCGCGACAAAGACCGCAAAGACCGCGATGGTCAAGTACCGCGCATCGACCGCATAGTAGTGTTTCGTGGCCACGAACACGACGGCGGCCGTAATAGCCGACGCGATGAGCAGCAAGGACAGCTCGGTCGCCACGACCGGCCGCACTTTTTTAGCCGGCGACGGCCGCAGCGTCGGCCGCACCACCGCCCATACGTGCACGAGGCCGAAGACGACCGCGGCAAACGCCAAGCAATACGCGAATCCGGCCATGGTTGCCAGCTCGTGGGAAGCGCGGGCCGGAACGTCGCGCAATACGTTGGCGGCGTAAGCCGGGTTTGCTCCGAAGTTCGTCAGGAAGCCCAGCGTACCATACGCCACACCGAGCACGCCGTCTTTCGGGGTATTCGTAAGACTGTATGGACTGACATTTGAGCTGCTGGTAAAGTGCGTCACGCCAGCCAGCTGAAGACTGGCGAGCAACATCGTCGAGAGCACCGTGGCGACAAGCACCGTACACAACCAGCGGACCCCCACCCGTACCAGCTGCCAGTTCTGGGTCAGCGCATACAGGACGGTGATGATGAGTGCGCTACCCAGGCCCAGGCTCGCAAACAACTTATCGCTGGCGATGAGCAGCGTCAGACAACCGAGTGCCGCCAGCGAATACCAGCTCCGCACCCGGCCAGCCCATATGACAAACACCAGGGCCACGATATACAGGACGTACTCCAGGTTACGCGTCGTCAGCATAGCCATATTCACCGGCAACAGCGCACCTGGGTAGGGCTGCGTCGGCACCAACAGCAGCATGAGCGCCAGGAACAGACAGATGGTACCGAACACCAGTGGCCGCCGGTCGATACCGTACAGCACCGCCGCCAGGGCGAGCACCGTCAGGAGCACCGCGCCAGCTGTCGCCACCATGAGACTCATAGACGACACGCCGAAGTGGGCGACCAGCCAGAAAATCGGCCATTTGAGCAAAAAGCTGTGTGCGCCCGGGAAGTCAGCGCCATGGAATGCAGCTCCCGAACTGAACAGATACGGGTCTACCAGCTGGTCGGCGTTCAGGCTGTGCAGCTTTGCGCCCCACACCGACCACAGCAGGGTAGTAGCCACCAACACCAGGAGTGCACCAAGAGCGTAACTGTAGCGGAACCATTTGGTCGCGAGAAGCCGGGTGAACCAGTTGCCGTGAGACTGTTTTACGGCCGGTTTTTTGGAGGTCTTCGGGTCGGTTTTCTTGGCGGATTTCCGGACAGGCTTCGCAGTCTGGGCAGCCTTTTCCTGGCGTTTTGCAGCATCAGTGCTCAGTTTCGAGCGAGCAGCACTCATCAGTTCGGTGCGGCTGAGCAAAATCGCGTGCGGTTTTACTTGGTTCTTTGCTTTCTTTTTCGGTGCAGCCATCGTTAACCTACCAGGACTTCGTCAGGGTTTTTGAAAATGCGGGTTTTGTAGAGGTAGAAGTTCCAGATGGTGGTAATGCCGAGGGCGAGCGTCCGGGTAACCACAGCGGGTACTACATTCTCGAGCACCTTGGTTAGGAGCACCGAAAACGTGAAGTTCCACGCCACCAGCGCGCAGACGGCAGCGAATTGCAGCCCGACCACCTTGCGCTGCATGCGTTTGTCGCCGAAGGTCACCAGTTTCTGCAAAAAGAACGAGACGACAGTACCCAGACAGAAGCTGATTGCCACAGCCCACACCGCTGATGCACCGAGCGCCTGCGCCGCAAAGATGACTGCCAGTTCGAACACATATACCGTGCCGCCGATGATAAGATAGCGGCCGACGGGGCGGGCGAGCAGTAATTTTATTCGCTCCACGAGACACCTCTCGACTCGGCCCGGTCGACAATATATAGCGGCCGGTTCTGCGTTTCGGTATGGATGTGCGACAGATACAGACCGATGATACCTTGCGATACCAGGATGATGCCTATCAGGAACAGCATAAGCACAATTACATACGCACTGGCGGTCGCTTTGAGCCCCAGCGGGTCGCCGAACAGATAGTTCACGCCCATGCCCAGGCCGAGCAGCGTCGACAGTGGCAATACTACTGCGCCGATGTAAGCTGTGATATAGAGCGGGGAAATGCTGAGCGATATGGCACTGTCGACCGCCAGTTTCACTAATTTGCCGAAGCTATACCCAGCATCGCCGTGTACCCGTTCGTTCTCGCGATAGTACACGTATTCGCGTTTGTAGCCCAGCCAGTCTATGAGTCCGCGGGTTATACGGTTGCGCTCGGTCATGCGGACAAATTCTGCCTGCACAGTACGGTCTATGAGCCGATAATCGCCGGCGCCGGGTACAAGTTTTATGCCGCTGATTTTGCGGAACAGACCATGGAAGAGCTTGGAGCCGGCACGCTTAATGAGCCCTGCACGGCGTTTGTCGGTCCGCACACCGATGACGACCTTGGCGCCTTGCTGCCATTTGGCCACAAACTGCGGGATAAGTTCGACCGGATGTTGGCCATCGGCGTCGAGCGTCATGACGGCATCGCCGGTCGCAGCATGGATACCCGCTGTGGTCGCCAGTTCTTTACCGAAGTTGCGCGACAGCCTGAGCACCCGGACTGCAGGGTGCTTCTCGGCCAATTCATGGAGCAAGGAAGTGCTGCCGTCAGTACTGCCGTCGTCACAATATATGACTTCGGAATCCATCGGCAGTTGCCGCAATACACCCTGCAGCGAGTCGTGGAACGACACGATTCCCGCCCGTTCGTTGTACACGGGCACTACGACAGAGAGAAGGGGAGTGTGAACGCGAGTCATTTTGCTGTTCAGTATAACAGATATAGGGCATACTTCGCACCCCTTGAACACATCTTTTGGCTATTCCGGACCCATCGTAAGCGCCTATGGATTAGGACTTACGCCAAATGGTGCAGTTTCGGATGACGCCAGTCAAGCCCTTGCGGCTTGACCAGGTAGTGCTGTGGTAATTTGACCACAGCACGTCAAAATGAGTACCGGAATGGAGACGTATTGGTAATACGGCGGAATGAGGAACGGAAGTTTTTTACCCCACAAAAGCAAGTTTTGCGGGGACCCCGGTTTTCGCCGGAAATGTGCCGTTTGGCGTAAGTCCTATGAATGTTGGAGCTTGCGGCGGACATAGACCTGCCAACCAGCCGCACCGGCTACTGCGGTCACTGCACCCCAGGCGAGTACATCGCCAGGGCCGGTATTGACGAGTTGTGACGTCCCTTGCGAGCCTGAAGCGCTAGAACCACTCGTACTACCAGAGCTCTGCGACGAGCCCGAAGTGGCGCTCCCGCTGGTGTTGTTCGAGCTGCCGGAGCTACTCGAACCGTTCGAACTATTTGAACTACCGGAGCTGCTGCCACTCTGTTGGCTCGTAGAACCACCGCTACCGGAGTTATTGTCGGCCGTCTTTTTCCCATCACGGAAAAAGATGAGCCATATGAGAATCCACACCACCGCCACAAGTACGATGAACCATAGGGCGTACCACAGAATCCGCTTGAGTACCGACGAGTCATTCTCTCCATACATACCAGTATCCCCCTTAAATAGTTTAGGACATATTACACCATTAAACCCGCCGTGCACAATAAAACCGCTCACATACTACAACATCCCGGGATATTTTAACCCCGTCCCAGAGCTGAACCACCGGCACTTTTCTGACGCCAGGGGTCACCCCGCGGAGGCAGGAGCGAAGCTACTGGCGGAGCACCCCTGGCGTCAGAAAAGTGCCGGTGGTTCAAGTCCCAGAGGACGGAAGGTCTGATATGCTTAAACTATGGATATAGTCGTCCTATGGGGAGCGCTGGCTATAATCGTACTGACGTACATGATACTCTGGTACGGCTTGTTTCGGGTGACGGGCCGATTGGATGTGGTCGACAGCGCCTGGGGGCTCGGTTTCGTACTGGTCGCTTGGGCCAGCCTGGCAATCACACAAAATTTTTCACCAGCCGCCACCGTAAGCGCCTGTCTGGCGAGCTTATGGGGAATACGCTTGTTCGCGCACATAGCGAACCGCAACTGGCGCAAGCCAGCAGACGACCGTCGCTACCAGGAACTCCGCGCCACATGGGGCAGGGCGGCGAACAGCAAAGCACTCACACATATATTCTTGTTGCAAGGCGTGCTTCTGCTGCTCGTCGGAACACCGCTGGTCGCCATCGCCCACAGTGGGGACGCACACACAAACGCGTTGACCCTAGCCGGCTGGGCGGTCTGGCTTGCGGGAATCCTCTACGAATCAGTCGCAGATTATCAGCTCGCCCGGTTTATAAGACGGCGGCCACGAGGTTCGCACGCCCTTATGACACGCGGCTTGTGGCACTACAGCCGCCACCCGAACTACTTCGGCGAGGTTACCGCCTGGTCGGGCGCCGGCATGGTCGCAATCAGTCTGGGACAGTGGTGGGGTATACTTGGCACGCTCGTTATAACATTCCTGATTACGAAAGTTTCCGGCATCCCCCCGCTCGAAAAGCACTACGCCGGCAACGCCGCGTACCAGCAATACGCCAAGCGCACACCGGTACTCGTACCATTTCTAAAGCCTTAAACCCCACGACACGACGGCCGAGAATCCCGAGCTAAGAAGGACCTGCGTAGAATGGTGCAGTCTGGAATGAAAGACCTGTCCGTCCTGCCGGCCAGACAGGCGGGGCACCGGAATGTGCCATTCTACGCAGGTCCTAGAAGCGGATGCGCTTCATGAGACTATCGACAGCATCCTGCCGATGCTGCTCGAACGGCAACGTCTGGGCGAGGAAATCGATGACTTTTTCTCCGCTATCGGGGGAGAGATAGATGGTAAGCGGCGGCATAAACCGCTTGAGCGGCATGAAAACGACAGTGGCGTTATGGCCGTCTTCGGCGACCGAAAAGGATTTGAAGGTATGCATGGCATACGAGCGACGCCCGACGTGCAACCCCGTGTGGTCGATAGCGTATGTCTGTTCCTTCGGCCGGCGGGCCGCCAAGAAACCGAACGCCAACACCGCGAATACGATGATGCCGGTCGTAATCTTATCTTTCGTCAACCAATAGATAAGGAGCGCGCCCAGAGCTCCGCCAAGCGCAAGCAGGCCGTACCAGCCGGCGGATTTGTCGTGGGGCACGAACTCCGATGCTGTCCAAGATATTTCGCCCGCAAACACTGCATCGTGCGATACCCCTCCGTCGCTCCGCTCCTGGTGGAACTGCCAGTTTCCGTCCGGTTGCGCCGATGACACGGGCTGGGGTTGCTCTGCCGCTTCTTGCGGCTGGTAGTACGACTGCTGTGGCGCTGGCGGCTCGGTGGCGGTAGCTGCTTGACCGGTCGGAGGTTCATTACCCTGGGTAGGAGCGGGAACCTCGGGAATCTGCTCCGTCGGACGCTGCGGCTGCGGCGTTGCCGCCGGCGGCACCGGACTAGCGGTAGGCTGGTCGCTTGCGCCAGTCTGGTCTGTCTGTGGACTAATGACCTGACCCGGCTTGAATTCTTCCATAAGCAGTATTGTACTACGGAATATGTCTGAGGATAAATGGTAGGCCTCACAGAAAACAACAGCCTGGCGTGCCGACTTAGGGGGCAGGGCGACTCAAGCGCCACTGGCGCCCGCGTTCGAATATCGTTTTCAACCAAACTAAAAGAGCCTGCCGTTGGCAGACTCTTTTAGTTTGGCGGAGAGAGAGGGATTCGAACCCTCGCAGGGACTCGCGCCCCTCTAACGATTTAGCAAACCGTCCCCTTCAGCCACTTGGGTACCTCTCCAGGTAGTGAGTTACGTAGTCCACGTAGCTCCTGCGTGTTCACAACGTTGCGGGGGACGGAAACCGTCCACTATTTGCGTTTCACGCAGCAGCCACTTGGGTACCTCTCCTTGGTAATGAGACAAACCGTTCCGGTTTTTCTCATCGCGCGGTGCGCCGAAATGAATTCGTCGCTCCGGCTGCTCTTTTCCAGCCTGTGGCAAGCTGGATGCTCGGCCTATTGTACTACGTCCGGCCCCTGTTTCATAGGGGTCCCCGACAAAAGTTTGCTTTTGGTGGGGAAAGGAGGAGTAGCGCAAGGCATTACCTCACTTTTGGCCACTTGATTGCCAAAAGTGAGGTAATGCTGATGATAGCTCGGACGTGGCGGAGAGACAGGGATTCGAACCCTGGGTACCGTTGCCGGCACGGCAGTTTTCAAGACTGCTACCTTCAACCACTCGGTCATCTCTCCGTAAACAGTGATTAACAGGGGTGATTATAGCAGGTCTGGCCGCAAAATCCTAGGCTTGCGCGAAGACGACGGCACTGACGCGCTTGGCGCCAGCGCGACGGAGTTCGCGGGCAGCGATTTCCAGCGTGGCGCCGGTGGTCAGTACATCGTCGACAAGTACGATGTGCCGCCCGCGTATCCTGTCTGCACGGACAGGCCGGAAGGCGTCATGCAGTTGCTGCATCCGCTGGGCCCGGTTCGAGCCGACCTGGTGCGCCTGACCCACGCGGGCAAGCAGCGTCGCCACCGGCAAATCGCTGGAACGTGCCAGCTCACGGCAAACTATGCGCGCATGGTCATACCCGCGTGCCCGCACACGGCTGCTGGCGGTCGGGATGTACGTCAGCACAATGTCATCGTCTTCGAAAGTCCGGAGCAGGGGAGCCATCATCCCGGCCATTTCGAGCAGTCCAGCCCGAGCGCGTTCATATTTGGCATGGTGCAGCAGTTCTTTGGCGGCATCGGCGTGGCGAGTGAATGCGGCTACCGTGCGCAGGGCAGTGTGCCGCCGGCAAGCCTTGCAGACCGCGAAATCTTCGGTCGCCGCCTTGCAGCGGTAGCACCGCGAGGGCTGGCGGACCAGCGATTCACGGCAGCCTTCACACAGTAAAACGTCCTCTTCCGCACCGCAAGCGACACAGGTATGTGGGGCAATAACACTTATGATTCTCTCAAGCATGAGCATGTTGTAATTCTTCCGTTGTAAATAAGTACTTTCCGGGTTGCACGCTGTTATTATACTAAGCTATACTGCCAGTAACACAAAAAAGCAAACTCTTAATTTTTGTAAGTTCCGGTTCCTCGGGACGGAGGGTAACAACTACTATTATGGCGCGACGCAACCGCGATGATGATTTATTAATGGAAGAAGACGAACTGACCGCTGCGTTTCTGGGTGACGACGACATTCCTGTTGCCCCTAGCAACGACCAGCCAGTAGACCAGCAGCCAGCTGCCGTAGCGGCCGACGAATGGGACGAGGACGACGCCGTCCTGCCCGGCCAGCTCGCCGTAGACGTGTATGAAACTCGTGAAAAACTGGTCGTAAAGGCCCGCACCGCCGGTGTGAATAAGGGCGACCTCGACGTATCTATCGCCGACAATACGCTCAGCATCCACGGCACGCTTAGCGCCGGTACCGAAGACGAGGTAGAGAACTATTTTGTCCAGGAGTGTTACTGGGGTGAATTCAGCCGCAGCATTGCGCTGCCGGTTCCCGTCAAAGAAGAAGACATCGAAGCAGTACTGAAAGACGGTGTTCTAACCGTCAGCTTCACCAAAGTCAAACAAGACACCGTCAAAAAAATCCAAGTTGTCTAGTATACGATTAGTTGCGCTAGGAAGTCGCTGCGAAACCCGCAGCGACTTTTTTGACACCCACACCGGTGACCTTACGTCCAATCAAAAGGAGCGTCAACCCGCACAACACGTCATCAGACAGGAGGGAGGCACGACCAGTCGTTCACCATTTTCCATTCACCATACATGCACCGTGAACCGTTTACCATGAATGACGCCCGCACGGTTAATGGTAAATGGGTAACGCATGGTGAACGGTGAAGGGTAAAGGGTAAAGGGTAAACGAATTTCCCCTAATACAAAAAGACCCCTCGCGTGAGGGGTCTTGGTAGTTGCACACGAGAGGTACTACTAAGTGGTGGCCGTAACCTTGCCCAGGACGAACTGGACGATGAACTGCGCCAGCGCGACGATAATCAGACCGATGATAGCGTAGATGATAGTACTCTTCGCACTGGAAACATTGTTGGAGTCGCCGTTTGAAGTAATGTACTTGAAGCCACCGACGATAATCATGATGACCGAAACCACACCGACCAACAGCGAGAAGATGTTGATGACCGTCTTGATGATGTCATTCGCTTTATTGCCGCTGGTAGCCGTAGCATCTGAACAGTTAGTCGTGTTGTCGACATTGAGGGTCGTACCGGTACAGACCTGCTCCTGCAGATTCACGTTAGAGGTATTGTCCACCGCAGCCACGCTGGCAGACACGCCGAGTGGTACGGCAACCAGGGTGGCTACACTGAGCACCGTGGCGATTTTTTGACGAATGTTTTTGAACATGGCTAGTATGTTTCCTTTCTTATACTATCTCTGTTTCATTTATATCATTAGCGAGCCGGGAATACAACTGCTTATGCTTGGTCCTGGACCCTCCTGGGGGCACCAGCGGTATCGTCCCGCACTATGAACGCCGCCTGTTTTGCTTCTTCCTTGGCCGGGGGGGTAGTCAGCGTCTTGTTCAGCACGAACTGCACCAGGACCTGCGCCAGCGCCGCCACCACCAGCCCTATCAGAGCGTATATGAGGGTATTTTTGGCGCTGCTGACTTTGTTCGCATCACCGTTGGCGGTTATGTACTTAAAGCCGGCCACCATTATCATTATCACCGCGACAACGCCTATCAGCAGGCTCAGGGTTTTTATCACAAGCTTTATGAGGTTGTTTACATTGGTACCGTTGCTCGGATCCTTGTTACAGTCGGTGCCCGCACCGATAGAGTCGCACACCACCGACTTCGCATCGTCGGCATGCACTGCCGCCGGGGCAGCCAGCACAAACCCCATACCGAGTACCAGGAGAGCTGCTGCCAAGATAGTTCGTATACGTTTCATAATTCTGTCCTTTACGTTGCCTTTAACACATACACCAGTATCGCCTGGGCAAAGACGACTATCAGGATGCCGACGAGTGCGCCGATAAGCGCATTCCGTGCATTCGCGACTTTGCCCGCATCGCCTCCAGAGGTGACAAATTGGAATCCGGCGATAATAATCAGAATCACCGCGACGATACCAGCCAGCAAAGCAATAAAGCTCGTCACCTTGCGCAAGATACCGTCCGTGCCGGATATGGGGTCTTTGCCATCCGTATTGCACACCACCGCATCTTTCGCACTGCTATCACACCCGCCGCCACTTTTGAACCCCGCAAACGGGTCGAACGCCGCGGCGCTCTGGACAAGCGGCAGTGCCAGGAACACGCCAAGCACCAGTGCGAATACGACGCGCCGCATCATGTGACCCCCTTTATGACGAACAGCACTATGGAGTACGCCGCCATACAGACCAGCAGGCCGATAACGGCGTACAGTATGGTTTTTCTAGCTTGCGACACACTGTTCGGGTCGCCGTGCGCCACTATGTAGCGGAAGCCGCCGATGACTACCATTAGCAGGGCTATCGACCCGGCAAAGGCGAATACTATCTGCAGCACCGTGCTAATAGCCAGGCTATCCGCCGCCGGACTCGGGAGCGGCTGCGCGTTTATGGCTTCTGCTAGAAGGTGAAGTGTATGCATACTATTTTCCGCCAAGCTGTGTTCCGATGAATGATACTATACCGACCGCCATCAGCGCTATGACCAAGCCGATGAGCGCGTTGATGATGGTCTGTTGCGCCCGCTTGGTGTCGTCCGGCGACCCCTGGCTGGTCAGGTACTGGAAGCCGCCGTATATGACGAATCCGACGGCCACCAGCGCCGCGACTCGGATGAGGTCTTCCAGGATAGCCAGGGTTATGAGCAGAATAGGGCTGGTTTTGCTCAACACTTGTCCGTTGCCGCCATCGGTCTGCTCTTTGTCGAAGCTGGTTATCCGGCAGGTGTTTGTGTTCTTATCGAACTCGAGCGTAAGGTACCGGTACCAGGGCACCAGCCCGAAGAACCGTATATTTGTGTCACACTGGGCCTGGCCCTGTTGGTTGACGTCCGCGTATGTTTTTGCGACAGCGCCAAAGCCCAACACTGGTGCAAGCAAAGCCGCCAGTACTACCGTGACCACCAGTAGCCGCCGTGCATTCATGGTGAGGGGCCTAGCCATGGAACAGTCCTCCCGGAATCAAGAAGTTCAGCAGCGCGTACAAGAACAGAAATGTTAACAGGGCAATGATGGCGTTACGTATACGCGCCTTCGCGGCGGCGGCCTGCTGCGGGTCGCCCGCCGAGCTGGCGTACTGTATACCACCGATAACGATAGAGATGGCAATCGCTATACCTACCGCCGCCGACATCAGCTGTATGGCCGGGTTCAGGTAGTTGTGCACCAAGTCGCAGTTGCTCAACGTCGCACATTTGCCACCAGAGGCCGCCGGGTCGGTTGCATCCGTGTCGATAGTAGGAGCGCTCGACGGCTGCACAGTGCTCGTACCGTCTGAGTTCGCTTCGTGGCAGGTCATACCGGAACCTTGGTAGCCCCATTCGCCGCCAGCCCCCGCACACTGCTCTTGTGTGCAGTTCGCCAGAGCCTGCGCGCTACAGTCCGCGGCGCTGACGCGCGAGGTCGCCGAACCGGAGAATACCGCCGCCACGAGGAGCAGGGCACAGACGACTAGTTTAATATGTTTGTATTTTGCATGCATTTTTTATAACTATAGAGCTCTTTCACCATATATTCAAGTTTATTTTCATACATTTTTGTATCTGTTGCAAGTAGTTTTTATAACCATATGATAAATATCACTAGTGACAAAAACGAATTTTTATGATATTATTAGGCCAAATAGATATAACCATAAGAACTTACAACCGTCAAACTCAGCAAGTTAGAAAGGAGTTATCTATGAATAGGAAACAAGATATACCACTTCCCGAAATCAACCATCCCGTCGACCTGATAGGTGACGCCCCTAGGGCAGCAGGCCCGCTCGGCAAAGTCGCCACCGATACGGGGATTGGCCACAGTGGCCGGCTCCCGCTCGGTGAAGGTTATGAAGGGCCAGTTGATAGTCCAGATACACCAAAAGCGCCCCTGACACCAGAAGAGGTAGACAAACACACGGCCTCCCTCCCGACCGATGTAAAGGGAATACCAGGCGACTACGCTAATCACACCCGACAAGCTTACTTAGGGCTTACGCCTGCTGGCGCTCAGCCTAAACCCAAGAAGGAATCACTTTGGAACCGTATCCCCAAAGCGGCTAAGGTTGGAAGCCTCGTCCTAGCAGGAATGGTCGTCGTAGGAACAGCACTGGGTGTTACCGGTGTGTTCGGTGAGAAAAAAGAAGAAACAACCGGACCGACTCCTGGTAACGCTCCGGCCACTGCCGGTACGCTCGGCGTAGGTGAGCAGGGCAATGGTGCCATAGACACCGAAGTCGGTGTTACTACTGTACAGGCGACGACCACAGAAGCTCCAGCCACCGCACAAGCCACCACCCCGGCACAGACTAGCGCTGCCGAGACCTCCGCGGCCTCTACTACCGGTTTCCGTGACGGCAAGGGCGCCGGCGACCCCAATGGCACGCAACCGGCCATTCCCGCCACGCCTACCGCCGGCGCCGAAACAACCACCAGTGCCACAGAAGCCATAGTGAACCCCGACGGCACCGTCGTAATACCCGAATCCCTGGCAAATAACCCCGAAGCCCTCGGCGCAGCGCTTGTGACCAGTTTCGAGAACTGGGAAAAGGCTGGCGCTACGGTAGACGAGGTCAAGATGGCATACGAATCTGACCCGGCAAAATCAAAGTACGCCAATGACCCGAATGCAATATATAACTACCCGAACGACGTCGCAGCCGACAACCAAGCTTTATTCGCCGGCAATATATTCGCCGATGGATGGGGACAAAAGCCAGACCTCGTACAAGAAGCCAAGACCTGGACCAGGAATAATGCGCTCTATCTGGGACGAGTCAATGCAACTGCGAACAAATACAATATGGACGGCTTGACCTTCCAAGGGGACATTTACCAGCAGCTTGCCCTATACGACGAAGACTATACCCTTCTGGGTAGCTCGAAGATTCCTTCCTCACAAGATGGCACTGTTGTCATGCGCATCCAATTCCACGTCAAGGGCAATGCACCGGATACGAATATCCCGCAAATGAGCCCGAGCCCAGGGAATACCGAGTTCACCGCCGACAAAACAGTCACCTTGGTAACTCAGAAAAACGGCAGCGGACAAAACGTGCTAAAGATAGCTGGCATCGTCAACAACTAACGCATCGACTGTATATTCCCAGTAAGTCTTCACAGCTGTGCACGTCGAAATACCAGCCTACTTTCTATAGAACGGCTGGTATTTTGCTATGAAGTGTTGTTAAATACAGGCATAGGTTTACTATGCAGACAAAAATTAAATCGCTTGCATTAGTACTCGTGGTACTTGCTTCGATAGTGGTGGTGCCGCTTTCTTTTGTCGTACCAGCCTCTGCCGCAACGAACAGCCCACAAGAAGAAGTAGAATCATTCATCTACTACCGGGCAATCGCCCATTGTTTCGACCACGGCGGCGACTTGGCAGTACCCGTGGGGGACGCCGGTTCATACAACTGGTTTCCGGAAAATCAACTGCACATCGAAATTGGCGTCGGCTACATGAATGGCGCAGATGGTACGGCCCTCTGTAGCGATACGGGCTTTATTAGCCGCGCCATGGCCATGTGGGGTTACACCGACGGGCTGACCGCATGGTGCGACGTAATGCAGCTGGCCGGCCCCTTCCAGGATAAGCCCGGCCTCGACCAGACCGGCGTCAACAGGGATTGCGCAACCGGCAACGGTACGGAAGTCAATACCCAATACGGCGATAAGAGGGCTGAAGCGTTCAAACGCGGCATCGAGGCCAAATACTATGGCGGTGGGGGCAATGAGCCGAAACTGTCTCAGGCGGCCGAGTATTACGTCTACATGCAGACCTTCAGAACCTTCTGTAGTGCCGACCCGGTCGCCCAGAAATCTCAGGCGACACCGGCACAACTGGCACTCGCCAATACCGACAAAGGCTACACTATAAAAACCGTCAACCAGACCGGCGGAGTCGAAGAATGGATTTACCAGGCCAACGGCGATAAAGATAAGAACAGCAGGGTGGTCGCGTACGAAGGCACCAACAACGAAGACCAGCAGTTCAAGCCGCAGTGTGGCGAACTGGCAACATGGATAAGCAACGCTGCCGACGCCTACGGAAGCTGGCAGAAAGCACATCCCTCGGCAGCATTACCCTCAGGAAACAGTAGCAGCTCCACTCCGACAGATGGCGAGGCCATCGGCGACTGCGGTGGTGGCGGGTTCAACTGGGTCATTTGTCCGCTTATCTTCCTTATACAAAAGGCGACGGGGCTGATGGACAAGTTCTTCATAAGCACGCTTACCGTAGACGTGAAACCCATCTTCGACACTACGACCAAAAGCGGCCAAGCCTACTACACCGCCTGGAACTCGTTCCGCGTGCTGGCTACGGCGCTCATAATCGTCGCCGGGCTGGTGATGGTCATGTCGCAAGCACTGGGCTTCGATTTCCTAGACGCCTATACCATACGCAAGGTGTTGCCGCGGCTTGTCGTAGCCATCATTGGCATATCGCTATCGTGGCCGCTTATGAAGTTCACGGTGGAGTTCTTCAACATACTGGGGGTTGACATACGCAATATCATATACGCGCCGTTCCAGGGTGTCAGCAACGGCATACAGGTAGGGCAAGGCGTGGCAGCGTACATCGGCATAGCCATCGGCTGGGGAACCATAACGGCGCTTGGGCTGCTCAGCTTCGTAGGAACCGCGCTCCTGGCTATGCTGGTCGCGTTCTTTATACTCGTCTTCCGGCAGCTGGCCATAGTGGTCCTGGTCATATTGGCGCCAGTAGCCATCGCCTGCTACATACTGCCGAATACCGAAAAGGTCTGGAAACTCTGGAAAGACAACTTCCTTGGGTTTATGCTGATGTTCCCGATAGTTTCGGCGTTCATCGCTGCCGGCCACGTCATAGCGGCCGTCGCCTTTTCTGACTCTGCCAGCGGCAGCACGACGGGCTCCAGCATAATCGCCGGGTTCATAGGCCTGGCTGCGCTGATAGGTTCGTACTTCTCACTGGTGTTCGCCGCCCGCCTGGCGACCGGCCTCGTCGGCACCTTGGCCGGGTTCGTGAACGACCGCGGTAAGGGCGGCTTCGACCGGCTTAAGAAGTACCGCGCGGGCAGACAGGAACAGCGGATGGGCTACTACAAAGACAAGTACGGCACCCAGATTATGCAAGGCAAGGCCAGTGCTGTTCGCGCATTGAACAGGCAAGCCGCGAAGCGGGGAGCTGTAGGTGGCTATGCATTGCGTAGACTCGGTAGAGGCATAGAAGGCAAGGGCAATAACCTGGAAGCACAGATGTCTGCCCTCAACGCCAAGCGCGCCAAAGAGCTTGGCGACCAGATTGCCACTGGAGATGACGCCGAAATCCGCGGTCTTAGCGTAAATCTGGCTGCAGCTCGCAGGGCCGGAGCCCTCAATGCAGCCAATGGCTACAACAACGGCCTTATGCGAAGAGGGAGTGATGGAGCGATGGAGTATAAGACTCTTGGTGGCGCATGGGTGAATGAAACCGCCGTCAGGAACGGCCAGAAGAAGTGGGGCAGCGATGTGGCTGCACAACAGGCCTCTCTGGCATACGAAATGCGCAAGGCAAGTTCAGAGGAAGAATTGCAAGGCCTGGCGGGCAGATACCGTTCTTTGGCGAAAGAACAGTGGAATATGTCCGATACTCAGGCGGGTGGCGCCTGGATTGGCGCTTCTTTCGAACACCAGAACTCGCACCTTGAATTCAAGAATACTAACTGGGAAACGGGTGGCCTAAAGGCAGACAAGGCAACCGGTATGAAGGGCGCAGACTTCGTGAAGGAAGTATACGAAAAGCGTGGCAGCTACAATATGGCACAGATGGGCTCAAACACATTCCAGCAGCTGAAAGAAGCCTACAAGTCGGCAGACTTAGTTGCACATAACCTTGACCAGAACGGTAATGCTGCGAACTACAGCGCCCAACAAATTACGGCAGCCAAGCAACAAACCGAGAGAATCGCCGGTATTGCCGAGACGTTTATGCACGAAGCAGGTTATGGCGGCGGCCAGGTAGGCACGACAGGCGACGACCACGTTCCTATCAATGCTCCAGGCGGAAACAGAAGTCGCCAAGCAAATACTCCTGGTGCGGCTCATACCGCAGAGCGTGTACGTGAGCTTGCCGAGATGGCGGGCGTGGGACCGAGCGGCTCCAGTCCAAGCGGTACCTACACTGGCAATCCGAACAACCAAAGAGAGCAAAATTAAACTTTCCACGGGTTAACTTAACGCAAAAACAGTTATCGCATCAGGCGAATTCCGGTATACTGTAGGTAACCGTGGCGACATATAAAGTATTACAGGATGTAGAAGCGGAAGATAAGCTGGTGGGGCCCCTGAGCCTACGCCAGTTCATCTATGCCGGCATAGCGGCGATATGCGGCTACCTGACGTTTTTGTCGTTTACCAAACACGCTCCCTACATGTCGGTGCTGTTCGTCCCCATAATGCTCTTTACCGGCTTTTTCGCCGTGCCGTGGGGTGGCGACCAGCCGACCGAGGTCTGGGCAATCGCCAAACTGCGGTTCATGCTGAAGCCCCGCCGGCGTATATGGGACCAAAGCGGCGCCAAAGAACTCGTAACCATCACTGTCCCCAAGCGCATAGAGCGCCACCTGACTAACGGGCTGAATCAGAATGAAGTCCAGAGCCGGTTGCGGGCACTGGCCGACACCATCGACAGCCGTGGTTGGGCAGTCAAGAACGTCAACGTGAACATGTACAGCCAGGCGGCGCCGGTAGATAATTCTGACCGGCTGCTCGGTGCCAGCAGCCTGCCGCAAGAAGTTACCACAGTAGACATACGCGCCTCCGACGACATACTCGACGCGGCCGCCAACCCGGTCGCGCACCATTTCGACGACATGATTGCCGCCTCGCAGACGGCACATCACCAGCAACTGGTCGAACAAATGCAAGCACCCGCCGCCCATCAAGCGGCACCGCAGGCAAGCACACCACAACCAACGAACGACTACTGGTTTATGCACCAGCCCGCAGCCGCGCCTCCGGGCCAAGCGATGTTCAGCGCCACACCGGTCATTACGCCCGGCTCTGTAGATGATGACGTACCGGCCGTGCCACATGCCGCCGAACCGACCGCCGCCGAAGCGGCCATGGCCGAAAAGTTCAAGGCCGAAAACCAGAGCATGAGCCTGGTAGCCCAAGGCCACATGAAAGTCATCAAAACACCGGAGCAGCTGCAAGAAGAAGCTGCCGCCCGCGCCAAAGTAGCTGCCGCGCTGGCCGAACAACAGAAACAACAGCAAGCCGAAGTGACACCGGCCAAACAGGCTGCTATAATGAACTTAGCTCATAGAGACGATCTGGATGTTGCAACCATAGCGCGGCAGGCAGACGAGGTAATAATCTCGCTGCACTAAGCCGCTCGCAGCAGACAGGCCGGTACTGAATCGTGGGACGGTACAAGTAGTAGTTTATGGATCCGAACGCACAAACACAGCAAACACAAAATAGCCAAGCTGGCTATGGGCAAGCATACCCTCTGCCACCCGCTGCCCCGGGCATGCCTGCACAGCAGCAGCCCATGCCGCAAATCCAGCCGGCCGGCATGCCGCGCCCGGATGCCGTTATCCCCGATGCGGCCTATAGTGCTCCGCCTGTCTACACACAGCCGCAATACCAGCAAGCGCCGCCACAGCCAGCAGCGCCGGGCCCGGGCATGCCCAACCAGCCAGGCGCAGCCCGTCCGGCCGCCCAGACTAACCCCAACAGCACGCAGAACACGCTGCAGATTGCCGAAATCCGCGACGGTATCGTCATCATGAACGACGGCTCGTACCGCAGCGTCGTGATGGTGAAGAGTATCAACTTCGACCTCATGAGCCCACAGGAACAGGAAGCGGTCGAGTACGCCTACCAAGGGTTTCTGAACTCACTGTATTTCCCGATGCAGATTTTCGTGCGTTCCCAGAAGGTCGACTTGCAGCCATACATCGAAAAACTCGACAAAATACGCACCGAGCACGACAATATGCTGCTCGCACTGCTGATGGACGATTACATCGGCTACATAGACCAGTTGTCACTGCAGACGAACATCATGGATAAGAAATTCTATGTGGTCATACCGTTTTTCCCGACCGTCGACGTCCAGAAGGCGCTGACGCAAAGCAAGAACTTCTTCAGCGGCCTCAGCCAGCTCTTCAGCAAGTCGGAAAACCACGTCGTCATAAACGAGGGCGACCTGGAAAAAGCCAAGACCGAACTGCGCAACCGTGTCCAGGCGGTCCTGAACGGCCTCCAGCAGTGCAATATACAAGGCTTGCCGCTCGACACCCAGGAGCTCATAGAGCTGTACTACGACAGCTACAACCCCGACACCGCCACCCGCCAGCAGCTGAAGGATTTCAACCAATTGACGGCCGAGGTTATAACCAAGGGGCAGGGCGTTGCGCAGCAAGCCCACCTACAACGGGAGCTACAGTAATGACATTACCGATTAGCGATTTGCCATTAGCGATGCATTACCGATTAGCGATTTGCCATGAATTCCGCAGCAATCGGCAACCGCAAATGGCTAATGCCTCGCCATTTGCTAATTGCCATTTGCTAATTGCTTTTACTAGAGGTAAAAGCTGATGGGTAAAAAGCAGCAGCTCGACCCGGTAGCCATCGCCCAAGCCCAACAGGCCCGCGAGCAGGCAGAGGTCGCCGCGGCGTTCCAAAAGGGCATAACCGCGCTGCGTGATTTCATCGCGCCCAGCAGCATAGAGTTTTCCGGCACCTACTTCCAGCTCGGCACCCGCTACGCCCGCACCTACTATGTCTACGGCTATCCGCGGCAGATTTACACCGGCTGGCTGAGCGGTCTCGTGAACCTCGACGAGATTATCGACATTTCCATTTACGTCTACCCGGTCGAGAGCCAGGTCGTGCTCGAAAGCCTGCGCAAAAAGGTCACCAACCTGGAAGCCGGCCTGCAAATCGATGCCGAAAAAGGCCGCGTCCGCGACCCGGCCAAACAGGCTCAGATTCTGGACGCCGAAGAAATGCGCGACAAGCTACAGGTGGGCGAAGAGCGGTTCTTCCGGTTCGGCCTGTACTTCACGATTTACGGTGGCAGTATGGAAGAGTTGGAATTCGTCAGCCACAAGGTGGAAAGTATGCTCGGCCAACAGCTGGTCTACAGCAAGCCGGCCACCAGCCAGCAAGAGCAGGCGCTCAACAGCGTGTTGCCACAGATGACCGACCAGCTGCAAATCCGCCGCAACATGTCGACCGGTGCTATTAGCACTAGTTTTCCATTTACTTCAGCAGATCTCAGCCAAGACAACGGCATACTGTACGGCATAAACATGCACAACTCCGGTTTGGTTATTTTCGACCGGTTCAGCCTCGAGAACGGTAACTCGGTGGTGTTTGCCAAGTCGGGCGCCGGCAAATCGTTCACCGTGAAGCTGGAAGCCCTGCGCAGCATGATGTTCGGCACCGAGGTGTTTATCATTGACCCGGAAAACGAGTACGAGCGCATGTGCGATGCGGTAGCCGGTGCGTACGTACGCCTCAGCCTGAACAGCGCGACCCGCATAAACCCCTTCGACCTACCGCAGGTCGTCGACACCGAAGAAGCCGACAACGCGCTGCGCAGCAACCTGATAACCCTGCACGGCCTGCTGCGGCTCATGATGGGCGGCGCCCAGGCCCAGATGCAAGCCGCTGGTGGCGTCATGATGCCCGCGCTCGCGCCGAGCGAAGAAGCCGACCTCGACGCCGCGCTCATCGAAACCTACGCTAAAGCCGGCATCACCAACGACCCACTGACTCACACTTCCATACCACCGACCATCGCCGACCTCTACGACACCTTGCTGCATATGGGTGGCACCGGCCCGCAGTTGGCCCAGCGGTTACGCAAGTACACTACTGGTACGTTCGCCGGCATTTTCAGCCAACCGAGCAATATCGATATCAACAACCCGCTGGTGGTCTTCAACATCCGCGACCTCGAGGACGAACTGCGCCCCGTTGCCATGTACATCGTCCTGAATTACATCTGGAACAAGACCAAGAGCGACCAGAAGCGGCGCATCCTGGTGGTGGATGAGGCGTGGCAGCTTATGAAGTACGAAGACAGTGCCAACTTCCTGTTCAGCCTCGCCAAACGCGCCCGCAAGTATAACCTGGGCATTACGACTATCACTCAAGATGTCGAAGACTTTATGGGCAGCCGCATGGGCCGGGCCATCGTGGCCAACGCCAGTATGCAAATACTACTCAAGCAATCGACCAGCGCCGTCGACGTGCTGAGCGAAGTGTTTAAACTGACGAGCGAGGAGCGCAAGCGCCTGAGCCAGTTCCCGGTGGGGCAGGGGCTGTTTTTCGCCGGGCAGAACCACGTGCACATCCAGGTCGTGGCCAGCCCGACCGAAACCGGGCTCATAACCACCAACCCACAGCAGGTCGCCGCTATGCAACAGGGCACGTTCGACCAGCCGCAAGGCACCATCGACCTCCAGAACCAACTGTACCCTGGGAGCACCAATAACCTGTGAGGTAGCTTATGGCCGTATATGATGACGAGGAGGGCGTAGAACGAGACGAGGGCGGTCGCATAGCTATACCAAAAGGCCATGACTACGCCGAAGACAACGCCACTAACCGGGCACTTGACAGGCAAGCGGACGAAACTCGGCGACATGGTCGCGATAACATCAATAACGCCTACTCAAACTGGGGCAAGAAACCCGACAGCCAGAAAGACGGCTCCTCCGAAAAGGGAGCCAGTTCGTCGTCCGGCAAGAAGGAGTCGAACGCAGATAGTGCTAGCGCGCTCAAGGACAAAGAAGAATCGGTGGGTCTCGGCTACACCGGCACGGGTGGCAAAAAGTCCAAAGGACCAAAAGAGCCGGGCGAGCTGCTCGCAAGCCTCGGCGGCACGAAATCGAAGCTAAAGAAAAAGATACTGATAGCCGGAGCTATAGCCGGTGGCGGTGCGGTTACGGCAAGCATTGTCTTTTTGGCGCTCCTACCGCTTAAGGTAGAGCATTTCGTCCAGGGCATCGAAGCCAAGTTTTCCGCCACCTCGCAGAACGCCATGCGCAAAGAGACCCGCAGCCTATTCAACCGCTACATGGTTACGCAAGTCTTGCCCGGTATCAACGCCGGCCGATGCCACAGCACCATCGACGCGAACTGCGTGGGAGATATAGACGGTAGCAAGAACCGCGTCTACCAGCTCTGGAAGGGGTACAAAGACGCCCGGCTCGAGCAGAAGCTCGCCACCAAATACGGTCTTGTCTTCGGTTCGCAGGGCATCGGCTCCAACCGCTTCTATGTGAACCTGGACGGCCACAACTACAACATCCTAGACAACCAGGACGTCTTTAGCCTAGAAGGTACAAAAAAGGGACAGACTGCGGCAGAAGTCCGCGAACTAGTAGGGAAGCGCCTGGACGAAGGACTCCGAGACACAACATTCTGGAAACAAGCCTATGTCCGCTACAAAGTCTGGCACTTGCTGGAAAATAAGTACGGAGTCGAGCATTGCCTTTTCGCTTGCAATATACAGAATAAAAAAGAAAGCTTGTTCAACAAATGGACCGACAAGAAGTTCGCCTTCAAAGCCCAGTTTGCGGACAGGGTAGTTGGCAGCCTGAGCGAGAATGGAGGCCTCATCGGCCAGTGCATACTGGCTGGCGCAGATTTCTGCCGAACCACCCTCGACCCGGCCGAACCCGGGGACGAAAGCCGCATGAGTCCGGCCCAGAAGAAAATCCGCGAAAACCTGCTAGCAGCGAAGGCAAAGTTCATCTCAGTTGGAGGCGCGGCAGGCAGCTCGGAAGCAGACGCGGCAGCAGACGCCGATAAGAAGATAAATAAACTCATAGACGAAGCGGAATCACTGACGAAATCCGGAGGAGTGACCAAATGGGTGACGTCGTCGGTCGTTAGTGCCATGGCTAGCAAGTTCACCGGCGAAGCGGCCGCGACCGCAGCAGGAGAAGCAGCTGGTACGGTGGCCACGAAATCCATCCCGGTCATCGGATGGATATTTACCGCCGGGCGTGTAGCACACCTCAGCACGACCATCGGCCCCATGATTAAATACATGGGCTATGCAACGAGCGCGTCAGGAGCAATCGCCGTGTATTCACTGTTCACAACCAGTTCTTCAGAGATGAAAAGTGGCAATACCAGCGCAAACGTACAAGGACAGGTCGCAGGCGCACTCTCTGACAACACAGCCTACATGCAGAATGTCATGGAAAACAAGACTATTGCGACCACCTCTGCGTTCGACGGCCTCTTGGGTAAAACCTATGCCGACGGTACCGCAACGGCAAGCAGCACCGACCCGTGTTATCAGAACGCTGCCATGGAGGCAGGAAGCCTCTTGTGTCCCGAGGAAAACCTGTCGCATGGCAACGACACACTCAGCGAAATATCCAAGTTCGCTGACGCCGTGCCCGGCGTCAGCACTTTCGGTGCAGCTATAGATAAAGTCGGCGAAGTCATCAGTGGTGCTATACAACCCGCCTTCCAAGCCGCCTGTACCGCCATACCCGGCTGCAGGGGTGCGGTAGACTGGGCAGGCGGGTTCGTCAGCGAATTCACCAACTGGCTCACCGGCGAGCTTGTGACCTCGCCCTTCAACCAAGATGCTCCGGCGACCGGCCAACCAGATTCGGTAGCAGGCTTGGGACTGACCCCGGGACGCATCACCAACATCGCCGCCATGGGCGCCCACGCGCTCTACTCCGACAGTGCGCAGAACCAGCTTGGCGGGGCAGTCCTGAGTCCCCAAGCTGCACTGCAAATACAGAACGAGGAGCTCCAGCTCGACCAGGACGAATTCAACGCCAAACCGCTCTTTGCCCGCATGTTCGACACTAGCAGCTCGTATTCGTTCGTCTCGCGCCTGGCAGTCAGCATGCCGGCGGGCATGACACAGAGCGGCGTGGCGCTCAGTACGCGGCTTATGAACCCCATCACCAGTCTGGGCACGCTGTTTTCGGCACCGTTTTCCGCCAACACCGCCTTTGCCGCCAGCACAACCGCGCTGTCCGCATCGGACGGCATAAACGATACGGGGTACCTGGACTCGCAGATTCCGGACCAACCAGACGTCTTTTGGGATGCAAACTGCGTCAGCGGCCCGCTCGCCAAGTTCAATGCATCGACTGGCCAGCTGGATGTGACCGACTGGCTGAACAAGCAGACGCAAGATGCGCGTACCGGGCAGGCGGCTGCCACCACGACGAACCCCTGTCTGCTTATAAATAGCTCGGTCGAGGCCGATGGCGCCCTGTACGGCGTCGACCAGGAATCCGATGATGGCACCACCGCCACTACTGCAAGCACTACCACTGCCACCGGTAGCGTAGTGGCCGGTTTCCCGCTAAAAACTACCAAGCCAGAAATGGCGCAGTTGAACGGCGATTGTCTCACGAAAGGCCCCGAAATGTGCGACGGTGACCACCCATACAAGGCCTACGACATCATGGCCAATCCGGGCACTGAAGTCCACAGCCTGTTCGATGGTAAAGTTGTCGGCGTCTTCCTCGACAAGTGCCCAGGCCGCGGCGTATCTATATATAGTGAGTCACTGGGCGTAACCGTCTCGTATCTGCATATGAATCTGAACGACGCCCCCCAGATGGCAAACAGCCAAGTTGTAAAAGCAGGCGACCTTATTGGGCATGTCGGCCCCCCGGAAGCAGGCTGCGGTACGGCCCACCTGCACATCGATGCCGCCGAAGGCCAGAGCCGCCCAGGCTGTAAGCGCGAAGACTGCCCAGCCGCCAACCAAGTGATTTTCACGGCCGGAAACGCCAAAATCGGCCTTGGCAAATTGCTCTATGACAGTTACCAAAAGCTGCCTGGCGACAGCGGAGCATCACCACAATGATTCCGCGATTCCTGACAACCCTGAGCCACCGCCAAAAGATGATGCTGGGTATGGCGGCCGTACTGCTCTTCCTGCTCGTGTGTGCGCAGCTAATCCGCACGGCGACCGCCCGTGACCTCGTGCTGCACGTGTCTCCGGCCGGCGCGACGGTGAAAATAGATGGCACCGCCCGTACTGGCACTGGCCTCAAAATAGACCCAGGCTCGCACGTCGTGGAAGTATCCAAAGACGGCTACCTGACACAAAGCCGCCCGTTCAATATAGTAGAAGGCAAGACGACCTCCCTTACTGTGAACCTGGTCAAAAAGACGCCCGAAAGCCTGACGGAGTACGTATTTCGGAACGCAGTATACTCGAATTATCCCGGCCAGGATATCAAAGTCCTATCGGCCAAAAACCTTTACGGTGGCGTCTGGATACTCGGCACAGTCCTGATAGGTGGCGAGGAAGAGCGACTCGTCCTTCTGCAGCAGGACGATACCGCTGCCGGATACAGCCTCTACCTAAGCGGACCGCCGTACAACGTGAGCAAACTCAAGCAATTACCCGATGACGTACAGTCGGAAATAAAAGCAACCACCGCGGATATAGGGGCAACAGACTGATGCGTATACGGAACCTCTTCCGCACCTTTGGTTTACTGTTCTCTTTGAGTGTGTTCATCTTTGCCGCGGCCCCAACCCAAGTCTTTGCCCAGTACAAGGACGGACAGCGCTGCGGCCCGGACATACCCGCCGAACAGTGCCCGTGCCCACCGAACGTCCCGGCCGCAGACTGCCAGGCGCTTATCGGCCCCTGGACCGACTGGAAAACTTCTGACGGCTGCACCGTCAATGCCAGCAACACCACCACGACCGCCAGTGAGGGCGCACTGGACCAGCACCTGTTCGTCGGCGTTAGTGACCCGGGCGTAGCCAAAGACATCTTGGCGAAATATGACATTGGCGGCATATTCCTAATAAGCACCGATGGGCGGGTCAGCGACGAACTAAAGACAGCTATACCAAGCTTACAATCCAGCGCCAAAACACCGCTCCTCATCGCCACCGACCAGGAATACACCTACACCGTTAACTCGTTCGGCTTGGCTGACAACAAGAAGGCGACCGATTTAGCAAGCATGAGCGCTGACGCCGTACGGGCCGAAGGTGAACGGTTCGGCACGGAACTTTCGGCTGCGGGCGTCAACATGGACTTCGCGCCAGATACCGACTTGCTGGTCGATGGCAACAGTGTCATCGCCAACAACTACCGGGCTATCAGCAGCAATCCCGACACCGTAACTACAAAAGCAAAAGCCTTTGGCGAAGGCATGTCCAGCAAGGGCGTCACACCAGTCATCAAGCACTTCCCGGGCCACGGCCACAGCAGCGGCGACAGCCACCAAGAACTGCCGAGCACACCGCCGCTTTCTGAACTCGAACAATCCGACTTGCTACCGTTCAAAAACCTGGGTCACGAAGACAAGATGGCGGTCATGGTTGGCCACCTGAATGTACCGGGACTCACGAACGGGAAACCTGCCAGCATGAGCGTCGACGCCTACAGCTATCTCCGCGGCGACAAAATCGGGTTCAAGGGCCTGGCTATAACCGACGAGCTGGCGGGGATGGCCGGCGCTGGCGGCGGCAGCCTGGGCAGTAAAATAGCCGACTCGTTGACCGCCGGCGCCGACATGGCGCTCTTCAACGTTTCCAGCCTGGGCGAGTTCGAAAGCGCCTACAACGACGCAAAAGCAGCTGCGCCCAGTGTCCCTAGCGGCGATGGCATCCGCGAACAAAAGCGCGCCCTGGGCCTGAACATGCCCGACGCGAACGTCACACCAGCCACCAACACCACCAGCACTGGCGGCTCCAGTAACAGCAGCTGCTGCGGCACCGGTGCCACCACGATCTCACTGACAGGCAACAACAACACCGAAAAGATATTGAGCTTCCTTATGAATAACGCCGGCTACAAATTCAGCCTGGTACAGGCGGCTGGCATGACGGGTAACTTCTTTGTGGAATCGGGCGGTACCAACGAAGACGGCAGTATACCTGATTCTGCCATGAATGTGGGACCGAATCCGAGCGCGGTATCGAGCTATGGTTTCTACGGTATTGCTCAGTGGGGGCTTGGCCGCTGGCAAGGCCCCGACAGCCTGAATCAGTTCGCGTCTGACCATGGTGGCAAGTGGGACGACCTAGATATCCAGCTCCGCTTCTTGGTCTGGGAACTTGGTGTCGGTGAGAATTGGGAGGGTCATTCCCCGACAGAAGTAGCCTCGATGGATGCGATAAAGTCATACCAGAGCTCCACCAGCGTCACAGACGCCGGCGAAGTCGCGTACAAGTTCGAAGCCGCTTATGAACGCTGTGGCTGTACGCAAGATAAACGAGCTAATGCCGGCCGGAATGTGTACACATACTACTCGGACAAGGCCGCACTGCCCGGGAGTGGCTCAACAGCCGCAACTGGAACAGCTACCGCCGTACAGGCGTCCACCAGCAGTCCGTCATGTAGCGGTGGTAATGGTGGTGTAGCGAACGGCGACTTCGTGTTCTATACCCAGTGGGATCCGAATTCCGCCTGGGCCGACCATCCGTTCTGGGGGGGCACCATAGCCCAAAACGGGTGCGGGCCAACCGGTGCGGCCGAAGTTATCGCAACCTGGGTTGATAAAAAGATTACTCCTTCAGAAACCGCTGATTACATTACCAGTATCAACGCAGAAGGACAAGGTGACAGGCTCCCGGAGGTGTATGCCCATTTCGGCCTCACTGCCAAACATATCGACGGCAAAGACGCCATCATAGCCGGGCTGAAAGCCGGCGGCATGATACAAATCAGCGCCAGCGGCTCCACGCCGTTCACCAGCGCCGGCCACTTCATCATCATCCGCGGCATCACGGCCGATGGCCAGGTACTGCTCGGTGACCCGAACTCGCCAGCACCGGGCGCCATGCCGGGACACGCGCGGGCCGATTACAACAGCCGTCCATGGGACCTCGACACCATATTCGCCGCCATGGATAGCACCGGCGTGCATAGCTTAAACCTAATCACCAACAGTAAACCCGTATGAAAAAACTATACCGCTCTATCATCATATTAACCCTGGCACTCGTCGCACTTTCAATTGTGACAGCCCACCTGTACAACACGAAATACGTAAAAGAGTACGCTGTCAAAGACCCCGATTCCGGCCAGACCGTCGTCTTCAACAGCTCAACCAACAAAGACCGGCCAGCACTGCAACTACTTGGCCCGCAGAACATCCTCGACAAAGGCATGACTGTCGACCAGTACGCAGCACTCAAAAAGAGTCTGACCGACACCATCAGCAGCGCCTACCCGAAGAAATACAAGTCCGCCGCCATAAACGCCGACTCCGTGGCGCTCGACAGCGAAACCGACACGTTTTCGTTCAAGGTCCGGCTAGGCGAAATCGGCAGCGATACATACCTGTCGGTCACCGCTGCCGTTACCAGTGACGACACGCTGCAGGTGACGGTAAAAGATAGTACTGGAACGGTTGTGAAAGAGGGGACGGTACACACCGCATGAACGACGAACTAGAAATCCGCCTCGCTAAACTACTCCGGGTTGTCAGGGCACTCTTAGTCGTAGCCGTTATCGGCATGGCGGGCGCCTGTGCATACCTGCTGTTCACACAACCCAAAGACACGGTACCCACTAGTAGCGAGCAGGTGAGCCTTTCGGAAGCGCAACCCATCACCAAACGGCTGCCGTTCAACGACCCATATTACATAATCAGCTACAAGACCATCGGTACCAGTAATAACATTATTGTTACCGTCCATACATCTTCACCGCGATACCGCTACTATGCGCTCAAGCAAATATACGTCCTGGGTTTTAACCCGACTGATTACACCATAGAGTACAGTGATTTTAAAAACCCCTTAGGAAACTAGTATGTACGAATCAAACCCGTTCAAAAAGTATATAAAAATCGGCATTGTCGTACTGCTAGTTACTGTCTTTGCGGTCGCAGGTATAGCCGTACTGAACTACCTACACTCATTCCAGAAGCTGACCGTGACGTATAAAAGCGATGAGATTTCAAGCCTGGACCTGTACCACGCCGTCACGCAGAATGGCAACACCCGCGCCACCGGCCAGCTAGTAGAACATGTCACCTCCGGGCAGACCTATAAGCTCAAAAAAGGCCTGTACTTACTTCGCCTGAACGGTGAAGGTATCGCCACCGATGACGTACCGGTCAAGGTTGGTGCCATCCCGGTTGAAACGTCGCTCAATCCGAACTACTCCACAGACCACCTGAAGACGCTTCTTGCCAGCGAACAGGCAGACATACAAGCCGCCATACTCGCCTCGAACCCGAAAATCGGCAGCCTGTACAAGATAAATGCCGGCACGTTGTACCAGCGAGGTGAGTGGTATGGCACGACGCTAAGCTACAAGGGCACCGAGACACTCAGCCGCGACACACTGCGTCTGGTCGCACACAAAGTAAAAGGTGAGTGGTTTGTCGTGACGAATCCGCCGCAGATTAGCCTCAGTGCTTCGAAGTATCCTTCGGTACCACACGACGTGCTGTCGGCGGTGAACGCCATCGATATCGGCCTCCCCGAGATTGTTAAATAGTAACAATAAGGGAAGGGCTTGCCCTTCCCAATTCTTTTCGAAGTGAATTCGAAAAGAATCTCCCATCCCCTAAAGCTCGGGCTTACGCCCTCGTTCGCTGCGCTCATGTATCCCCAGCCGCCAACCCCTACGTCATTCCCGTGAAAACGGGAATCTAGTCTCCAGGCACCCATAGTCTCACATCGGTTTAGCTATCACTCCGCTCTCGTTGATACGCAAACCTCAGTTCGTAAGCAACGTTAGATAACTGGATTCCCGTTTTCACGGGAATGACGAAAGAGGTAAGCTTTTTCTGGCAAATCGAGGCTGGTGGTCATTTCGCGCTAAGCGGTAGTATATTCGCAGCCTCGGTGAAGTGCTGGATAACAAGGTCGGCGTCAGTGGTGGTTATAAACGTTTGGTAGCGCTGGACATAGCGGGTGAGCGCCTGTCGGCGGGAACCATCGAGCTCGCTGAAGACATCGTCGAGCAAGAGCAGGGGAGTCTGGCCGCGAACCTGCTCAAGCTGTTGCAGCTCCAGAATCTTCAGCGCCAGCAAGACTGTGCGGGTTTCGCCGCGACTGGCAGTTTCTGCCGCTGGATTCTCTGCAAAATACACGGTAAAATCTTCGCGATGCGGACCATACGCGGTAAAACCGCGCTGCGCGTCTTCCACAACATGGCTTTCGAGCTTGGCCAACATATGTGATTCATACGATTCGATAGGGAATTTCGGCTGGTATTCGACACGTAGTATCGTTTCCGTCTGTGACAAATCTTTATACAGCGCCGGCAGCGATTCAGCCAGCTGGCTCACTAAGTCTGCACGTGCCCTGGCGATGGTTGCACCCAGTTCGCTCAGTCGCAAATTCCACGGGAACAATTCTTGCGTACTCGGCAACTTCGCACGCTTGAGCAGGGCATTGCGCTGCGACAGCAAACGACGGTAGTTTTTACGAAAGCTTATAAAGCCCGGCGACGTTAATTCCAGCAGGTCGTCCAGATAATTCCGCCGCAGTTCCGGCGCGCCGTGGAGCAGTTGCAAATGATTCGGTTCAAATAACACCACCGGAAGTGTGTGCTGCTGTGTCAGCCGAAAATACTGTTTACCGTTTATGTCGTAGGTTTTCGACTGCTTCGGTATGGTTTTGATTTTTACCGTTCGCGTCGCATCCGAATCGAACATATCGGCATCTAGCCGGCACCATTCAGCCCCGAAGCGTAGTAGTTCTGCGTCACCCACGCGATATGACCGGCCCACCGCTAATACTAGTACTGCTTCGAGTAAATTCGTCTTACCGCTTCCATTCGGCCCCACAATAATATTGACGCCGCGGTCAAATTCAAACGAAGCGTCCTCGTATGAACGGAATTGCTGTAACCGAAGGTCAGAAACCATGGCAACTGGGAATTGGCAACTGGGAATTGGCCATCTACTTCCTACCTTTTACTAAGTGACCGAATTAGACCGTGCAACAAGCGCAGTGAAGTAACCGACAATTCAGCACAGGTATCAAATGTCTGTTGATTCATCTTCTTTGTATCACGAGCGACTAACAGCTGGTTTTGGACTTCATATGCAGAACCTCTCGCGATGATATAGAAATGTTTTTTATCGGCAATACTTTGCCGCCCGAAACCTTCCGCGATATTTGAAGTAATCGATAAGACCGACCGCTCAATCTGTTTACGCAACGTATCGCTTTCGCGCAGGGATTCACAGGCAGCAAACACAGCAGCAACAACAAGTTGGTGGCCCACCTGCCAAGCCTCAAGTCGCGTAAAGCTTGTAATTTTCTCCGACATATATACCAGTATACAGCCCGCCAGTTGCCAATTCCTAGTTTCCAGTTTCGGAAGCCTAAGACTTTAGGGGCATGATGATGTGGATGTAATCGTCAGAGTTGGGGTCGGAAAGTTTAACCGGCTCGAGTTTGCCATTGAAGCCCAGTGTTACTTGTTTGCCGTCCATTGCCTGTAAACCGTCGAGTAAATAGCGTGAATTCAGGGTAATCGCACCAGTGCCTTTGGCTTCGACTTTGGCGGTAGCGTTGTTTTCACCGAGTTGTGAGGCAACAGCGTGTATCCATATGCTTTCGCTCGGCTCGTCGACGCTTATAACGATACTGCCGGCGCTTTCCCGGGCGAAGAGGCTGGATATCTTGGTTATATTCGACAGTTCGCTTCGTTCAAGCGTCGCGCTGGTCGCAAAGGCCGCAGGGATGAGTTTGCGGTAATCGGGGTAGTTACCTTCGATAAGCCGAGCCACCAGTTCGACCTCGCCAGCCAGGAAACGAACCTGCTGTTCGTCGCTCGTAATAGAGACGTCACCTTCATAATCATGCACAATCCGCAGCACATCCTGCAAAGCAGTTGCCGGAATAAGCAAGTTCACTTCTTCCTGCAACTTCACGAGGCGCTTCTCGGCCAGGCGGTAACTATCGGTCGCCGCCATAAACAACACACCATCCACCGTCTTAAATAACACACCGGTCAGCACCGGTCGGCTCTCGTCGTTCGAAGCCGCCATAAGGACTTGCTGTAATGCCTGTCGCAACACAGGGCCAGACACTGTCCAGCTCGTGCCGTTTTCTATAGCCGGCATAACAGGGAAGTCCTCGGCACTGACGCCGTTTATAACCGACTTGTAGCTGTCGGTGGTTATTTTGAGCCGCTGTTCTTCCTGCTCCAGCTCTATGACGCCGCTCGGCAACCCGCCGATAAAATCCTGCAGTAGGCGGGCAGGGACAGTCAGTGAGCCCTCGGTCTGAATCTGCGCGCCGATGTAGCTGCTGATAGCTATATCGAGGTTCGTCGCAGCTATGCTGAGCCTGTTGTCAGCGACTTTGAACAACACATTACCTAATATGGGCAACGTACCTCGTGTGTTGGCAACACGCGCAACGAGCCCAAGTGCTTTGTTCAGATTTTCCTGGGTGACCTTCAGTTTCATGGCTTATGCACTCCTTTCTAATATACAAAATTCTTTTCTTTCATAAGTAGCGGTATTTATAGGTGCTGTGGAAAGTGGGGAAAAGTAGCGGTTGGTACCTGGAAATCGGCGACTGGCGGGCGTGGAAAAGTAGGCGGAAAGTTTGTTCATTGCCATGAGTAAAACCCGGTGGTTAACCACAGTAACTAGCGAGGTATACAGGCTGGGTGTGGATGAGGTAGAGGGGAAACCGTCAATTGCACACAAATTGTGTACAAGCTTTCCCCAGGCTTTCCCCAAGCCAATTCCCAGTTGCCAATTCCCAGTTGCCACTTTAAACATATAGGTGGTCCTTTATTTCGCTGAGCGCGGCACGGATATCGGCGTCAGTACGAGATTCTTGCTCAATTTTTTCGACCGAATGGATGGCGGTGGTATGGTCTTTGCGCCCGAGCTCGCGGGCAATCTTCGGAAAACTCAGGTGCAGCTCGCTCCGCAACATATACATAGCGATTTGGCGTGGCACCACGATGTCTTTGTCGCGTTTCGGGCCTAGCATATCCTCGACACTGATTTGGAAATGGCGGGCGCAGCGCTCCACGATTTGCCGAGCGCTGATGTGTTTCGGCCGGGTGCGGCTGGCGCCGAGCAGACCGGTGACTATGGCCAGATTCGGTTCCAGACCGCGCATTTCACAGAAGGCGAGCAGTTGATTGAGCGCGCCTTCCAGCTCGCGGATGTTAGTCTGGATGTTGGTGGCTAGGTAGTCGACGACATCAGATGGCAGTGTGACGTTGTGAGAGCCGGCTTTGGTCTGGAGGATAGCGCAGCGGGTTTCGAAGTCGGGGTTCTGCATGTCTATGGACATACCCCACACGAAGCGGCTCCGCAGGCGCTCTTCCAGGGTCGGGATGTCGCGCGGCGGCTTATCGCTGCTGATGATGATTTGTTTGCTGGATTGGTGAAGGGCGTTGAAGGTATGGAAAAACTCTTCCTGGGCCTTTTCTTTGCCGGCCAGGAACTGGACGTCGTCGACGATGAGGACGTCCGCGCCGCGGTAGTGGTCGGTGAAGTCGCTGGTTTTCTTATAGCGCAGGGCGTCGACGAATTCTTGCAGGAACTGTTCACTCGAAACATACACGATACGTGCGGTCTTGTTGTTCGCAAGCACCGCGTTACCAACAGCCTGTATAAGATGCGTCTTGCCTATGCCGGCGCCACCGTATAAAAATAACGGGTTGTATTTGGTGCCTGGCTGGGCGGCGACGGCCTGGCATGCGGCGTAGGCAAGTTCGTTGCCCGAACCGACGATGAAGTTTTCAAATGTGTAGCGTTCATTCAGGCCCTGACGGTAGGCATGTGAAATGCTGTTCGGGCGGGCGGGGGATTGCAGGCTTTGTTCGACCTGCCGGCTGGCGGTGTCCAGGATGACGACTTCGTCCTGCGGCTGGGAGCGTTGGGCGACAGAACTCTGTATCTTGTATGTTATGCTCGGGCTGGCAACGCCGTTTTTTTCTAGTGTGGAGGTAATAAGGTCGTTGTATTTGCGTTCGAGCTGCTGTTTTATAAAGACGTTCGGTACGGCGATGACTACCGTACTGCCCTCGTGTTTGATGAGCTGGGTGTTTTTGAACCACGTCAGGTAATTGCCACGGGAAACCGCGATTTCTATTTCACCTAAGCTGGCCTGCCACAGGCGTTCGTCTTGCATACATCCCCTCGTCGATTTGAAAAGCTGTGTATAACTATACGCTACCTCTGGCAAAGTTTTCCACTGTAATGTATACAACTTTTCTGCAGGGAGAATTGCGGCAGGGAAGGGGTTAGTTTATCCACAAGAGACGAGCTCATCTGCTAATCTGTGGAAAAGTCTTTATCAAAAGTGGAAAACTTGCTACACTGGTGACCGAATATGCAACAGGGAAGACGCAGGAAGTACAGGCTGCGAAAGGCTTTTCGGAACGCGTCAAGCGTGTTATAATATAATTCAAACGTAATATATTTGTAGTAAAGAGAGTTATTTCCCATGCCAAAACGAACGTTCCAACCCAAGAAACGCCAGCGCTCAAAGGAGCACGGCTTTATGAAGCGTATGTCGACCCATGCCGGCCGGCTCGTACTGAAGCGCCGCCGCCTCAAAGGCCGCACGAAACTCAGTGCCTGAGCTTAGTTTTTAGCAAATAGTTTATAGTTGATAGGTTTCGGGCACAGAACCCCTCTATAAACTATCAACCAAAAACTATAAACTACTCTGTATGATATCTCGTACGCACCGTTTCCATGGCCATGCCAGCCTGAACTACCTGTATGCCAAGGGTCAGACGGTGCGCGGCGCCGGATTGTCGCTGCGCTTTGTGCCGAACCATAAGCGCGAGGAGTATCGCGCAGCGGTCGTCGTCAGTAAGAAAGTCAGCAAATCCGCCGTTGTCCGCAACCGTATCCGCCGGAGGCTGTATGAGAATGTTCGTATTTTGTCTAATGAATGCAACGGGGTATACGACATGGCGCTGCTCGTCTACGACGAACGATACGCCGATATGCCGCCCGAAAAACTAGCGGCCGAAGTCCGCAGCCTCTGTAAAAAAGCCAACATATTGGCGTAAAGCTTGCTAAGTCTCAGGTACCACGTGTCAAGTATCAAAACCTCGTGGGTTCTGTCATTCCGGGCTTGACCCGGAATCTAAAGCTTTGTGGGCGTATCTGGGCTGTAGGCGCCGGGCCCGCCTGTCTTTCCGACAGGACGGACAGGTCAAGCCCGGGTGACGGGTTTCTTGGGCAGGTTCTTGACACTTGGTATTTTACCTAACATCCCTCTCTACAGAGACGGCTCTTCGTGGTATAGTAATGTGCAAAGGAAGCCTGTATGTTTACGACGCTTATCGTCCAACCCATCTTTAACCTGCTGGTGCTCATTTACGGCATCATACCTGGACACAACTTCGGCTTGGCGCTGATACTCTTTACTGTCGTAGTTCGCCTGCTTATGTGGCCACTCGTGAAAAAGCAGCTGCGCAGTACCAAGATGATGCGCAAGCTCCAACCGGAACTCAAGCGTATCAAGAAAGAAACCAAAGGCAATCGCCAAAAAGAACAGCTCATGATGATGGAGCTCTACAAAGAGCACAATTTCAACCCATTCGGCGCATTTCCGGTGCTTATTATCCAGTTCGTTATCCTTATCGGCTTGTATAGTGGCCTCCATAAAGTCATCAGCGACCCGAAGCAAATCGTCGACTTCGCCTACCCCGCCTTGCAGCACCTGCCCTGGATGCAGCACGTTGCCGAAAACCCGAAAGCCTTCGACGACACGTTCCTTGGTTTTATAGACCTGTCTAGGGCCGCACTCGGTCCCGCCGGCATATACTGGCCGGCCATGTTGCTAGTGGTCGGTAGCGCCGTGGTGCAATTCCTGACCAGTCGCCAGCTAATGCCGGCCGACAAAGACGCCCGCAAACTTCGCCATATCCTGAAGGGTGCCGGCAACGGCGAGCAGGCCGACCAAATGGAAGTCAACGCCGCCGTCGGCCGCAGCACCCAGTACATCATCCCCTTCATGGTGTTTATCTTTACGGTCAACCTGGCTTCGGCGCTGAGCCTGTACTGGCTGACCGGTGGTATCGTGGCATACATACAACAAGCCATCGCGCTGCGTGAAGACGAAGCAGACATGGAAAAACTGGCCGATGCACCCGACCGCAAGAAAGATGTTTCTAAAATCGCCGAAGCGGAAATCGTTTCGGAACCGACTCAGGCTCAACCTAAAAAAACCTCCAAACCCAAAAAGAAGAAGTCTGCTAAGAAACGGAGGAAGTGATGACCGAAGTACCAAGTACTAAGCATCAAGTACCGGGTGGGGCTGCGAAGTTTCTAAAACTTGAAACTTGCAACTTGCAACTTGAAGCGACCGAAGGGAGTGTCTGATGGAAGAGTCTGTACAATACGCCAAAAAATATCTGGAAGATTTGCTCTCGTTTTTCGGTCTGAATACCGATGTGTACGTAACGGTTGAGGATGAGGAGATTATCTCGCTCAACATCCCCTCCACCCATCTGAACGGCTTTCTGATAGGCCAGCGCGGCGAAACCATGCGTGCGCTCCAGTTCCTGGTCAGTAATGCGCTGAAGAACCAGAACCATACCCTCACTCGTGTCAATGTCGACGTTGCCGACTACAAGAAGCAGCGTGCCGACCGGTTGGCGGAAACTGCCGCCGAATGGATTGCCAAGGTGAAAGAAACCGGCGAATCCTTCGATGTCCGGCCCATGAATGCCGCCGACCGCCGCGTGGTGCATAAGGTTGCCGCCGAAGCAGGGCTAGTTAGCGAATCTGTCGGCGAGGGCCGCGACCGTCACATCGTCCTGAAGGCTGCAGCCTAATTGGGCGTCATTCTTTTGACGATAAATTATTACAGACTTCCTCACTCGTAGTGGCACAATACATAACAGAGCGCATGAACAAACCTATAGGCCCAAAGATAGTCCTGCTGGGTGGCGGTACCGGTAGTTTCACGTTGCTGCAAGCGCTGAAAAAACTGACGCCGAACATCACTGCAATCGTAAATATGAGCGACGATGGCGGTTCAACCGGGGTGCTTCGTGATGAGCTGGGTGTCTTGCCGCCAGGTGATGCCCGGCAATGCCTGGTTGCGCTCAGCGAAAGCCCGGAAGTGCGCGAACTCTTTAGTTATCGCTTTGCCGACGGAACACTCAGCGGCCATACGGTCGGTAATCTTATACTCTCGGCTCTCGAGAAGCAACACGGTAGTTTTGAAAAGGCCGTTGCAGTGGCAAGCCGTATACTCCGTGTGTCCGGCAGGGTGCTGCCTGTTATGTTGGGCAGCCATACGCTTGTCTTGCAAGACGGCGAACGACAGGTGCGAGGCGAAGACGCCATCGGTCATGTACAGATACAGCATCGTGGCGCGACCATACGCCTGGAGCCGACGGCAACGCTTAACCCGCAGGCACGTGAAGCCATAGCGGCTGCCGACTTAGTGGTGATTGCTCCCGGAAGTCTCTACACCTCTCTCCTGCCCCTGTTCGTGGTCGGGGGCATGCCCGAAGCCATTAGAACAGCAAAGGGCAAGGTGGTAAGCGTGACCAACCTGGTGACGGAAGCTGGGCAGACCGACGGCTGGCATGTTGCCGACTACGTGAAAGAGATTGAGCGGTATCTGGGGCCGGGTACCATAGACTACGCACTCTACAACGATGCAGCGATAGACGGGGCGTTGCTTAAAAAATATGCCGCCGAAGGTGAATACACGGTTGCCACCGACCGGGTGCGGTTCGGAGAAGTGAGCGCTACTGTTATTGGCGATACGCTCATCAGCGCAACTATACCTCCGCGAAACCCCGCCGACAAAGCGGTTCGCCGTACCTACATACGTCACGATGCCGACCGCGTCGCTGCGAAACTTATAGAAATACTACGGGCCTGACTTTTCGAATTCTCGCTGTGCCTGGTGTTGGTATGAAACTGGTTCGGACCTTATTGTGAGTTGAGGGCTTTTTCGTAGACGGCCAGGGTTTGCTGGGCCATGCGGGTCCAGGAGAATTGCTTGACGCGTACGTGGCCTTTGGCGGCGAGGTCGCGGGCAAGGGCGGGGGTATCGGCAACCTCGCCTATCTTGGCGGCCATGTCCGTGACGTCCAGCGGGTCGAAGTAATGGGCGGCATCACCATATACCTCGGGCAGGCAGGTCGCGTTGCTGCTGACAACCGGCGCACCGTGCAGCATAGCCTCCAGGCCGGGCAGGCCGAAGCCTTCGCTCAAAGAGGGGAAGACGTATGCGGCGGTATGTTCGTACAGCCAGCGCAACTGGCCTTCGCTGACAAAGCCGGTGAAGACGACATCTTGTAGGCCAAGCTCCGTAGCGCGCTGTTCGTGGGCGGCGTACAGCACGTCTTTCTTGCCGGCCAGGACTAGCTTGAGGTCCGGGTGCGTTTTCTTAAGTTCGGCATATGCTTCCATGAGCCGTCCGAGGTTTTTGTGCGGTGTTGGACGGCCGACGTACATGATGAACGTGCTGCCTTCGAGCCCGGCAATCGGCCGCGGCGCGTCGTGTATAAGGTCGGCGGCTTCGAGTGTTACGGTTATTTTGCTGGGCGAAACGCCCGTAAATGCCGCGACATCCTGCTTGACGAATTCCGTCGGTGTGATGATAGCGGCCGATTCCCGGGCGGCGCGTTTATTGACCCACTTGTACACCTGCTGCTTCGCCCAGAAGGCCGCCGGGTTCTTGGAAGGGTTCTTGAAGCGCACGGTGGTAAGGTCGTGCATGGTCGTCACGGTTTTGCCACTGTACAGAACCGGCTGCTGTACCATGCCGAAGTGCACAAGGTCCGCTTCTAGCCCGGCTATTTGCCGGCGGAAGCCGAGCTGCTCGCCGAACGTGAACTCTTTGAACGGCGTTTCGACGACGACGAACTTCGGCGCGATGGACGCGATATACTCCAGCCGCTCGGGCTTAGTAAGCACGATGACAGTGTGCTTCGGCTCCAGCAGGTGCAGGTGCTCCACAAGCTTGTCGATGTACCGGCCGGTACTCGTCCCCGACTCCCGCGCGTCTATGACTATTTTGGCCACTGTGGGACATCCTCGCACGAGCTAAGCGGAACTATTTCCAGCCCCAGTGACAGGTTGTATAAATGCCGGTCGTTCGTCACGAATTTTGTCGCACCGGCATGTTTTGCTGTGGCAAGATGCAACGCATCGACCGTGCGCAAAGCGGGGAATTCCGCCCGCAACCGGCCTGCTAGCTCTGCGACCGGTCGGCTGACTTCAACTATCGAAAGGAACGGTTGCTCTAGTAGGGTCAGGTCGGCCACTGGGTTACCATTCAGAATCTCGGTCGCTACTAAGACCGAGATGACTGCCTGTTCTCTTTGTTCCACCATCGGCTGTAGTGCCCGGGTGGCGGCAGTAAAAAACTCTTCGTTGCGCTCCAGGAAGTAAATGAAAACGTTGGAGTCGTAGGCGACCATATGTTCTACCGGTCTTTGTCCCGTTGCTGGCGCAGCCAGTCGGTTGCGTCCATGCCTGCCTTACCCCAGGCGGTACCAGCGGTTTTGAGACTGCCAGCGTACTGGTCGGTGTACTCTTGCATGGTTGTCAAGGCAGGCTTGGTGATGATTACCTGTCCGTTTTTCCCTGCCCGAACCTGCAGTTTCTGGCCCGGACGGATGCCGAGCTGTTTGCGGACAGCCTTTGGTATGACGACTTGGTATTTGCTAGAAACAGTAGTATCCATGTGCTTCAGTATAGCAAAACGTAAAACGTTTGTCAACTTTTCGTTTTACGTTTTTTACCTGTCAGCGCCCACCAGAAGCCGCGGAGTTTGCGGAGGGCATGGGCATTCGGCGGCAGGTCGTGGACGAGCATGCTCCAGATGTATTCGTCGCTGACTTTCTTGTTTGCCTGGATGTGCTTGCGTTTTGCCGCGGCTTTGTAGCTGAGCGTGATTCCGGCCCAGTCACCTTTTAGGGCGGACCACAGATGGCCGCGGCTAACGGCCCGCCAGAAAAACAGGATGAGCGCCAGATTGAGCCGCCAGCTGACACGCCACTTGTACCGGTCCGGCACGTTCTTTTCTAGTAGCAGTGGCAGGTTCTTCATGGTCTGGTAGGTGGTGAAGCCTTTTATGCGACCGCTGGTCATGCCAATCGCATGGTAGACAACCGATTCGGGTACGTATGAGATTTTCCAGCCAGCCAGCTGCAGGCGGAAGCTGAGGTCGACATCTTCGTAGTAGGCGAAGAAATCCTCGTCGAACAGGCCGACTTCGCGTAGGGCTGCGACCCGGAACAGGCTGGAGGCACCACTGGCGGCAAATATGTCGGTCAGGTGGTCGTACTGGCCCTTATCTACCTCGTTCCTGCCGCGTGGGTACGGCAGGCCCCACACCGTGTAGTAATCGCCGGTGCTGTCCAAGTGTATCTTGTCCGATTTCATGACTTTTGACGCCGCAGCCCCTGTTTCAGAATGGTTGTCCAGATATTTCACGAGCAGCTCAAGCCATCTTGGGTCGGCGACGGCATCATCGTTCAAGGGTGCAACATATAGAGCGTGCATCTCAAGCGCACGTTGGAATCCCGGGTTTACTCCGCCGGCGTAGCCTTTGTTCGTCTTGTTCCGTATAAGTTCGACTTTTGGGTGGTCCGCTAAAAACGCCAGCGAATCATCGGTCGACGCATTGTCGACGACTATAATATGCGGCTGCAGTGTCTGTGCCTCTAGTGACAAAACAGCCTTCTCCAGCTCGGCACCGCCGTTCAGGTTCGGTATAACGACGACGGGCTTACTGGCTATGTTCATCTATATACCGTTCGCCCTCTGGGGTAGTTTTATACTGCTGATAGCGGCTCTGTAACTTATCTGCTACCGTAAATGAAAGAAGTCCGGCGGTTATAAGTGGTCGCACATACCGAACGAAGTTTACCTGGCTACTTGAAAGTCCGAGATGAATCATAATTTCTTGGCGTTTCTTCGGTCGAAGACAATAACGGAGGATAGCTAGCGGCCGGTCTTTGTTATCTTTGTTACTGTCTATGTTACTGTGACTATCACTATCTCTATCACTATCTCTATCACTAATCCATGTGAGATGCACAGGGATGGTCACCTGAAAGTAGCTCAGCTCGTCGTCGGTTTCGAACGTCGCTGCCGGCGAACCGTTCAGGGCCAAAGCGCGCTTGATTTTGGGTATGCCGGTACCTCTACCTTCGGTCAGATGCAGTTCTTTCAGGAAGTCGCCAATCCGGCGGTTGCGGTATTTGCGGGCGGTAAACTTACCACTTTCCAGCTTGGCTTTGTTAAGCGGTGGCAGAGGGCCGGGGTAGCTCAACATTTCTATGCGGCTCGGGAATACCCGGATTTCTATGGGGCTGTCGTCTTCGTAGCTCCGGTGGTACACCGTATTGACCAGTGCTTCTTCAACGGCTTCGTAGGGGTAGTTGTAGGCGCGGCGCGCTTCTGCCTGTCCCGCGACTTTTTCGACGCGCTCGGTAATGACGTAATTCTTTATGTAGAGCAACACGTCTTGTAGCTGCTGCTGGACCGGGCCGGTAAAAATCCGTTCGGTAAATCTGTCTCCCACCTCGTCCTCGAATTGCACCAGGTCTATTTGGGCGCAGGGAAAGAACGCTGCTGGGTTGTCATTGAACAGGAGCAGGCCGATGTTTTTGGGCTTCAAGTATTCGTCAGGGCCGCTCACGATGTTCATCCGGCGGCACAGGTCGGCGAACGGCATATTCGCCGAATCGGCCAAAAGGGCGCTGCTAATGGTAGCAAGGTGTGACTGTATAAGAGGCAGCTTGAGGTCGGTGAGGGCGGCGTTCTGGCGGACCCGGTCGTCGAATGGTATGTGGGCGGACATCTGTAGCAAATCGCGTTCTTCGGCTTCGGTCGCACGTTTGGTGGAGGAAAAGTGCCGTACATAGTAGTGGTAGTCGCGCTGTTTGCCCAGGCTATCGGGCGCCTTGTACGGCCGGGCCTCACCACCCGGTACCCAGATTATGAGTACCCACTTACCATTCAGTTCAACCGGTTCGGCCACGGGGAAATACGCGGGGCGCAGTTGGTGGCAGAGGTTTGTCAATTCTTTCTGTATGCCGTCGAGCTTGCGGGCGGGTATGCCTTTTGGCGGCAACACGGGGCGGCCGTTCTTTTCGGCTACGCCGGCCAGTATATAGCCGCCGCCCCAGTTGTTTATGTCGTTTGCGAATGCGCAGATAGACTGGATGACATCCAGCGGGTTCCAGCCGGCTTTGCACTCCAGCCGCTCCCATTCGACGGTCTTGCCACTCAGCAGGTCACCGATGTTGATAGGCAGACTCACGGGTATCTCCTTGCGCTGCGTGCGTGTACAGCCATTGATTCATGCATACACGTATTCTATAACGCGGACCCGGAAACCAGAAGGCTGGCGTTCCCGCCTATTCCTTTTGTCGACTTCACGGTCTGTTTCCTCTATAATTGTGTAGAACGTGATGAACCGAGTACAGGCAATTTTCTCCAAGCAGAACCGGGCTTTGCTGTCCGAGCTTGTGCGCACCGACTTCAAGCTCCGCTACCAGGGCTCCGTCCTGGGCTACGCCTGGTCCCTATTGCGACCACTACTCCTTTTCGTCATCTTGTACATTGTCTTTGTAAAGTTCTTGAAGCTTGGAACCGAAATCCCGCATTTCCCGGTCTACCTGCTGCTCGGTATAGTGGTGTGGAACTTCTTTACCGAGATGACGGTGCAGAGTCTAGGCTCTATAGTCGGACGGGGCGATCTTATCCGCAAAATCCGTATTCCTCGCTGGATAATCGTATTCAGCAGCAGCATATCGGCGCTCATAAATCTTGGTCTGAACCTGGTAGTGGTCGCTATATTCATGGTGATAAACAAAGTCGATTTGTACGATACGCTCGTGTTCGTGCCGCTACTACTTGTAGAAGTCTATTTGTTTGCGCTTGGTATTTCGCTGTTTTTGTCGGCTGCTTTCGTAAGGTTTCGAGATGTCGGCTACGTATGGGAAGTCGTGCTGCAGGCTGGTTTTTACCTGACTCCCATCCTTTATCCGCTCTCAAAAATCACTAATGTTACCTTACAGAAACTGATTTTCATGAACCCCATGGCCCAGGCTATCCAAGATATCCGGTACTGTGCGGTCACACACGAAACGGTAACCATATGGAAGGTATTTGACGGTGGTTGGTATGCGCTCATCCCCTTCGCGATAGTGGGTGTGGTGTTACTGGGCGGGTTAGCGTACTTTAAGAGCCAGGCAAATAGCTTCGCGGAGAACATCTAATGACAGATGATATTGCAATCAAAGTAGAGCACGTCAGCAAAACCTTCAAACTTCCACACGAAAAACAAAGTTCCATAAAGGGCGCGCTCATCGGTCTGGTGCGGGGCGGCAAGCGTACGTACGAGCGGCAAGAGGTGCTGAAAGATGTATCGTTCGAGATTAAAAAAGGCGAGTTCTTCGGCATTGTCGGCCGGAACGGTTCGGGCAAAAGCACGCTGCTGAAGATGCTCGCAGGCATATATACGCCCTCCAAAGGCCATGTGCAGGTTAATGGCAAGCTGACACCCTTCATCGAACTTGGCGTCGGTTTCAACCCAGAACTGACCGGCCGCGAAAACGTTTTTCTAAACGGTGCTCTGCTTGGCTTTAACCGTGCCGAGATGCTCGCGATGTACGACGATATCGTTACTTTCGCCGAGCTCGAAAAATTCATGGACCAAAAGCTGAAAAACTACTCATCAGGCATGCAGGTACGCCTTGCGTTCTCGATTGCAATCCGTGCGAAGAGCGACATACTACTTATCGACGAAGTTCTAGCGGTAGGTGATGCGGCTTTTCAAGCAAAGTGCTTTGACTATTTCTCTGAACTAAAGAATACTGGCACCACGGTCGTATTTGTTTCGCACGATCGTACATCACTTGAGCGGTTTTGTGAGAGAGGTGTTCTTATCAGTGAAGGCAGGCTAGTAGAAGTAGGGGGTATAAAAGAGGTTCTGCATAGCTATGCCACAATCGTATTAGATGAACTTGGACGATCAAGTGCTCACGATACAGAGAGCGCTCGCCAATCTAAGGCCGAGTTCGTCGAAATAGAGGGAACTGATACATATGACTCTGCCGGCACTCATTGTCAGAAATTTACATTTGGCGATAAGGTTGAAGTTGGTTTTACATTGAAGATAAAAAATGAGCTGAAAAACCCCATAATTGGTGTAACGGTTTGGCAGAAAAGCCTAGATAAGGCGGTGTATGCTGTTAATACTTTGACACAGGGGGTCAAAGAAACCGGTGTGTTCTTGAAGGGTGATACTGTCAGTTTCATGGTAAGCTTACCAAGTACACTTAACGATGGTGAATATATCATCGAGCCCGCAGTAGCGAATGACTCAGGAACGGTATTTTATGCGCAGGAGGTAGATGCTTGCAGGTTTTTCGTGTCAGGCAGTAATAACCCGCATGCAATCCTGGCGGACGAAACGCCAATCAGTCTGGAGGTTTACCGTAAATGAAATGCAGTAACTGCGGAGAATCCTTAGAATACAAGCATGTGTATCCGGTCGATCGAGACCTTGCGGAAACATGGGAACTGTCTTCTGGCTACTTACATCTTTTCAATGAAAGAGAAGGTTTGATTTGCGTGCATTGCGGCGTAAACAAGCGTGCACAGTCACTTGCGCAGGCAGTTCTGGTCTCAAAGTATGGATTCGGTGCCTCTAGCCTTAAAGACTGGGTCAAAGAGGCTAATAAGCGCAATCTCAAAGTGTGTGAGCTTAATAGTTGTCACGAGCTGCACAAGACCCTAAAATTCCTAAAAAAACTGACGTATGCCGAATACGGTACTAAGACTGAGCAAAACATAGAAAAACTTACTTATAGCGACAGTATGTTCGACCTGGTGCTACATAGCGAAACCTTGGAGCACGTGAATGACCCCGGTGCGGCAATGGATGAGTGTAGGAGAGTACTGAGGCCAGATGGTTTAGTGATATTTACCACTCCAATAATCTGGAGCCGCCATACACGACGTAGAGCGACGATTGACAAGGGCAAGATAAAATACCTACTACCCGCTTCGCATCATGGGTATAAAACGGATGACTATCTGGTCTACCACGAGTATGGTTCAAATATTGCCGAGTTGCTTGGGTGTAAGGTTATGTATGCTGAGAGCGCCTATCAAGCATACGTTTTTAGCTGTGGTAAAGAACGAGACAGCATAACTCTCCTGAATAAAATACGCTATAAGGCTGCAGAATCAAGAGCGGTACGCAAAGTATCGAGAGCCTAAGATTTATATATGGCATAATTGTATTATAGATAAGAAGGAACTATGAAAGATAAGGAAGCGGAGCTTTTAGGTAAGACTGGCGAACGGATGGTCCCACATCTACATGGGGGTAGCCTGATTTATGCCGAACATATCCTGCGCTACCAAGCTGCCCAAGACCTAGTAGCAGGAAAGGTAGTGCTGGACGTTGCCTCAGGATCTGGTTACGGCACGCAGCTCTTGGCAAAAAAAGCTAAGAAAGTATATGGAGTGGACATTGATAAGGACTCCGTCAAATATGCCACCAAAATTTATGGAGGTAAGAATATTGAGTTCAAAGTAGGTGATGGAGAGAGTATCCCCCTGCCTACAGCTAGCGTCGACGTGGTAACGACGTTTGAAACTATCGAACATGTCAAGAACTACAAGCAGTTCCTAGATGAGATAAAAAGAGTATTGAAACCCGATGGTTTAGCAATAGTTTCTACTCCCAATGATCTGGAGTTTGCAGAAGGTAATCACTATCATCTGCATGAGTTTGCCGAATCAGAGCTCAACGGTCTGCTACTAAAGCGCTTTAAATACACAAAGGCTTACTACCAAGGGACATGGAAATACGTAGCCATAGGTACCGATCCACAACTGAAAGCTCCTGTCATAGATATCCCAACAAGCAACTACGCCCCTCTGAAACGCAAGCAATATCTGTACTTTTATATTCTTTGCAGTAACCGTGAGATAAGAGAGTCTATCTTGGCTGGTGCGGCGATAGGGGAACATTACAGTGACCGCCGCTACATAGGATCGCAAATGCAGCACGAAAAGAATATACAGGACTACCAACAGGTAGTGAAGCATCTCGAGTTGCTACTTGCCGAGAAGGAACGACTCTTGAAAAGCAGGCGACATGTGTTGGTAGATAAGGTTGTGAACGGGGTGTACAAAATACCCATGGTGAAAAAACGAGCCGATAAGTGATGCGTACTGCTGGCCGTTTGAAAGTATCCATACTCCGCAAACTGTCGAGCCGTAGCGTTGAGAAAGAATATGCAAAGAGCCTCGCCGGTTTGGCTACGCAGCCGAAGCCTGACCGTACACGGCTAGCTGTAGTCGTACATCTGTACTATACCGACAATTGGGATTATTTTCGACAGAAGCTGTCTGTCCTAGCTGGCACTCCCTTTGATTTATACCTAACCCTGCCTATCCAGAATGTTGGTTTTGTCGATACGGTACGTGATGCCTATCCTGACGTCAGGTACGTCGTGGCGCCTAATAGAGGAAGAGATGTCTTGCCGTTTGTGATGGTTGCTAAATATCTCCGTGATGCAGGGTATGAATCAGTCTTGAAATTTCACTCAAAAAAATCGCTTCACTGGAACGGTGGTGACGACTGGCTGCACGATACTATGGCCGCCCTACTCCCGAATAAGAAGCAGAGTACTGAAGCTATAATAGAAAAACTTGACGACCCCCAGACGGCGGTACTGGGCACGGCGAAGTTCTATTATCCGCTTGCAATCAATTTCCCAGCCAATGGAACGCACATGACAAAAATCCTCAAGCGAATATATGGTTCGGAGGTTGCTCATAAGGCTCTTCAGGACGAGCGAAGAAAGTATGGATTTTTTGCGGGCACGATGTTCTGGTGTCGACTGGACTCGATTCATAAAGTTTTGGACGTGGCTAAGGTCAAGGATTTTGAGGCTGAGGCGGGACAGATTGACGGCACGTTTGCGCATGCACTTGAGCGACTTTTTTGTGTTGTGCCGGAAATCGAAGGACGCAGCCTGTACGAGCTGGATGGTGTGTCGGTAAAGAAAAGGGAGTACGCATCGGTCAACATCCCGGAGTGGTCGGAAGACCACAACAAGTAGGGTCTACTTGCTCTTGCGCGACTGTTCAAGCGAGAACTTTGCATGTTGCTCGTTGTCGCCGCGATGCTTACTGGCAAGGTGCATGCCTTGTAGCTTGGCGATATTGTAGCCAATCGATAACACGGAATACTTAAGCTTTACATACGGGGTGTAGTGGCGGTCTTTTAGCGTGAATCCGATATCGTGCAAAGTAGGCTTTACCCAGCCATACACTAGCGTTCGTTTCGAAGGGGTTGCACGGTAGCCTATGGAAGCGTAAAGACCACTGTACTCGTCAAATATCCTTTTTTTATACTCCCTGACCGTGTATTCATTGGAGTGGAAGACGGAGCCTTGCGGGGCATATGCCTTCATATATCCGCTACTCAGCATGTCTTCTGCAAGCGCCTGGTCCTCTGCGTATTTCAGGTCGCGAAAAGGTATCTTGGCATTCAAATCTTTTCGGATGGCAGAGTTGACGTCGGAAAAAAAACCGTTGCCACTATTTTCGAAGTGTCCAGGAGCAAGACTGCCTCTGCGCTGTAATGCTATCTGGTCTGCCTCGCCGAACTGGCTGAACACACCTATGACTTCCCGTTTGATAATGGGAATGGCAAACGGTCTTGGAATCTGTCTACCGAAAACACACCCGACAGAAGCCGTTATGAAAAACGGCTCAACCATATGCCGTAGCCAATAGTTGTCGGCCGGAGTGGCGTCTTGGGTCAGATAGGCTATGTAAGTACCTTTCGCGATTGCGGCGGCGTATTGGCGGGTTTTACCGTGTCCGAATTCTGAATTAGGTATCTGCAGGAAAGTAACCTTTTCGCCATACGACTGTACTATTTCGACGCTAGCGTCCGTAGAGCCAGAGTCGATTACGAGTACTTCTAGTTCGTACCCCTCTGGTAGCTCTTGAGCAAGAACCGCATCGATGCACGAACGCAAGTATTTCTCACCGTTATAAACGGGCACGAAAACGGTGATGTAATCTTTGGCTTGGCCGCTCATTATTGGCTTCCGTCGGTATGAATAGAGTCTTCGATAGTTTTGACCACTATTTTACCTGCGTCATCCCAGCTGCAGTTTTTTACGCTTTCTGAGGCCCGATTTGCAAGTGTGCTGTCGGCAGACTTCACCACCTCAGACATCGCCTGGGCCAGCGTCCGAGGGTCTGCCTGGCAGTAGCGGATGAACGAATTGTTGGATACGAGTCGGTTGTTTTCGCCGTCGGTCACAACGGGGATACAACCGCTGCTTAATAGTTCAAGCGGAAGAAGGGACATGTTGGTAAGCGACATGACCAGCGATGCCGCACAGCGGTTGTAGAGGTTATTCAATTGGTCGTGAGAAAGAATGCCGAGATTCTGGTGTGGAAATGGAATCTTAAAGTCCGCAACATCCCATCCTATGAAGTTTATAGTGTAATCAGGGTGCATTCGGTGGAATAGGTCTAGTGTGGCGACACCGAGCTCAAATGCGCGTCGTGGTGTGGTAGGCCGAGCGTAGAACACGATTTCCTTACGTGGTGCAGTATTTTCGAGTTTATATACTGTCGCATCTGAACCAAAATCAAAAGCGGTTGTGACCATACCGTAGTCAGCTTGCAGCTTCTTTTTAAGCCAGCCGCCTGCCGTGATACCTCGCAACCCGAGACGGTAAGTGTTTTCGGCGAGGACGTAGAGTCCACCCATTGGGTAGAATGAGGGCTCAAAATCCTGGACGAAGTAGAACTTCTTGGCATTAACCCTTGAGTTATATATGGTGTAGGCGCTCTGCCAACTGGTTGCGATTATTGCATCCGCCTTTTCCATTTGCTCTCCGGGCTGTAACCACTGCATAGATGCTTTTACTTCGGGGAATGACCCGTCCATGGCGTCACGAACACGCTCGACGGTACTACCCGGACCGGGCATGTGGAAATATAGCCTACACGTGTGCCCGGCTTCTTCGAGGTAAGTAATAAAACGGAATAGTGTCATATGTCCGCCACTACCTTTTCCGGGAGGAGGCATGAGCCAGTTGATAGTGAGAGTTTTTTTGCGCGTACCTGGAGCCTTCCAGCCGATGTTTGCTGGGGTGCTTATGTCTGCGGCCAGGATGTCTTCGTAGGGTGCACTGGTGTCGATTTCTATCTTGTTCTTGGAGTTTGGCCGCCTGCGAGACTTCTTCTGCATGTATTCGACTGCCACTACACTAAGGCCTAAGGCTCCTTTATCTCGATATACTGACTTGAGTGTGCGGACTTTTTTGCGTACCTTTTCCATATTTTCCTATTATAGAAGAAAGCACCTATTTAGTATATGGATGAGCCCGTTGGGAAACTGTTTATGTACGTGCTATCAAGGTTCATGACCAACGGTTCTTTACCACTGTTCTTTTGGAGGAGTGCCGAGAAAGTCATGAGGGGATACTTGGTGCCATTGCTCAGCCAGTAGACCACGCTTTGCGTAGGAGACTTCACGAAGTCGGTAGCTGCTTTGCATTGGGAAAGGTTGATTGACCTGAACATGGTCGCGTCGTAGGGCTGGGCAGCCGTGAGTGTAGAAACCGATGTTCCGAGGGTGGCCAAGTTAGCGCTACTCAGCGAGAAGCAGCCGTTCACACCGACTAGGTAGGCAGCCTGACGGCTCTTGTCGACGAGGGTCGTGGTGACGTTACCGTTGGCGGGGTAGTTCTTGTTCAGGTCGGCTGGTTTCATCGAATCAATGGTGCTCCATGAGTTCTTATAGGCGGTAAACAGGTCGCTCGTAGGAAAGGCATAGCGTGCATTGTCCGAAACCACGTAGACAGCCGCGGAATCGGTGGCTTTTACGAGTTGGCCGTTCGCCAGCTGGATGCCATCATCTTGGAACGAATTGAGCAGCATATTCGGTACGATATCTAGGTTGACCGGGCTAAGACCGATTTGTTGATAGGTGGTATACGTGGATATTAGCCGCTTCTTGTTGCTTTGCAGGTACCACACGGCTGCGGAATCGTCAGTTTTCACATAGGAGCTCAAAGGATACGCGCGGGTTGGCAGTGAACTGTACATAGTAGACAGCCCCGAGGGCACTGCTTGCGTCGTAAGACCAATCCCACTCGGCGAGGTGACTTTTGCTCCGTTGGTGAGCCATGAAGCGGTGCCACCAAGGCTGTACATGCACGAAAGGGATTGTTGGGCTTGTGGCGTTGCAACGTAATTATTCTGCGGAAGTCGGTACAGAGTCAGCTTGTTGCTGCCTTCAAATCCCCAACATTGGTAAGCGTCGTAGTTATCTACGGGATAATACTGCTGGTTAGCATAGAGCAGTATACCCGCGCCAGTCGAATACTGCAGCAATACAGGCCGATCGGTGAGCGGGGCTGCGGAAGGTATTTTATCTGCCAAATAGTAGCTTAGAGACGCTACTCGGTCTCCAGGGTTGTTTTGTTTGTATGTCGAATACTCGATAATTATACGCTTGCCTGCGTCGCTGACTTGGAAAACTGAGCCGTAAGGCGAATTGACGTAATTCGATAACGCGCCCGCATCGGGCCTACTGAAAACAAAGTTCATCGGTAGGTACGATATATCTGATTCTTTGAAGCCGAAATTGAAGAATTGCTGCATGGATTGGAACTGGTACCGTTTTCCGAGGGATATCAGATAGATGGAGCCTCCGTCACCATCTGAGTCGCTGGCGGTCTTCACGACATGCGAAATCGATGCATTTAGGCCTGAGTCGGCGGGGGGTGACGGTATGGAATCGGCATATGCCTGGCTGACGTTCTGGACTGCCTCCCAGGATATCCCAAAATCCTGCATTGCAGCAGCGTAGGGCACCTGGTACTTATACTGACCGAAAGGAATATAGATAACTCCCGAGCCAGGTACTGTGAAGGCTGCCGGCCCATTGATACTCCCGAACCAATCAGAAAATATACTCACGAAGTTCTGGTTACCATGAAGGTGCGGGGTGTACCAGTAGAGCGCTGCTGTCGCTCCACTTTCGATATGTACGGAGGTGCCGTCTATGGTTGTGTAACCATCGTAGTAGGCAGCTCCACCGCTCGGGCATCGTGCAAAAGTGCCTTGAGTCATCGGACCGCCATAACAGGTTTGCGGGTCGTCGGTATTGTTCCAGCTGCCTTTTATGACGGCCCACCCAGTGTTGCCCATCGAGCGCTGTTGGCCGAACTTAAAAAGCCAGGCGGCTCTTATGACTTGCTGGGAAAAGCCTGCTTTTGCGGCACTGTTCACGCAGGTCGTGCCCGTTACTGAGTAAGTCGTTCCACTACGCCAATACAGATATACACCGGAGTAGTTGTAGGTGGTTCCGCTGTCCGGGCAGCCATAGCCGACGGCTGCGGCGTATTTGTGCTGGTCGCCATTGTTGCAGTACCCCGCAAAGTTATTTCGTCCCGTAACAAGGCTCTGTTCTTTTTCGAGAGTGACGATGAGTACTCGAGGGTTCAGACCGTACGCTTGGGCGGCGTCGTATATGACCTGCCCAGCCGTGACGTATCCGCCATATAAATAGCCTTGTGACGGGTTATACCCTGTAGGGTCAACGGCTTTGAAGCCGCTATTGGGGCTTATGCAGCTATTGGAGAACGTGTTTAGGAACGCGTCTATTTCTGCTGCACTCATGGTGTTTGTATTATTGAATACCGTGTCGCTGATGACGTTGTTTGCATTAAAAGGGTCTGCGCTTGCGGTGCTCGCGGGTACCGCTAAGCTTCCCAGCAAACCCACTAGAGCAACTATTTGAAAGAGCTTAATTCTCATTGGGCTACCACCAGCGCCATTGCATCGTCGGCGGTCTTGGTCTGGTTGCTCAAAGTAGCTGTCGCTTGAACCTGCCAGCTGCCGGTCGTCAGGCCGATACTTTGGAGTGTCCAATTATTCCAATAAACTGAGCCGCCTCGGTCAGCCGTTTGTTCGGGTAGTGACCTCGTAACGCCATTGCTTTTAAAAGTAATAGTACACGTTGCGCCAGGCGTAGTGGTGCAGACTGAGCTTAACGTATTCGGTGCAGGGTAACTGCCTAGGTTAGGATGGTGGTTACTAACGAAATCACCGCTAGGGGCTATAAGTGTGGCCGTAGAGTTCGAGCCGCTATTACTTTTGGCGTCACCGGGCTGGGATGATGTGTCGGACGAAGTGTCACTCTGCACTTCGCCTTTCTGGCTGTTGACGGACGCCCCGCCGGTCGTGGGCGTTTTCTCGTATATCTCTTGCTCTTGTGAATTACTGTGGAAGAAATGGGTTACATTGGTGATTTCCAGGGCAGCTACTAACACTACTAGTAGTAGGACGGCCAGAGCGACCAATAGGAGTGGTTTTGGGAATTTCTTTTTAACGCGTTGCATGTTTGTTAGGGGCATCCTCGTGTTATTGTACCATAAAGCATAAGAATTGTCACAATTTACTTGTATTCTGGAAATTGGCTGCGGGAAGATTTGAAGTGGGTTAGAATTTCAGGGTGTAGATATTGTACGTAACAGCAGGTGTTTTTATCTGCTGTACGCGGGTTATACAGGTCTGGTCGGCGGGGTTCATCTTGCCGGTGGAAACGACGTACTTTACCTTCGACTCCTTCATAAAAGCGGAGCATAACTCGGTTTTTACTACAAGCTGGTCGGCGCCGGTGTCGGCAAAGCCGGTTGGAATTGTCGTGGAAGTGTCTCTGTCGAAGTTAAAACTAGTGTGAGCGTATCGATTGTATTTATCTTCTTGCTTGCCATTATCTATGCTATGCCAGAGTGCAACTTGTGGGTATGCGAAGACTCCGGCTATAGAGGGCTTTCCGGCAACTACGGGGAAGTTTTCGACAGATACGTCTTCGACCGCCCATCTGCCGTCGTTTGGATACGATGCTATGGCTTTCACGAGCGAACTTTGCCTTATGACGGCAGTGCCCTTGTACAAAGGGTTTACGGAGTAGCTACTCGCTATCGTAAAGGCGGCTAACAAGAGCATGGCCCACTCGTACTTGCGCCTTAGAATTAGATAGACTACGACTGGGATAGGAAGTGCTAGGGCAACTGCGGTTGGCATGCCGATGAAGCCAGCAGTAGCATGAGCGATATGCACGTGCAGTAGTGCGAGTAGGACGAACGAGAGCGAAGAAATTAGAACACTGATTCGTACAGGCACGGTATGTTTTGATTTTCCGTACAGGTCGACAAAATATACTACGGCGACAATATTAACAAGTCCTAGGCCGATGATGACACGGTTAAGGGGCACGAGGTTGAGCTTGGTTATTGCCCCGAGCAGCTCAAGGTGAGGGACGAAGAGCCAACCTAAGAATACTAGGGTAATTACCGCCAGAGAAATGAGCAGCCAAGGAGCAGGCTTCTTGGCGAAAGACCTGTCTTTCCAGAGTAGATACAAAAGTGGTACTGCAAGGAAGAAAAAAAGAAACAAGAACGTCGAAGATTCACTCTGGTTAAACGCCGCCGCGGCAGGATTGCTGTAGTGGGCGGCTTTTGCGTCGTCTTGGAACTGACGCGCAAGGCCTCCCGAGAGTAGATGGCTAATGCTATAGCCGCCGCTAGTGACGACTCGGTGCCCGGGGTATGCAGAGTTGTTTATGGCATGGAGTGCTGGTTGGCGTTGACTTAGGTATACCCCGAGACAGACGGCAATGACCACGCCTAGGCCTACTAGAAACGGCCACAGTTCGATACACTTCCTTTTAAACTCATGCAGGTGGTAAGTGCAGACGTAGCCTATAAGTAACGCTACCGTCGCGAGCACGACGGGTATTTGGAACGGTGGATAGGCAAGGATAGCAAATGCCACCGCAGTGTAGCCTACGGCAATACTTAGAAGAGCTTTTTCTTTCACGCTCGTTGCTTTTAGTAACCGGAAGCAACCCAGCATAATCAATAAGGGGTACGCAATACATACGAGCGTGGTGTTTATGTACCACCACTGGGTAAAGCCCGAGAATAGTACGGATATGGCGAGGAGTGCTGCAAAGAGACGGCGCTTTGGTAAAAAGTGAAGCGTAAAAAAGTATACAGCCAAGACTAGTGCTACCGAAGAAAACCACCATCTATAGGCAAATGCTTGGTCTATGGGCAGCACAAAGAATGCCCAGTTCTGCGGTCTGAAAAGCTGTGTCCAGTCATGCGTCGGAACATCTAGGATGATATTCATATCCTGGCCATTGCCAATGTTGCGATTGGTGTCAGGGTAGTTTTCTGCGGCCTGACCGAAAATCATCTGAGTGGTTACATTCCATTCATCTGAACGAATAGAACGGGGGTGGCCAGAAATGAGTTCGGAGTCGTGATGCTTGCCGTTGAAAATGGCGTTGTATATACCCATGGAACTGCCATTAATCCCGCCTATCACTAAGCAGACGAACAAAAGTAGGACGAGAGCAGGAAAAAACCAGACGCTCCGGTAAAACTTTCGGAAAGTTTTTATGTTGATTTTCATTGTTTAATATTGAGCAAGGCGAGTCCCGCCACTATCAGAACAATACCCGCGATTTTTAGAAGTGTAAACGCCTCGTGAAAGATAGAGAAAGACGCCATGAAGATGATGACGTACACAAGGGCTGTCGTTAGGGGAATGATGTAGCCCAAGTCGAATTTGGATATCAGGTAGATATACAGCAGGAAGCTGATACCATACAGCACAATGCCTAAAGCAGACAGTAGTGTTACGTTAAGGCTTATTCTCCCGTCCACAAATGATATAGGTGGACCATTTTTCGCACCTAGCTTCAGTACTATTAGCGCTCCCGATGTTGCCGCGACATATAAGGCTATAAGGATTTTCGACATCTTGTACTATTTTACAGAATTCTACCGGAAGATAAAATCATAAAGCTTATTCAGTATGAGGTTCCGCTCAAAGTGCGCGAAGTGATATGCCCGGCTGCGCTCACCCATTTTTTGGCGCTCGGTTATTGGCATATCATGGACTTTTCGAATGTTCTCTGCGAGCGCGGCCGCGTCGCCGGTCGGCCCGGCAAATCCACATTGGATGGTTTTGTTCACCATCTCCTGTACCTCTCCGTCCATGGCTAGTACCATCGGTTTTCCGGACGCGAAATATGACATGACTTTGGCCGGGATGGTCGCCTCGAGCAAATCGCTTTTTACCAAGCACCCAATCAGAACGTCTGCGGTATCGGTATATTTCGGTACGTCTTCGACGGGCTTCTGCCCCTCGAAATAAAAGCTATCCTGTAAGCCTGCCTTAGCAACTTCTGTTTCAAGCCATTTACGAGACATCCCATCGCCTACGATAATCCAATTGATATCTTGCAGGCCCTTGTTCTTCAAGGACACCGCAGCATCGATAACGGTTTCAAATGATTGTGCAGGGCTTATGTTGCCGGCGTAGACAATGTTGAATCCTTCCGAGAATCGTTTGCGTAAGTTGTCGTCATGGTATTCGGCTTCGTAAATCTTCTCACAGGCTTGCGGAAGAACTATGATATCGGCTTTTGGTTTACCGGTAATTTCGAGCATCTGAGCTTTCATCTTCTCTGATAGCACGACAAGCTTGTCTACGTGACGGTAGTGCCAGTGCGAGACCGAACGGGCAATAGCCCTAAGGAAAGAGGATTTAATGTGCAGTACTGAATAAAGATTCTCGGGCCACAAATCAAGCACATACATTGTTGTCTCGGTTCGCTTTAATTTGCCGACGACTATTCCTGCAATCGACATAATCACGGGAGAAAGCTGATAGATGAATATCTTATCAAATCGTTTAGTGAGTAATCGTGGAATATGGAACAGGCTTGAAAAAGGGAATGAAACATAATTTAAGAATATCCGAATATTCGTATTGTTGCCGCGTGGAATTTCAAATGCTCGGCGTACCCTGACGCCATTGTGGGTTTGGCGCCGGTTCTTAAAATACCCATAGCCCTCGGGGAATTTACCAGAAGGGTAGTTCGGTAGTCCGCACAGTACTTCTATATCACACCCTTTGTCGACTAAAAAATCACAGACGTCATTAATCCGGAAGGCTTCCGGCCAAAAATGCTGACAGACCACAAGTACTTTACTGTTTGGTTTCACCTCTTCTTGATGGTACCAACTTACATACTTCTCGTCCATCCTCCTGGGGGGTACGTGTATTATTAAGGCTTTGCTTCGGCTTGCCTATGCTGGGTTAAGACACGGTCCTTAGGGTGTTGGTGGTTGATGGGATGATAACCCTATGACATAATTGATAAAGCATTAGATGGAGGTACAACTTGGATGAAAGTGCTAATTGTTGGTGGAGCCGGCTATATCGGTGGAGCTTTGACGGATATATTACTAAAGAGCGGTAAACATGATATACGCGTTTACGATGCGTTGTTATTTGAGGAAGAATACCAAAAGGATGTGCCGTTCGTGTATGGTGATATCCGCAATAAGGAACATCTGAAAGAGCACCTGAAGTGGGCTGACGCGGTCGTTTGGTTGGCTGCGCTGGTAGGCGATGGTGCTTGTGCGATTAATCCTGAAATTTCCACGGAACTTAACCAAGACATGGTCAAGTGGCTGTCCGAAAACTATGATGGACGCATCGTCTTTATGTCTACTTGTTCGGTGTACGGTGAGCACGACGGTATTCTTGATGAAACTTCCCCGACTAACCCACTGTCCGTGTACGCTGTTACGAAACTGGCAGCCGAAGCCTACCTGAAAGATAAGAACGCTATTATCTTCCGTCTTGGCACTATATTCGGCCTTGGCGATAAATTTGCACGCATCCGTCTTGACCTGGTGTTGAACACGCTAACAACTCGCGCTGTCGTCGATGGCCAGTTCAAGGTCTTTGGCGGCGAACAATGGCGACCTCTTTTGCACGTTCGTGATGCTGCCCAGGCAGTGGCCGATAACCTAGAGACCTCTCATACGGGTATTTACAACTTGCACCAGGAGAACGTAAAGATTATCGACCTTGCCCACCAGGTCAAAGAGTATGTACCGACGGTAGAGATGGAAATCGTTGATATCAAATTCCAAGACGCGCGTAACTACAAGGTAAATAGCGACAAGGCACGCAACACCTTGGGCTTTAGTCCTAAGTTTACTGCCGAAGATGGTATCAAAGAGGTGAAGCAGCTGATTGAAGGGCATCGAATCAAGGACGTCAACAATCCTCGGTATTCAAACCAGAGTTTCCTAACGATGTTCAAGACTCACCACTACGTGGACCAGGACTAAACGGTATGGCGGCACAAGAACCGACTCTAGTGAATGGCGGCCTAGCTGTCGACGACAGGGGGCAAGTTTCGTTTGTAAACGATTTTGACTTCAAGGATGTCAAACGCTTCTACATGGTTAGTAACCACAGGTCTGGATTTATCCGCGCTTGGCATGCACATAAGAAAGAAGCTAAGTACGTACTCGTAGTAAAGGGCGCTGCAGTAGTAGGGGCTGTTAAGGTTGATGATTGGGACAAGCCGTCGAAGGACCTAGAGGTGAAGCGATTCGTCCTGTCGGAGAAGAAGCCGACGGTGCTCTATATCCCCGCAGGATATGCAAATGGCTTTATGTCGCTGACAAAAGATGCGCAACTGATGTTCTTTTCGACCTCTACGCTTGATGAGTCGTTGGGCGATGATTTTCGCTACGACTCTCGGCACTGGGACATCTGGACGGCTGAGGAAAGATAATAAGGAGAGAATGGGCTCATGAGTAAACCAAAAGCAGCTGTTATTGGGTGCACTGGCATGCTTGGTGCTATAACACTTGATTACCTTGTGGGTACTGGCGACTTCGAACTATTTGCCACGCACAGAAACGTGGGCGGTGACGCGACGCTTAAACAGCAATATCCGAACGTTACGTTCCGCACGCTTGATGCGGAAAAGCTTGACGGCGACGAGATTGCGGCCGCAATCGCAGGTACCGAATGGGTCGTTAATGCCATCGGTATTATCAAACCCTACATTCATGACGACAATCCCGAAGAAGTAGAACGAGCTATCCGTGTGAATGCGTTGTTTCCACATCTTCTTGCCAAGGCGGCTCAGAAAAACGGCAGTAAGGTCATCCAGATTGCGACAGACTGTGTTTATTCGGGCGAAAAGGGCAAGTACGTCGAGTCTGACCTTCACGACGCACTCGATGTCTACGGTAAGTCCAAGAGTCTCGGTGAGGCATACCTGGACAGTTCGTATCACCTACGCGGGTCAATCATCGGGCCGGAAACCAAAGCACATCTTTCGCTCCTGGATTGGTTCTTGGGGCAGCCAGAAAATGCCAGCCTTAATGGGTTTACGAATCATCAATGGAACGGTGTCACTACCTTGCATTTCGCAAAACTATGTCACGGCATTATTACAAACGGCATTGCTCTACCGCATCTACAACATGTTGTGCCGGGCAACCTCATCACGAAGGCCAACTTGCTACGCAGCTTTGCAAAAGAATTTGGCCGTGAGGACATAGTCATCAACGATACTGAGGCGCCAAAAGTCATTGACCGTACTCTATCTACAGATAACGGCGAGCTGAACGCACAGCTATGGAAGGCAGCCGGTTACAGTCAGCCGCCTACTATCGAACAAATGGTGGCGGAGCTTGCGGCATATGGCTTTGGCGCTAAGCAGGGCAGTAAATCGTGAAAGTTATGACCATCCTTGGTACTCGCCCGGAGCTCATCAGACTTTGCCTAATCGTCGAAAAGCTTGATAAGCTTTGCGACCAAGTGCTTGTCCACACCGGCCAGAACTATGACGTCAACTTGAATGATATCTTCATGGAACAGCTGGGCATCCGAAAGCCAGACTACTACCTGGACGCTAAAGGTAGCTTTGGCGAGCAGACGGGCATCATTCTAACTAAGCTTGAAGACATCATGACTAAAGAAAAGCCAGACGCATTCCTGGTGCTTGGCGACACAAATAGTAGTTTGGGTGCGATTATGGCTAAACGGCTTGGTATACGAGTCTTCCATATGGAAGCTGGCAACCGCTGTTTTGACGACCGTGTGCCCGAGGAAAATAATCGACGTATTATTGATAGCCAGAGTGACATCTTATTGCCATATTCAGAGCGAAGCCGAGCTAATCTAGTCAGAGAAGGTGTAGCGGGCAACCGTATCTATGTGACAGGCAATCCTATCAAGGAAGTTTTGGACCATTTTGCGGAACAGATAGACAGTAGTGGTATTATGCAGAAGCTCGGTGTCGAAAAGAAGAAATTCTTCCTAATGACTCTGCATCGTGCAGAGAATGTCGACCCGCCTGAGCGACTTGCAAAATATGTCCAAGCTTTTAATGAAGTGTATGACAAATATCAGTTACCAATGATTTGGAGTGTTCATCCACGCACCCGTAAGCGGCTTGAGAGTCAACCCGAGCTAAAGGTGCGTGATGGCATAACGATTTCTGAGCCACTGGGCTTGTTCGAGTTCAACAACCTACAAAAGAATGCATACTGTGTACTCAGTGACAGCGGAACCGCTCAGGAGGAATGTTCTATTTTCGACGTGCCATGCGTAACGCTCCGTGACGTAACCGAGCGTCCAGAGACTATGGAAGCTGGCAGTAACTTTCTGTCTGGCTGTGAGCCGGAAGCAATCCTACGCGGGGTAGAGACTACAACCCAAAGTGAGAACAACTGGGCTCCACCACACGATTACCTCACTCCAAACGTGAGTGATATTGTGGCTCGTATCGTATTGAGTTACTATCGTTAGTCTTGTTCTAAGCGTGTTATAAGCTGGGGTCTAAACGGTATATAAACACTGTTCTATCCGCGAGGCGTGTCGTGTTGATTTGCTTGGCGCAGCGACTGACAAGTGGTACCTCGGTAACTACGTAGTGTACGTTTTCTTTGGCGAGGAACGGTGAGCAGGCTCCGATTCCTACGCCAAAATGGTCTGCCGCCGGGCTTTCCAGCACCGGTCCTGCAGTTTCGGAGCTCCGGTTCAGGGTAATGGTGACGTGGGCGTACCGGTTGTAGAGGCTTTCCTGCTTCGGGTGGTCAAGCTGTCGCCACAAGTCGAGCTGCGGATATGTATAGACACCACTCACGGAAGGTGCCCCGCTGATGAGTGCGAAGTTTTCGAGGAAACCGTTCTCGATTATCCACCTGCCTTTCTCGTCCGAACGATGTATTGCTGTAATCTGCTTGACGAGCGGGTTGTCGCTAAGCACGGCGGTACCCCTATAAACGGGGTTGACGGCGGCAGTACTTATGAGACTGAACGCGAACAGTACGGCAAGCCCCGGTACTATTTTTTTCTGCAAAATCAACCAGATTACCACGGGGATAATAAGTGAAAAAATAATAACGAACGGCATTGTGACGAAGCCGGGATACCGGTGTAAGTTGTGAAGCCCGATGACTAATTGGGCTATAAATACAGCCAGGGCGTAGGCAAGTATCAGCCACTGTTTGGGTGGTCGTTTTTCGGCGAGGTACAGTTTTGCGAATTGTGCCAAGAAGACGACATTCAGGAGGCCGAAGCCTATGAGTAACCGGTTTGTCGGAACACGTTCAAGTAAAGTTACTTTGCCGACGAATGACGGCAAATGCGGCAAGAATAGCCAGCTTAGAAATAACAGGAAACAGCAGAACAATAGTAGTATGGTTGGGTCGACCGTGCGGGACTTCCGGAATGTGCGATACAGTATCACTATGGCCGGGATGGTAAGAAAGAGCGAGACGTATATGAAGTTGGACAACTCGCTCTGATTCCACATGCCCGGATTCATGGGTGTATAGTGGATTATCTTGCTGCCAAACTGCGATAGAAAGGCGTAGTTGCCAGACAGGAAGTGGTATATGTCGTATCCTCCACTCACGGTCATCCGCTGGCCGGGATATGCCGTGTTCTGTATGGTATCTATGACTCCACTTCTCGAATGCAGGAACGCGAAAGTTACGAGGCCTGCTACGAATGATGCGCCTGCAAGTGTGGCTACGGTATGCCAGAATACCCGACGGTTTTTACTAAAGGTCTTTAGCAGTTCGCCTAGGCAGAATAATGCCATGACAATCGCGCAAGGTACCTGGAAGGGCGGATACTGCACTAGCGCAAAGCAAACCAGCAGGTAGCTGATTGCGCCGCCCGTTGCAATCTTCAGTCTGAGCGACTTCGCACGGTTCAGGATTAAAAAGAGCGCCATAATCGCCAAGGCATAGTAAACGGGCCCTAATGTGATGTACTGGTACCACCATTGGATGAAGCTGCTGAAGAATAGACAGAGCGCCAGGAGGCTGGCGATAAGCCTTCGCCCGGGCAGGACATTGATGACGAAGAAGTAGCATGCAAGCACCAGAAAATACCCCATCAGCCACCACTTCAGTGCAAAGGCATATTCAAATGGCAATACGAAAAAGCCAAGATTGTGTGGTCTGAAGACAGTACTCCACTCTTTGTACGGCACATCTATGATGACTGACATGTCCTCGCCATTACCGATGTTCGCATTAACCCGCCGGTAGTCGTCCTGGTTCTGGGCGAGTGTCATCTGTGTATTGACTACCCATTCATCCGACCTGATTGCGCGAGGCGTACCGGCTACTAGGCTAGGGTCTTTGGCAGTACCGTAAAAGTAGCTATAGTAGCTTCCCATCGACGAGCCGTTAAGCTTCAGGGCGACTAAGAGCACAAGCACCACGGTCGCTGCTAGTGGGAAAAGCCAGATGCTTCTATACAGCTTTAGAAGACCAATTTTGATTTTGGTGAGATTCATTAATCTTAATTATAAGCGCAAGTCTATAAAACAGCGAAATTGCAGTACAATAGCCATTGTGCGTATTGAACTGACTCGTGCCGAACTTCGGCCCCTGCGATTCCTGGTATCCGGCGTGTCTGCCGCGGTGACAGAGTATGGTGTATTTTTGGTGCTGCATAGCCTAGGCCTTCATCTGCTCATAGCCAATTCGGTCAGTTTCTGCTGTGGTTTGCTGATAAGCTTTTTCCTGAATAAGAAATGGGTGTTTTCCAGCAATGGCAAAACTCATGTGGAATTCGCACAGTACTTCGTGTTGGCGATGACTAATCTTGTGCTCAGTAATATGCTTATTTACATAGGTGTTCATTGGTTTGGTTGGGTGGCATGGCTTGTAAAGCCTATGACGATGATTATGATTGCCGCGTGGAACTACCTGATATTTTCCAAGCTCATATTCCGTTCTCGCAACAAACCGGACTCTCCACTCGAGGACTGAATGGCTTGGTATGCCTGAAGCGGACGAGTCGCTATTCGTGTTTGTTGCCTGGTTCCGATAAACGGATAGACAGTTCCTGGTGCAAGTCTTGGACTCGGCGCTCCAGGCCTTCGAGTTTGATGCGGGAACGGTTGGCCATGAAAAGCACATATATGATGCCGGTTATCTGGATAACATCGAAGAGACTGAGTGGCTCGGTCTGAGTCAGTCCTCTCGAAAACAAAAACTCATAAATCGGCTGCGCGCAAGCCAGGCCAGTGAATATGACGAGCCATATGACAACCTGTTTTATGAAGCTTCTGCGCGAAAGCTTGCCCATCTTGTACTCGACGAGCGCGCTTAGGAGGGCGGCCAGTACCAGCGGAAGCGTTAGAAGTACCAAGATAAGATATCTACTCATTGAAAAACTCCACTAAACGTCTGCGAAGCAGCGACTTTACGATATTGAACGCGTTCCAGTTGTTCTGGCCTTTGGCCTTTGAATAGTCGGTGTAAATCGCTTTGATGGGGAATTCGTCTATGTTGAGGTTGAGTTGCTTGGCGCGCCACAGCATTTCGGAACAGAATTCGTAACCGCTGGTTTTCCACTTCAGCTGCGACAGGGCTCGCTTAGAGAAAACCCGGAGTCCTGACTGTGAATCGGTCACGCGGATGCCGAACAAGACGTTGGTGATTAGTGATAGTCCGGCATTGCCCAGGACTTTGACGCGGGACATGCCCTGGGCATCTATGAGCCGGCTGCCTATAAGCAGGTCGGTATTGCTTGTAGCTAGTAAATCTACGCCCCGAAGCACGTCAGCCGGGTCATGCTGCCCATCCGCATCAGAGGTTGTGGCAATATCGAAACCATTTTGAAATGCGTAGCTTAAACCGGTTGCGGTGGCGCCACCACTGCCACTGTTCAAGATGTGCTTGATGACAAAAGCCCCACCGGCTGCGGCCTGCTCGGCGGTATCGTCTTTCGACCCGTCATCGACAACTACGACCCGGAAATCGTAGCTACTCGCTTGAAAGGTTGTTCGAAGGCCTTCGACGACACCTCGTATAACCATACTCTCGTTGTAGGCGGGCACTACCAGGGCTACCCGCAACCTTTTTGCCGTACTCATACTTAAGACATATTGTAACAAAACCCAAATAAGTTGTCTTTCGTGACAAAAAGCAATTATGTGCTATAATAAATTTCATTATGTCTAACCTTGAAGTCATTACCAATAGAGTGATAGTGCTGGGAGGCGGTCTAGTGCCGGACGCTGAACGGCCTGAACAGCTGGCGCTTTCGCCCGCTTCGGTTGAGCGCGCCGACAGTACCCTTGATTACTACTATGCCCATGCAGCGGCATTCGCAGGCAAGCAGGCCATGATTATCTGTAGCGGCGGTGCTTCGGCTATATACGATGGGCTAGATGTCAGTAAATTGTCTGCTACACAAACAGAAGGGGCTCTGCTGGCTGACCACCTTCTACGAGGCGGCATCCCCGCGGGGCTTATCGAAGAAGAGAAAGAGTCCAATACAACGACGCTGAATATAGTAAATAGTATAGAAGCGGGATTTTTAAAGCCGGAGGAGTTTGACGCCCATAACCCTCTTGGGGTTGGCACTCATAAAAATCACTACCTACGTGTGTTACTGGACTTACATGATGCTGGGTTTGCACCGGACAGTAGTACTGGCATCCACCCCGCGCATGAAGACAGTGCGATGAAAGAACGAGTGCTACGGGGAATACGCAAGGGGTTCTTTGCGGGCGTTCAACCAGGTGACTTGCATGCCATGCGTGAGCGTAATGCGCGTCTTACCCGAGCTTTCGGTCGCACGAAATAGTTTTATCGGACAAGATCTAACAAGTACGAACCATACCCGGATTTTTTGAGGGGTTCGGCGAGGGCACGGAGTTGGTCGGCGTTGATGAAGCCTTCTTGGAAGGCGACTTCTTCGATGCAGCCGATTTTGAAGCCGGTGCGCTGCTCGATGACTTCCACGAACTGGCTGGCTTGGTTCATACTGGCGAACGTGCCAGTGTCGAGCCAGGCGCTGCCGCGGCCCATGGTCTGGACCTTCAGCTTGCCGCTGGCTAGATAGACTTCGTTGACGGCGGTGATTTCCAGCTCGCCGCGGTCGCTTGGCTGAACGCTTTTAGCGATGTCTATGACGCTGTTGTCGTAGAAGTACAGGCCGACGACGGCGAAATTGCTCTTGGGCTCGGCTGGCTTTTCGGCGATGGAAATTGCCTGGCGGTTTTCGTCGAACTCCACGACGCCGTAGCGCTCCGGGTCGGATACCTGGTAGGCGAAGACGATGCCGCCGTCCGGGTTGACGCAGCGCTTCAGGCTGTTGCCGAAGCCGTGGCCGTAGAAGATGTTATCGCCGAGTACTAGAGCCACTTTGTCGTCACCGATGAACTCTTCACCGATGATGAACGCTTGTGCGAGCCCGTCTGGTGAAGGTTGTACGGCGTATTCGAACTTGCAGCCGAGTTGCGAACCGTCACCGAGGAGGCGCTGGAAACTATCGGAATCCTCCGGCGTGGTAATGATGAGGATTTCGCGGATGCCGGCCATCATGAGCGTGCTCAGCGGGTAGTAAATCATCGGCTTGTCGTAAATGGGCATGAGCTGCTTGCTAATTCCTTTGGTAATGGGGTAGAGACGGGTGCCGGATCCCCCGGCTAAAATAATACCTTTCATTTAACGTATGCCTTCCTTTCTTAGGTTGTCATTCCAGCGAAGGCTGGAATCTAGTCTATAAGAATTGCCTAATCTTCTGGATCCCAGCCTTCGCTGGGATGACACCGTAGGGTGGGTCATTTGGTTTGCTCCTTTGCAACGTATGCCTTTAGGTCATCGCGCCAGTCGTTTGGCTTGAAGCCGAGCGCTTCGATTTTCGCAAGGTCGAGTACGCTGTAGAGCGGCCGTGGCGCAATGCCCGGTTTTGATGATGCATAATCTGCTAGCGTGGTATCGGTCACGGTACTGTCTACGCCGGCTTCGGTAAATATTGCTCGCGTAAAGTCGGCCCAGCTGACCGTCGGCCCTTCGTTCGTGACGTTGTAGATGCCGAATGGCGCGTTGTTGTCGAGCAAGAACTTGATGGATTGCACTAGGACGGATGTAAACGTCGGCCGGATAATCTGGTCAGCCACTACTGTCGGGTTAATGCCTCTTTCGGCTAGCCCAAGCATAGTGCGCACAAAGTTTTTGCCATCGCCGATAACGGAATCGGTGCGGACAATGTAATGTTTGGGCGCCTTAATGACTCGCTCGTCACCGGCGGCCTTACTTTTGGCGTAGACGCCGAGTGGGTTTGGCGTGTCTGCTTCGGTGTAGGTGTCTTTCTGCCCGTCAAAAACATATGCGGTCGAAACGTGTACCAGCAGAATGTCGTGCTTCGTCGCGACAGCTACCAAGTTTCCGACGGCTTGGTCATTGACCGCCCAGGCGGCTGTGCTGCCTTCGGGTGATTCAGCACCGTCGACATTGGTGTAGGCGGCGGCGTTCAAGATTACTTTCGTACCCGACCAGTCAAAATTCGCGACCGAGTCGGCATTGGTTATATCGAGCTGGTCTATGTCGGCACTTTTTGCGCCGGGGTACTGGGCTTGCAGCGCTAGGCCCAACTGTCCTTTCGCGCCAACGATAAAAATGTCTGAGTCTTTCACCTAAACCTCCTTGCTTTCTGTCATTCCGGGCTTGGTCCGGAATCCATGCGTTTCATAAAACGTTCGTGAATGGTGCTGTATGAATCCTGAAACACGCGTCATGCATACGCTGGGCTGTTCGGGATGACAAAAGGGGAAACTCATAATCAAACCTCCATTGGTATTACGTCTTTAAGCAGCGGGTGGCCGGCGTCTTTTTCGGAAACGATGGCTTGGTCTTTCGGAATGGGCCAGTTTATCCCCAGCGCCGGGTCGAACGCATTCACGAACACGTATTTGGCGTCTGGAGACCAATGCGCGTTTACCAGGTACGTGTAGGTGACACCTTCTTCGAGCGTTTGATAGCCGTTCGCTACGCCGCGCGGTACGAATACGGCTTTGCCGGGGTTTATTTCGAGCGACAAAGTCTGGCCGAAGCTATCGCCGGCGCGCAGGTCGACCCAGGCGCCAAATATGCTGCCGTTCGCTACGGAGATGAACTTTTCCCATGGTTCGGCGTGCAGCCCGCGGGTAACGCCTTTTTCTACGTTGTAGCTAAAATTGTTCTGGATGATTTCGAAGTAAGGGAGCCCGAGCGTCTCCATTTTTTCGCGTTGATAGTTCTCTTTGAACCAGCCGCGGTTGTCACCGTTTACTACCAGGTCTATTTCATAAAAGCCCGGGATGGCCGTTTCGGTAACTTTTAGCTCTTTACAGTTTGCGGGGTCAAAACTCATCGTTCCTCCTTTGGAAATTTAGCTTGTAAGGCTCTGATGGCATCCGGAATCTCCTCACCAGAAATACGTTCCATATCGACATCATGCAGGTCGTGCCACTCCACAGAAGCTATGTCATCTGCGGCAACCAATTCCCGATTAGTTTTCAGACGCGTCCAATAACCGACTGTCGCCAAGTTGGAGACCTCGTTATCCATATCATAGGTTCCCGCGCCGGTTGCCAGATAAACCAAAGGTTCATACTCGTTGGGTTCCAGACCAAGCTCTTCTTGCAGCTCTCGCCGAGCGGCAGATTCAAAATCGTCTGCTTCGTCCAGAAAGCCGCCTACAGAATCAAGCATGCCCTTATCTGGTTCAATTCCTCGGACCGCTAATAAGACTTTGGTATTATCTTCGCTTAAAAAGTATATACCAACAGTAGGTGAAGGGTTCAGGTAAATTGTATGCCCGCTGGCGCAAGTATATGAGTTGCCTTGATGTGACTCTAACTTGGTGCCGCAGCGACGACAGAAGTTCATTTCCATGCTACTGTCCTTGCTTTGGTTGGCTGGAATCCCGCTCGGCTTTAGTGCCGTACATGCCTGAGCCGCGCAACAGGTCGAAGCGTTCTTTGTACGGCTGCCACCAGGCATCGTTCTGTTTGTACCACTCAATTGTCCGGGCTATGCCTTCCTCAAACGAAACGCTCTGCTTCCAGCCTAGTTTTTCTTCTATGTAACTCGGGTCGATGTCATAGCGCATGTCGTGGCCTGGCCGGTCTTCGACGTGTTCCAGGAGTTCCTTTGGCTTGCCAAGTGTTTCAAGGACGGTTTCGGCTATCTGAATACCATTTCGCTGTGCGGCACCACCGACGCAATATGTTTCGCCAACCTCGCCAGCATGTATGGCGAGGTCTATGGCGGTACAGTGGTCTTCTACGAACAGATAGTCGCGAATCGCTTGCCCGCTTCCGTAAACAGGCAGCGGTTGGTCATTTAGCGCATTCGTCACGAAGACCGGTATGACGCGGCCCGGAGAATCCCACGGTCCATAGTTGTTTGAGCAGTTAGTAATAGTGTAGGGAAGGCCATAGCTCTCGCCATATGAGCGGACGATGTGGTCGCTAGAGGCTTTTGACGCGGCGTATGGGCTGCGCGGGCTGTACGGCGTCTTTTCGTTGAATCTGACAGGACTGCCAATTTCCAGCGTGCCGAAAACCTCATCGGTAGAAACATGATGGAAGCGTTTCACGCCTTGCTGGATGGCTGCGCGGGCGATGGAATCCGTGCCTAAGATATTGGAGTGCAGAAATGGACCCGGGTCGGCAATCGAACGGTCGACGTGGCTGAAAGCGGCGAAGTGGGCGACTATATTTACGCCCTTGAGGAGTTCGACCATTTTTTCGTAGTCACATATGTCTGCTTCGACAAACGTGACCTTGTCCTCGACTGCTGCTAGCCGTCCACGGTCGCCTGCGTATGTTAGGGCATCGACTACGACGATGTCGTAGTCGGGGTATTTCTTTACCATGTAGTGGACAAAGTTCGAGCCTATAAATCCGGCGCCGCCGGTGACTAAAAGTTTCATGAATTCTCCTTTTTACTATATCCGTTCGGGTTTTTTGACTGCCAGTTCCAGGCGTCGCGGCAAGCGTCTTCCAGGCTGAGTTCCGTATGCCAGCCAAGCTCGTCGGCAGCTTTCGAGGCGTCTGCGAAGCAGCTGGCGATGTCGCCCGGCCGCCGTGCGACGATTTCGTACGGAATCGGTTTGCCTGATGCTTTTTCAAAGAGCTTCACCATGGCCAGCACCGATGCGCCGGTGCCACTTCCGAGGTTGTAGACATTGTAAGTCTCGGGTTCACCGAGGTGCTCTAGGGCGGCTAGGTGGCCTTTCGCCAGGTCGACGACGTGTATGTAGTCACGTACGCCGGTGCCGTCCGGCGTGTCGTAATCGTCGCCGTAAATATTCAGCTTTTCGCGCCGCCCGACCGCGACTTGGGAAACGAATGGCAATAGGTTGTTGGGCATGCCGTTCGGGTCTTCGCCGATGAGTCCGCTGGGGTGCGCCCCGACCGGGTTGAAGTAGCGCAGCACGGTTATATCCCAACTGTCGTCCGACGCGGCCAAGTCGTGCAGTATCTGCTCAATCATGTATTTGGTTTGGCCATAGGGATTTGTCAGCCCGACGCCGGCTTGAGCCGTTTCTTTGATAGGCAGTGTCTCGGGGTCGCCGTAAACGGTGGCAGACGAGCTGAAGATGAGTTTTTTGACATCGCGTGCCCGCATGACTTCACACAGCGTGAGCGTCGAACCGATGTTATTGCGGTAGTATTCGAGCGGCTCGGCAACCGATTCGCCGACGGCTTTCAGTCCAGCGAAGTGGATGGCCGCATCGAAGCGTTCGGTATCGAAAATCTTCTCCAAGGCTGGTTTGTCACACAAGTCTGTCTCGTAAAAAGTGACCGCCTTGCCGGTGATTTCTTCGACCCGCTTGAGCGATTCCGCCGAACTGTTCGAAAGGTTATCGGCCACGACCGCATCGTGCCCGGCCGCCAAGAGTTCGACGACAGTGTGTGAGCCTATATAGCCCGCGCCACCGGTTACAAGTACCCGGCTCATTTGCTTGAGATGATGGCGGTTACTTTTTGGACGACTTCGTCGAGTTCGGCCTGGGTTTTTGCTTCGGCGTTCAGCCGCAGCACCGGTTCGGTGTTGCTGGCTCGCACGTTCAGCCACGCCTCGTTGCCCAGGTCTAGCGTAATACCGTCGAGCGTGTCAACTTCGGCCTCGGGGAAAGCGCTTTGTATCTGCGCAAGCACGCTATCTTTATCTTCGACCACGAAGTTCGTCTCCGGGATGGCGGCATAGAACGTATAGGCTTCACGCAGTTCCGACAGCTTCTTGCCGGTCAGCCCCGCGGCGTACAGGCCGATAACGGCGCCTATGAGCCCGCTGTCGGCGTACCAGTTGTCGCGGAAGTAAAAGTGCCCACTGGCTTCACCACCGAACGGCGCATTCTTCTCTCGCATGTCGGCTTTGATGTTGGCATGGCCCACCTTGCTGCGGTACGGCGTGCCGCCTTGCTTTTCGATGACTTTTACGACACTGCGGCTATTGCGTGCGTCATAAATGATGTGCGAACCGGGGTGCAAACGCAGGAAATAGTCCGCCATGATAGTCGACATCACCCCGCCGGTCAGCACCGTACCGGTTTCGTCGACCAGGAATGCGCGGTCGCCGTCGCCGTCGAAGGCAATGCCGCCGTCGAGCTTTTCGGCTTTGATTTTCGCGATAAGGTCGGCCAGTGTCTCGAACTTCAGTGGGTTGGCTTCGTGGTTCGGGAACGTGCCGTCGAGTTCGAAATACAGTTCGGTGACTTCCCAGGGGACGTACGGTTCAAGTTCAGGGAAGATTTTGCCGGCCATGCCGTTGCCGGCGTCAACTGCCAGTTTGAGCGGTTTGAGCTTGCCAACGTCGATGAACGACAAGGTGTGCTGCACCCAATCTTCGGCGACATCTTGCTGTTCGACGCTGCCCGGTGCGGCCGCCGCGTCTTTGAATGTGCCGGCAATGACCGCGTCGCGTATGTCTGCCAAGCCGCTTTCCAGGCCGATGGGCCGGGCTTCTTCGCGGCATAGTTTTATGCCGTTGTATTCACCCGGGTTGTGGCTGGCGGTGACCATGGCGCCACCGGCCAGCTTCAGGCTGCCTACCGCGAAATAAATCATGTCGCTGGTGACTTCGCCGATGTCTATGACGTCGCGGCCTTGCCCGGTCAGGCCTTGTATGACCGCATCGGCCAGTTCCGCCGAATCCGGCCGCATGTCGCGTCCGACAGCCACGCTGCCCTCGTTTGGCAACCAATCTGCCAAAGCTTTGCCGATTCGTTCGGCGACATCGGCAGTGAGTTCGCTGCCGACTTTTCCGCGTACATCGTACGCCTTGAAGATACTAGAAATATTGCTGTCGTCCACGGGGATTACTCCTTTGCTTACGTAAACGTGAGCCAAATAGGCTACCTCCACACTACCGCTCCATAGCGACCATGTCAAATCCATGCTAGACTAAACAGCGTGAATCCGGGCAAACCTCCAGCAGAGGTGCCGGTATGTATCGGGCGCCGAAACACAGAGCCTCGTACTGCCGGTTAAAGGAAAGACGAACAGGGTAACGCATGAAGGTAGTGATAGTAAGCGGCTATTTTAACCCGTTGCACGGCGGCCATCTCGACATGATAGAGGCGGCGCGCGCACTGGGCGACAAACTCATCGTCATCGTCAACAACGACAAACAGCAACTGCTCAAAAAAGGCAAAATCATTCTAGACGAAAAAAACCGCCTGCGGCTCCTGCGCGCACTCAAAGGCGTTGACGAATCGGTGCTGTCGGTAGACGAAGACCCGCCAGTTATCAAAACGCTCGAAATGATTGCCATACAGCACCCCGGCGACGAGCTTATCTTTGCGAACGGCGGTGACCGCGACAGCGAAAAGGCGATTCCCGAGGGCGATATCTGCCGCCAGTACGACATTGCCATGGTCTTCGGTGTGGGCGGCGCCAACAAGGCCGATTCTTCGACCCGCATAAACCAGGCTACCGGCCACGAAGCCGCGTAAAGACACGCCCTGGACCAGAACCACATCCACATTTCCGACGTCAGGGGTGCTCCGCCAGTTGCTATCTCCCCTGTCTCCGCGGGGCGACCCCTGCCTTACGGAAATGTAGATATGGTTCAGAAAGACGCCCTCTCCTGACACTGGCCGGAGTATACTGGCAGTATTACTGCAGCGAAATTCCCCACTGGCAAAAAGGCTCTCGAGACGGTCCGCAAACTCTTGCGGCCTGGCCAAGTGGCGCCGTCGTTCGCTGCTCGTGATGTGTACGGCAAGAAGGTCGACCTGCATGGGTTCCAAGGCGAGTATGTGTTAGTGGCGTTTATGCGTTACGCAGGCTGTCCGTACTGTAACCTGGCTATTCATCGGTTGGCGGTAGAGTATCCACTGCTGCAGCAAAGCGGGTGCGATGTGGTGGTGTTCGTGCAGAGCGAACCGGGCGAGGTTATCAAAAACATTTACGAACGGCACAGACTGCGGCCGCCATTTCCCATTATCCCCGACCTCGCGAAGCGGTTTTACAAACTATACGGCGTCCGGTCGTCGAAGAAAATCTTCTGGCTCGGGCAAATAAAAACGCTGCCCGTGTGGCTGGAAAGCGTTGGTAAACACGGGTTCAAACAAGGAAAGATGGAAGGCGACAACTTCCTGGTACCGGCGACATTTCTGGTGCGCACCAAGGACCGGACAATCGTCAAGGCTCACTACGGCGCCAGTTACTATGACCATGATATGTTTACTGACCTCTACGATGAACTCAACTTCGGTGACCCTACATGATTAATTAAGGGAAGGGCTCGCCCTTCCCGATTCTTTTCGAAGTGAATTCGAAAAGAATCTCCCATCCCCTAAAG
>CAZEMC010000002.1:44049-158721 GCA_964513385.1 uncultured Candidatus Saccharibacteria bacterium | reverse complement strand
CCAGGACGGCGCCGGGTGCTGGCAGGTTCTCCGCTTGTTCTTGCGAGGGCTGGCGGTAGGTGTCGAGACGGATGATTTCTGCGTCTGCCATATACTAGAGGTTGTACTCCGAAACTTTTGATTTGGCAAGTGGTGTAGCTTGACCCCGAGGGTTTTCCGTGGTGGTCTCGGCTCTGCGCCAGGCTCGGGTTCAACTATCTTTTCGGGTGTGTTTGAGTTGGACGGAGATGCCGACGAGGGCGATGACGAGGGCCGCCAGGAAGCCCCATTCGGAGTTCTGAAGCGCGACGTACGGGTTGCCGGTAAGGATGTCTTCGGCGGTGGTGCCGCTGTGAGTGAGCATGCTGATGCCGGTTATGAGTGCCGTCGCTCCCTGCAGCGAGCTCATAACGATGAAGACTTTGGTGACGACATCGTATTTATGCATAAGTAGGTACGCCAGCACACCGGCTAACGCCGCCAGGACAAACCCGGCCACTGCTCCGGTGCCGAGCGCTAGGCACACGCTGTAGGCGAAATTAAAGACAAAAAACGCCACAGCTACCTTGATGAGGAATTTATAAAACCCATAGAACAGGATGGCGCCCAAGGCTGCGCCGGCGATGATGACCAGCGCCTCTACCCCGCCCGACCAGTGGAAATGCTCCGCCAGCCAACCGGTAAGCCACAGGCCTAGCAGCGCACCGTAGAGCGTCAGTGCCAGCTTCATTAGTCGTGCACCGAAAAACAGCAGCACCACCCCGAGAACTACATATGCAACTCCGATTCCCATATATTCACTATACCCTAACTTACCGTAGATGATTTCATTCAGGTAAAACTACCTATTTGCTGAGGGAGCCGATGAAGGTGGCGATGTGGGGGGCGAGAGTCTGGTGGGCCAGGCTGTTGGGGTGGTTGTCCCATGGCGCCGGGCGGCGGTAGGCGCGCTTGAGCATGCCGGCGTGGCGGCCGGCCGGTTCCGAGAGGGCGTGGTGGAAGTCGAAAACGTGCACTAAGTCGTCACTCGAACCGACCAACCATGCGGCCAACTGGTTGGCTAGTGCGGCTTCACGGGCATTGGTAAGCAGCGGGCGGAGCGGCGGCGTGGTGAGGATGACAAGCGTCTTCTGACGGGCTCTGAACGCACCAAGGATAGAGGTGTAGTAGGTTTGTGCGGTTTCGAGCGCGCGAGCGTCCTTGAGGCGGCTGTTCGGATAGCAGGATTTTATCATGACGGCGTCGTAGCCGTTCAAAAATTCGGGCCAGTCGGCAAAGAAGGCGGCGAGATTCTCGGGGTTGGTGTTGTTGCCGGGGATGGCCAAGCCGCGGGCGGCCGTGCCGTCGTTGTACGTCAGTATGCCGGTGTTGTTGTCGTAGTCGTCCAGCTGGATGTGCCACGAGTTCAGCAGCTGGCGCAGATTGCCCTCTTCGAGCAGGTTGCGACCGACGGAACGGTGGATGAACAGCATTCGCATGAGTTTATCATAGCAGGCCCGGAGTCTAACGCAGTGCAGTTCGTCGTAGCATGTGATGTAAGTAACAAAAATCTTAGTTTGTGGCTAGTGGTCCTGGGGTCGAACGCTTCGGTGGTATAACTATTCGCTTCGCTACTAGTTCTACCATTGGCTAAAGCTTGTCAGACTAATCGGTTATGAGTTTGAATCCCGGCGGGAGTCGCCTTGTCGCCGAGGACACGAATGTCCTGGCTAGACAACCCCTTCGCTCACGCTCCGGGGCTTCGGGTGCCGGGGACTGCAGACTTGCAGTCCCGTTCGACTCCCTCGCGGTGGCCAGCCAAAGAAAATACCCAAACCGTACGGTTTGGGTATTTTCTTTGGTGATCCCGGCGGGAGTCGAACCCGCGATTTTCTGGATGAGAACCAGACGTCCTGGACCACTAGACGACGGGACCTCGTCCAAGCGTACGGCTCTGGCTCGTTTTGCCTGTCGGCAAAAGCTTCGCCCTAAGCCTACGCTTCTCCTCTCAAAATTTCAAACAGCAACTTTGTTGCTTCGGTTTAAAATTTTGGGCGTCGCTTTGTTCCTTAGAGAACAAAATGAACCTGCATATCTTACCACATCTGTTAGGTTTGGTCTAGGGACGGAGGCGGACCCTGAATCAAGTTCAGGGTGACGAGGGGTGAGGTTAGGTTTGGTCTAGATGGGTTGGCGTGGGACAATGGGGATATGAAAAGCAAACCTGTGCAGGCAGAAACGCCTCAGGCCGAACCTTCGGCCCTGCCCAAGCGGTCGTATTTGTTCTGGGCGAATGTGTTCGTGCTGCTGCCCTTCGCGATTCTGGTCATGCGGGCGGTTTCGAGTGGGAGCGGCATATTTGTCTTTTGGGCGTTTACCATCGCTCCGGCCGCCCTGGTAACGCTGGCGTTAGATGTGTATACGGTTGTGAAACACTATCGCAAATAAAATCCCCCGCTCTGCACGGGGGATTTTTAGCGAATCGTTTGCCGACTCTAGTTCGTGACACTGACGTCGCCGCCCACGCCGTTCGCGTTGCTGGCGCCACCGGAACCGGCACTGCCGGCGCTGGTGTTGCTGCTGACGTTTGCGTCCCCACTGCTAGCTGACTGTTGGTTCATGCTGACGGTGCTGACGACATTCGTATTCGTAACCTGCGAATTATTCGTGTTATTGCTGGTAATGTTGTTGCTGCTGCCCGGCCCGGTGTTGCTGATGGTGTTGGCTGGTGGAGTCGGTGGTGTAGGCGGTACGGGAGGCGTGACCGGCGTGGATGGTGTGGACGGAGGCGTGACGACGGCTGGAGCTACGTACGTAGCCTTCGGGGCGCTGTAGTATGGCGCGGCATAGCTGCTATAGCCGCTGACGCCACCGCTGCCCGAGCCGCCGCTCTTGGGTGCGCTATACGAGGCCGGAGATACCCAGCTGCCCCCGCCCGAACCACCGCCACTTGGTGGATTGACGGGTGGTACCACAGGGATGACACTGTGGCCGCACGAGTCCACTGGCGCACGGTTGATGATGTTCACCGTAAAGCTAGCGTTGTTGACATTCGTCGCGTCGCCGGTGGTGGCGTCACCGCCGAGCGTGTTGCCGCCGGTCTGCGGCCAAGTCATGAGCCAGGTGGGCGAACTAGCGTTCATGTAGCCCTGTACCCCGGCGAACCAGTCATTGAAGCTGCGGCCTTGCCCTTGCCAAGCGACCGGATCCCACTGGCCCCACTCACCGCTCGCGGGAGTCCAACCCGATTGGTTTTCGGGGTCGCTCCAGCCTTGGCCGGTTGCCCGGGCGCTGACCCAGTCGAGCACATTGCCCCACCAACCCGCATAGCCCTCTCCGCCCTGTTGAGCGGCTTCTGGAGCGAGCTTGTCCCAACCGGCCCACGGCAGCACACTGCTACCCCCGACGTTGGCATCGCCGGTCGTGGCGGTCTGGTTATTCACACTTGTGGCGTTTACGGTGTTGGTGTTCGTGACGGTACAATTGTTCGTAACGTTGGTTGTTATGTTGTTGGTGGAGCCGGGACCGGTATTTGTAATACTCTGAGCGGACGCCATGCTGGTAAAGCCGAAGGCCGCCATGGTTAATGTTGTGGTGTATGCGGCGATACGTCGCAGGCGAACAGAAAATACAGTCATAAGTCCCTCCTCTTTCAACTACCTGTACCGCCAACTATATGCCCGGGTCCGTATGTCGGCTGTACGATTTTTAACACGCCGCCCAAAATTGCCGGCTGATATATTCGTCTTGCGGTTTGGATTTGTTTCGATGATGATAGTACTGATGCCTTGGTACGACCTAGAGACGGTGCCTCCTCCTAAACCCGGCGAATTGTTCGGCGAGGATTTGTTCGTGTACCTAGGGGGCGACACGCTCAATCTGGACAGGATGCCGGACGACAGTGTCGTACTCCGTGCGCCATTTAACGCTGAGCAGCTCGCACAGGCGGCGGCGCTTCATGCCGAAATCGGGTTCGACCCACCACGTGCCATATGGGCTGGCCGTGTCTTGCCCAGCCCTGCCGACCTCGATGAGAAAGGGTTCGTTTACATAGCGACTGAGACCAATACGCTCCGGACGACGTACGGCGCAGTTGTGGAGAAGGGCCGTACGAGCCTTGTCCGTAAACTTACCATCGATATCGGAAATATGGCTCTTGAGGATGGGTCGGGCCATGGGTGGCGTCACAAGCATCCGGCGCTTGCTGCCGAGCGCATTTGGAAGACTGCCCGCTCGTGGTTGGGTTCGGTGGAATCTCACGACGGCCATCCAGTAAACGCTATAAAAGACGACTTGGCATACATCTATACCCTAACCCACCTTGCCCTCGACCACTAAAATTAAAGTCGCCTTGTCTACGCCCGATGAGCGCAGCGAACGAGCTGAAAAGCGAGCTTTAGGGTGAGCAGTACCAGTGGTACTGCGCAAGGGAACCTTACTGGTTTGGAGCTCTGCTGCAAGTCAGATACGTTCCGGGCCCGCGGAACGTGGGTGGGAGACATGCTTCGAATTCACTTCGAAGCATGCTAAGAAGGGCAAGTCCTTCCCTGGTTAACTCTCGTCGCGCATATCGCGGATGGGATTGCGGCGAGTGTTGGCCATAAGCGGCACCATAGCACTCAAGAAAGCCGAAACCAGTATGAGTCCGACAATGACTACGACGTACAACGGGTCGAACCCGAACAGGCTGAAGTGTTTGTGCACGTCCTTGGCGTTGTAGGCCACGACAGCGCTAGCAGAAAGCTGTCCGCTGTATTTGTGGTCGAGCCAGCTAGCCGCGAACAGGCCTAATAGATAAGATGCGACAATAACGAGCAGGCTGACCAGGAACGCGTAGGTGAAGTAAATCTGCCGGATGTCGACCCGGGTGGCGCCGAGCGAGCGGAAGACGGCGGTTTCGCGGCGGCTGTCGGAGATTATCTTGCCCAGCGTGCCCATCATAATCAGCGAGGCTATTAGCAGCACCACTAAGAGGACATAGCGCCCGCCTATCCATATCCCGTGCCGGATATCTTCTATGGCGCCGGCATTGTTGCCGTACGGCGCTATGTAGAATGGCGTGCCGGCTGCGGCGCATGGCTTGACGGCGCTGTTCGGGTCGAACGAAAAGCCTCCGGTGGTGGGATTGCTGCTGCAGTTGTTGTGTTTGATGAACTGTTTGGCGGACGCGAGGTCGGAGAATTCGGCATAGTACATCTGTTGGTTTAACGGTTGGTCGGCAATGGTGCCATCTTGCGCCGAGGTAGCCAGTGTGCCCGGCTGGAAGGCGCTGGTCGGCGAGAACCATCCCTGCCCCAGGGTAGTGTTCAGAATGCCCGATAAGACCGTTACGGCGCTGATGCTGGCATTGTAGTTCGTGTCTGGTACGATGCCGACGATGCGCACGGTGACGATGCCCTGCACCGCTGTCGTGTTGGTGAAGGCGGCGTCGAACGTCTCTTGGTTGGTGTCAGCCTTCTTTTCCTCGGCGGTGCGCTTGTCCGATTTGATGGTCGTGGGGCCGCAGGCTTCGGCGGGCAGGTTGTACAGCAAGTGCGGCGTGGTGTAATCTTTGTTGTTCTTGTTGGCGGCGATTTCGTCGGCTTGCGACAGGGCTTTCTGCAGTAACGCCTGCGAAGCGGAGTTGCGGTAGCATAGCTGGGCGGTCTTGCCGGCGGCAGTCTTGCGGAGTTCTACGGTACGGGCGATTTTGTCGGCAGTGGTGGCGGTGGCCGGCAGGCTTTTGAGGCCGATGGCTTGCTCGGCGGCACTATACGGCGCGACGACCGGTACGGCGCCGTCTTTGACGGCCGTCGTCTGCCCGTCTAGTACGAACGGTTGGAGCAAGTCGTCGCTTATCTGGTGCCAGCCAAGCGAAGTAATACTCGCCAGACCGGTGGACTGGCCGCTGTAGCCCTGACTGTTCGCTTTGAAATTCTCTTTGCCGTTTTCGAGGAAGTTTATGCTCCCGCCGTCGGTGCGGGCTATGGGCGGCCCCATGGTTGTGTTCGTGCCTTGGTAGCTGTGGATGGCGCCCTCGCTTTTTGCCAGCTTCTGAAAGTCGGCATACGAAATGCCCTTTATGGCTGCGTTCTGTTCTTGCAGTTTGGCCGTGGCGATGGCTGACATGAAGTTGACACTGGTTTGGACATCGCCGCTGTTCGGGCCGTTCTGGTAGACGCTGAGTGGCAGGTTCTGGTCACTCTTTTCGTCGTATTCCAGGCCGAGTTTTTTAGCCAGAGCTTTTTTGCGCGCTACCAGGTCGGCCTGGGTTGGCTTGAGTGCCTCCAACAGGTCATTGTTGTTGTACGACTGCGCCACGACCGGCTGTGCGGAAACCAGGTAGCGGCTGCCGAGTCCTTCGGTGCCGAAGCTCTTCAGACTGCTGATGACACCGCCGAGGATGGTCGCGATGAAAAACAGACCGGCGAACAGCAAAGACATGGTCGTCACGGTTACGACAAGCCTGACGCGCCGGGTTTTGAGTTTGGTGCGGGCCAGTTTGAGGGCGTCGAGGGGGTACATCATAGTGTTTGCCCGTCCTTCATTTCTATGACGCGGTCGGCGGCAGCGGCCAGGCTGAGGTCGTGGGTCACGACGACGATGGTAGTACCCTGCTGGTCACAGATATCGCGGAACAGTTTGAATATACCCTGGGCGTTGGTGCTGTCGAGGTTGCCGGTTGGTTCGTCGGCGAGCAGTATGCTGGGGCTGTTCTGGAGTGCCCGGGCTATAGCGGCACGCTGCATCTGGCCGCCGGAAAGCTCGCGCGGCAGGTGCGCCAGGCGGTCGTCCAGGCCGACGACTTTTGCCAGCTCTTTGCTCTTCGTATTCCGTGCTGCCCGTTTGGTGCGGGCGAACATGGCCGGGACTTCGATGTTGGTCTGCAGGTTCAAGAACGGCTGCAGATAGAAAAACTGGAACACGAAGCCGATGGTGCGGTTGCGGAATTCGGACAGTTTACTGTCTTTCAGCTTCGCTAGGTTCTGCCCGGCTATCTCTATGGCGCCGGTGTCGGGCTTGTCGAGTCCGCCCAGCAGCTGCAGGAGCGTGCTTTTGCCGCTGCCGCTCGTGCCGGTGATGGCGACAAATTCACCCTTGTGTATCTGGACGCTGACGCCCTTGAGCGCTTCGACATGGTTGTGGCCGACTTTGTAGCGTTTGGCGACGTCGCTGACACGGGCGATGATTTCGTCTGACTTGGGTTTGTAGGTAGAAGGCTTCTGTGCGGTGACAGAAACTTGCCGGAGTGCGGCGATGGCTTGCTCGACGTTGTGGTCAGACTCAGCAAGGAGCCGGTTCGCGAGTTGGCGCTGGCGAAGTGTTATCATTACGCTGCATTATAAAGCACAAACGGTATCTTACCAGTAAATATTTCCCTAGAATCTGCGGTTACTTGTGGTACGGCAGACCGGCGTTGATGGTGCTGGCGCGGTACAGGGCTTCGGTGGCGACGACCATGGCCAGGTCGTGCGGCAGCGTGAGGTCGCCCAGGCTCCAGCGGTAATTCGCTTTATCGATAACCGCTTGCGGCAAGCCCTCCGGCCCGCCGATGACGAAACTTACCTCTTGGGCAGCGAGCTCGTGCTGCTTCAGGAATTCGGCCAGCACGGGACTGCTGAGGCTGCTGCCGGTTATTTCCAGCACGACAATGTATGTGCCCTGCAGCGTCTCGAGTATCTTCGGCGCATCGTACGCGTACTTGTCGGCCAACTGCGTCAACCGCACCGTATGCATGCGCTGCAGCCGTGGCACATACTCCTGCCACGCCGCCTGCGCATATGGCAACTTCGGCTTCCCGATTGTCACAAGATGTATTTTCATGCAGCGACTAGTCTTCTATTTGCGCAAACTCGCGCATAACACTTGATTCGCGTAGTGCTCGCATGCCACGATTTATGCGCGATTTGGCGGTCCCAAGCTCAACATTCTGTATCCGTGCAACCCCATTTTGGTCTAGGTCGCCAGCGTATTTTAGCCAGACGGCCTCTAGAAAATCTGGGTCGATGCCCGTTTCGACAAGAGCCTCTCCCAGTTCGCCTAGGCGAACTTTGTCAATTGCTTCGGAAGCTGTGTCGTGAGGTGCGGTATGCTGGTTCGGATCGAGCTCACCGTCGATAGTAAGGGGTTGTCTGTTTTCTTTGCGAATGTGGTCAATGCCACTATTGTACGCTGCCCGTTGAGCATAGCCCATAATATTACCATTAGTAAAATCGCTTTTTTTGCGCAGTGCTAGCCACACACCTAATGCTGCATCCTGGGCTACATCTTCGCGGTCGTTTGGCCCCACGGTTCTATTGGCGCCGCGCATAAGTGGCTCCTGGAGGTTGGCAAAAAACTCATTCTCTTGAGCGCTGCTGGCATTGCCCCTGGCAATTAGGCCGGCAAGTTCTGTCGTTGTCTCGTCTAGATCTAGTTCATTCGCAACGGTAAATACCGGCAAAGATTCTTGAGTTACGGTCATATTTACATTATAGCATAAGTTTTATATTTTTGCAAGTATTCTCTGTTCAATAATGGAGGAGGCCGAGGTTGTGGGCGGTTTGGATAGTGGCTTTCGGCAAGAGTTCGTGGGTGGCTTTGGCGGCGCCGGGGAGGGCTTCGCGGGCGTAGTCGTCGATGATAATGGTGCCACCCTGCTGCAGGCGCGGGAGGACGAGCTTGAGTGAGTCGCGGATGCTTTCGTAGAAATCGCCGTCGAGGAATGCGAATGCAATCTTTTCCGGTACTGCTGTATCCGCTAGGTCTTTGAACCAGCCTTTGTGCGTTATCGGTGCCCGCAACCCGGCCTTCTGGAACTGCTGCAGGAACTGTTTTTTACTGACATGCAGCTCGCCGGCCTGGAACTGTTCCCCTGCCCGGCTTTCGTCTTCGCGTGTTTTGGGCGGCAAGCCTTCGAACGAATCGTAGGCGTGGAATTCCCGGGTGTCGCCTCGCGCATCGAGCAAGCGGCGGATAAACAGGCTGGTCGTGCCGATATAGCAGCCGAATTCCACCACAGCACCCTCGGTCCCCTGCTCTAACACCCGTTCCAGCTCGGTCAGTATAACCCGCACCTGGTTTATGCTGACCTGGTCAGAAATAAGCGGGTATTTGCGGATGATGTCGTCGGGCGTCATACGGTTCATTATACCAGTCGCACCTCTGGGAGGTCGGACCAGGCGGAGGTGTATCGCGGGCTGCTCATGCGCTTGCGTGGCTGCCAGCTATTGCTCAGGTCTTCGGCGGCGTAATGCACGGTGCCTTTGCCGTGCTTGCGGTTTATGGCGTCGAGTGCCTGCATGCGATGTTGCTCGCGTTTGTTCGCAGGCATGTTGACTGCGCCGAACAGGTCGGTCTGTAACCCGGTTTGCGGCACGAGGTCATAGAGTAGCACGTCGGCTTTGTGGTAACTGAGGTGTGGGTTGTAGGCGGTTTGCAACATGCGCACCAGTTGGCTGCACAGCGTGCCCGTATCTGCCGTAGGCGTGTACAGTTTGACCGTCTCGGTCACGCGCTGGTAGCCGGGTTTGAGCCGGTTGGTCTGCAGGATTACTACCGCTTGCCGAGCCAGCAGCTTTTCGCGGCGGAGGTGGGCCGCCGCACGGGCGGTCAGGCTGGCGATGGCCGCTTCTACGACGTGAAACTCGCGCGTGTCTTCGCCGAATTGCCTGCCGCGCATAATCATCTGCTGTGGTTTGCTACTGTACTGCAGCGGCAAACAGCTGGTGCCATTCAGTTCGTAGACCATCTGGCGGCCGTGGATGCCCATAAGCTGCTGAGCGCGCTTGGGATTCGTCTGCGCCAAATCCAGCGCCGTATGTATGCCTTCGGCCTTGAGTTTTGGTGTCAGTCGCCACCCTACGCCCCACAGTTCCTGCACCGGTGTGCCACTGAGTGTCTTCACATACGCACTGTCATCTTCTACCTGGCCTCCCGCGGGGAAGCCGGGCGGGCCGAAGTGGAGAGGTCTTCCTATGTATTGAGAAGATTTCTCCATTCCGCCTTCGGCTGCAGTCGAAATGACAGTGGGGGTATTTGGGTTTGGTGCCAGGGCGAAGGCGCCACCGGTCTCGGGGTGCTTTTTGGCCCAGTGATTGGCGAGTTTGCAGAGCGTTTTGCTGGGTGCGATGCCGACAGAGACCGGTACGCCGATATTTTTGAGGATACTCGCGCGTACCGCCCTGCCCCACGCTTCGTAATTAGCAATACCCAATTCGGATAAGTCCAGGAATGACTCATCTACGCTGTAGACTTCAATATTTGGCGTGACAGATGTTAATAAATTTACGATACGCTCGGATATATCGCCGTACAGTTCGAAGTTTGCGCTGAAGGTCACGACCTTGTGCTGTTTCCAAGTGTCGCGCCATTTGAACAGCGGTGCGCTCATCGGAATACCGAGGTCTTTAGCCTCTTGGCTCCGCGACACAGCACAACCGTCGTTGCTACTGAGCACGACCACCGGCCGGCCTTCTAGCCCCGGTCGGAAGAGCCGCTCGCAACTAACGAAAAAATTATTGCAATCGATAAGCGCGTACATGGTGAATGAAGAATGACGAAAGAAGAATGTAGAAGGTTACAGACGTTCTTTCGAGGCCCTTATTAAGCCGGTTAAAAGCTTATCCGTTTCCATGCTTTGTGCCATGAGCCTGCGATATGCTGGGGGCGTCAGAAAACTGAGGTCTTGAGCTAGAATTGCTTGGTTTTGTAGCTCAGTAAGTGAACCGTTCGCCATGATGTAGAAGTGGATTTTATCTCGCATCGTGTCGCGCTTAAAACCTTCGGCAATATTTGAGGCGATTGAGACTGATGCGCGTTTCATCTGACTCGTAAGGCCGTACAGCTCGGTGTTTGGAAATCCTGCGATTGATTCATAGGTAGTTTTCACTAATCTCCTGGCAGATTGCCAGGCTTTCAAATCGCCGAATGATTTAATTTTGTTCTCTGTAGCTTGCATTTTCTTCTCCATTCTTCTTTCGTCATTCTTCGTTCTTCACCCTGGAAGGGTGAATTATGGCGGTGATGGTGCCCCAGATGTTGGTGCGGTCGGCTCGGGCAAAGCGGCTGAGGGCGAACTCGCCTGACTCTTGCCACCAGACTACGAGGTCCTGGCCGTCGCGCGGGCTGAGCGCCCGGTCTACTAGTGCTAGGTCGCCATCGAAGACGCCATAGCGGTACCAGCTGTGGCCGCGGATACGGAAAAAGTAGGTGCTGTTCGGGTGCCGGATAAGCAATCGGTCCAGGCTAAGCGGACTGCCCTGTCGGTCGGCCGCCGGGTTCGGAAACCCGGCGTGCACACCGACCGCAGTACCCTCTGCCCGCGCGGCCTCGGTTTCTGACATGTCTAGCGGTTCCATGCCAGGTCTCCGTACCAACGTGGATCTGAACTGTCGTCCCGGAATGGGTCGGTCGTAATGCCGACTTGTGTCCGGGCTGGCTTGTCGGCTCCGCTGGGTCTATCGGTCAGGTCGAACGGCGTGTGGAGCGCGGTGGCTTTAGCACCCGGGAAATACTTTTGGATTTGGCGAATATCTTCGTGTAAAAAATGCTTGCTCATTAGAATGCTCCTTTCGTGGCTAGTAGTGTCCAGTTGCCGTGGTCTTCGCGCAGGCGGTACGTGCGGCCGTCTGCCCCGCTCATGTCGAACAGCCGTATGGCTTCGGCGCCCTTTTGTACCAAGTAGCGCAAGCCACTGGCAAAACTTATCGCCTCGCCGCCATATTCTATTTCGCGCGGAAAAGTTTTCATTTCGGGGCCGGTAAAGTAGTAGCTGTTTACGTTTACAGGGGTGTTGATAACGTTGGTCATATCGAGAATCCTCCTACGGTTGAGATAAATAAAAGAGACCGTGTACTCATTTTGAGACCGGGAACGGAGGTGAAGAGAGATTTCTGTGGCGACGAGAAGCCGTTCACTGCTCGTAGTCCGTGTAAGAAATCAAAAATTGTAGGAGGCGCACAGGGACCGAAGTATGATTGCCGAAAGTGTGTATAAGTCTGCGAGGTAAAGTGTTGCCGAAACAACCAGTCCTCACATGGCTATCTCCCAGTATACGCTTTTGCTTAAGCCGCGCAACGTGATTTTTGCCACACTCGTCGCTCTGCTCGCGGTCTGTCCCGACATAGTCTTCAGGGGAAACACAAGCGGAAATGTTACGAATATCACAAAAGTGTATTGTGATTTTTCGCACACGGGCGTATGCTTATGGATGAACACGCCCTAACAGGGGTAGACCATTTACTTTATTGACAGAATATGCTATAATATAAATTTAGATACGTAACAAAAGCCGCTGGCACGGTAGCGCACTCACCCATTCCTAGGGGTGTACGCACACGCCGCTGCGCCAGGAGTTTTTGTTGAGTCCGTTCCCTTCCCGCGTTGGCGAGGCACGTCGATTCCACTAACTCTGCACGTTACTACAACTAGTTCATACAATCTGGTTTTCGCTTTCAAAACTTTTGCGTCGGATTCACGACATTTGTCATGCATCGGCCGCAAAAGTTTTCAATGGCGAAATCTTCTTGCATCCATGTCCCAACTGCCCTACAAGGGGGAAACAAGCAATGGTCACAGATGTGTGGCTCAAAGCACGTCAGTGCGATGGGTTCATCGACGCAACCTGGTTGGAGGATGGCTCTTTGAAGAGTCAAATTGTGTCTCCTCGTGAGGCATACCTCCTTGCGGATGAGGCGACGGGCGTCGTCAACTGGCGTGAGTCACCCTACATCCGTAGCGTTCCTCGGATGGCATCCGCCGTCTGAGTCTATCTGAAAGGAAAAACAATGAAGTTCACACAGATTGTGGTCGGTATCGTCGCAGGATTCGTCCTCGCGGTGATTGTGTCTTCGGAACGCCGGCAGTCGCTGGGTCCCGAGGAGATTTCCGACTAGCGCTTTCTTCTTCGCAGAGGAAGAATCGCAGTGTAGCAGGCACGGTGCGTGTCCCGACGTCGTAAAAGTGACCACTGGTCATTCGGGATGGCTGTATGAGCTAGAAAGACGTGAGAAGCTTTGCGGCTTCGACCCCAACCAACTCTCTTTGGCAGTGCCAGAGATTGCAACAACGGTTGGGGATTTTTCGTTTTAGGCGAGCTGGGAGAGGAAGTCGACGAGTTCGTGCGGGGTGATTTCGGCCTTGACGAGGTAGCCGTCTGCGTGGCTTTCTATGTCGGCCTTGACGTCGTCGCGCTGTTCGAGGTTGGTAGTTATGATGACCTTGGCGCGAAGCTTCGGTGTCTTGCTAGGGTCACGCAGCGTACGGAGGATTTCGATGCCGGTGAGGTTCGGGACCATGAGGTCGAGCAAGATGATGTCGTATGTGTCGGTCTGGGCGGCGGCCAGGCCCTTTTCGCCGTCGAGTTCGACATCGACGCTGTAGCCGGCTTTGGTGAGGGCGCGGGCGTAGAGTTCGGAGATGAAGTGTTCGTCTTCGATGCAGAGAATCCGTTTCCCTGCCGGTACTGATTTGGTTTCATCTGGTTGCATGGGTTTATTATAACAGGTATCGGTTCGGGTTTTTGTCATCCCAGCTTCCGCTGGCCTGACAAGTCCTAAGTACGCCCGGCCGGTTTTGGCTTGGAGCGTTGACTGGAACTCTGTGCACGGGGATGAGTGAGAAGTCTGTCGGACGGCTCCATATTTAACGTGACTTCCAACGTAGGCGTAACCTCGTCTGACAGGGAAACCCGCGGGTTTCCCTACGGTCGCCGCGGCGACCTACCTTTCCGGTCTGCAGACCGGGGGTCGGGAGTGGGCCGACTAAGCGTCGGCCGCGACGCGTTTGGTCGGTGGTGGATCTGGGCTTGTTTTGTCTGATATATAGTAAAAATCAGTCCCTATACAGGGAATGATTTTTTATCCAGCCATGGGCGGCACGGGTCACTTCGCCGTTTTCGCCAGGCTTGTCGGCTTTGGTGACTTGCGAATACGGCAGTACGGTAAAGCTAAAGGTGCTACCTTCGCCTACCTTGCTACTGACTTCTATCTGCCCGCCATGCGCATCGACGATGGCCTTGGCTAGGAACAGGCCGAGGCCGGTGCCGCCGACCTGGGAGCGGTTGCGGTGGTTGCGGTAGAATTTATCGAAGATGTGCGGCAGGACGGCGGTGTCTATGCCGACACCCCTGTCGGCGACGCTGGTTTCGACCAGGCCGTCGTCGTTCAGACGGGCCGAAACGTGGATTTCTTTGCTGTCGCCGCTGTATTTGACAGCGTTGTCGATAAGGTTCGCCAGGACTTCGTAGATGCTGAAATGGTCGACGCCGACTTTCGGCAGGTCGGGTGCGATTTCGGTGGTGATGGTGACGCCGCGGACACTGGCGCGCAAACTCAAATCTGCCACTACAGTCTGGACGACACTGGCCCATGATTCTTCGCGGAGCTGCAGGGTTAGCTGGTTGTCTTCTATTTTGGCGACGTTCAGGATGTTGTCGACGAAGGCGGCCAGCTGCTGGGCGGAAGCGTCCATCTTGCGCATGAAGTCTTTCAGCTCGGGGTCGAGCTTGGGGCCGAGTTCTTCGTCGAAGACTTCGATATAGCCACGGAGCAGCGTGAGCGGCGTGCGCAGTTCGTGTACGCTCAGCGCCACGAAGCTCATGGCCTGGTCGTCTTGGCTGTACATAGTGGTGTGGTCGAACAGCACGAGCAGGGTTTCGTAGCCGAGCGGATTGTCTTTGTTGTAGTGGGCAGCCAGGTCGAACAGGAGCGGCTTCTGCCCTTCGCCGGGCAGGCCGACGCGGACGCGCTCCCAACTGCCGTTGGCGGTAACGGTATGGTCTTTGACGTCTTTGAGCCAGCTGTCGAAGGTGTGGTCGCTGGCGAACGACATGTTCAGCACGGTGTAGACGCTCTGGCCGGTGAGGTCGGCGGCGGGCAGCTCCAGGTACTTGGCGCCGGCTTCGTTGACGAAGACGATTTTCTCTTCTTTGTCGAGTACGAGCAGCGGCAATGGCAAAGCGGTGGCTACGAAACTGGTGTGGGCTTGGGCTTTGTCGGCGCCGTCGTGGACGCTATCGACGACGCTGGCGAGCTGGTAGACGTGGTTGGCGAGAGTCGAGACCAGTTCGGCGCCCAGGCGGTATTTGTTCAGCTGCGGTGCGGGTTGTTGCTCGCCGTGCGGCGAAACATGCTGGATAACCTGCCACAATGTCGCCAGCGGTTGCAGGGTGAAGTCGGTCGCGGCATAGGCGAGTATGGCAGAGACGATGACGGCCGCCACTCCCATGACCATGGCCAGCTGTTCGGTGGGCAGGAACTCCAGCGGCTGCAGGATGGCGAAGGTGGCTATGAGTACCAGGTTTTCGAGGGCGATGATGATGAACAGGTAGCTGCGGATTTGGCGGCGGAGCTTTTCGAGAAAATCCATGGGCTACTCCGTAGCTCCCGGAATGAAGAATGAAGAATGAAGAATGAAGGGGGTCTGCAGCCCTGTTTCTTTCCCTACCTTCTTCATTCTACCTTCTTCCTTCTACTTATACGTTGCTTGGTTGAGGCCCTGCAGCGCTGTGAACCACGTCTGTCCACGGTTCAGCGCCAGCGGTTTGCCATCGGCGCCCGTAAGCGTCAGTGGGCCTTTGCTGTCGGCTTTGCTCCAGGTTGCCGTCGTCACCGTGCCGTCTTGGAACACATAGGCTTGGCCGCTGCCGATGACGTTGTAATAACTGTGATGGTCGTCGGCCTCGAGTCCGTATTGCATAGCCAGGGCGACAACGACTTTGGGGGTTATCTGTGCTTGCGAGCCATCTTTATGCAGTTCCATGTGCGGGCCGCCGGCCTCGCTGCGTTTGTAGCTGTCGGTAGCTGCGTCGTAGTCGAAATGGGCGTTGTAGTATGCGCCGGAAATGGCGAAATCGATGCTGGTAGCGGTGGCGGCCGGCTTGGTTTTGGGGTCGTCTTTGCGGGTGAAGCCGGTGTAGCTGCTGGCGCCGAAGCCTTTGCTGCTTTCGAGGGCGTTCAGTTCGGCCAAGCTGGTGTAAACATTGTGCGGCGCGTAGCGGCTGGATATACGGTGGTAGCTGCCGCTGTTCGCGAACTGGTCGAGGTCTTTGGTTCCCCATTGCTTGATGTTCTGGAGGGCCTCTGGGCTGCCGCCGACGTGGGCCAGGCTGCAGTCGAAGCCCATGCACCACTGGACATAGTATGGCCGGGCGCTGCGGACGGGCCCGAGATAGTCGGGCTGCGTGTCCTGGAACAGCGCGAGGAAGCGGGTGATGCCGCCTTCGGCGATGGCTTCGAAGACCACGCCGGCTTGGTCGAGCCCGCTCTGCGGCCGGGCGTCGAGACTGTTTTCTATCATGACACCGGTGACTGGGCGCTGGTTGACGCTGGCGTCTGCCACCGGCAGGCCGGTCAGGGTGCTGTAGATGACCTTCGGCTTCGGCGGCGTGTAGGCCGGGCGTTTGCTGGTGTGCGTACCGCCCTGCCCCTTCGGCTGGTTGAAGTAGGCTGCCGCTGTGCCGCCACCGATGAGCAGGACTGCCACGGCGACGATGATGGCAGTCGTTCTGCGGCTATAGCGCCACTGCCAATCCATGAACCGTTTCTTTGCATTCTCGGGTTTTTCAGGTGTGTCTTGGTGCGTGACAGCCATGTTGCCGATGGCTTGCTCGACGCGCTCGGACGGTTGTGTTTCGTCGGCTTGGGCTACGGCCTCTGGTGTACGGAAAGCCGGCCGCGGCTCTGGTAATTGCTCGTGGTCGCTGGCCGAGGGTGCTTGCCCAGGTTCGTACACGCTACCGACGGGTGCACGCTCGCTGCTGTACTGCAGCATGGGCGGCTGCTTTTCGGCGGGCTGTTTTTTGCGGCGTCCTGGTTTTTTTATGAAATCGTCAATCATACGGCCGCGTCCTGTCTAGCCCACGTATTTGTTTTAGATTGAAGCATAAGCATCATTGTACCTCGAGCCCGACATATCTGTCGAGCTCTCCTGTCTAAGGGAGGGCTCGCCCCTCCCGATTGTTTTTCGAAATAAATTCGAAAAACAATCTCCCTCCCCCTAAAGCTCAGCTTACGCTTCGGTCGCTCCGCTCAATCTCCCCTGTTACTCCAACCCCTAAATCTTCGCGGGCAAAGACTGGACGGCGCATGGTTGCATTTACGGCTAAAAGGTATATTATTCCATCAACGTTTAGCTGATTTAGGAGTTCACTGTGGCAGGGTTTACGGAGGCAGTATCGGCCAATACTCACGAAGCTACGAGCAATCCGGCATTGGTTACTGGTGTTCTTGGCCCGACGGTCCCAGGATGTGCGCAACAAACTATACCAGACGCACTGTGCGGGCTCGAAGTCGTGCGGGAACTGGACGGGAATTGCAGCGGGTGGTTACCACTAGGTGAAAACCCGGCCATCTTGCTAGCGGATTATATGCACAGTAATGCCCAGCGGGCAGCTGACCCATCTTTTCCTGCCGACTCTGCAGCGGATGGCCTCTTGACTGAATCTGTCGTCGAACCCGAAGCTCCCCACAAAAAGCCGACACTTCTCGACTTGCGCGCGCAGAAGATTCACGGGTTTCTACAGTCGATAGGCAAAAAATGGGCTTCAAGTGCCGAAATCGGGGCTGCACTGGAGGAACCGGACATTACTGTGCGTGCTAGACGTGTGGCAGTTTGTAATGTACTGAAGAAGTTGGAAGCTGAAGGTATCGAGGTTACGCGCACAGGCACCCACAACTCACGGCGATATAAGCTAGCTTCGGAAGTTACTGACGAAGATGGAGCCATAGAAACCCCTACTGCCAAGCCGCGACACAAAAAAATAACCCGGTGGGGTTTGAGCCAGAGGGGCGACGAACTCCTCATAAGAGATTGTCCTATAGAGCTCGATGCGTTGGCGCTTCGATGCCTGAGACTGCTGATTGAAAATCCACTAGGTATAACCAGGGGGACTTTACTGAGGACTTTGCGAGAGCAGGAGCCGAGTGTGTACTATACCGAAGTGGACGTTCTGAACGCACTGGGAGAAGTCAAGGATCGGGTTAATAATGACGACAGAAGCCCGCGTATTTATGAATGGCACAAGACCCATAGCCATGGGCATTTTAAGCTCATTATGATTGCGGGCCGAGTGGGAGTCTAAAGGCTGGCGAGGGTGGCGGTGATGCGGCGGAGGGATGTTTCGCGGCCGAGGACGTGGAGGGTTTCGGCTAGGCCGGGGCTGCTGGGGGCTTGGGTGGACGCGATGCGGATGAGGCTGAAGAGGACGCCGGGTTTTTGGCCAGTGGTTTCGAGGAGGTTGTTCAGACGCTCCGTGAGGTCGTCGACGGACCAATCACTTTGTTCGATTTCCCTTTTGCTGGTTTCGAGTAGCGCCTTCAGCTCTTCGTGACTGAATTTCTTGAGTTGTTTATTGCCGTCGATAAGCGCCATGTCTACCGGCAGGTCTTCGAAGAAGAAGTTGGTCAGTTCCGGCAGTTCGGCAAAGTATTTCAGGCGTTCCTGTACCAGGCCAAGCACCTGTCTGCGGTATTCTTCCGGGTACTCCTGGGCGCTTTCGGGCCAGAAGTCTTGACATAGGGTGTAAATAGTACCGGTGTCAAGGCTGCGGATCCAGGAGCCATTCATCCAGAGCAGACGGCGCTCGTCGAAGATGGCGCCGCTGCGCTGCACGCGCTCTAGACTGAATTTCTCGATGAGTTCTTCGCGGGTGAAGATTTCCTGCTCGGTGCCGTCGTTCCAGCCTAAAGACGCGATGAAGTTGACCATAGCTTCGACCAGGAAGCCGTCGCGCAAGTAATCTAGCACGTCTTTTGCGCCGTCGCGCTTGCTCAGTTTCTTTTTGCCGTCGGGGCCGAGGATGTGCGGCATGGTGGCGAGCACTGGGCGCTCGAAGTTTAGGGCTTCGTACAGGTTCAGGTAGTTCGGCACGCTGGCGATGAATTCCTGGCCGCGGATGACATGGGTAATCTGCATTTCGTGGTCGTCGATGATGTGCGCGAAGTTGTAAGTCGGTAGGCCGTCGGACTTAATAAGGATGAAGTCATCTATGGCTTCCGCGCCGGCATGCATTTCGCCCATGACGGCATCGTGCCAAGTGTAGTCCTTGGGGTCGCTTCTAAACCGCAGTGCGGTGGTGCCATCCCACTTTGGTGGATTCTCGGGGCGATGATTACGGTATAGGAACGGTTTTTTGGCTTTCTGGGCTTCTTCGCGGAATTTCTGAACCTCTTCAGGAGTGTACGGGTCGGCGTATGCCCTGCCCTCGTCGATGAGCACCTGCGCCCATTCGAGATAGCTGGCCTTGCGCTCGGTCTGGAAATACGGCCCGAAATCACCGGGGACGCCGGGGCCTTCGTCGTAATCGAGCCCGAGTGCGCGGAGGGATTTGATGATGTGGTCGGCAGCGCCTTCCTTTTCCCTGGCCTGGTCAGTGTCTTCGATGCGCAAGATGAACTCACCGCCAGCTTGCCGGGCGACGAGCCACGCAAAGAGCGCGGTACGTATGCCGCCGACATGTAGGTAGCCGGTCGGAGAGGGTGCGAAACGGGTGCGGACAGGTTTCATATCTGTTTATTATATCTGATGCAACCTCGGAAACGAACTGCTCGTGCTTGCATATATGAAAAATAAGAGTTTAATGCGTGACAAGAAATAAGGAATCTTATGCACATACATCCACCACTCCAAGAGGGTCTCAGTACCACGACAGAAATAACGCTCACTTATGATGAACTGGAACTTTTCGCTGAAAAGAATCTCGCATCGTTTCACCTGTATGCAGATAGCGTGACGTTCTTGGCTCGGGAAGCGTGTAGTCAAAAGATTGCTGCCACTGAGGGTGACACAGCGGAAGGATGCGGACTTACGTGTACTTCTGAGTGGAGAACAGAAGTTATCGGCTGCCAAAGAGAGGTGTGTGCAGAAAAATTCCGCAGGCCAGCTGCGATGATTGTAGCGGAGGTGACCGAGCGTCGAATGGGTGATCCTTGGAGTATTATGGCGCCACATTCTGAGCGGGATAGCCGCTTCTAGCTCTCTTATGGGCTAAGGTTCCTCTTAGCGGTGTCTCTCTAGCTGTTCTGGGCGACGGCGCGGATTTGAGAGCTGGTAATCGGCTCGGGGCTGCTCAGCTGGTACCAGACGCCGTTCTTTATCCAGGTCGCGGAGGTGTCGTTGAAGCGGTAGACGGTAGTGCCATCGGCATCGATGGTCTTGTACAACGGCTGGCCGCTGGCGTCGGTGCCGACTTTGGCTTGCTGCAGTAGGTCGGTGTCGGACCAGTTGGTGCTCTGCTGGCTGAGCTGGAGTGTGCTGTCGCCGTTTTTCAGGCCGACCGTAAGGGTGCCATGCTCGGTACGGACGCCGCCATAGGCGAAGCCGGCGGCTGCGAAGTCGGGGGCATGCGTGCCAAGACCAGCCTGGACACTCGCCAGCTTGAATTGCAAGCCAGGACTGTTCATGTAGGTGGCGAAGCCGGCTATGACAACGAGCGCCAGCGAAGCGGCGGCAATGCTCAGTACTTGCTGGTGACGCTTTTTGCGGAACGCGCGGGTGTGGACTTTGGTGTCGACAAAGTGGTTGGCGTTCTGTATGGCGTGCTCGAACATGTCGGCCGGTTTGTTGGTCGGCGCTGGGTTTGGCGCGCCGGCTGTCGTCGGTACGCCGCCTTCGGGCTGTTCGTCTGGCGCCGGCATAACCGGCACGGGTGCGAGCGCTACGGGTATACTGAATGACGTGGCCTGTTGTTCGAAACGGCTGACTTGCTGGCTTTTCGGCGTTGCCTGGGCGCGCACGGCCCGTTCCGGAGTGACCGAGTAGGCGGAAGTTTTTTTGACGAGCAAGTTCGGAGTTTTACCGGCGAGTGCCGTCTGGACGTGAACCTGCTTCTTCAGTCCTGGTTCCGGCTTCGCGACGGCGCGGCGCATGAGTGTACTGGCGGCCTGTTGCTTGTGCGGTGTGTGGTGTGTCCCTGCTGCGTGCGTGCCGGTCTGTACTTTGACATGCGTCGCAGCGCTTGGCTTGACGTGGGTTTTTTCGGTCGCCGTATGCACCTGCACCTTCTGGTGTATCTGGTGCGCGTGGTTCGTGGTGCGGGTTGCGTGATACGTCTCGGTTGCCGGCTGCTGCGGTGCCGGGACTGCCGGCTGTGCGGTGCTGGGGCGGACAGGCCTGCTTGCCGCTTGTGCGGTGGGCTTCGTGATGGTTTGCCGGGTGTGTACCGATGTTGCCGTTGTATGAGTTACAACATGAGGGCTGTGAGTGCTCTGTTGTGGTGCTGGCGCTGCTGCCGGGGCAGTTGCGCCGAAGGGCTCTACAACCAATTGTCCACTGACAGTGTCGTAAAACTTGCCGTTTATCTCTATGACGTTTTTGCTGTTCATTTGGGAATCTTTACTCTCGACCCATGGTTTGTGCGTAACTATTTGCACTTATAGTACCGCTAATGCTATCCCAAGCGCAAGCGCTTTTAGTGAGCAAGACAAGGTTTTTACATCTGACTCTCGCAATCTTGTCATTCGTCACGCCAGGTCAGGTCCAAAGCATACGTTTACCTTTTACCGTTTACCATTCACCTTTTACCATGCGTTAGCCATTTACCGTTAACCGTGCGGGCGTCATCCTTCATGGTAAACGGTTCATGGTGAATGTGCGGTAAAGGGTGAACGGTGAATGGTAAACAGTGGCATCTTGTTTGCATCCTCCAAACTGCGTTATTCCCGCAGCCCGTGGTGATTCCCGGCCAAAAAGGCAGGATTTTGGTATACTATGGGCTGAAACATGGACTTCCTCGACCCCAAGAAATACCGTCGGAACCAGCTCGTGCTGCTGGTAGGATACGGGCTGATTACTATCGCCATAGCTATTGCGGCGCTTATATTGCTGTACCAGACCAGCGGCTACGGTGTAAACAAAGAGGGTCAGGTCATACAGAACGGCCTGGTGTTCGTTTCGAGCCAGCCGCCCGGGGCCAGAATCTACCTGAATGGCCAAGCATATAAGGGGCAGACGAACACCAAGCTGAAGCTGCCCAGCGGCGATTACGAACTCAAACTGGCGGCCGACGGGTACCGTGAGTGGAAACGGCAGATTACCGTGAACGGCGATGACGTACAGCATTTCGACTATCCGTTCCTGTTCCCGACGGTACTGACGAAACAATCCCGCATGAATTTTTCCGCCCAGCCGGCGTTTACCTCGCAGAGTCCCGACCGCCGCTGGCTTATCGTGAAGCCTACGGCGGACACGCTGACGCTGCGCCGCTACGACCTGCGTAACCCGTCCGCGCCCGATACGGCCGACCTTTCGCTGGAGGGTGTCGCGACCGAGGGTGACGGTACCTGGGCGGCGGTAGAATGGTCGACCGACAACCGCCACCTGCTGCTCCGCCACGACTACAGCGCAGGCAGTGCCAGTAAACACGAGTATATAATGCTCGACCGGGCCGACCCGACCGCCAGCGTCAACCTTAGCCGCACGGTGACGCTCGGCGAAGGCGAAGCCTTGAGCCTGTTCAATAAAAAACCGACGCAGTTCTACGCGTTCGATGCGGCTGCGGGCACACTCCGCACGCTTTCGACCGACGATTCGCTGACGCCCAAAACCATGGAGCACGTCGTGGCGTTCAAATCATACAGCGACGACACGCTGTTGTACGCGACGACGGCGCCACAGAGCGGTACGCTGCCCGAAGGCATGGTCGGCGTCGAGTTGCGGCGCGGTGACAAGACGTACCCAGTGCGTAACCTGCCCGTTTCTGACAGTTATTCGCTCGATATCGCCGACTATAGCGGTGACGAATACGTCATATTGGGCGCCGCCAGTGACACGGCCGTGTACCTGTACCGTGACCTGCATAACCAGCAGCTGACCACGGCCAGCTCCTTGCCGAAACCGTGGCGCCGGTTCCCTATAAAGAACCTGGCACATGTCGGCTTTTCTTCGACCGCGCAGTTCATAACGGCCGAAAGCGGCCAGGAGTTCTGGGTGTACGATGCCGACCCCGACTTGCTGAAATCGTACCACTACACGACGGCCCAACCACTGGATGACCCGCAGACGCATGCGGTCTGGATGGACGGGAGCCACCTGACGTATGTCAGTGGTGGCCGGCAGATTGTGTTCGACTACGATTACCAGAATGTGCAGACGCTGCAGGCTGCCTTGCCCGCTTATTTGCCGGCGTTCGACCCGGACTATTCGTATGTGTACAATGTGTCGCCTGGGGCTAGCGAGAATACCGCGGTGCTGTATGCGACGCCGTTGACTACTGTGAAGCAGTAGTCGAGTAAAGAACAAAGAACAATGAGCAATGAACAGCCTATGTTCGCGGACGCACTGACTCTCGCATAAACCACTCAGGCTTATGAGCCGCGCTCATTGTTCATTGCTCTTTGTTCATCCTGGCTTGAAGGTTCGAAGAGCAATGGCCGTCTCGCTATGCCTAATTCCAAAAGGTTAGAGCGTTGACGAACCGGCTCCAGAGAGTTGGGCCGTTGCTGGCAAGTTTCGCGGGCGTCGTGCCTGTTTGTGTCTGGGCTGTCGTGGTGGCTGCGCTGTTGCCGCTGACATTCGGGCTGATTTGTTCGCCCCACACCACCAGGCGGTTGGTGCTGGTGCCCGGCGGGTCACAGGTTATGAGCGCGGCGGTGGCTGTCTTGCCTTTGGTGTCGCTGAGGACCGAAACCTGGTTGGGTGGCACGACTTCGTGGTCGACGACCTGGTAGGCGTAGACTTGCCCGTTGTAGGTTATGTAGAACGTATCGCCGGTGGTCAGTGTCCGCAATAGCACGAACGCGAACTTGTATTTACCTGGGTTGAAGATGTTATTGCTGCTGTGGCCGAAAAACGCGGCGTTGCCGTTCTGGCCTGGCCGGACGGTGCTCGGGTAGTGGACGACACCGCTGTCGAGTGCGGTTTCGATTTCTTTTTCGTCGTTGGTCTGGACGCTGAAATCAAGCGGAATCTGGACGTTGATTTTGGGGACGATAATCTGGTTGGTACTGGTGTCGATGGTGCTGCCGGAGGTGCCGATGATGATAGGCGTGGCGCTCACCTGCCTGCTGGGCTGGATGAACGGCGCGATGATGACTTGGTTGAAGAAACTGAACAGCAATATGACGATAACGATAACACCGGTAGCGAGGCCGAACGCCAATGATTGCACATGGTGCTTCATTTGCAGTTTGCCGCCGGCGTTGACTTTGTCGGCTATACGCTGTTTTATATCGCGGACAGCCGGTTTGTCCAGCGCGCGGTTGACGGTCTTGCCGACTCTGGATTTCGGTGCTTTTCTGGGTTTTTCCGGCACTTCGCCGACAGGCAGTATATGTTGCGGCTGCGCGATGGTGACGACGGGCTTGCCGACCGAAGGAAGCTCTTTGGGCGCGACTTCGCTCGTGGCCTTGGTCTGGGGTGGTTCGGGCTGCGATGGCGGGTCTAGGGCTTTGCGGCTGGCGACCGGTTTCTGCTGCTGGAACAGTTTCTGGTACGGCGTATGCTGGTTGGCGGCGTAGAACTCCTGCCAGACCTCGTGTTTTTCGGCGTCGGGCAGCTGGGTGTAGTAGTGGTGCCAGGCGGTCTGGATTTCGGCCAGGCTTTGGCCACTGGCACTCAGCTCGGCCAGATACTGCTGGTGCTTGCTGAGTACTTTTTCCTGCTTGGTTTCGGCCAGTTCTTCGGTGGCGCTGGGTTCTTCGGCGTAGGCGCGGGCGACTTTGCTGCGGATGAGCTCCACGGCGGCAGTGTCTGTGGTTTTCGCAGATGGGGTGTCCTGGTTCTGGGGAAAAAGTGGATTGTTGCTCATGGCGCGTACGCTTTCCGCGTGCAGGCACTGCCCACTCGCGTTTCACTAAATATTATAGTACAATACACCTCTGATAACTAAGGTAATGCACCTTACAGTACGTTAATGTCCTGGGCGAGTGGAAAAAATCAGCAACTTTCTTTTTTAACTTGTGCCTCGGTGGTGGAATTGGTAGACACGCTAGACTCAAAATCTTGTGAGCGTAAGCTCGTGCCGGTTCAAGTCCGGCCCGAGGCACCAGTTAGCAAAGAAATCCTTATCCTGCATTATGCACCAGAGTGGAGTTTGCCCCGAAACAAAAGACAGGCCGTCGGGCAAGCTTGATAGGCTATTTGTGGCCGAAGAGGCGCTTGAAAAAGCCGGGCTTTTCGCTCCAGCCAGCTTGGGCGAGCGCGTCGAGCAATGGCTTTTTGATTTGTCCCGTGTCGAACGAATAGGTTGCAGCACCGACAGCCTGCGGTTCGCTGCCTTTGTTCTGCATGCCTAACCCGAGCAATGTGCCGGCGTTGAAACTATACTGCTTGCCTTTGAACGTGCTCTTTTCGTACGAAAACCCGCCGAGTCCGACACTGCTGCTCGACGATGTCGTCACTTCCGAATAGGTGTACGTGTGCGTCGCTTCGTCGAGGGTGATGGTGATGCTGTAGTTCTGGTCGGCCTTGTTCTGTGAAATGATACCGTACCATTTGGCGTCCAGCACATTCCACTTGCCGGCAATCTGGTCGCCTGTGGCGCTGATAACAAACGGCTTATCCGCTCCATTCAGCGCCAGCGCCGCCTGCTGTATGTCTGCTTTCGTTTGAGGTGTCATGTAATCCCTTTCGGTTGTATGAGGCAGTATAGTCGGTATGTGTGTAGCAATCAATTGCTGGGGCACGGCCACTTAACTAGCCCCGGTTCAAGCGGCCGGTCGAAGGACTTCATCGTAGAAGGTGCCGCTGATGTCGTCCAGTTCGCCAGTCGAAAGCAAGGACGGAAACTGTACACCGTCAAACTCTGCCAAGCAACTTTGTATGATACGAACTGGTTGGTTCAGCTTGTACCTGTTTGCGTTGACCTTGGTGACCTCGGGGTGCGCTGATTGGGGATTATGGCCATTCTTCATCTGGAGTCTTAGATTGGGGCTGTCGTAGGTCGCGTCATCGTCTGCGACCACGCCGCAATCCCAGTTAGGGTTTTGCCTAGAGACAATATAGTGGCGTTTATCTTCGCGCTGTAGCGAAAGTCTTCCCTGCCAGCCTGCGGCGGCCGCACGGCTCAGCCCTCGGCTGCCCAATAGGACTGGCATAAATTCTACGAGAGTGCTGGTATATTGAGGCTGGTTACCCGGTAAGAAACGCAAGCTGTCACGGCTGGCTTCGAGCAGGTTTGGGTACAGCGGCGTCGGCCTAGGGGTGCCCTGAGCCACCTGCTCCCATGTCCCCAGTTCGGCGAGTCGTAGACGTGCTTTTATAGCGGTAGACGCTCGTCGGCGTGTCTCGGATTCGTATCCGCTCCGGTGCATGTCGTCAGTGCTCTCGATAGCCTCTTGTAGGCATTCTTCGGCTGCCCTGATATGCCGTGCCGTTGCGTCGGGGTCTCTGACGGCTAGGTCGATAGCTATATCGGCCTTCGTAAGTTGTGCGTGGGGCTCGATGGAGCTGATGGCACGAAACAAACCTTGTAGTCTTTGTGCTGATGTCCGTCTATCGCCCAGCTGATAGTAGCGGCCTAGGGGGCTTTTTAACATATCGGGATACGCCTGCTTGTTGTGGGGTCGCCGCATAATAACTCAGTACACTTACATGAATATGTGAGATATTATACAATAAATATAAACTATAATCCATACTAATTTCTAACTACAATACGCTGGTGGTGAGGGCTTCGAAAGGTTTGGTGGGGGTTTGGAGCCACCAGACAGAGGTGGTGGAGGCGGTTTCGAGGCGCCAGACGGGTTTTTCATCTTTTGTGGCCGTTGAACTTACCTGCCCGTTTACGGCGACCACGTAGTGGCCTTCGTGACGGCACACGACATTCGGTGCAAAACGCTTGGTAAACTCGTGCAGGGCTTCTACGAGGGCCACAAGGCCCATTGTGGTCGTGAAAGCCCGCGGAAAGTGCGCCTGTGACCCCAGTTGACGCAGTTGGCCCATAGCGAGTACCAGCGTGGTTTCCGGCCGGTGCAGTACGCTGAGTGGCTGCTGGCAGACCAGGTCGGCGGCATCTTTGGTGAGCGTGACCTGCCCCTGGTATTTTTCGAGGAACGTTTCGAGCAGGACGGTTGTTTCGCTGTTGCGGCCGAGGTTGCCGGGTATAAGTACGCCGTCTGCCCAGGTGGCCAGGTCGAGCCACTGCGCAAGTGCGGCGCTGGCGAAGCTGCCGCTGGGGGTGCTGGGGGCGAATTCGGCCTCTGGAAACAAGTGTTGGACGGTCTTTTGCATGCTATCTGGCAGCAGTACCTTCGCTACGCCCACGCCCGCATCCAGCGCGTCGCCGTAGGCGTTGGCGGGTGCCTGGAATTCGTAGCCGCTGCCACCGATTATCAGCAGCTTCCCGGCTTGCTGGCGGTTCTCGGGCCGGCTCCACTGCAGCTCCGGAAAGAGCGGCTTACTCCCCTGTTTCTGCCAGTACGTATGTTCCATGTCGGTTTTCCAGTTCGTAAATCATATTTTTCCGCTCTACTACCACTTTCCACCCCTTTTCGCGGGCGGTGGTAAACAGTTCCTGGTTCGGGTTGAAGGCTACGGGGTGGCTGACGAGCTCCAGCATGGCGGCATCGCTGGCCGAATCGCCGACACCGAAACTGTCTTCCCATGTGGCGTCGTACTGGCTGACCAGCTGGCGAAGGGTCTTGTCCTTTTGCCCGACGACACTCGTTTCTTCACCGCTGAAGGAGTGTTCATCATGCGGATAGACAGTGCCGACGGTGGCATCGAAGCCATAGTACTCGCCGAGTTTTTCGACGATTTCTTGGTGCGAACCAGAAACGGCGAACAGCAGATAGCCCTCGCCTTTCAGCCGGTGCACCAAGTCGCGTGTATAGGTGTAGATTTGGTCTTTGTAAGTTTCGAATACGGTATCGATGGCGGCCTGGGTGTCTTCTACCGTCAGGCCCGAAACCGCTGCTACATACGAGCGCCAGAGGTGCTGTTCGTAGTCGCGGAACGAATCGTTGTTTTCGCGCCGTTTCCAGGTCATCCGGGCCGCCTGTATAGATTCGCCAACTGCTTCGGGCAGCTTGTGGCGTTTAACGAGTTCGTTCACCACAGCGTGGTATAGCTGCCAGCGTATGAGCGTGCCGTCGATGTCGAACACGGCGAACTTACGCTTCATGCGGTCATCCTTTTGGCGGCGTCCAGGCTGTCGCGGCAGAGCTCGGCGGCTTTCGGGTTGCCTTTGCTTTTGCCGAGGGCGATGTTGACTATGGTCTGGGCCGCGGCCGCCGGGTCGCCGGTGTTTTCGACCCAAAAGTGGCTGCCATCTGCTGGCTGTGCGAGCGACCATTCAAAACTTTCTATGGCTTCGTCCCTTCGGTATGTGCGAAGTTCGTGGCCTTGCGGGAAGCGGGCCTCAAAGCGCTCCAGCCAGATTTCGGGCGGGGTGATGATGGTCAAGGCGATGACTTTCTTGAAGCCGCGGGTGCGCATGTCGGCAACGGAGTGGGCGAAATAATCGCCGACGTTGTATTCGCCCGGATAATCTTCGGTGTCGGAACCGTAGACATGGTAGGGTGCTTGCTTGGCGACGAAATACTGCACCAGTTTATGGTCGCTGATGTCCTGGAATAGCGACTGGAGTCCGGCGTCAGTATGGTCGTAGTAGGTATACGGCAGCCCTTCGTCGCTTTCGCGAGGTGCGCGGCTGGTTACCGTGCCGATGACATGGAAACGTTTGTCGAGCGCGACGGCTGCATCCATGAGTGTATTTTTGCCTTCACAAGCGGCGCCCACAAACGCCAAAACCGTCCGGTTGGCCAGTTTCTTTTTGTCCTCTGGCCGCTGCTGGTACGCAGCCTGGCGGCTGCGTAAATCTGCTAGCTGTGCGATGGTTTGCGGGCTCACCGTCCGATGTTCCTCATAGCTCTGATTGTAACAGATTGATATACCGTTCGGGATGCACCCAGCAATCGTCATGACCGCCGGCGATGTGCACGATACGCAGGCTGGGGTTGATGAGCTGCAGGCCGTCGAGGTCGGGCGTGAGCCAAGGGTCGGTGGCGTTGTGGACCAGTACGGTGCCGGGGTGGGTGATTTCTTGCTCCAGGTCGTAGGTGTTCGCGCGGCGCACCATCGCCCGGTTGAGTTCGGCATGGTGCACGAGGTACCGGAAATTCCAAGCGGTTTTGTGCAGCTGGTAGAACGGCGCGTTCCCCGGCCGGACCGACCAGACCATGTGCGCTACCATGCGGACAGCGCGCAAGCGGACCGGGCGTTCGGGCCAGTACGGCGGGTCGATAAGTACGAGCCGCTGTCCCGGCTGCAATTTGTCCGGCAGCCGGTAGACGCCGCCGGAATGGGCGATGATGACGTCCGCTTCGCTCAGCTTGTACACTACTTCGTAGCCCCGTTCACGCAGCAGCCGCCGGAAGCGTTTGCCGTGCCATTCGCCTTCGGTGAAGCCGTAAATGAATGCAACGGTTTTACTCATTGGTCAGTTGCAGGAGGATGGTTCTCATGACGGTGATTGCTTCGTGGTCCCCGTGGTGGCCATTGATGGTCCATACGAGTTCACCGTTCGGTAGCTGCTTGTGTAGTTCATGGGCTGTGAACGGTGGACAGACCATGTCATACCTGCCCTGTATAAGCCATATAGGCAGGGTCAGTTTTGCGGCATTGTTTAAAATGAACCGGTCGGGCATAAAGCAGCGGTTGGCCATGTAGTGTATCTCTGTCCGCATGTCGGTGGGGTCGTACTCCGCCGGGTCGCTCGGTGTAAAGCGGTCGTCTAGCTTCATGACATTGCCCATAAGCATGCTGTAGGCGTATCCGGAAGCACGAGCGGCAGTTTCGTCTGCGCCTAGGACACGCTCGTAATGGTAGGCGGTGGGGTTTTTGTGGTGTTCTGTTGGCGTGGCCGCTAAGTACCGCTCCCAAGCGTCTGGGTAGAAGGTGCGGAACAACCCGTTTTCGAGCCAATCTATTTCTGCCTGAGAGCCTGTAAAGATGCCATGCAGGACCATAGCACTGACTCGCTCGGGGTGCTCGAGTGCATATGTTAACGCTAGGCAACTTCCCCACGAGCCACCGGTGATGATAAAAGTGTCGAGTCTGAGCTTATCGGCAATGGTTGAGATATCTTCAACCAGTTCGTTGGTAGTGTTGTGTTCGAGCGAGCCAAGCGGCGTACTGTGGCCGCAACCGCGCTGGTCAAAGAAGATGACGCGCTGGCGCGTGGGGTCAAACCGTCCCTTGTGACTATCTTTCGAGCCGCCGCCCGGCCCACCGTGCAGTGAAATGATAACTCTTTTGGCGTCTGGGTTGCCCCAATCCTGCACATACAACGTGTGTCCATCTCCGACGGAAAAATGATGCTCTGCGATGGTAAATGTATCTGGCGTCATAGCAGTATTGTACCAGACTGCTCAGAGTGCCTTCAGGAGTGCGACGTAGCGTTCGGGGTGGTAGTTTATGTCGTCATGGTCGCCAGGCAGGCGGTGGACGACGAGCCGAGGATTGGCGCGCATGACTTCGCTGAGGTCCGGTGCCAGCCAGTCGTCGTGCTCGTTCCGTACGAGTAGTATGTTCGGATAATCACGAACTATGACCGCAAGATTGTAGCTGGGCGCAAAGCGCGTAATCCGCCGGGTCTGCTTCCAATCGAATACGCCGTAGTATGCTCCCCAAAGGTTGCGGATAAGCCAATAGCGGAGCGGATAGCCATAGCTGTGGAACCGGAGATTCCGAAAGTAGCGCGAACGGGCACGGACTCTGACGGATTTGCCGGGCCAGTACGGCGGGTCGATGAGCACTACCTGCTGGGCGGCAGATGGTTCCGGCAGCCAGAAACAACCGGCGGAATGGGCGATGATGATATCGGCGTCATCGGTTCTGTCCGTAATATGGTACCCGGCAGCTTGGAGCGCTTTCCGAAGTTTTTTGCCGGTATGGTGTCCGGCGAAGACACCGTATTGGATGGTAACTTTCCGGGTCATGGTTCGTTCTGTCGGTATGCTTTCTTAATCCGGTCGTACTCGTCGGGGCTGTCTTGCTCGGTATTGAAAAGCTCTAGTGGGTATTTCTCTTTCGCCCGTTCCAGCTTGCTCTTGAACGCGGTTGCGATATCGATGCCGGTCACGTCTGCCAAGTTGTAGCAGTAAATCAGCACGTCAGCGAGCTCGTCGGCAATCTTTTCCTGATTGCGCTTTGTGTATTCGTCCCATTGTAGAACCTCCATAAGTTCGGCGGCCTCGATGGCTATGGACATCGCAAGATTCTTGGGCGTGTGGTGCTTGCCCCAGCCGCGCTCATCGCGGAATGCGACTACTAGCTGCTTCAGCTCCTCTATCGTCGTTTCGGCATCTCGTTTTACTGTGCTCATACGTCCAGTGTAACAGATACCGGGCAGTGGTCGGAGCCCATGACTGATGGGTGGATTTCCGCGCTTTTGACTTTAGACTTTAGGCTTTCAGACACCAAGAAATAGTCGATGCGCCAGCCGACGTTGCGGGCTCTGCTGTTAGCGAAGTGCGACCACCAGGTGTAGGAGCCGTTGCCTTGCTTGAACATGCGCAGGGTGTCGACGAAGCCGGCGTCCAGGAAGTGCTGGAAGCCTTCGCGTTCTTCGTCGGTGAAGCCCTTTTTGCCGCGGTTGGGCTTGGGGTTCGCCAAGTCGTCTTCGGTGTGGGCGACGTTCAGGTCGCCACAGAATACCACTGGTTTGGATTCCTCGAGCCGTTTGCAATATGCCAGGAAGGCCGGGTCCCATTGTTTGTGGCGGAGCTGCAGGCGGCCCAGGTCATCTTTCGCATTCGGAGTATAAATAGTGACGAGCCAGAACTTGTCGAATTCGGCTGCCAGCACTCTGCCCTCTTTGTTCGGGTCGCCGAAGGTGTCGCCGGTGACGCCGTACTGTTTGATGATGTCTTCCGGAAAGCCGTCGACGACCTGCAGTGGCGGCTGTTTCGTGAATATCGCAGTGCCGCTGTAGCCGGGCTTGTCGGCGCTGTACCAGAACTCGGTGTAATCTGGCAAATCCACTTCGACCTGGTCTTTGCGGGCCTTGGTTTCCTGTAGGCACAAAATATCCGGCTGCTCTTTGTCTAAGAATGGCCGCAATGCGTCCTTTTTCAGTACCGCCCGTATGCCGTTTACGTTCCAACTATATATTTTCAAAATAGCCATTTAGGCGTGGGCTTGCTCGAGTTTAGCGATGCGGACCTCGTGGTTTTCGAAGTCGTCGGTGTAATCGGTAAGTTTTTCGGTGCGCTTTTTGACTGATTTCATGTCGTGCTGCAGGTCTTTGATGTTTTCCCGTGCATCTTTGAGGTCACGGTTCGTTTCGGTCACGACGGCTTTGACGGTCTTCATATCGGTCTTCAACTCTTGGATATCTGCTTCAATCGGCTTTAGCCGTTTGTCGAGAAGCGCGTCGACACTCTCGAGCAATAGTGCAGTTTGGGACTCAAACCGCTCGTCAATTATGCCGACGAAGCGTTGCAGGTCATCATCGGTGTATTTTGCGTCACTCATAACACTTAGTATAGGACTGCCGCTACGAATTGAAAACTGTGAACTTTACTACGCACTCCCTCGCTGTATCTGGTACAATAACTCCGATGGCTTATAAACGAGTGCTTTTGAAGATTTCGGGTGAGCAGCTGGCCGGGCAGTACGAATTCGGGGTCGACCCGGAAATCGCGGCGTATTTGGCCGAAGAGGTCAAGAAGGTCATTGCGAGCGGGTGCCAGCTGGTCATCGTCATCGGCGGCGGCAATATGGTGCGCGGCGAAAAGGTTGCCGGGCACGGTATACGCCGTGTGACGGCCGACCAGATGGGTATGCTCAGCGGGCTTATAAACTCCATGGCCATAACCGACATCTTCGAGGCACATGGCTTGCCGACGCGCTGTTTGAGCAACGTTTTTGCCGAGCAGATTGCCGAAAGTTACTCCTACCGTTTGGCCGAAAAACACCTCCAGAACGGCCGCGTCGTCATCGTGGCCGGCGGGATTGCCCGGCCTTACTTTACGCACGACACAGCGGGTGTCAGTGTGGCGCTGGAACTGGACTGCGAAGTAGTTTTGAAAGCGACGAAAGTCGATGGCGTGTACGACAAAGACCCCGCCACGAACCCGGACGCCGTAAAGCTCGACGCCATGAGCTTGCACGAAGCGGTCGCCAACCAGGCCGTAAAAGTCATGGACAAAGCCGCCTTGGGCCTGGCGCTGGAGCAGGAGAAACCCATCATCGTCTTCAATCCCATGCAGCCGGACAATCTGGCGAAAATCGTCGCCGGCGAAGCTATCGGCACCAAAATAGGCTAACCCAACTCTCAAAACCCTGTCACCCGGGCTTGACCTGTCCGTCCCGTCGGAAAGACAGGCGGGCCCGGGGTCTACAGCCCAGATATGCCCACAAAGCTTTAGATTCCGGGTCAAGCCCGGAATGACGGGGCTCAGGAGGTTTTGGAAGTCAGGTTAGGTTAGGCTTGACCGGTGGGACTGGAGACTTTAGGATATGGGGTATACACTAGCACGCCCGTTCGGGCAAAGGACAAACACATGGACCCACGCTCGAATGCTCCCGTACCACCGACTGCTGCTGCGCCTGAACCACCGGTCGGCGTGCCAGACCAGGCTGGCGCTTGGCCCATGCAGCAACCGCCAGTTCAGCCGGCAGCACCTGCTGGGCTGCAGCCTTCTACGAGTGCGAACGATACCAACTTTATGCTTGGCGTCATTGGGCTGGTGATTGGGTTCGTTATAATGCCGCTTATCGGCTTCATTTTGTGCCTCATGGCTTACAAAAAGTCGAAGCAAGCTGGATACAATAACACGATGGCGCTGGTCGGCGCCTGGGTGCATGGCGTGCTGACTGCGCTAACGGTGCTGGCTATCATCTTCATCATCGTGTTCGCTGCTATGCCTCGCTAGTCAGGCGCCACTGGCGCCCGCGTTCGAATATCTTTTTCAACCAAATAAATAGAGCCTATCTTTCAACAGGCTCTATTTATTTGGCGGAGAGAGAGGGATTCGAACCCTCGATACCCTTGCGGGTAAACCCACTTTCCAGGCGAGCGCCATAAACCACTAGGCGACCTCTCCGTACATGGCGTAATACTGTCACTGTCATCTCAACCGAAGCCGTAGGTGAAGTGGAGAGATCTTCTCAGGAAAAACAAGGAAGATTTCTCGACTACGCTCGAAATGACGGCTTCCAGGCGTTTGACTCAGGCAATTATAGCGTACATTGGCGTAAAAAACACTTTAAAAATGGTTGCGGGAACATGACTTTCAAGGTTACACTAGGTGTATACATGGCTCTCATAGAACTGAAGGACGTCAGTAAACTGTACGGCTTCGGCGATGCTACCAACGTAGCGCTCGACGAGGTCAATTTGACGATAGAACAAGGCGAATGCGTGGCGGTGATGGGCCCGAGCGGTTCCGGTAAAAGCACGCTTATGAACATGATAGGCCTGCTGGACCGGCCGACGAACGGCGACTACCACTTGGGCGGCCGCAAAGTCAGCCGAGTCCGGCCGGACAAACGCGCTCGGCTGCGCCGCGACAAAATCGGCTTTATTTTCCAATCGTTCAACCTGCTGCCTCGCCTGACGGCCATCGAAAACGTCGGCTTGCCGCTGCTCTACAAGGGTGTGTCGCTCGGCCGTCGCAACAAGCTGGCGCGCGACATGCTGGAGCGCGTGGGTCTGGGCGACCGCATTTACTACTACCCGCGACAACTTTCGGGCGGCCAGACGCAGTGCGTCGCCATCGCCCGGGCGCTCGTAAACCAGCCGCAGATTATCATCGCCGATGAGCCGACCGGCAACCTCGACAGCAACGCGTCGCGTCTGGTCATGGAACTGCTCAGTGAAATTCACAAAATGGGCAACACCATCATTTTCGTCACCCACAACCCCGAGCTGACGCGCTATGCTACCCGCGTGGTCTACATGCAGGACGGCGCCATAAAGTACGACGAAAAGACCCGGCTCGGCGAAGTCGGCCGTTACGCCCGCAGTGTCATGTATGCTGTGCCCGAAACGACCGAAGAAGACGACCTGGCTGGCGTGTCGGTGCTGATGACCGCTCTGCCCCAGAAAGACGCCGAAAAGCCCGCGAAACCTAAGAAGAAGGCTACCAAGAAAACGACTCGCCGCAAGAAAAAGCCGGCTGCCAAGGAGCGTAAGCAGGCATGAGCACGTTCCGCAATGGTAACCTGAAGATGGCTGTCGAAACCCTGCGCAGCAACAAGGCGCGGAGTTACCTGACGATGCTCGGTATCGTCATCGGTGTCATGGCAGTGATACTGGTCGTCTGTATCGGCCAAGGGGTCAAGCAGCAGATTTCGCGGCAGATAGACCACTTCGGAGCCGATATCATCACGGTGCGGCCGGGCGCCAGCGCGCAAGGGTTCGATACGTCCAGCCTGCTGAGCGGGAACGGCTTGCCCGGCACCAGCAGTGTGCTGCTGAATACGGCGGATGTCGACACGGTCAGCCACACGGAGGGCATCGCCTACGCCGTCCCGCTTGCCATCGCCAGCGGGAGTGTCAAGGGCGACCACCTGGTCAAATCGCCGCTGGTTATCGCAACTGGCAACAACCTGCCCGACGCCCTAAGACAGCCTATGGCGAATGGCAACTTTTTCGACCCGGACCCCGGCCGGCACACGGTAGTGCTCGGCTCGGCCATCGCCCAACAACTGTTCGACGACGAAGCGCCGCTCGGGCAGACGCTGACGTACCGTGGCCAGGATTTCATCGTCAGCGGCGTGTTCGCTCCGTTCAGCAGCGCGCCGTTGTCACTTTCGGCCAACTTTAACAACGCTGTCTTTCTGCCGTATGCTACCGCCCAGCAGCTGAACGGCGGCAACTTGGCGGTTTACCAGATACTTGTCAAGTCTGACAGTGCGGCGACCGCTGCGGCTGTTGCCAAGGCTATAGATGGGAGGCTTGAAACCGAGCATGGCGGCGCCGACCAAATAAGCGTGCTGACGGCCGACAAAAGCAGCCAGGGTTCGAACGATATCATCCACCTGTTGACGTTGCTGACGCTGGGTGTGGCTATCATCGCCTTCGTGGTCGGCGGCATCGGAATCATGGATGTCATGCTGGTAAGTGTGACCGAACGCATGCACGAAATCGGCCTGCGCAAGGCCATCGGTGCGACCAAGCGGCAGATTATGCGGCAGTTCATGGCCGAGGCGTTCGTGCTGAGTGCGACCGGCGGGGTGATAGCCGTGGTGCTGGCGGCGGTGGTCGTCGGGTTGATGCGTGTCTATAGCACGTTGCAACCGGTGCTGGTGTGGCAGATTATGGTCGCCGCGCCGCTTATCGCCATCGCTGTTGGCATCCTTTTTGGTACTGCTCCCGCTCTTAAGGCCGCCCGCAAAGACCCCATCGAAGCCCTAAGACACGAGTAGCGGTAATAAGGAAACCGAGATAGGTTTCCTCATCGCGCGGGGGTCGCCGCGGCGACCCCCGGCTGCTCCTTCCTGCGGGAAGCTGAAAAAATATCCCTGAAGTGAATTCAGGGATATTTTTGCTCTTACTTCATTCCGGGCTATGCCCGAAATCTATAACAAGGGGCGGACTCTGCTCTCTGCTCTGAGAACTGACGGCTAGAACAGCGAGATGATGGCGGCGAGGCCGGCCAGGGCCATGACGCCGGTGGTTATCCAGCCGATGGTAGTTGTAAGCTTGCGGTTGACCCAGTGGCCCATCACCTTTTTATTGCTGGAAATCTTGACGATAAAGAACAAGATGAACGGTGCTACTAAACCGTTGGCGACGGCGGAGTATATCAGCGCCTTTATGGGGTCGAGGCCGATGAAGTTCAGGCCCAGGCCGACTAACATCGAGATTATGATGATGCCGTAGAAGGCGTACGCTTGGTTGAGCCCGCGGTACAAGCCTTCTTTCCAGTTGAGTGATTCGGCGATAGCGTACGAACTGGAACCGGCCAGTACGGGTATGGCTAGCATGCCGGTGCCGATGATACCGCAGGCGAAGAGGAAGTATGTGGCGTTCCCGGCGAACGGCTTGAGCGCTTCGGCGGCCTGCGCGGCGGAGGTAATTTCGGTTATGCCGTGTGGGTACAAGATGCCGCCACAAGCGGCGATAATAAAGAACATTACCAGGTTGCTGAGCAGCATACCCGTCCAGACGTCTATGCGCATGCTTTTGACATCGGCGGGCGTGGTGGCGCTCTGCCGTTCTTTAAGCGTGGTCTTGCCCTGCAGAATCTGTTCCTCGACTTCCTGGCTGGTCTGCCAGAAGAACAGGTACGGCGAAATGGTGGTACCGAGGATGGCGCAGACGAGCAGGATGCTCTCTTTCGAAGCGTGCATTTGCGGAATGAGGGTTGCGTGCAAAGCCGCACCCCAGTCGATGTGTGCCAACAGCGATGATGCCACGTAGCTCAGGAGCACCAGGGCCAGCCATTTCAGGTATTTCGCATAGCGCACGTATGGTGTAAAAATTTGCAGCAGCAAACTGAGGACGGCGAAGCCCACCACCAGCCACCAGAACTTCAAATTCGGGTTCAGGAGCTGCACGGCCTTGGCCATGGCACCGAGGTCGGCGCCGATGTTGAAGGCGTTGGCAGCGAACAATAAAAGTGTGCAGAATTTGAGTACCCGGCGGCTATAAAATGCGCGGATATTGCCGGCCAGTCCCCTGCCTGTTACCAGGCCGATGCGTGCGCACATTTCCTGCACCACGCTCATGAGCGGGAACGTCCACAAACTGAGCCACAAGAAGCCGAAGCCGTACTGCGCCCCGGTCTGGGAGTATGTTGCAATGCCCGACGGGTCGTCGTCGCTGGCGCCGGTCGTCAGGCCCGGCCCGAGCATGTGCCAGTAGTTTTTCGCCTTTTTGATACCCGGCGCATTGGCGGCTGCGACCCGCACCTTGTTGCTGACCTGGACGGTTTTATCCAGTACGACCGCCGGTGCTTCCACGCCTTTGGTCAAGATTTTGTCGGCATCGAGGGGTTTGTGCAGTATTTCGTTAGCAGAATGTGGCTTGTGCAGGAAATCGGGGTTAGGCTGCGCGCTACCCTGCTCAGTGTCTGCGACCGGTGTTTGTTTTTTCATTGTGCAATAAACGTAATCGGTTTGGAAACATTGTAACAAAAAGTTATAACTATCGGTAGTGCACGCGAGTCGTATGCGATAGCTACGCTTTGACCCAGGAAGGTATGTGGCGGCGAGTTATGAAGTTCGCGAGGATGAAAACAAGGAATGCCAACGTTCCGAAAAAGCACGACAAGAGGAGTGTCAGAGCAGCCAGGCCGATGATGGAAAGATTACGGAACTTGGCATAGCGTCTGTCTTCTACCGACAGCGGCTTATGCAACCTGTTTTCATCGGCTGCGGTGTATTCCCATTGCCAGTAACTGACGATGGTGAGTACTAAAAAGTTGAGCGGCAGTATGATTTTGCCGAGCAACACTTCCGGGTAGCTGGTGGCGATGCTGGTCGTAAGCGGCATGATGACGACAGTCAGCAGGCGCAAGGTGTTGAGCATGACCGCGTGCCGGTCGACAGCTTTGATGTATTCGAACTGACGGGTGTGGACCGCCCACATGCTGCCAAGCATCAGGAAGCTAACGACAAACCCGGCGAACCCGGTGCTCATGTCGGTCAGTGCGTGCCATAGGTCGGCACTGCTGGAAATGTGCGGAAAGTCCCCGACGTTCAGGTCCAAGATAAGTAGCGTCATAGCGATAGCAAAAACACCATCGGTCAGCGCTTCCACTCTCCGGCTAGAAAACGTTTCGGATTGGGTGGCTGCTTTCTTCATGGCACACAGTGTACCAGAGCGAGTCAGGGTAAAGGAAGTAGGGCAAATGGCAAAGTTTGCGTGGTGCTACTCCCGGTCTACGGTGTGCAGGTCTCAACTGGCAAAAGACAGATTTTGCCCTTTGCCCTACTTCCTACTGGCTAATTCAGGTGGAACCAGTGGGGGCCGAAGTAGTACCAAAAGCGGTAGAGTATGAGCGCAAACATCAGGACGAACCAGAAAACGAGGATGTCGAGGTGGTGCTTGCGGGCAAACGTACCTACTTTCTGCCACTGCGCAGACAGCCGCATGTAGCCTTTACCGAATAGGTAAAGTACCAAGTACCACCAGAGCGTAGTAAGTGTTACGTCGACGCTGAGACAATACGGGCAGAGCGCGCCGATGCTGTACAGGCTCTGGTAAAACAGCCAGTACGCAAAGACCATGCCCAAGCTCAGACCAGCCAGCATTCCCAGCCAGAACCAGCGTTTGTACCTGGCGCCGGCTAACATGCCGACGGCTATGGTGATGATGACCGGGAAACCGACAAGCCCGACGATGGGGTTCATAAAGCCGAAAATGTGCGACTGGCTACTTTCCATGACGCTGCCGCAGTTGATAACCGGGTTCAGGTCACAGATGAACTGCATGTTCGGGTGCTGCAGGAGCTGTATTTTTTCGACGGTCAACATGAACGATGCAAAGAGCGAGACGCTGGCACAGACGATGAAAATCCATGGCAACCACTTTTCCAGCCGACTCGGCTTTGCGATGGCTTCCTTCTTCGTTCTGCTTTCTCCGTTCGTCGTTCTTGCCGTCTTTGCCATCTATTCGCTGCATGCTCCCGTACTATATGTAGTGTTCGATTTTTCGGCCTGCGTCAGCGCTCCGGCCACCTGCTGCCCCGTCAGGGCGTATCCGACATTATTGTACTGGGTAGAAGTGGCGAAGACAACTCCATACACCGAACCGTCGGCGCCGATGACCGGCCCACCAGAGTTGCCGGGGATGATATGCGCCTGCAGCGAGTACACCTGGCGGCGGGTGATGCCCTGTCCGTAGATGTCGCGGCCGATGGCGGTGAACTGGTCGAGTATGGCGGCGCTTTGCGCATTGAACTCCCCGCCGCCGGGGTAACCAAGTACGACCGCATTCGTCCCGGCCGGCTGGTCAGTGGTGTTGACGGCAAGCGGCTTGCCAGCCAGGTCGCCGACTTGCAGGACGGCCAGGTCGAGCTGGTCGTCAAACCACACGACGCGGGTGTTATGGACGCCGTTCGCGTCGATGACTTTCGGGCTGCTCACCCCGGCGACGACGTGGGCGTTGGTGGCGACGCGACCATTTGACACCACGAAGCCGCTCCCGTCTACTATTCCGCCGCACCCCGTGCCCTCCACCTTTACCACCGAAGCACGCGAAGCGGCCACGACACTGTCGAACGAACCGAGCGATGGCAGTTGGGTCTGGCTGCCCGGGTGTGGTTCGAGCCCGGTGAATACCTGTGGGAAACCGTTCGGGTCGATGAGTTTGTTCAGGCTGCCGAGCAGCTTTGTAGCTGGTGGCAGTTCGCGGTTCATGGTCGAGAGGATAGCGGAACTTTTGACACTCTGCTGAAACCCGCTGGCCGGTGCGAGTACGAGTATAGAACCGATGAGCCAGGCGGCGAACAGCACGGTCACCACGGCCATAACCGAGCCGAGGCCACCGTCGACTTTGTCGACGCGCTCGTTCGTGAACCGGCGTTTCAGGTTTATGCCGCCCAGTTCGCCGAATGTCATGCACAGCAGGCTGACGCTCATGACGACCAGAATACTGACGAAGGTTTTGCTGAGCGAGGTGGACATGTGGCTGATGATGAGGTTGGAAAGCCATGAGCCCACGAAAAGCCCCACTATGAACCCGATGGTCGACCCGGCCTGCCGCACCAGGCCTATCCGGTAGCCGCGCGATACGGCGGCGATGGCGAACAAGATGATGACGACATCGACGAGTGTCATGGCGTAGGGCTGGCTCCGCGGATGATACTTACCAGCAGTACGAACAGGCCGAGCGCTATGCAGTAGTAGCCGAACGGCTTCAGGCTTTTGGTCACGAAGTACTTATCGAGAAAACGGACCGAAAGATATGCTGCGATGCCGGCTGCCAGGCTTCCGGCTAATATCTGTCCGCGGATAGGCTCGACGGCGGCGCTGAAAAAGTCCGGTAGCTTGTACACTCCCGCTGCGAAAATGATAGGTGTGGCCAGTAGGAACGAAAACCGGGCGGCGTCTTGGTGGCTGAGCCCGCTGCGCAAGCCCGCCAGCATGGTAACGCCTGAGCGCGATATGCCTGGAAACAGCGCTAGTATCTGTGCGAAGCCGATGGCGACTGCACGCCGCAGAGTCAAGTGGTCGCTGACCATGCGGACGGTCTTGCCCGCGCTGAGCTCTTCGGCGACTTCGGCCCGGCGGCGCCGCGGACGGTTGATTTCGGCCACCGCGACGAGCGTATCGCCGCGGATGAGCATGACGCCGTTGATGATTATGAACACGATGGCGAAAAAGCCGGTCGCGAAAATTGCCCGGAACTTTTGCTCGAACAGCAGGCCGACCAGCCCTGCCGGGATGGTCGCGGCGACGAGCAGCCAGGCCAGCCGGGCGTCGCTGTCGTGCGTAATGTCTTTGGTCTGCAGACTGCGGGCGAACCCTTTCGCTATCCGCACCCATTCACGGCGGTAGAAGATGACCAGTGCTATGGCAGTCGCGAGATGCATCATGACCAACAGGCTCAGAAATGGCGAGCTGCCCGCTGTTTGCTGCCGGGTCAGGTCGTGCCAGCCGAACAAGTTGGCTATGAGCACCGAATGTCCCAGCGACGAGACCGGAAACAGTTCGGTCACGCCCTGTAGCAGCCCCAATAGTATCGCTTCCCAATACGCAAGCATTGCTTCTAGTGTAGCAGATTGTGCTGTGCGAGGGCTGGGCACTGACCCGCACTCACTTTTTCAAAACTCAGGCTTCCTCTTCTTGTCATGCTGTCCAACCGAGCGAAGCGAAGCCCTGAACTTGATGCAGGGTCGTTTCAGCACCCATGCGGTAATTCAGACGTCCGTGCTACCGTATGGGCCCTGAAACAAGTTCAGGGTGACAGAAAGTGAGTGCGGGTCAGCTGGGCAACGAATGAATTATGGTATAGTAACAATCATCATGAAAATCGCTGTTATAACCTGCTACTTCGACCCCGATTACGTGCGGTCGCGTACCCTCCGAGCGGCCCTGAAAACAATGCCCGATGTAAAGATGGTGGTGCTGAAAAACGCGCACAAAGGCATGCTGCGCTACCCTGAAATGCTTTGGAAAATCTTGCGTCTGCGTTTTCGGGAAAACCCCGACGTATATCTGCTGACTTTCCGTGGGCAAGAGATTTTGCAGTGGGTGTTGTGGGTTGCTGGCAAAAAGCCGGTGGTGTTCGACGAGTTTATCATCCCTATTTTAAGTGCGACGAACGAGAACCACGCCAAGACGTTCACGAAGCGGGTGCACCGTTTGCTTGCCAAGATGAGCGTGCCGTTGTACCGGCACTGGCTGCGCCGCAGCCGGTTCATTTTGGCAGACACGCAGGCGCATGCCGAGCTGTCGGCTCGGACGAGTGATATGAACTTGCGCAAATATGTGGCGTTGCCGGTCGGTGCCGACGAAACGCTTTTCAAGCCGGCGGTGCCGAAGCACAGTGATGGGTTCGAGGTGTTCTACTACGGCAACATGCTGCCGCACCAGGGGCTCGATACTATGCTTGAAGCGATAGATGCGCTGAAGGACCACGAGGATATACGCTTCCATGTGGTCGGCGGCAAAAAAGCTATGCAGGCGCGGATTCAGACTGCTATACAGAACGGCGCGCGTATAGAGTACGAAGCTTGGCTGCCGTTCAATTCCCTGCCGGCGGCTATGCACAAGGCGTCGCTCTGCCTGGGAGGTCATTTCGGCGATTCACAACAGGCGCACCACACCATACCGGGCAAGGTCTACCAGATGCTGGCTTGTCAGTCGCCGGTGGTTGTTGGTGCTAGCATTGCGACCGATGAGTTTTTTCGGGACAAGCAGAATGCGCTGGTGATTCCGCAGGGCGATTCTCAGGCGATTGTAAATGCTATTTTGTGGGCGAAGGAACACCCGAAAGAGCTTGATGTGATTGCTGAAAAGGGCCGCAGACTGTACGAAAAAGAATTCTCTACCGATGCCATTGCCCGCCGCCTCCGCCCCCTCGTCGACGCGCTGTAATGAGAGAACCGAGATAGGTTCTCTCACCTTACCCCATGAAACAGGTTTCATGGGGACCCCTCTCATCGCGCCGGGTCGCCACCGGCGACTCGGGCTGCTCTTTCCTAGTAGCTGAAAAAATATCCCTGAAGTGAATTCAGAAATATTTTTGCTATTTTGAAAGGGAAATCCTTCAGGATTTCCCTACGGTCGCCAAGGCGACCGCAATGCTTTTGGTCTGAGGTGACTTCTGGGCTTTTCTGAGAACTCTGCTCTCACGCCTCTGCCCTTTCTGAGAACTATCCGACTAAGAACTTGTCCTTTTCAGTTTGCGGACGTTGAGGTATTCGCGGCCGTGCATGGCCAGGACGACGAGGAACAGAAGGCCGAGGAAAATCATGTATGCGGCGCGGTCGATGACGTTGGCGGAGACGATGTCCTGGGTAGAAACACCATGTATATTCTGCGAAAACAGCAGGAACGCCTCGCGTATGCCGACACCGTCGGGCGTAATGGACACGAACAGTGAAAAATTCGCCGCACCGGCGTATGACATTGCTTGGCTAAAGTGAATGTCCGGGTTCACGGCTTTGAGCTCCACGTAGTACCAACCGACCGTGACGCAGACTTGCAGGAAGGTAAACAGTATAAGCTTCGCCAGCAGCTCGCCGCTTAGGTGGAACTGTGATTCGGCCGGTTTTTTGTCACGCTTCAGAAACAGGCGTATCACGAAGTAACTGGCACCGGCAACGAGCAGTAGCGCTCCGGCGGTCTGCCACCACGGCCGGGTGCCAATGAACAGAAACAGTGCGCTCCAGAACGCAAATAATCCGAGTGCGATAAGTGTGGCTAGTGTGTAATCGCGCAAACGCACTTGGTGCTTCGTTTTCAAGTATGCAGCGCGGACGCCCGGCCCGCTCTGCAGCGGCCCGAAAAAGTTGGCGATGGACGAGTACGAAGTCAGCAAGAAGTTCTCCCGCCATTTCAGCCGCTTGCCGCACATGCGTATGCTCACGTCGCCTATCAGCATCAGCACGCCGACCATGACGGCGTTCAGCAGTATGACCCACACGATGGTCCAGGGGCTGACCTGGCGCAGCTCGTGCCAGTATTCCGGATGCTTCAGGAAATACCAGACGAACAGTACGACGGTCGCTACCAGTATGACGATAGCGGCGATATTCCGAATCTTTCGCTTCATTCTCCCTATTGTACCGCACTCTTTGTGCCTGCAAGGTGTCCAGCTTTCAGCGGGGCTTCAGAATCGGTGGGGTATAATAAGTGCTAAGCGATGAAACATATGGAAAAACGGCGTGATGGTGCGCGGGCAATCGTACGCGCTCTGGGTTCGAACTGGTTTTTCTGTGTTGTTTTGGGTATCTTTGTGCTGCAGGCGCTGTGGATTGCGTTGACGGCGGCGTATTCGGCGGCCTTCGACGAATATTTTCACCTCGGTATTATCCGTCTGTACGCCGAGCAGTGGTCGCCATGGCTCGGCAGTCAGCCGCCGGGCGAGGCGGTGTACGGGGCGGTGGCGCGCGACCCGTCGTATCTTTACCAGTACCTTATGAGTTTCCCGTACCGGCTGTTCGCGAACTTCACCGACAGCCAGGCGGCCCAGGTTATCTTCTTGCGTCTGATAGATATCGGCATCTTCGGTGTCGGACTTCTAGTATGGCGGAAGGTATTGCTGCAGGCGAAGCTATCGAAGCTGGTCACGCATACCTTGTTACTCTTTTTCATACTCATTCCGGTCGTGCCGTTCCTGGCCGGACAGCTGAACTACGACAACTTGTTCTTTGTGTTTATTGCACTCAGTTTTTACCTGGCTATCCGGCTGGTGCGGCATATCCGCGAAAAGCAGGCTTTGCCGCCGGTGCTGACACTGGTGTCGCTCAGTGTCGTACTGCTTGGCTCGCTCGTCAAATACGCCTTTCTGCCCATCGCACTTACTATCGGCATCTATGTACTTGCGGTGATAATCCGGACATTCGGCTGGCGGCCGAAGCAGCTCTGGGCGGAGATAAGGCGGCTTGTGGGTGGTTTGCGCGGGCCGGCGGCAGTAGCTGCCTGTCTGCTCTTTTTGGTGAGCTTCGGCCTGTTCGCTGAGCGGTATGCGGTGAATACGCTGCGCTACCACACACCGGTGCCAGATTGCGATGCGGTGCTCGAACTGGACGACTGCCGGGCCTATGCGCCGTTCGGACGGAACCAGAGCTACAAAGAAATCGGCTACAAAAACTACCTCGGTGTCCACGACAAACTGAGCTATCCCGACACCTGGGCGCGCGGCATGATGCGTTCATTGTATTTCGCCGTCGGGCCGGAGCAGCTCGATTATCCGGCTGGTGAGCCGCTACGCGTGGCGTTCGTGACAGCGTGGCTGGTGGTCGGATTCGGCGTGGCGTGCATACTGTTGCGGCTGAAGATGCTGTGGCGTAAGGGGTTCGTGTTCCGTCTGTTCATGGCCGTCCCGTTGGTGTACATCGGGGTGCTGTTCGTGCAGAACCTGAGTGATTACCTGAACCTGGGCGTGCCGGTGGCGATGAACGGCCGCTACCTGCTGCCGGTGCTACTGCCGCTGATGGCGCTGGCGGCTGTGGCGGCACAAGACATATTCCGTAAAGTCCGACTCGAATATAAGCTCGGCATACTCGGCGTGTTATTGCTGCTGACGCTGAACGGCGGCGGCATCACGCCCTACACCATCCGTTCGTGGGACGACTGGGTCTGGCAAAGCCAGCCAGCTCTCACTGCCACCCGCACCGTCCGCTCCATCCTCTGGCCTGTCATCATTCGTTAGTGTATATAGGCTGCTCGCTGTCTGGATTTAGACGTACGAAACCAGTTAGGCCATCAGAGGCGGTATCTAACACAAACCTTCCCATTCGATATTCCCGGTGTATTTTACGAGAAAGTTCTTGTGTCATGTCTTTTGGAATAAGGCTTATGCATGCCTCTCCTCCGAGGCATAGTGCGCTGCTCGGCTTGAACCATCGGCTGCGCACCTCATGTTTCCCGTCGGCCATGCCGGCGTATGTGCCGATACGGTCTTGTCTCCCGATGTATGCAATACGAGTTCTTGAGACATACTCGGTCAGACCAATGTCGTAATGTGTGTCAAAAGAGGCTTCCTCTGGTCCTGTCGGTATGTAGGCCGGTAACGAGGGTTGTCCACGCTTTGGCGGATACCAGAATGCTGCCTTCAGGGTGACGAACGAACCGAGCGCACCGCGTACCGCCTCTGCTCGGTGCCATCCGTCGGAAGCTGGATAATCGTTCTCATCGAGTCTGATAGGAGATGGGCGAAACGGCCGGGCCTTGTGGTACTGCAGAAACCAGATTTTGCCGTCCCCTCCTAGCTGTAATTCCATAATCGGGCACTGACGCACATCGAAGCGTGGTAAAGATTTGATTTGTTCATAGGTGTCGATAAGATCTGCGCGTACCTCTTTGCTGAGCGGTATTTGCTTGTCGGAATCTACCTCTGCAGTTCCTTCTGTGTCGTACACTCCACCTCCCCCCGACAAGCCTTTTGCCCCGGTAATATGATACCGGCCTGCAACTGAATCGTCTGCTACAACCATAATGTTGTGGCCAGGTATGTGCTGCCAGAAAGAATACGACATGTCGTCGTAGAATTGCCCGTCAGTTTGACCGGATAAGGCAAGGTAACGTTTAATCGGCAACGAGTCGAGGCTGTCTCGCTTAAAATCGTGCAGTATATCTTCGGCCGAAAGCCCATAGCGCCTATTGCCGATATATTCAGCAGCTGGGTTATGCTTCTGGCCGAGTACGTCCTGGTTGACGATGTAGCTTTCCAAGAGTCCGCTGAAACCATCGTATTCGTCGGGATGCTCGCTGCGGATGATGATAGTGCCGCCATTATCTACGACGGCCATCGCATCTTCGAACGAAGCATATCGCTTCGGCACATTGAAGCCTTGCGATTCGACGTAGTCGCCGATTTCCTGTTTCGGCTGCCGGATACCCTGCCACTCGTCCGGCTCTTGTATCCGGCTTGCAATTTCACGTAGTCCCGAGAGGTTGTCGCTAAGCGGTGCGCGGAGAATACTATCTCGGACATCGTCGGGCACGAAACCGGTCATTGATTCTAGCGCTTCGAGCGCCGGTATATTGAGTGGTATGTTGGGCGCCAAGTGGTTCACCATAAGAAATTGGCATAAATATATCACAAACAGTGCATTTTGTAAATGCGTGAGATATAAAAACACCCGCTGTGTGAGCGGGTGTTTTTGGTGCGGGGCTGGTACTAGTACCGGCGGCCGCCGCCGTTGCCACCACGGTCGCCACCGAAGTCGCGGCGAGGGGCGCGAGCCTCTTGCGGACGAGCTTCGTTGACCACGATGGTGCGGCCACTGACTTCGCTGTTGTTGAGCTTGTCGATGGCTGCCTTCGCAGCGTCATCGTCTTCGAACTCGACGAAGCCGTACCCGCGTGAGCGGTTGCTGTCGCGGTCGATGATGACCTTAGCTGATGAAATTGTGCCGAATTCCTTAAAAAGTTCTTCGAGCTGTGCGTCGTCGACTGCCCATGGCAGTGAACCGACAAATAGTCTGGTTGCCACTTGTAACGTGCTTCCTTCTCGGTCGTCTATGAGGTAATGCCGAGAAACCCGGATTAGCTGCGCCTCGTCTAACCATATTCACTTAATGTTCTAGAACCGTGGTGCCTCTGTAAAGGTCCACCCGCAGCTGTCTAGTGGCCGCATTGTACCATCGTCTTTACACGCCTGCAACTAATTCTCTTACCAAAGTAGACATTTTGTCGAAATTCCGACCGTTTCTGTGTGTTTACTGGAGAAAGAGCGTCTGTTGTCTAAAGCGCAACCGGATTGCTAATGAACAGTAATAATTCTCGCAGCCGTAACCCAGCCTGCGCCGGTATGCTACTAATGTACAAGGCAGCAGGGACGCACCAGGCGCTACGTACAGAACAATAACTAATGGATTGGAGGCTCGCAAACTCTATGAAACGACTCAGCATACTCAACAAACCGACCGCCGTGGACGACCTCGGCGACATCGATACCGATAGTTTAACGAATACCTGGCAACTCAAGGCCGAAAAGCTGCAGGCCCGCCGCCTGCGCAAATTCAAGCACAGTTGGGCCTAAGCTTCTCATTCGGCTCTACCGTAATAGACCACCTCCTTCTCGGAGGTGGTTTTCATATTTCGCCGGCACTGATTGTTGGCTATTAAAACCGGGGTGAATGGGGTTGGCCCGGTCGGAAACCGGCTTCGTCCGGACCCGATGTGGGGCTGGGCTCGACCGGTGGCAGCATGCTGTGGTCACTAGTAGGGTACGGGTCGCCTGGGCGCACCGTATCGGGCGTGTAGTTTTCGTCGTTGCGGTGCTGGTCTGCGAACCAGCCGACGACGAAAAGGATGATTGCGCCGACGAGCAGGAGGCCGCCCAGGACCACGAACGCGCCGATAACCAACGCGTCGACTCCGACGGCGGCGGAGTAACCATCGGTCGTCTGCTCATGGTTGACGATGGCGTTTTTCCAAAAGGCCGCGACGCCGAGCGACAGTACGCCTAGCACTGCCGCAAGGATGCCGAAGGAGGTCGCTCGTCTGCCGTCACGCATCATGCCTTCAGCGTACTGCTTTCTATCTGCCGATGATGTAATCTCACATACACAACAGACCCCCACCGCCTCCCCTTCCCGTTTTTTTTGCCGAAGCGCTGGCGTCGGGACGGTTCCTTGCTATACTGGATAAATACTTTTTATAAAGCCGGGGGTAGTATGGCCGCCACACCAAAACTTCGTATCTGTACACTTGCCAGCCACTCGGCGCTGCAAATTTTGAAAGGCGGCCGCGATGAGGGCTTCGAAACTATCGCGGTTGTCGAGCGCAAACACCTCCGGACGTATGAATCATTCAAGGTTGCCGATGAGATGCTGGTCGTCGACAACTTCGGCGAACTGGTCGGTCTGGACGCTGAACTGGCCGCCAAGAACGCCGTGCTGGTGCCACACGGGTCGCTGGTGAACGCGCTGAATGGCGAGCAGATACTGGCCCTGCAGACGCCGTATTACGGCAATAAGCAGGTCCTTCCCTGGGAAGCCGACCGGCACAAACAGCGGGCGTGGCTGCATGACGCCGGGCTGACGTTGCCGCGGATTTACGATTCGCCAGAGGACATAGACGGGCCGGTAATCGTCAAGTTCGATGGTGCCGGCGGTGGCAAGGGCTATTTCCTGGCGCACAATCCCGACCAGTTCGCGGCCAAGATAAAAGAGCATGCGGGCAGGCGCTACATCATACAGCAGTACATCGTCGGTTCTCCGGTGTATGCCCACTTTTTCTATTCGTCGCTGACCGGCGAGCTCGAGATTATGGGCTTCGACAAGCGCTACGAAAGCAATGTCGACTCGGTCGGCCGGGTGGCTGCCAAGGACCAGATGGACCTGGGCATCGAGACGAGCTATACCATCATGGGCAATATGCCGATTGTCGTGCGCGAGTCGCTGCTGAGTACGATTTTCGAGATGGGTGAACGGACTGTCGAAGCGTCGAAGAAAATCGATGGCCGCGGCTTGTTCGGGCCATTCTGTTTGGAGACAGTGGTGACGCCGGAACTGGAATTTTACGTTTTCGAGATTTCGGCGCGTATCGTCGCCGGGACGAATCCGTACATACACGGCTCGCCTTACACCGACCTCCGCTACGACGAGCCCATGAGCACCGGCCGGCGTATCGCCCGGGAAGTCAAACTGGCAGCCGGACAGAACCGCCTAAAGGATATCTTTTCTGCATGATAAGTCCGGCCGATATCGCGGATATACTCACAGGCTACGACCTAGGGAACCTGCACGTCGGTTCGCTCGGCGGCCACAGCGCGCTGGATGTTTGCCGCGGCGCTAAGGCCGAAGGTTTCGGGACGGTCGTGGTCGCGCAGAAGGGCCGCGAAGCGGTGTACGACAAGTATTATAAAACCCGTTCCGCGCCAGCCGGTATGGGGCGCAGTGACAGGGGCTGTGTAGACCATGTCATCGTCGTCGACAGTTTCGCCGATGTCGTGAAGCCCGAAGTCCAGCAGCAGCTCCGCGACCTGAACGTGGTGTTCATACATAGTCGCTACTTCTGGGTCTACTGCGATTTCAACGAGGTCGAAAACAACTTCCGGGTACCGATACTCGGTTCGCGCGGCCTTGTCCGTAAAGAAGAGCGCGACGAGCCGAAAAACCAGTATTTCCTGCTTCGAGAGGGTGGCGTGCCGGTGCCCCGTCAGTTCGAGCGGCCGGAAGACATCGACCGGCTTGTCATCGTCAAGACCAACGAGGCCGACCGCGGCTACGAACGCGCGTTTTTCCTGGCCAGCAGCTTCACGGACTATCAGAAGACCAGCGCAGCGAAGCTCAAGGCCGGCGAGTTCACCGAAGCGTCTCTGCGCTCGGCGGTCATTGAGGAGTTCGTGCTTGGCCCACAGATTAACCTGAACTTTTTTTATTCTCCCCTGACCGGCGAATTAGAGTTGCTCGGCACCGACACCCGTCGCCAGACCAATCTCGACGGCCTGTTGCGGCTGACCGCTCCTGAGCAGCTGGAAGTGCTCAAACATGTGCAACCCAAGTATATCGAAAACGGCCATCAGACGGTGACCATGAAGGAGTCACTGCTCGGCCAGGCGTATGCTGCCGGCGAGGGTTTTGTCGCTGCCACACAAAAACACTACAAGCCGGGCATCATCGGGCCGTTCGCCTTGCAAGGCGCCTTTACGGTCGGGCCGCCGAAAGAAGAATTCAAAGTGTTCGATGTCAGCATGCGTATCCCCGGTTCGCCAGGCATCGTCTATACGCCATATAGCAACTATATGTACGGCGAAAACGTTTCGACCGGCCAGCGCTTGGCTCGCGAGCTTCGCGCCGCCCTTACTCAGAACCGCCTGTCCGACCTACTGACCTAAAACCCTGTCCATGACAGTCGCTGAGGCTTAAAGACATCACACCCTGACCTACCCCCAGCTAACCTGCCATTTCCGCTCTGGAACAGCCTTTTACTCATCACCATATCTAGATATGCTTTCTCCCAAAAGACCGCTCCAGAACGAAACTGGCCAGCTTATCTTGGTGGCATTTCAGAGTGTGATGTCTTTAGTGCTGCAACTGGTTGCGAATTGCGTACTGAACCGTTTGGTCTACCAAGGAAATCTGCTTCACAACCAATGCCACCCGGTTCGCCCGGTTGAGTATTTCCCAGTAGCGGTCGGCGGTGGCTTCCGGGTCCGCATCGAGCAGCACGGTGCGTGGCTCGCCCGTAAAAGAAGGTATGGGTGCTTCGGGGCTGGGGCTGTCGGAGGCATAGGTGTGGATGCACGCACCGGCTCCCGGTTCCATATCGGCATCGTCGAACCAGTTGGCCTGCCGTCTGGGTTTGCCATCGGGCCTTCGTGATATCATGCTCAGGGCATGGCGCGCAAAGCCTGGCCTGGGGATGCTCAGGCCGCTGATGCGGGGAGTAAAATTGGGGGCATCGGGTTCATAGGTACGCTCCGACAATGACTCCTCGAAGGATATGCCGCTCCTGAGCCCGTCCACTACGGTATCGGTCTGGTCTCCGTTTGAGACGACATGATTCACGCGGCCTTCACTATCTAGGACCGTAGCGAGTGCGTTATATATGATGAGGCTGGGGTCTTTTACTTTGCTGGGGTCAAAGGCTTGGGTTTTGATGGTATCGCCGCCTTGGACCAGTTGCCGGTTGCGTGAGTTTTCACTGCGGCCCATAACCCAGTAGACGTGTACGGTCGAGGCTATTTCTCCTGCTGCTCTGCCGATAACTATACCCCGTCCTGGATATGGGTTTTCGGCCAATGCTGCCATGTTTTGTCCGGCTGCTTCTTGTGTCAATGCCATAGTATTCTCCTTTCTTCTTAGTGTAGGAACCCGCGTCCGATTTCGACGGGCACTGTTATGAATCGCGCTGTTCGTTGTCGGGCTGTTTCGATGACCCGCCGGTCATTTTCGGAGCCGCGCATCGTGAACACCTCTTCCACTCCTGCGTCGAGCACTACTTCCAGGCCGTCCGGTTGCGGGAAGAAACTATCGCTATAGGTGACGGCGCCTTCTACCGCATGGCCATTGTGCCTGGCACGTTCTACTGCAAGTGCGGCGGCTTTGTGCCTGGCTTGCTGGCCGACGCCATTGCCTACTAGCATCGCATGGTTCACGATGGTAATAGTATTGCTGGTGCTACTACTGCCGATAGCCTCTGCAAACAACAGCCCTGGACTGAGCTGGGTGGTCGACGGCAGCGGTTCGTCAAGTAACTGCATGCGCTGTGTCTCGTCTGCGGGGTTCGGGACAAAAATATTATTCTCTTGGACGATGACGACACCGCCCAGGCTGCGCAGCAAGGTTTGGGGCCGAAGGCTGTCGCGGCCGAGATTTCCTAATGCTGGGTTTACTCCTAGCTTGAGTTTGCCGGTCTTCCGGTGCAGAATCGAAACGGCTTCATCGGTGACACTTGGCGCATAGATGACATCGAGCGGACGGGCTCTGTCCGTGCCGTACCGTCGGAGTACTTCCGCCACTTCCCTCCCCAGCGGAAAGTTCAGGGCGATTGTTCCTCCGAAAATATCTTCCCGGTCGCCGTCTATCATGCTGATTGTCGCGGCTTCGGGGTCGCTGTCACTGAAAGCGGCGCCACAGGCATTTCCGTGTTTGAGCCCCAGTGCGACCAATGGTACGGTCCCATGGTTGGTTTCCATACTGGCGGCGAACCGGGTCAGTGTCATCGTTGCGCGGTCGAGGTCGAAATAGTTACTGGCGCTTAAGTCGCCCTCGACCATGGCTATGTTACGCAGGCTCAATGGATTGTCATCGCCAGCAAGCGTATAGACTGCGGCTGCTTGATGTGGATTATCACCGTATCGTAAACCGGCGATTCGTTGCAGCTCCAGCGGTATGGTGTTGGCGCCGACTTGGTTGTCTGCTGTTTCTTTACTCATATGAACCTCCTTTGTTAGTCTTGCGTCTTGTAGTGTCTTCGGTCCACTCCCGGGCGTTCTGGAACATGCGTAGCCATGGGCTGTCGTCTGGCCAGCCAGCCGGATGCCAGGAAAGCTGGCCGGTCAGGAAAGCGCGTTCGGGGTGCGGCATCAGGATGGTGGCGCGGCCGTCGGGTGTGGTCAGGGCGGTGATGCCGCCGGGCGAGCCGTTGGGATTGTAGGGGTAAATGCCGGTCGGTTCGCACTGGCCGTCGACGTAGCGCATGGCGATGAGCCCTTCGGCTTCGGCCCGGCTGCGCGCCGCGTCGCTCTCGAACACGGCCCGGCCCTCGCCGTGCGCCACTGGTATCGGCAGCAGCGAACCGGCCAGGCCTTTGAAGAAAATCGAGGGGGATTTTTCCAGCAGCACGCTGACGACGCGGGCTTCGAACTGTTCGGATGTGTTCTTCAGGAAGCGCGGCCAAGTTTCGGTGCCGGGGATGAGCTCTTTCAGTGCGGCTAGCATCTGGCAGCCGTTGCAGACGCCGAGCGTGAATGTGTCGGGCCGTTCAAAAAAGGCTTTGAATTGTGCCCGAAGCTTGTCGTGAAAGAGGATGGATTTGGCCCAGCCCTCACCCGCCCCCAGCACGTCGCCGTACGAAAAACCGCCGCAAGCCGCCAGGCCCACGAAATCACCCAAATCGGCCCGGCCATCAAGCAAGTCCTGCATGTGCACATCGACGCTGGTGAAGCCGGCGCGGTCGAAGGCGGCGGCCATTTCCACTTGCCCGTTGACGCCCTGTTCGCGGAAGATGGCGACTTTCGGGCGGGTTTTGAACGCGGTTGTGCTGGCGGTGAATGCCGGTTCGGCCAGCAGGCCCGGGTCATCGTCGTCGCTGATGGCATCGTATTCTTGCTGTGCGCTAACGGCATTGTCGCGGAGTCTCTGTAGCTCGTAGCTGGTGCGCGCCCACCAGCGTTCCAGCATGCTGCGCGATTTGCGGTAGATTTCCTGGCCGGCGCCAGTGATGACGAGCGTCGGTTCGGTGGTGACGGTTCCTATGACATGCGCGTCGGGTCCGAATGCTGCCAGTACTTCGTCGGTGTCTTCGGCGGCTACCTGCACTACGGCGCCCAGCTCTTCGGTGAACAGTTTGGCTAGGTTGTCGCCCCGCAGCGTCGAGATGTCGATACTAGCGCCCAACCGGCTGGCGAACATCATTTCGGCCACAGCAGCCAGCAGACCGCCGTCGGAGCGGTCGTGGTAGGCGAGGATTTTGCCACGTTGTCGCAATTTCTGTAGTGCCGTAAAGAAGGTTTTGAGCTGCGTTGGGGCGATGTCTGGCGCCTTGTCGCCGAGCTGGTTGTATACCTGCGCAAGCGCCGAACCGCCCAGCCGGTTTTGCCCACTGCCGAGGTCGATGAGTACCAGCTTGCTGTCCGGTATGTTCTGTAGTTCGGGGGTCAGCGTTTTCTGCGCCGACGTGACAGGGCTGAAGGCGGTGATGAGGAGCGAGACCGGCGAGGTGACGCTTTTGTCTTCCCCGTCATTCCAGACGGTGCGCATGCTGAGTGAATCTTTGCCGACGGGGATGGTGATACCGAGCGCCGGGCAAAACTCTTCGCCCACTGCCTGCACCGCGTCGTACAAGTTGGTATCTTCTTGCCCATGGCCGACGGCGGCCATCCAGTTGGCGGAAAGTTTCACGTCTGACAGTTTGGCGATGTCGGCGGCGGCGATGTTGGTGATAGCCTCGCCGACTGCCATCCGGGCCGAGGCTGCCGCATCGATAAGCGCCAGCGGCGTGCGCTCGCCCATGGCCATGGCCTCGCCGCTTTCGCTGCCGAAGCCGTTGCTGGTAACGGCGACGTCGCTTACGGGTACCTGCCAGCGGCCGACCATCTGGTCACGCCGTACCAGGCCGCCGACCGTCCGGTCACCGATGGTAATGAGGAATTTCTTGCTCGCGACCGCTGGCAGGTGCAGGACACGTTCGACGGCTTCGTCCAGGCTAATGTTGCCGGTTTCGAACGCCGGCAAAGACGTTTCGATGTGGACGGCGGTGCGTGACATCTTCGGCGGTTTGCCAAAGAGCACCGACATCGGCAGGTCGACCGGGGTATCGCCGAGCAGCGAATCGGTTACCAGTAGTTGTTCTTTCCGGGTCGTCGTGCCAACTACTGCGTACGGGCAGCGTTCGCGGCGACAGATGGCCTCGAAGCGTTCCAAGTCGCCCGCCCGTACACCGAGTACGTACCGCTCCTGAGCTTCGTTGCACCAGATTTCCATGGGGCTGAGGCCTGGTTCGGCACTGGGGACGTCGCGCAGCTCGAACCGCGCCCCAACGCCGCTGTCGTGGACGATTTCGGGTAACGCATTGGAGAGTCCACCGGCACCGACGTCGTGGATGGTGATGATGGGGTTCTTGCCGCCGAGCCCCCAACACTGGTCGATGACTTCTTGGGCGCGATGCTCCATTTCGGCGTTGGGCCGCTGTACTGACGCGAAATCGAGGTCTTCGTGGCTGGAGCCGGTCTGCATACTGCTGGCCGCGCCGCCACCCAGGCCGATGAGCATAGCCGGGCCACCGAGTACGATAATTTTCGCGCCGACCGGCAACGTCTGCTTCTGTACGTGTTCCTCACGGATACTGCCGAGGCCGCCGGCAATCATGATGGGTTTGTGGTAGCCCCAGGTTTCTCCGGCCGACTGCTCTTCGTAAGTACGGAAGTAACCGGTCAGGTTCGGCCGGCCGAATTCGCTTCCATACGCTGCCGCGCCAATGGGGGCGTCGAGCATAATACAGAGTGGCGAAACGATGCGTCCGGGTTTGCTGGCCTGGCTTTCCCACGGCTGCTCGAAGCCGGGGATGTGCAGGTTCGAGACGCTGTAGCCGGCCAGGCCCATCTTGGGCTTGGCGCCGCGTCCGGTGGCGCCTTCGTCACGGATTTCGCCGCCGCTGCCGGTCGCGGCGCCCTGCGCAGGTGCGATGGCGGTCGGATGGTTGTGGGTTTCGACCTTCACTACCAGATGCACCGGTTCGTCGTGGTAGCGGTAGGTGCGGTCGGTCGGGTCGGCAAAGTAGCGTTCCGCGGTGTGGCCCCGCAGCACGGCGGCGTTGTCGGAGTAGGCGGAAAGAATGTCGTCGTGGTGCTTTTCGTAAGTATTGCGTATCATCTTGAACAGCGACTTTTCGGCCAGTCTGCCGTCTACGGTCCAGTCGGCGTTGAAGACTTTGTGGCGGCAATGTTCGCTGTTCACTTGGGCGAACATCATCAGTTCGACGTCGGTGGGGTTGCGCTGCAGGCCGGCGTACGCATCGAACAGGTACTCGATTTCGTCGGGAGCCATCGCCAGCCCCAAGGCGGTGTTGGCGGCGGTGAGCGCCCGCTTGCCGCCGCCGAGGATGTCGACCATCGTCAACCGTTTCGGTTCGGATTCCTCGAACAACCTGTCGGCTTCGGAGAGGTGCGGCAGGACTGTTTCGGTCATGCGGTCATGTAGCAGTGCCAGCACTTGCGGCGTGGCAGGCGCGCCTTCCAGCCGGTAGACCACGCCCCGCTCCACGCGTCTTATGTGCGTCAGTCCGGCATTGTGCACAATGTCGGTGGCTTTGGACGACCAGGGCGAAATGGTCCCGAAGCGCGGCACGACGATATACTGTTTGCCGAGCGATGAATCGCTCGGCTCGCCGTAGCTCAAGAGTTGTATGAGTTCGGCATAGTCTGCTTCGCTCAAAGCCTTACTGGTGTCGACGAAGTGTACGTACACCGCCGACACGCCGCTAATAAGCGGGTCTATTTCCCGCAATTGAGCCAACAGTTTTCGCTGCCGGAACCGAGATATTGCCTGACCACCCCAAACGGCTGTGGTCACGAACGTACCTCCAGACTGTCCCCGGCGAACGTTATGCCCAGTGGTTCGATGACGACTTGCTTCGGCCCTGCTTCGACCGTCCCGGCTACGAGCGCTTCATAGCCGGTCTGTTGTGCGAGCTCGACTACTTTGTCTGCTTCGCTGGCAGGGAGGTATACGGCGAAACCGGTGCCCATGTTGAAGTTGCCGTACATGTCTTCCAGGCTGGCACCGGACTGCTCCTGTATGAAGCTGAACTCCGGCTGCACCGCCGGCAGGAGATGCAAGCGGTATGTGAACGGTGCGGTGGCCCGCATCAGTTTGCGCCAGCCGTGGCCGGTAACGTTGACCATGTAGTGGATATCGAGCCCAGCTTCGAGGAGGCTTTTGACGAATGGAACGTAAATCGGCGTAGGCGTCAGCAGCGCTTCGCCGTACATGCGTCCATCTTTCAGTTTGGTCGCGTATCCTTCTGGCAATTTGTCGGCGATGGACCGGGCCATGGTCAGGCCATTGGCATGGATACCGCTGCTGGCGACGAGCACAATTGCATCGCCAGCCGCCAACCTGTCGCCCAGTACCAACCGTTCTTTCGGGTTTACGACACCGACAGCCGAACCACCGAGGTCGATGGTTTCCGGCGCGATGATACCTTTAAGCGTCGGGGTTTCGCCGCCGCCCCAGGTCGCGCCGGCCAGTTCGCAGGCCGCCGCCCAACCATGTATAAGGTCGCTGGCGCGTTCACGGTCGTTCATCCAGGCTGAGTCGCCGATGGCGAAGTAGGCATTTACCACTTGCGGGAGCGCGCCGACGACTATCAGGTCATTCACGACCATGGCGATGGTGTCCTGCGCGATGGCATCGTAGTGGGTCTTGCCGGTGAACTGCCGGGTCGCGTCGGCTACCAGGTTTTTGGTGCCGAGCCCTTCTATGACCAGTGAACGGTAGGCGTCGGGTTCTTCCCAGACGTAGGCTGACTCGCCGCGGCTGGCCGCGACTTCTGTCGCACCGAAGTTGCCCAGTTGTCCGGCCGTGGCGCGCGCTTGCTGCTGTGCCATGACCTTTATGGGGTCCATGGCGCTATAATCCACGCCCGACTTCGCATAACTGTCTTGCTTACTCACGATGGTTGCTCCTGGTCCACATGGTTCAGTATGAATTGTACCCTATCTTCGGGCGGCATGGCAGGTACCCGTACGGGCGGCATGCCATCTTCGGCGTAGGCATCATATAACAAGTCCTGAATTTTTTGGGCGAAATCCGCGTCCTCGACGCGTGCGTAATCCTGTTCGTAGGTGGCAAGCGGTTCCAAGAGGAACACTGTGGCATAGCGTGACTGCCGGCAGGCTTCGCGTATCCAATCTGCTATGCCGAACCCATAGTACCGCAAATAGGCGATGGTATCGTGCATGGCGCGGTCGAAAAACGTCGGTACGTCTTTGGGCAGCGTCGCTTCGGTAGCGATTTTGTACCGGACGACTTCCTCCTGAAAAGCTTTTTCATCGGCACGTATCTCGGCAACGGCTTTCCTCGCCGCCAGACCTTCATCTATGACTGCTCGCGCCGCTTCTCCTGCGGTGGCGTAACCCTTTGCCGCCAGCGCATCCAGCAGCGTCGTCTTTCCTACCGACGGCCCGCCGGTCACCACATACCACGTATTCTGCGTCATGCGGGGAGTCCCAGGGTGTCTCCGACCGTTCGCCATGACTCTGCCGGTGTCTCTCCCGATATGTGTACGAATGGTATGCCGCTATTGCTGGCTAGGCAGCCATCTTTCTCGCGGTCATCGCCGACGTATATCATACGATGTTGTTCGCCGGTGGTCGTGAAGCCAACGCCGTAAATCGTCCGCCACAGATTGCGAGCGACCACCATCAGCCCAGCACTTGGTTTTATGAGCTGGTCGGGGGTAAAGTCGGTAGCCTGCTCTAGTATTTCGCTGGCTATGATAATATCGGGCGCGGGTTCGCCCCACGCGTCGTATGTTTTTCGGATGAATGGTTCATGGCCAGACGAGATTATAGCTTCGTCGACCCGCTGACCCTGCTCGTTGGCCCGCTGCACTCTCTTTCTGAGCGGCAGATAGCCCTCGATAGGCTGCGGCCATGTCGGTCCTATCTCATCAAGTAATACGGCTAGTTTGGCGGCGACGAGTTTATCGCAAAGCTCCTGTGTTTCAACGGTAGTGGCGTCTGGGGCGAGGCTTTGTACTACTTCGCGTGGCGCGCGGTTACACAGGCCGCCTGATTCGCAGTACTGTCTCAACGTGGCGGCTCCAAAGACCGAATCCACCGCAATAGTATAGGCTTCTGTAACGCCGATATGATTTGGCGAAGACGCGAAGGTATTCGCGGCCGTACCGTCAAAGTCGTCGCCGAGCAACCATGCTGCGGCAAATGCCTCAGGGGAACGCTCAAGAAACTGTGTCATACGCGTTTTCCATTTAGGTAAGCTTTCCAGCCGGTGGATTGGAGTTTGGCGTCGAGAGCAATGACGTCGTCGTGTTGTTTGGTGCGGAAGGCGGCGTATTGTTCGGCAAGCGTCGGGTCGAGGAGGCTCAGAATTTCTATGGCCAGCAGCGCGGCGTTTTTGGCGCCGTTTTCGGGCATGGTGGCCAGGGGGATACCCGGCGGCATCTTCACGTTGCTCCACAGGGCTTCGTGGTCGTGATTGTCGCGCTTGACCGGTACGGCGATGACGGGCAATGGCGTACCGGAAGCAGTCATGCCCGGCAAGTGCGCCGAGCCGCCCGCGCCGGCGATGATGAGCTTCAGGCCGCGCCCGGCAGCTTCGTGCGCGTACTGCTCCATGACATCCGGCGTGCGGTGGGCGGAGATGATGCGGACTTCGTGTGGCACGCCGAACTGCTCGAGCACTGTGGCGGCTTCGCACAGCACATCGAGGTCGCTGTCCGAACCCATGATGACGCCGACCAAAGGCTTACTCATATATCGATATCCTTGCGGGCTTGCCGAGCACGGCGCCGGGCTTCGCCGAGCGTTTTGCCCGTGGCGTTTATGTGTCCCATCTTGCGGTCGGTTTTGGTGGGGGATTTTCCGTACACATGGACCGAGGTGTGCCCGGATGCCAGCGCCTTGTCGACGCCAGTCAGGTTTGTGGGGCCGTCGCGCTCGCCCAGGATGTTTATCATTACGGCGGCCGGCACGTTCATGCCCGTGTCGCCGAGTGGCAGGCCGCTGACGGCGCGGATGTGCTGCTCGAACTGGCTGGTGCGGGCCGCGTCTTGCGTGTAGTGGCCGCTGTTGTGCACGCGCGGTGCGATTTCGTTTACCAGTACTTCACCCTCGGCCGTCAGGAACATCTCTATGCCGAACATACCGGCGCCGTCTAACAAAGCGGCTACGGTGGCGGCCAGCTTTTCGGCCTTTTTGCGGGTAGCTGCCGGGATTTCGGCCGGCGCCAGCACTTCCAGGCAGATGTTACGCTGGTGGATGGTTTCGACGACCGGGTAGGTTTTGACTTCGCCGGTCCTGCTCCGGGCGACCATCACGGCCAGTTCTTTGGTAAATGGCACGAAGCCTTCGGCGTAGAGCTTTTTGCCAGCGAACCGTTCAAACGCCTGGTGGATGTCGAGTGCCGACTTCACCACCATGTTGCCGCGGCCGTCGTAGGCTCCGTGGCGGGTTTTCAGGAGCATCTTGCCCTTGAACTTCTTCAGTGCCGCATTGGCCGATTTTTCGTCGGTAATTTCTACGAACGGCGCGACCGGCACGTTGTGTTCCGCCAGGAACTGCTTTTGGGCGAATTTGTCCTGGATGAGCCGGATGGTAGCCGGCGCGGGGTTTACTGGCTTGCCTGTCTCGCGCGAGACTTTTTCCAGCACGTCGGCATCCAGATGCTCGATTTCGATAGTAATATAATCTGCCTGCGCGGCCAGCTCACGCAGCGCCTGCTCGTCATATAAGTTTGCCGTAATCTCCGTAGCGCCTACCTGCGCTGCCGGTGAATGTTCACCCGGATCCACGACCACTACCTTAAAACCGAGCGGCAATGCTGCCAGCGTCAGCATACGTCCTAACTGTCCACCGCCTACAATCCCAATCGTCTGCTGTGTTTCCATGGAAACTACTATAACCTACCTGCTAAAATTCTTGCGAATTTTTACGCTCCGTTTACAATTGATAGCAATGAGTGGAGCGTTGATTACCGAAACCGATTTTCATTTCCCCGGGCAACAGGCCGTGTACCACGGCAAAGTCCGCGACGTGTACGACCTGGGCGACAGCCTGCTGTTCGTGGCCAGCGACCGCTATTCGGCCTTCGACCGCAACCTGGCGCTGGTGCCGCATAAGGGCGAGTTGCTGACCGCTATCAGCAAGTGGTGGTTCGAGCAGACGGCGCATATCGTGCCGAACCACATCATCGGTTACCCCGACCCGAACGTGGCGTGGGGCAAGAAGTTCCAAGTGGTGCCGCTGGAAATGATAGTCCGTGGCTATATAACCGGTGTGACTAACACGTCGCTCTGGCATACGTACAGTGGCGGCCAGCGCGATTACGGCGACTTTACCCTGCCCGACGGCCTGCGCAAGAATCAGAAATTGCCGCAACCGGTGCTCACACCGACAACCAAGTTCGAGACACACGACCGCAACCTTACGCCAGCCGAAGCAGTTAGCGAAGGCCTGATTGACGCTGGAATCTGGGAAAAGCTGCAAAAAATCGCCCTGGAGCTTTTTGCATTCGGGCAGAAGACGGCGGCCGAAAAGGGCCTGATACTGGTCGACACGAAGTACGAATTCGGCACCGACGCCGACGGCAACATCTTTCTGATAGACGAAGTCCACACGCCCGATTCCTCGCGCTACTGGCGGGCCGACACGTACGAAGCCAGCCTGGCGGCCGGCAAAGAGCCGGAAAACTACGACAAAGAGTACATGCGCTTGTGGTACAAAGAGCGGTTCGACCCCTACGCCGACGGCGAGCCGCCCGAGGTGCCACCCGAAGTTATCACCGAGCTCCGAAACCGCTACGCTTATGTATACGAACGGCTGACGGGCGGAACATTTGTGCCCCCTGAAGAAACTGAGGTCCTAAGGCGCATCGAAACCAACGTTACGAAAGCTTTGGAAGCGGCCTCGTGAAACCGATACGATTGCCCGCAGTCAGCCCGGAGCGCGACTACAGCGCGCTTGACCCGCTCGATGCCCGCTACTACGACACCGAAGTGGCGCGGTATCTTTCGGAGCGCAGCCGTATCGCCTACCAGGCGTATGTCGAAGCTGCCCTGGCCCATGCTCTGGCCGACTATGAGATTTGTTCAAGAAAAGCTGCCCGGCAGATTGAAACGGCTGCGGGCGCAATCACCGCCGAGGAAGTCTACGAGCTCGAGCAGGTTACCAAGCACGATATCAAAGCCGTCGGCGATGCCATAAAGCTGCATCTACCCGAAGCCGCGCACCCGTATGTGCATTTCGGGGCGACCTCGTACGATATCGTCTGCACCGCCAGCGCATTGCAGCTGCGCGACTGCATGGAAAACGTCGTCATCCCGCGGCTCAAAGCCCTGCACCGGACACTGTACGGACTAGCCGATACGTACGCCGAAACGGTGCAGATAGGCCGCACCCACGGCCAGCATGCCGTACCGATTACCTTTGGCTATGCTATGGCGATATACGTCAGCCGGCTCGGCGAAAGTATCGTCCGGCTAGAACGGCTGAGCGGTGAACTGTATGGCAAGTTCTCTGGCGCGGTCGGTGCCTACAATGCGCTAAGTGTTTTTATCGGGAATCCGATAGCGTTCGAAGCGAAGCTTTTGGGCCACCTGAACCTCCGGCCTGCGCCGCATTCGACGCAGATAGTCCCGGCCGAAAACACCGTCCGTTTGCTGGACGAACTGAGCCTAGCGGCGGGTATCATGGCCAACCTCGGGCATGACATGCGGCACTTGCAGCGCACCGAAATCGCTGAAGTGCGCGAAAAGTTCGAAAAGGGCCAGACCGGCTCTAGCACCATGGCGCACAAACGTAATCCGTGGAATTTCGAAAACGTCGTCAGTATGTGGAAGCAAGTCACGGCCCAGACGGTGAACGCCCGGCTGAACTTGGCCAGCGAGCACCAGCGCGACCTGACCGATTCCGCTTCATCACGGTTCTATGCGGTTGTGCCAGCATCGGTCGCGGCCATGGCCGAGCGGTTGAACCGCATCATGGGCAAACTCGAAGTCGACGAAGCGGCCATGCAGCGCAACCTGGCGCTGACCGAAGGTGCTATCGCCGCCGAACCGCTGTACTTGCTGCTCGCGAAATATGGTCACACTCTCGCCCACGAGAAATCCAAAGCCTTGGCTCATGCCGCCTTGGCAAAAGGCGTACCACTGGCCGATGCCGTGGCGGCTGACGCCGAAGCGAAGACGTACTGGGCGAACTTTACGGCTGGCGAAAAGCGTATCATCGAACACCCCGAGCGCTACTACACCGGCCGCGCGGCCGCCAAAACCCGCGCCATCCTCAAAACCTGGCGTCAGAGCTAAAGCTGTCCTGCCAAAAAGCTATCGACGTCGGGCCCTATGTGCTGTTTTTCAACCAGCTGTACCCGTTCAAATAAACCAGGTGCTGCTGCATTTACGGCGGCGATTCTCGCTTCGCCTTCCCCTTCGATACCGATGCCGTGTACGAACCGATGCTCCGCAACGACCGGTCCGCTGTCGTAGTCGGCGCTGACTATATGGAGCGTCTGCCCGGCTTCGGCTAGGCCGCTGGCCAAGATGTGTTTCTGCACGCCTAAGCCGACCATGCCGGCTGTTTCAGGCAATGGTCCAGGGTGTGTGTTTAGGAGGCGTGCATGCCCCCAGTCGCCCTTGATGGTAGGCTGCCCCCAGCCGAGTAAGTCGCCACGAACCTTTTTCATGTAGCCCAGAAGCAGGCCAAGCGTATACTTGCCATCTTCCAATAGCGTGACTATTGCTTCGGCTTCTCCGAGGCTTTGCTCTCCTGGGTTACGACTTCCCCATGGGTTTGTCTTGCTACTGATGTGGGCCGTTTGAATGTCGAGGCCGAACTCTGTGTTCAGCCGTTTGACGCGGTCGAATACGCCGGCCGTACTGTTATTCGATACCACTAGGCCTACCTCAGCTGTGACGGCATCTGTCTGGGTTGCCCGGATGAATGCTTCAGCCGTACTGCCGCTGCCGGAAGCCAAGATCGCAATACGTGGTGTTTCTGCCATACCATCTCCTTATTATCTGATTGCCAGTATAGCAAACGGCAGCACCAAGAAAACCGTATCCGGGTGTTGTGATTTATAATTAGCGCTAAAACCATGACCGTAAGCTCGGGGTGGTTGATACGCATGAATACATGAGGCCCCCTGTGCTCTAAAACCAAAAAACGGTAAGACTGCTTACACATAAGCGCGATGGGTTTGGTACACTGGGTGTGTCATGGACCCCTCTTCACCGTCGCGCCCGCGCGCACCGCATCTTTCGCATTACCGTTGGTCGGAAGGCGCGGTGGTGTACCAGATTTATCCGCGCAGCTTTCAGGACAGCAATGGCGACGGCGTGGGCGACCTGCCAGGCATTACCAGCCGGCTCGATTACATAAAGGCTTTAGGCGTGAACACTATCTGGCTCTCGCCTTTCTACCCTTCGCCGATGGCTGATTTCGGCTACGATGTGGCCGACTACTGCGGCGTGGACCCGGTGTTCGGCACGATGGCCGACTTCGACGAGCTGCTTTCCGAAACGCACCACCGCGACATGCAGCTCATCATCGACCTGGTCCCGAACCATACCTCCGACGAACACGCGTGGTTCAAGGCCTCGCGTGCCAGCCGCGAAGGTCCGTACTCTGATTGGTACGTCTGGCGCGACGCCAAGCAGGACGAAAATGGCGACCGTGTGCCACCGAACAACTGGCTGGACGTACTGAACGGCGAATCGGCGTGGGAATGGGACGAAGGCCGCGAGCAGTATTACCTCCACAGCTTCCACCGCAGGCAGCCCGACCTCAACTGGAGCAACCACAAAGTCCGCAACGCTATGAAGAAGGTTATGCGTTTCTGGCTCGACAAAGGCGTTGATGGCTTCCGTGTGGACGCAGTGTACTGGATGAGCAAAGACCCGCTGCTGACCGACGACGACCCGAATCCGAACTATCGCCCGGGTGTCGACGAACCGTACCACGCCGTACTGCACAACAATAGCTGCGGCTGGCCGGTGGTGTATGCGTATTTGTCGGAGATGGCAGACGTGCTGAAAGAAGAGGCGTATCTCGACCACCACCGTTTCATCGACCGACAGCGGTTTATGATTACCGAAGCCTACCCCGAAATGAACCATCCCATCGTTAGCTACATGATGTTCTATGTCGGCATGGACCCGCGGGTGGCGGCACCGTTCAATTTCGAAGGCTTCGAACTGCCTTGGCAGGCGCAGCCGTGGCGTCGGTTCCTGACACGCTTTCACCGGGCGCTCGAACAGTTCAGTGCAGCTTGTGTGTCGAGCTATGCATTCGGCAACCACGATAAGCCACGACTTGCCAGTCGCTTGGGTCACGAACAAGCTCGCGCGGCGGCAGTCATGCTCATGACACTTCCCGGCATGTCGTTCATATATAACGGCGACGAACTGGGCATGGAAAACGGTGTCATCGCACCCGACCAAGTACAAGACCCCTCGACGCAGAATGGCAGTGGCCGCGACCCCGAACGGACGCCCATGCTGTGGTCGGCCGAACGGAATGCCGGTTTTTCGACTGCTGAGCAGACATGGCTGCCGGTGAATACCGGGTATGAGATTTCAAATGCTGAAACACAGACAGACGACTCCGCATCATTCCTGTCACTGTACCGCGAGCTTGGCAGGCTCCGGAACGAATCTGTCGCATTGCGCCATGGCAGTATGCGCGTACACAAACTGGGCCAGCCGGACGTGCTGTGTTATACGCGCGCAAAGGACCGTGAACATTTCGCGACCGTCATCAACTTCGGAGATACGGTAGCGACAGTGGAACTGCCTTTCGTGGTGCGGCATCTGGTACTTTCGAGTTCGCCGCATGAGACCGTAGCGGCGGCGAACAGTACGCTGACGCTCGGGCCGTTCGAGGCGGTCATCTGCGTAGTTGCACCTAACGAGACGCCAGGTGGGCCTGCCGCATGATGAAGGACGTGACATCGCGGATGATGCACTCGGTGGCCGGTGACATGCCGGAACCGAACCAACCCATTTACGACCGGCTGCGGTGGTACATAAACATGCGGTGGCTGCTGCTTTCGGTCATCTCTTTGCCGGCGCTGGCTTCGCTATATGTCGGGCCGGGGCTGGTGCGCCTGCGGGGCTCGAACATCGTTTTCGTGGCGGTGTTGTTCGCCATGAATGGTGTCTTCTATGCGCTTAGTCGCCTGCGGCGCAGCGTGGCGTACTATCGGGCTATCGCTGTCGGTATCGTGGCGACCGACCTCATGTTCACTACGTACTTTATATACAGCATAGGCGGTATAGAGAGCCGTAGCGTCATCGTGTACACACTGCCGATAATCATGTCTTCCGCGCTGTTCGGCCGTCTGGGCGTGTATGTGACGGCCGGCTGTTCGGCGCTGATGTACAATTTCGTCATCGTGGCTAATTACTACGGCTGGCTCCATAGTCCGAAAACGTTGACCAACCAGGCGCACAACGGCACGTATGTCGTCAATACGGCCGTGTTTTTCACCTGTGTACTGATACTTATCGCGGTGTTGACTGATTTCCTGACGCGTTTGCTCATAGAAAAAGAGCGTGAAGCAAGCGCTACGACCAGGGCGCTGCGCCGCGCCCAAGCTATCGCCAAGCTCGGTAGTTGGGAGTGGGACGTCGAGCAGAACCGTACGACGTGGTCGGACGAGCTGTATAAGATGTTCGGTATCCAGCACAAAAAGCAGAGCGGCACCTACGAAAGCTATCTCACGTGCGTCCATCCGGACGACCGTAAAGCGATGGCGAACATTATCGGCCGGGCGCTGAGGACGCACCGGCCGTTCCGGTTCGAACAGCGGATTGTCCGGCCGGACAAAACCCTCCGGTTCATACACGGCGAAGGCAAGGTCGTGACCGACAAATCCGGCAAGGTACAGACCATGTACGGCATTATGCAAGATATTACCGACGAACGGGCGCTTGAAACTGCCAAGGGCGATTTCGTATCGCTTGCCAGCCACCAGCTGCGGACGCCGGCCAGCGGTGTGCGGATGCTGCTGGCCATGCTGCGCGACGGCTATAGCGGCCCGCTGCAGCGCGACCAACAGCACATGGTTGAACAAGCGTATGAAGCGAATGAGCGGCTGCTCAGGATTGCCGATGACCTGCTGAATGTCGCCAAGCTCGAATCCGGCCGGATAGTGCTGCACCCGCGCGAAGTCGACCTGCGCACGTGGCTGGAAACGCTGTGCGTGCAGCAGAAGCTGCTTACGAACGAGGAACAACAGAAGCTCGTCATGGACTTGCCGCAGAAACCTGTACTGTGGCAGGTCGACCCCGCCCGCCTCTCGATGGCGGTCGACAACCTGCTGAGCAACGCCCGCAAATACACGCCGGCGCACGGTACCATAACGGTGCGCCTGCAGGCCACGGCCCAGTCGTGCCGGATAACCGTTGGTGATACTGGCAGCGGCATGACAAAGGCCGAAATGGCGAACTTGTTCGGCAAATTCACCCGGCTCGACAACCATGCCAGCCGGAGTACCGACGGGACTGGGCTGGGACTCTACTTGGCGAAAAGCATCGTCGATATGCACGGCGGCACTATCCGGGTGCAATCCAAGCCCGGCAAAGGTTCAACCTTTACCGTCCGTTTGCCGCGGCGTGACCCGGCGTAAGGTTTAGCGCAAACCGGCGGCAACGTGGCGGATAGCCTGCGCAAACGGTGCGTCTTTAGCTTGGATAAACTCTGGTAGTTTTTCGAATGGTACGATGTACCGGCTCTGTGGCTCATATGTTTTGGCCCACCTGGCCCAGGTGTCGTGGACGTCTTGGTCGGTTACCAGTTTGCCTTTGCGGAGGGCAAGCTGGGCGTAGGCAAAGAATAGTTCCTGAGAGCCGTGCTCAGGAAGTGTGGCGCGGTCGACATCCGCTGCTTCTAGAATCTGTTCGGCAAGTTTACGGACGTCGGCGAAGTCTTTCATGCGCCGAGGATTTGCTTTTGGCGGGCTGCAATAATGGCTCGGAGGAGTTCGTCCGACACGGGATGTTCGAGGGTGAAATGTATGCTGCCCTTGGTGGTTTCGTAACCGCTGAGGTCGAGTCCCAGGCGCTCGTGGTTGCAGAACGGATATATGCTCATAAAGTTCTTGTTGGACATGATGGCGATAAGCCCCTTGCCCTGCCACTTGAACGCCGGCATATTGTAGCTGAGCTCTTCGGTCGTATCTGGCACCGCTTCGCGCACCGCGGCATACATATGCTCTAAAACCGATTTTTCCGGGTCGGCTACAGTTACGAGATAGTCATCAACAACACTCATAAGCCCATTATACCGTTCACCCTTCACCTTTTACCATGCATTAGCCATTTACCGTTAACCGTGCGGGCGTCGTTCATGGTAAACGGTTCACGGTGAATGCACGGCTAACGGAAAATGGTGAATGGTAAACGGTTTCCACGGCGCCCATGTTTCTCGGGTTAGACAATACAACGAAGTGCGGCGGGGGCGATTTTGATTTGGACGTCGCAGTTGGCACCTAAGCGCAAGATTTCGCCATCTAGCTGTACTAGTGTTGGATTAACGGTCGTGAATGTGTATTCCGTCGCCTGCCGGTCGCCCGGCAAGCCGATGGTCGTGGCTTTGAGTAGTGAACGGATAAGGCGTGGTTTGTTGCGCCGGCGGAACGAGGTTATTTCGAACTTGCCGTCATGTGGTTTGGCGTTTTGTGACAGCTTCAGAATCTTCGACATTTTAGAAATATTGCTGAACACTAGGCTGTCATAATGGCGCGTTTCGCCGTCCACGACCAGCTTAACCGAGCTTAGGAATAGCAAGACTTTGGCGACAATCCAGACTTCACTCAGTAGTTTGAACCGTGAACGGTTGAGCTTGTCGCCCGCCTCTGGCGTCAAGCCGACGCCGATGTACGAGTGGGCGTAGCGGTGGATGGTTCGTCCACTGGCTGTCGCAGTCAGCTCCAACACATCGATGTACTGTTCCTGCTGGTCGACGATGGCATCTATGGTCTCCTGGGCGTGCAGCTGGTGGTAGTGGTCGTTGGCATTGCCGGCGGGCAGCAGACCGGCAACCGGTTCGCTTCCTTTTTGATTAGTGTGCAGTATGCCATTTATGACCTCATTGTAGCCGCCGTCCCCGCTCGAAGAAATAATGAGCGGTCGTTTGTAGCGCCGGGTAATCTCACCCGCCAGCTCTTCGGCATGGCCGGCGCGCTTGGTCGGTATGAGCTGCACTTTCTGTTGCGGTAAGCGTTTGGCCAGTTTGCGTTTCAGCTGTTTGGCTAGGCGCCGACTGGCGCCCGTGCTTTTCGGATTATAAATGATGGCGATAACGCTGTATGGCTTCATGGCTTGGTTTTTCGGTTGAACTGCTGCACGTAATGCACGAGCGCGTAACTACTTAAAACTACCGCGGCAGTCAAGCTGGCATAGCCTGCTGCAAGGAAAGCTGCGTGCCACAAGCCGGTGTCCACCCAGGCTGCAAACACTAGTCCTGCAAATCCCGTCCAGGCGAAGACCATACCGATTTTACCTATCGGTGAGGGGTGTAACCGGTGTTTACGACGGAGTGCCAGACCGCTGACTACCGAAGTGACGATTTGCGGGACGGCTACCACTGCCAGTATCCACCAGGGCGCAATATCTGCAACGCCCAGCGCTACCAGACCTAGGATGGTGGCAATCTTGTCGCAGCCAGCATCGAGCAGTTCGCCCGTAGGGCTTTTGGTACCGGTGTGGTGCGCGACCCAGCCGTCTGCGACATCGCACAGCCGTCCGACTAAGAGCGCTATGACGGCGCCGCCGAACCGCGCATCTGTGAGCAACCAGAGTCCGCACAGCGTTACGACCAAACCGACGATAGTGATGACGTTTCCCGGTGTTACGATGCCGTTCGTTTGTCTAGCTGTGCGCTGGAACCAGCTGTAGTCGCGGCGCGGCCGTTTGAGCCAATCCGGGCGCTTCCCTGTTCGATGCAATTCCATATAGGTACTATAGCTTGCGTGGTGCAAAACGAAAACCGCCAGCTACCTCAGGGCTGGCGGTTTTCGTTTTGCGAGGAGCCGGGAGCTTATGTCTCGCTGGTGCTTGCGGTGGATTGACTGCTGTCGTGGCTGCATCCGTCGCCCGAACCACCATCCTGCGACTGTGCGGTGTCGCTTGCGGTCGCGGCAGCCGTATCGGTTGTCGCGGTGTCGGTGCTCGTATCGTCCGTGGTACTGGTGTCATCTGCCGCAGATGCCGCCGTTGTTTGGGCGGTCGTACCCGTCGTGGTACCGGTCGACGCGTCTGTCGACGTCTGCGTCGTGGTGGTCGACGTGTCGTCGGTACTGCCGGTGTCGGCGTGTGCCAACACCGTGCCGCCAAGTATGCCGCCCGCCACGACCAGACTCGGCAAGATTAGTTTGCTAAGCTTTACTTTCATCTCCTACCCTCCTTGCCCATCTTCATGGACCTCCCCGGTCTAAACCCGCCAGGCTGCTACCAAGTGTACGCAAGATGGCTGCCCAGAAGCTGTAGGTATGCCTTGCCTGTGGGGCAGCGGGAGATTGTTGCTTCGACAAAGTATCTTTAAACCTCAATGGTTGAGTGGAAGAGGCTCCAGTTTGTCATCTCTGACTCTCCTCGGAGTTCGCTGCCCTCGAAAACCCGGCTGCCTGGAAGCTGGGGTGACCCGATTGGTGAGTGCGACGGCCTGTACAAGCAGAGTCCAGTCGAGTTACCACAGCTGGAAGGTACCGAGTTTTTGAACTAGGCAGCGAGAGTTTTGCCTACTTTTGCGGCCCAAAAGTAGAGATTCATTGTGTTTAATCGGGGTGTTTATTTCTGGCCGACTTCGTAAAGCGCGGCGACGTACATGCTTTCGGACCAGCCGAGCGGCGTGTTTTCGTTGGCTTTGTTGCTGTGGCTGAAGTAGAGCTCGGGCACTTTGCCGTCTTTGGTTACGGTGTCGGTGGCTTTTTGCAGGTATTCCAGCGCCTTTTCGTGGTTGCCAAGCTTTTCGTAGCAGATGGCGAGCCACGAAAGCCCGAAACACCACTCTGCTTCCTCGCTGTAGCCGTCGGGGTTGGCGTTGTAGTAGGCGTCGTTTTTGTAGCGCAAAACGCCTTTGTCGCGCTCTAGGTGGTAGACGAGGTTGGTGACAATTTCGCCGGCGATGTGTTTGTCGACGACGTTGTATGGGTAAATGAGCGACAGGAGCGCCAGGTCGGTGAATTTCGTTTCTGACTCGCGTGGTAGCAACTTGTCGAGGGCTTTTTGGCCGCGGTCTATGGCATCTTGGTCGACATCGAACCCGCCAACTTCTTTCCATTTCTTCAGCCCGGCGACCACTGCGCCAATGGAGCTGGCGTGCACTTCTTCGGCTTCTTCCCACATGCCGTTGTCGGCGTCGTGCCAGTACTCGACGTTCGTAATGTAGTAAATGAGCGTCTGCACGGTTTTGCGGTCTTTGGCGTTGCGCAGCATGCTGTGGCCTTTGGCTTCAAAATCGGCGAGCTTATACAGTACTGCGCCGACGGCGTCGTGCTGTTTGTTGCCCCAATCTTCCCAGAATTCTTCGAGCGTATCGGGGTTGTAGCGAGCGTGTATATACTGCCAGCTTTCGAATGGTTTATTGGTGGTAGCCCAGTCTATTTTGTCGATGTGTTGGTCGAAAATGTCGAGCAGTGTCAGGTAGTCTTTGGTTACCACAGCCCAGTCATCGGCATATTCGAACGCCAGGGCTTCGTAGACGTTGTCGCGCAGCCAAGCTTTGTCGTAACCGGTGGTGACGGCTTGGTCGCTGGCCAGGAATAGACCTTTAGGGGTTATGAGCTTGCGGAGGTTTTCGAGATGGCTTTCTATTCGCTCATCCACGCTTCGGTCGGCCATTACAGTGCAACCTCGTTCAGGTCTTTGTGGTGGCTGTGGTCGTAGCTTTCGCCGACGTGCCGTTCATACTCATGCGCCAACAGTTTGTTCAGAATCTTTTCGGTGTTGTGGCCGTTGTGTAACTCCGCACGAATAACCGCCGCTTCGCCTTCGGCATGGAATAGCTGTGCGGCGAGTTCGAGGTGCTCGCGGATGGTGCCGTCTTCGTGCTGCTCGGCAGCCTCGCGGAGTGCCTTCTCTGCCATTTGGGCTTCGGCTATGGGCGTGGTGCATTGGGTGCAGACATCGTATTCACCAAGCTTTAGGTCGTGGCCACCGTAGTCGAATGTTTCGGCATTCGGCAGTTTGCCAAGTATATCGGCCACGATGGTTAGCGCCTCGGCGGCGGCGGTTGCTACATCTGGGTCATCTGAGTGAGGTTTTATCATGGGCGTATAACGCGAGTATATCAGTAATGCTTATGCTTTTTCAAACCACAGGGTCGGTAAACATACAAAAACATAAAACATACTATTTGCAAATGGCTCCGGCTTCTGATATACTCGACAGCGATATGAAACGATATCGCCCTATTCAAACAGCGTTCAGCCACAAGTGCATGCTTGGCGGCGTTGCTGGTTATGGCTGGTCTGCCAATGGCACATCATTCCCTATGGGCGTATCGGATCTGAAACAATAAACAACACTATTTCATAGTTCACGATACGCCCCTGAACAAGGGGCGTTTTTCGTTTCATTTAGTTTTTTTGACACCCAAGTGTTCGGGGGCGTTTCGGGACCTAGGCAAGAGCCTTTGTTTCCAACGTCATATTCTTTAACAACCTAGGAAAGGAGTCCTCCCATGGACTACTCAGCGCAGAACCCGCAGTACCGCCAGAACGCCAAATGGCTGACCTGGTTGGCGCCGTTCAAGACGCTGTCCATCAGTGCGGCATATCTGACGCCGTTCTTTTTGGGCAACGGCCTCAGCTTGTCGCAAATCTTCCTGCTGCAGTCAGTATTTTCGCTGGCAGTGGTGCTTTGGGAGGTGCCAAGCGGCTTTGTGGCTGACCGGTTTGGCCGGGCGTTCAGCATACGGCTGAGTGCGCCACTGGCGGCTGTTGCCATGGTGGCTTACGGCTTCAGCGACCAGTTCTGGCAATTCGTTGTCTGGGAACTGCTGCTCGCCGTGGCAAATGGTCTGATAAGCGGTGTCGACACGGCGCTGCTGCTTGATTCGCTCAAGGCCGACGGCCGCGAAGACGAGTTCGTCAAACGTAGCCAGCGCCTAAACGCAGTTGCCTACGCGGCTACCGGTTTCGCAGTGCCGCTGGCGTTCCTGCTCGTCCGATATTTCGGCCTTGGTGCGACGCTAGTGTTCGACGGTTTGCTCATCGCAGTCGGTACTATCTTTACGTTCAAGCTGGTAGAGGCGCCTCGTTACAACGGGAGCCAAGAGGCGGTCCGTTTGTCGGCTTGGCATGCCATGAAGCAGTTGGGGCGAAACGCAGAGGCCCGATGGCTCGTATGTCTTGGAGCTGCGCTCAGTGCAGCGACCTACCTAGCCTTTTGGCTGTCGGCACCGTACTATACGGAACTCGGCATATCGGTAGTGTGGTTCAGTGCAATCTTGGCAATCCGTAGTCTATGGAAGGCATGGCTGTCGCATCGCTTCATCCAGGAGCGACATGTGCAGCGCAATATGTACTTCTATGCGTCACTCGTAGTCGTTGTCTACTTGGCAATGGCCACCGGGCAGGTGTGGCTGGTATGGATGGTGCTCGGGCACGATGTTGTGCAAGCGCTGCATGCGCAACCGGTTACAGCAGAACTGAACAGGCACATCGCGCACGAATTCCGGGCAACCATGAACAGCCTGGTGAACCTCGTACAGCGACTGGTGTACACCGTCGCCGGACCACTCGTCGGCCTCTTGGTCGATAGAGCCGGTCTGTCCGCCGGGTTTGTCGTAACGGGTGTGGTCTGCGGCGCTGTTGCCTTCATGGCACTGGCCCGGCTGCACCGGTTCAAAACCTTTTCCTAGGAAGGAGAAATGACATCACCCTAGGGGTATTTACTACCCCTAGGGTTTTTCATAAAGATTGCTTTTCGCGTGTGCTACCGGCGGGTTCTGCGGCGCCGAGCTGGTCGCCGCGTAGCTAGAAATGTCGAGCAAGGGGCCTGGGCGGCGAGTCTATCGAGGTAATCGTTACAGCTTCGTATAATTTCGGACGAGTCAATCCGCATAGCTGGTTGCGGAGCGGCGCTTACCACAGGCGCCTCCCAACTACTGCAATCGATTTCGCTCATATATACGTCCACTTGCAGAGTACCATCCGCGGCTTCGTCCTGCTCGGTTCCCAAATGGGCGTGCATATCATATTGGTCGCCTAGGCGCTGATAAATGTCGCAGGCTTGGCCGAAGGTCATAGGTAGCTCCACTTCTTCACCGCCGACGACCTCGATAAAATGCAAGGCTTGCTCACCAAGCACACGACGTCGGACATGCAGGGCTTCTGGGGCGGCTATGTATCCGCGCACTATGTCGACGCTTGTGTCGGCACAGTGCCTGAACAGACTTTTTATAAGTCGCCCACCTAGTCCATGGTTCTGGAGATTGCCCGGTACTCCTATGTATTTAATCCTGGCAATCTTTTGATTGTTCAGGTGTTCGGTCTGCGCTTCGACAAAGCATTCGTGGGGTAGCGTTATGCTAAAGTCGTTTCCTGTTTCCGTAAGTGATGGGGCTGCTGCGAGAGCTTCGAGGACGTCTGGCGATGGAACATTCATCACAGCACTGTACCATAAATATGGCATTTTACAACTTCCTATTCCAGCAAGTGGCTAGTTGAGTGTCCCACGCTTGGCGTTGTAGTCTTTGAAGTACGGTATGGCGCTAGCTGCCAAGATGATGACTACGCCACCTATGACAACCACGCCGGGTCTTTCGTGGAAGAAGACTACACCAAAAAGCACGCTAAAAACAACCTCCAAAAGCCCAAGTACACCAGCGGCACCTGCATCAATAAGCTTTAGGCCGGCCGTAAATGCCCACGAGGCAATAACAGATACGACCGCGAAAGCAGCCAAGTAGAGCCACTGTACATGGGCGCCTATACTCGGGTGAACTTCGCGAAAGACGAACGCCATTAGTATGTTGGCAACGAGCGAGGTTGCCCAGAGGGCTACGGTCGACTGAGTGGCATTGTAGTGTATTTGCTTGGCGAGAACGGTATTGGCCGCAGCGGCGAAGCCACTTATGGCCGCTGCAAACAGCGCTAGCGAGCCGACACTACTCATGCTAGGCGAAAACACCAGACCCAGCCCAACGAGCCCGAGCCCTGCCGACAAAAGCTTGTCTTTTGTAAACTTCTCGCCCGCCAAAAGCCAGCCGAAGAAAAATATGCCGATGACTATGCAGGCGTAGTTGATAGTAAGGCTGATGCCGATACCAGCTTGCAGAATGGAGTAGTACAGTGGCCCCCACACAAACAACGAAAAAAATACCATGGCAGCCAGATACTTCCAGTTGCGCTTCCAGTTGATAGATTCAAGCTTATGAAAAACCAGTGCAATGGGCAGCAACAGCAGCAACACTAGTACGCTGCGAAACGCGGCCGAAGTATAGCCCCCAAAGAAGTTGCCCATCAGTTTTGTCCATATGCCATAGCTGGCGTAGAACACCGAAGACACAACGATCAAGCTAGCGCCCAACGGCGCTCTAGGTTTGCTACTCATACCAGCCATAATACAGCAAATACCTTCTGGCTAGCAGCCGCCGAGGTGCATAACCCAGATGGGGCTGCCGCTGTTGGCCAGATAGGCGACGCCGATGTCTCGGTAGCTAGTGTGCATTATATTGTCGTGGTGGCCCTGAGAGTTCATCCAGGCGGTAAAGACGGCGATGGGCGTTTGTTGGCCCTGAGCGATGTTTTCGGCGTAGCAGCCGGCCGTGTAGCCATCGGTGGTTATCCAGTAACCGAAGGCGCGGCCGCAGGCGGTGTGGCTAAAGCCGCAGCTTTGGATGTCGGCAGCTTTGTGGGCGGCGGATGCCATAAGGCTACCGTTTGCGCCGATGGAACTCAGGCCGTTATACACGCGGGCGTGGCTGGTCAGACAGACGAGCACGGTGGTGGTGGCGTTTACGTCAGATTGGCCGGGACATTCCGCTTCGGTGGCGTACTCACTGCCCGATGGTGGTGGCGGCGGAGGAGTTGGTGCGGGTGCCGGAGTTGGTGCGGGGGCCGGTGTCGGCGTTGGCGCCGGAGTGGGAGTTGTGGGTTTAGGTGTGGCAGCCGGTGTCGGCGTAGGTGTGGGCGTGGTCGGTGTTGCTGGCGCAGGAGCTGGTGTCGTGGTAGTGGGCTTCGGTGTGCTTGGCGGAGCTACGGTAGTAGTTCCACCGCTGTTGCCGCCGGCCGAACCGCCGCCGCTGGTGGTCTGCGCGTTCGTTGGGGGTTTGTTCGCCTCGCTGACGATTTTGTACAATTGCTGGCCACTGGCGACCGCTACGGTGCCGAACACGGCTAAGCCGAGCGCGATGAGTAAAACGTGCTTGCTATGCAGTAAGAACCGTCGTTTTGGTTTTTTTGTTTTTATGGCCGTGAAAAGTTTTTATATTTCGTGAAAACATTAGTATTATACCATAATAAGTGGCATTGCCCATTATCCTGTCACCTATCACGATACTGTAACTACTGTCATGTAGCCATTGAGCTTCAAAAGTGACATGTTACAGGATAATGTACGGTCACAGGTGACAGGCTAATGGTAACAATAAAAAGTGAACAGATTTCGCTAATTTGAGAGATAATCTGTGACGAGCTGCTCGTACTTGGCACTGTCGTGGTTCCAGGAGCGCAAATGTCCGCCCTGCCCGAAATCTTCGAGAGTCACAAGGTCTGGCTTAGCGGCGGCAAGCTGTTTGCTGGCGTTCTGCGGCACGGTTGGGTCGTCGGCGCTGTGGATGATGAGCGTCTTTTGTTTGACGTCGCTAGCCGTAGTGCTAATGGTGTTTACGTCGACACCGGCACGAAGCTTCATAGCGAGCACTGTCGGGTAGTACACGATGCCCGGGTAACCGTTCTTTTCAATCTGACGGTGGATTGCTTCGTTCCAGTTGAGCGCCGGCGAATCGAGCACGACCTTGGTGACGACCGTGTCGTTTTCGCGCTTCAGATAGTTTTCGACCAACGACCCACCGAGTGAATCGCCATACAAGCGTATGTTGGTCGCGCCTTGCTCTTTGGCGTACGCGACGGCCGCCTTTACATCTTCCCATTCGGTGTCGCCGAAGTGGTTGTAACCGTCGGGTGACTGCGGGGCGCCGGTGTCGTTACGGTAGTTTATAACGAGCATAGTGTTGCCCGCGGCGTGCACTGGCTTTACAAACCGCAGCATCTCATTCTTGTCGGCGCCGATGCCGTGGACACCGATGGTCCAGGTGGTGGTACTTTTGCCAGGTATGAGCCAAGCGTTTGTGGCGCCGAGCGGACTGCCGTACTGCACAGTTTCGTAGTCGAGGCCGAGGGCGGCTTTAGGGTCGCTGGTCCATATGTTGCCTTGCAGCGAAATCTTGTCACCCACACTGGGAGTCGCACCAGTTAGGCCAGTGAGTTGCCGGGTGGCAGTTTGTTTGCTAGTGTCACTGGCGGTTGGCGCGCTAAAAATGCCTATCATGCTGCCGTCACTGCGGATGCCACCTATGACACCTTGTACGTTGTAAGCGCTGCCCGAAATGGTGTAATTGGTGCCGTCGATAGACTCGACGGTTTGGTCATACTCGACCTTCTGCGGGCTTATGGCCAGTAGTTTACCGGCGCCAAGCCAGCCTATGACTGCGAGCGCTAGTAGGCCCAGGAGTAGCAGGATTATGACGGTCGTTAGTATTGGTTTCCAGATTGAGGTGTGTGTGGTTGTGTTTGACATGCGCGGCATTCTATCATCCATTTTTCAAATGCCCTACGATATTTCCCGCAGAACTAGCAAAAATGTGTTGTGGTTTTGTGCTTTGTGATTTCTGTCGCTAAGCATACGCCTGACGATTGCGAAATCATACGACTCATGAGACAGTAAAGGCAGCAAAAAAGGAGGTCACATGGTGTTTTTCTTCATTTTAGGGGTGTTCCTGTGGATTATGCTTTCGCTCTGGCCGGCATTTATCGCTCGCCGCAAAGGCTATAGCTTTTTCCTGTTCTGGATAATAAGCCTATTCTTCTGGTGGATTACCCTGTTTGTAACTTTGTTCTTAAAAGACAAAGTCGACCACGAAAAAGAATTTTACGAAGACAGTAAAGAGTAGACGAACTCCCTGTAACGTCTTAACACGAGTCCGGTTTGTCCGGACTCGTGTTTTCTTGCGCTTGGGCAGTCTGCTCTGTGCTGAACGGCTGCTGAGCTAGTTGCTGCGGTGGTTGGACGTGGTTGTTGAGAAAATCCAGGCGTCTCATGGCCACCTCGATTATATTCAGGAGCTGCGTCGGTGAACTATGACCCAGCGCGCGTCGTATGCCGGCGGGCAAGTCGGGCTCTTGCTCGATCTTACATGCCGGCGGCATCAGCTCTTGTAGTCGGTTTCCGAAAGCCACACCCTCTGGCGTGTCGGCAAGTGAGAACTCTTGCTTGGAGGGGGCTTTGGTGCTTTGCCTATTTGCACCCAGGGCAACCATAAGTCCGACTTGTGATAAGTGGCGCATACGTATGTATGGCGTGCCTCCGGTTTCGTTTAGGCACTGCTTTATAGGGTAGACATACACGGTGCGTGGCGGTTCGCCCGCCGGAAGATCTCTAAAGAGCTGACATGCCAGGCACGCCAAAGTTCGTTTGCTTGGGAAGTCGGCTATGTAAGCATCGACAACCGTCTCGGGGGTATGCTCCATGGGGCCATAGTAGCATGGCTGTTTCGCGGCTCTGTGGCATTTCGTGCAGAAATTAAATTATGTTTCTAGAAGTGTAGCGCCTGGTTTGCATTCGTTTTCAGCGAAGCTCGGCTGGTTCGCCGTAAGTGGGCACTGGGTTGGAGGTGTCAGATGCTCTGCGAAGGCGTAGCCAAGCGGTGTGTCAGGAGTGGTGTACAGCCTGCGGCCCGGAGGACCTTCTTCTAGCTCGGAAGTTAATAAACCAGCACCCTCCAATCTCTGCAGTATGGGTGTGACGGTACCAGTATCGGCGATGTTAGACGTGGTCGACCTGCAGCGAACGATTTTGTATGCATACACCGCCCGTTCGTCACCGGCCAGTGCGCAGCCGAGACAACCGAGGCATTTACGCAGGCGTTGGGAGGTTCTGCTGACAACTTTCCGGTCCAACAAATAACCTTCTGCAGGGGTTAGTTCCATGCAGCAAACATAGCATATATCCGACAGATGTTAAATCTTAGGCACCTTGGACGCGGCCGATGTTGACCATCCACTCGATGCCGAATTTGTCGGTGAGCATACCAAATGTGTCGCCCCACGGTGCTTTTTCTAGTGGCACGGTTACGGTGGCGCCTTCGCTTAAGCGGTCCCAGTAGCCGCGTAGCAATGTTTCGTCGTCGCCGTTCACGGTTAGCGAAAGCCGTGCGCCGGCTTGGAACTCCATGTGGCTCGGGGTGTCGGAGCCCATAATCTCTATACCGTTGTCGCCCTTTAGGAAAGCGTGCATTATTTTGTCTTTATCTTCCTCGGCGACGGGCATCGCGTCCGACGCGTACTTTTCGAATGTGTCAGAGTACACTTCTCCGCCAAAGACTGATTTATAGAATTCCATCGCTTCACGCGCGTTGCCGTTGAAGTGGATGTAGCTGTTGAGTTTTGCTGTCATAGGGGGTTCTCCTAGTGTTTAGGTTGACTTTCTCTGCTGTCATTCCGGGCTTGACCCGGAATCTACGACGTTCAATAGTTGATGATTCTAGATTCCGGCTCGGGGGCCGGAATGACAAAGGCTGGTTGTCGAACTGTTAGAAATCGGCGATGACGATTTTGTGCATCTCCATCATCTTGGCGAACGCGCCAGGCCGAGTCATAAGCTCTTCCATATCTGCGGGCACGACCTGCCAGCTCAACCCGTATCTGTCCTTGCACCAGCCGCACTGTTCGCTCTCTGGTACGGCCGAAAGCTTGTCCCAAAAGTAATCTATCTCTGTCTGGTCTTTACAGGCGACCGAGAACGAAATCGCTTCGTTGAACTTGAACTCCGGCCCGGCATTTATGGCCGTAAACCGTTGCCCGTTCAGCTCGAAATCTATAGCTAGCTCTTTGCCCGCCATGTTCTTCTGGAAGTCCGCCAGGCCTTCGTCTGGGTAGTACGAAATGGCATTGACTTTGCTTTCCGGAAATACCGATGTGTAAAAATCTACCGCTTCTTTAGCGTTGCCATCGAACCATAAGTTCGGTGTTATCTTCTGCTGCATATTCCCTCCTTCGCGCTGGGGTCGCTTCTGTTTGGTAGTCTTTTTAGTATACCCCGCGCCGCTTCGCTACTCCGTGAATATATTCACAAATTAGGGCATGCGTCAGTTTTCTGGGACGGTCTGGGTGGTGGCCTGGGGGTTGGGTGTGGGTGGTGTCTGGCGGGTGTGGCTAGGCAGCCGGTAGCGTCGGCCTACTATTGACAGCACGGCAAAGACCAACAGGAGCACGAGTGCATACAAAGCTATAGCAGCATTTTCGCTCGTACTTGCCGCAATGCGCCCGATGACCCAGTATGCCCCGGCGCCGAGCAGTCCTGCTGCCATGCCAGGTATGGAACCGATGGTCGAGCGCTCATCCCCAGTTGCGGCGTCGGCCACATGGTGCATGAAGGCGGGTCGGAAGAAGTTGAATGTAAGCGCGAATCCGATTGCGAGCAAACTCCCTGCCCAGCCGCCGACTGCAAGACCAGCAAGTAGCAAAGCCGACCCAGCGCACATTGCGAGCGCCTGTTTGCTGAGTGAAAACTTGCTAATCCACTCAAGCCTGGCTACTAGTACGGCCGCGAGCAGAAGCGATGCGGCGATAATGAGTGAGACCGCGGTGTCATTCAGGCCGAAGTTGGCGTACACCCGAGGTAGCAGTTCTTCCAGCACGCCGATGGTCATAAAAATCGCGAACAGCACCCAGCACAGGTACTGTAACTGTTTGGACTCGACCACTTGCCGGTACGCGGCCGTCATGGTCTTGAGGTAGGTGGCTTGCTTGTTGTACGGGTGTTCGGGCAGAAAGAGTAAGACGAACGACATCATGAGCGAACCAGCTAGGCTGAGTGCTATAAGAACGTTAGCATGCTGCAACGTTAGTGCGGCAGCAATGCCCAGTGCTACCAACCCACCAACCATGTTTACGGACATAAGATAGCCATAATATTTGGCAAACTTTTTGGACTTGCCTTCGGCGCGCAGCTCGTCGTGTATGTAGGCCGTGGTCGCGCCCGACCCGCAGGCAATGGCGACGCCCCACAGCGCAAAGCCCACCGCATAGCCAGTAAAGCCGGGCCACAGCAACCATATAGCGAAGCAGGCTGCCCGAACCAGGCCGCTGGCGAACAGCGTCCACTTGCGCGACCAGTAATCGGCCAATATGCCGCTTGGTATCTCGCTCGCCAGGTAGCAGAGCGACCATATGGCGAACAGCGCACCGACCTGCTGTATGTTTAGCCCGCCAACACGGCTGAACATAATTGCGTATAAAGATGTTATAGGCACAAAGCCCTCGAAAAACTCGTGTGCCGCCATAAATCGGACTAGCCTCGGTGCATTTCGGAGCTTGCTTACAGATAGCATGTCACTAACTATACCAGACCCTTTGCGCCTTGCCCGTTGCCCCGCAAAGTGCGTACAATGACAACATGAACAAAGATATTGAAGCATATAACGACAACCAATCGGGCGGCTCAAAAGAGATTTGTGAACTATTGACGCAGGAGATTATGCGGGGTCTGCCGAAGGCCGAAAGCAAGGTCTGGCATGGCCACCCGGTATGGTTCCTGGAAGGTAATCCGGTAGTTGGATACGCGGTGCGCAAAGACAATGTGCAATTGCTATTTTGGAGCGGCCAGTCCTTTGATGAGTCGGGGCTTAAGCCAGAGGGTACATTCAAAGCCGCCGAACTCCGCATCTCTGATGTTTCGGAGGTGAGCGTCGAAGACCTCGCCCGCTGGCTCCAAAAGTCGGAAACCATACAGTGGGATTACAAAAACATCGTCAAGCGCCGCGGCACTCTCGAACGCTTAAAGTAACTAGGTCGTATTTCCTCTCCTGTCACACTGAACTCGTTTCAGTATGCATACGGTAAGATGGGCGTCCGTGTCGTCGTATGGATTCCCCGATCAGGTCGAGGACAGGCTCTGAACTGAATTCAGGATGACAAAAGGCGGGTGCGATAGCCACTAGTAAACGTTGAGTTCGTGAGGGTTTGCGCGAGTGGTGGTAGAATAAGAAAAACAGATTCGGCAAAATGGAAAATTACCTTCACGATAGAAATTACCTAGCTCTCTACCTAAACTCCATCTGCGTGCAATTCGCATCGGCTTTAATGCTCTCTTTTGTCGGCGCCAGCCTCATTTTGCAAGGCATGCCGCTGTACCTGGTTTTTCTGTACTTTGGGTTGGAGTTTTTGGCGCGGGCACTGTTTAGCCCGCTGGGTAGCGTACTAACGCGCCGCTGGGGCCTAAAGAGCGCCATTCTCATAGCCAACCTCATTCTCATCGCCTACTTTTTCGTCCTGAGCACATACTCCTCCTCTCCGGTACTGGGCTTTTCGAGCTTACTGCTCTATGCGTTGTCGCGCGGCATCTACCACCCTACGAAGCATTTTCTGGAGGCGACGTTTATTCGCAACAGTACGCGCGGGCGTTTTTTGACCATGGAGATAGTCCTGAATTCGGTGTGCGCTGCGCTAGCCGTAGGGTTCGCGACCTACTCGGTTACGGTGTGGCACACGTTCTTCCCTGTCGCCATTCTTGCTGCCGTATTTCTGTTGGCTGCCTCGTTCATTATTCTCAGTATGCTCGATAACCTGCCGAAGGTGGCGACGGGTGGCTACCGGCACGTCTTCCGCCATTTTCTTTCTGCGGGCTTCCGCCGCGACCGGCAAGCCTTTGCCGGCTTTGCGCAGCCTATGGCGTTCAACAACGTGGTGGTCGCGCTGTTGGTGTACTTCGTAGTTGACTCGCTAAAGATATTCGGCATTGTGATGGTCAGCGTGTTCTTGGTGCAGATGGTTTTTACGCTCGTGTACGGCCGGTTTACCGATGAGAACCGTATAAAATCAAACAAACTGGCGTCGGGTTTGGCCATTGCCAGTCAGGTGTCATTTTGGCTGGCGGTTACGCCGTTGCTCGTCGCGGTCATCAAGTCTGTCTACGACGCCATATGGAACATTTTCGACAGCAGCTTCACTGCCCGCTTCCATCAGAAAATAAAACTCCACGGACTCGTCTTTGGTTGTGCGAAAGAAATGAGCATTGGCTTCGCTGGTGCGACTTACTGCCTCGCCCTTTCCGCCAGCGCGTACTTCTGGCACTCCAGCATTGTCTTTAGTATTGCCATAATCTTGGCCTGCATAGGCATCGTCGAAGCCTGGAAAAAGTTCACCGACTAGGGCTTACACAGAGTGGCACATTTCGGGCGAAATTCTCCGTTTCTCATTCCGTCGTACTACTAGTACGCCTCCATTCCGATACTCGACTTTCATCCCAAACTGCACCACTCTGTGTAAGCCCTTCCAGGGCAGACCTTTCTTTCTTGTCGCTTACCCGAGATATAGTAAGTTAGCGCTGGTTGGTTTTGAGGAGGGCTTTGATTTCGTCGAGGTCGCGCTGGAGTTTATCGAGCTTGGCGTCGCTATCGTCGTTGGACGGCACGAATTTGTTTGCCAGAAAGCCGGTCAGCACGCCGAAGAGCCCGACGCCGGCGAGCATCACCAGCATGCCGACGATGCGCCCGGCGTTGGTCACCGGGTATTGGTCGCCGTAACCGACCGTGGTTATAGTCACGTACACCCACCATATGGCGTCGGACGCCGAATGGATGTTCGCCGCCGGGTCGGTGCCTTCTATGCGTAAAATGGCGATGCTGGCGAATTCCAGCAGCAGGAGTATGAGAAAGAATATCAGGTACAGGGCGCCGCGGGCTGGGTCGCGGAAGAATTCGCGGCCGACGTTCCGGAACCCGACTTTGCGGAGGATGACATATGCTTTTATGAGCCGGAATATCCGCAGCAGCTTGAACTGTGGGAACGGTATGCTGGCCAGCAGGTCGGCCCAACCGAAGGCGTGGAAGAAATAGTGCGACTTCGACGGCGCTTTCACGAACCGCTGCAGGAAGTCGGCCAGGAATATCAGGCTCAGGAATACGTCGACGGTGACGACGACCGTCTTCACTGTCTGCACGTGTATGAAGGCCAGCAGCACCAGGTTGAAGATGGAAAGCAGCGACACTGCCGCCATGAACAGCTCATACGAACTTATGTGCGCGTCGCGTTCCTTTGCTACTGTTTTGTTCTGCATGATACACCACTATACCAAAAAGTGACCCTCGGATGATACCGGTAGTATTCTCAGAGATTACTTGGCTGCGGTATAGTGGTGGCATGAGTGTTTCGCTGTATGTCCGGCAAGATGTGGGAAAAGGCAACCCGATTGTGCTGTTGCACGGGATTTTTGCAGATGGGACGCAGTGGGAAAAAATAGCCAAGCTGCTGCAGAAAGATTACCGGGTGATAGTGGTCGATGTGCTGGGCCATGGCCGGTCGCCACGGCCGAAAGATGCACAGTACACACCCGAAGAACACGCGACAGCGCTGCGGAACGCCTTGGTCAAAATAAAAGCTACCGAAAATCTGACAGTTGTCGGCTACTCTATGGGCGGTGCGGTGGCACTGAGTTACTGTTCGAAATATCCCGAAGATATAGAGCAGCTGTATCTTATATCTACGCCGTTTTATCTTAAGCCCGACCAAATGGTTGCGAGCCAGTACGCCAATTCCCTACTCTTTACCAAAGCCTCGCAGGCCTCGTTCCGGCTCATAGAAAAGCTGCTCGGCAGCAACAAGATGGTGCAAAAACTGGTCGCCCGCGCCGACCGCTCCAAAATGTTCCACAAGATGATTGGGGCGAACGACAACACGCTCGACACGCGCGTCATGAACCTGTGCATAAAGAATATGATTAACGAGTTCGATTTCCCCGCGCACTTGCAAAAAGCCGCGGTGCCTACTACGTTCTACGCAGGCAAAAAAGATCTGTTCATCGTGCAAGGGCAGCTGTATGCGCTTAAAAAGTTCAGCCCGTACCTCGACATCCAGCGGCTAGACGTTATCAAGGTCGACCACATGCTGGTACAGAACCTGCCGAAAGAAATCGTCCGGCTTATAACTAAAAACCGCGAGCGGTTGCTGCACGTGCAGGACGACAAGGGCAGCGGCGAGGTGCTGGTGTTGCTGCACGGCATAGAAAGTTCGGCCAGCTACTGGAAAAACCTGGTGCCTGCTTTGGCCGAGCATCGCCGGGTGATTACGGTGGATTTGCTAGGGTTCGGGCAATCGCCCCAACCGAAGAACATCGCCTACAGTCTGGAAGATCAGGTGGCCTGGCTGCATCGGACGCTGGAATCGTTGCACGTTAAGCGGGCTACTCTGGCCGGGCATTCGCTGGGTAGTCTGGTAGCGCTGGCTTACGCCGCCAAACATCCTGGCAAAGTTATGTCAATGACGCTGTTCTCGCCGGTGCTGCTGCCCGAAAACGCCGAAGCCAAAAAACTGAGCGTGCGTGCTCTGCAACAGCTAGACCTAGTGCCCGACAGCAGCTACCTGTATGCACAGGCCGCGCAGACACTGGGTGATGACCGGCTGAGCAATTACTTGCCGGGCGTGCGCTCGGTGGAAAACGCCGTGAACTTGCAGCACTGTATAGACCTGGCGGCGCAGGCGGCCGGTGTCCAGACGCATTTTTACTACGGCACGGCCGACCCGCTGGTGGAAGCGCCGTTCGTGGAGCTGGTCGCCAAGCAGTTCAAAAATCCTATAGTCACCGGCCTGAAGCGTAGGAACCACAACTTCCCTATCTTTGCACCGGAAACCGCGCTGCAGGCGTTGGACGGCGACAGGCCCCATCGCCACAAACCGAAGACAACATCCATAATTCCACCTACGTTCGTGCAGCAGATAAGCCGCCTGGCTGTGCCGGTACTGCTCGGCAAAAGTGCATTCTACTGCTTGGCGGGCATCCTACTGTTTACACCACTTGCTCCGGCTGTTCTGACGCTGGGGCTTGGTGGCTACGTAATCTACCAGGGGTACAAGATTATCCGCGGCGCGTTCTCGCTTAAGTACGAGGGACTGTCGTATCTGAGTTATCTGGGGTTAGGTATGCTCGCTATAACCATGGGGGTCGTTTTGTACTTCCGGCCGACTTTGAGTCTGAGAATCGCTGTGTTTACCATCGTCGGTTTGATTGCGCTGACCGGCCTGGTGCGGATACTGGTGGCGCTGGCCTGGACTGTTTCCCCACGGCTCAAACATTCGCTGCTTTGGACCGGCGTGCCGATGGTGCTGCTGAGTGGAGCGGCGTTCTTCGGCAGCACAAAAAGCGTGTACATAATCGTCTACGTCATCGCCGTCGGGCTGATAGTGACCGGCGTGAAGTTCTGGTGGTATAGCATGGGCGCGCTCATCATGGCCTACATCCGCGGCTACAACTCCCGGTAGTTCAAGGGCTACACTCTACTCTCCGTCATTCCCGCGAAGGCGGGAATCTAGTTATCTGACATTAGAAACAAGTCAAGGTTCGCGTATCACACAATGAAAGTGACTCGATACGCAACCTCTCGAGAGTAACTAGCATCCTTCGACTGGATTCCCGCCTTCGCGGGAATGACGAAGCGGGGGTTAGAGCTGATGCGCTTGACAAAGGTGCTAATGCATATGACAATCAAGACACAAACTAATGTGTCAAGGTGGGGAGGAGGGTTCTGTTATGGCTACACAAACTAACAATTCGCCGAGCGGCTGGGTCGGCTGGGGCTACTTCGCAGGGTTCATGATGATGCTCCTGGGCTTTTTGCAGGGCATTAGCGGGCTGACGGCTATCTTCAAGCAGGAGTTCTTCGTCGTTACGCCGAACCATCTCATAGCTTTCAACGTTACCACGTGGGGTTGGATTCACCTGGTCCTGGGCATAGTCATCTTCATGGCGGGCCTAGAGTTGCTGCGCGGCGCTACATGGGCACGCGTGGTAGCTGTCATCTTGGCTATTTTGAGCTTCGTAGCTAACATGGCGTTTGTCTCTGCGTACCCGTTCTGGTCGATTACCATCATGGTCATCGATGTACTGGTCATTTACGCGGTGACCGTCCGCGGCGCCGAGCTGAAAGACGTGGAGTAAAGGCACAAAAATTCCAAATCACAAACTCCAAAATCCAAACAATACCAAAAATTCAAATTCCAAATGGGAACAAGGCATTACAAAAATATGCAGCCCTTTGGAATTTGAGATTTGGAATTTGTTTGTGATTTGGAGTTTGGATTTTGGAATTTTACGACGCGCTGCCGCTAGAGCAGCCACGGGCACGAAGGAGAGTCGGGGTAGCCGGTTGCCCACACCTCGATGTCGATGGGGTCGTCGCCTTCTTGGTTTAGCCGGATGAAGATGGCTGTATTTTTACACGAGGCGAAAACGCCCGGCGTGGCATATAGCTTCTTGGGTAATCTCATGCGATTTCTACTATACCGTAATCACTGCTCATCTGTATTAGCTAAGCACAAGCAATTGATTCGGGGCGGCAGAGTGTGGCAGGATGGGAGGACGTATGTCTGGTGCAGCACCCCAAATAGTCGTCGCGGAGCAGCTGAGCGTGCCGAAGGCGGTCCTGACCGGCCGGGTCAAGCGGTTTCTGCGCGAGCAGCTGTTTATCCCGAATAGCGAGTACATCATCAAGGAACGGCTGGGTAAGCCGGTGTACGATGTGCCGAAGTTTTTCGACCTTATCGAGCAACGGCCGTCCGGCGTGCTCCTGCCCCGAGGGTTCCTGAAGCAGTTGACGGCGTTCCTGGACAAAGAACGGATTGCTTACGAGGTCGCCTACAGTCATCCGGCGTTTGGGCATTGTAGCTACCAGAGCGCCATCAAACTCAGGCCCGAGCAGGAACGCATGACGCAGGCGGCGTTCGAGGCCGGCGAGGGCGTGTTGGTGGCACCGCCGGGTAGCGGCAAGACGGTGATGGGTCTGGAGCTGATAGCGCGGCACGGCAAACCGGCGCTTATCTTGACGCATCGCCAACAGTTGCTCGACCAGTGGGTCGAAGCCATCCAGACCCAGCTCGGCATTCCTAAGAAACAAATCGGCCGGTACTCGTCCGCCTACAAGAAGCCGGGCGAGCATGTCACGGTGGGGTTGCTCCAGAGCTTTGCACGCGCCAAAGACCTGTCCGCGTTTACCGACCAGTTCGGGGTAATCATCGTCGACGAATGTCACCACATCCCGGCCAAGACCTTCCGGGCGGTGGTATCCCGGCTCAACGCGCCGCACATTTACGGGCTGACGGCGACGCCGAAGCGCAAGCACAACGACGAACGGCTGATTTACCTCTACATCGGCGACATTGTAGCAACCGTGGCGGCCCCGGCCGACGTGCTGGCGCCTGGTTTTGGCATCGCCATCCACGAGACGTCGCTCAAGTTGCCGTTCGACTGGCGGACGGACCAATCCGAGCTGCTGGCGAAAGTAATCTGCTACGACACGGCGCGCAACGAACAGCTGGTGCGCGACATTGCGCAGCAAACGGAGCTGCGGCGCCGGACACTGGTACTGAGCGAGCGCAAAGAGCACCTCAAGATACTCGAGCTGTACTTGCGGGAGACGGCCAAAACCATCGTGTTTTCCGGCGACGATTCTGCCCGTGCGCGGGCGCTCAAGCTGGAGCGTATCCAGGCCGGAGATTATGATGTACTTTTAGCAACAGGACAGATTTTCGGCGAGGGCATGCATATCGACAACATCGAGTCGTTGGTGCTGGCCTTCCCCTTCGCTTTCGAAGGCAAACTGGCCCAGTATGTCGGCCGGCTGCTGCATAGCGCCAAGCCTTGTCAGCTCATCGACTACCGGGACACGCACGTGGCGGTCCTGGAGAAACAATATAAGCAACGCCGACGCTACTACAACAGGATTCAGGTGGCCTAATACCAAAAATTGGTTGGCAACCACCCCTGTTATTCAGCAAATAAACTCCGCAGGATTTTAGTTTTCAGGGCTCTCGAGCAGCCCCGGTGGCGGTGCAGCATAGTTTTCCAGACCCCGAACCGGCCATCCAAAGCATTGGTGGTGTTCGGGATGGGACACGGTGTGGCAATCTGGCAGGTAAACAGATACGGCAGGTTGCGGCGCAGGCTGAAATAGGCCTGCCGGGTACGGGGGTGGGCGTAGCGGCCGGTGTGCGGTTCCCTGGTCTTCAGCCACTGGCCATAGGTGGCGTGCCAGGCGTCCAGGTCGGCTTTCAATTGCGTTTCGGTGGTAGTGGGAATGCTAAGGGCAATGGAGCGCAGGTCCTGGTTCTGTGACAGATACGGCCGCCGGGTCAGACAGCGGGTAATGGTCTGTAGCTGGTGGAACTGGCAATATTGCACGGGTATACCACGGGCTTCCAAGAGTTCGCGGACGCCGCGTCGGCCGTCAATGGTGGCGCCCACCATCTGGTAGCCCAGTGCTTCCAGGGTATCCAGCGCGGTTTCGTAGTGCACCGTGCGTTCGCTGCCCTCCAGGAAGCCGTAGTACAGCACTCGGTTTTCGCCCTTTGCCGGGTTGGCGTTCGGGTCGAGCACCACCAGTACGCCCCAGGGGCCGAAGTAGGTGACATCCATAATAATGACGACCGGACGGGGTCGTCGGCTCGGCATGAGCGGCTGGTAGGCCCGCAGCTTGGTACGGACCCATTCGTCGCTGCGGCCATAGCTGGCCGCCAGCTGGGCGACCGTCCGCATTTCGTAGACATACTCCCGCCAGATACGGGCGGTCAGGCGTTGCGGACGAGGCTTGCTCGTCCAGGTTTTATAACAAGTTTGGCAACGGTAGCGTTGTTTACCAAGACGTCTGCCGTACAGGATTCCGTCGAAACATAAGCAGTGGGGGCATTTTTTTACTCATCATTCCAGCCTACAGGCACGAGAGAGCGATACCAAGCAATAGCAGATTGAAAACAACCGGAATTTTGGATTAGGCCAAATTTTCGCTTCCGTTTGTTATTTTCCGAACCAGCGACCTACGCCCTGCTTCTCATGGCTGGTCGCTGGTCGGGCCAGCGGCGAAACCAAATAAAATCACCCTCGGCGAGGAGGGTGATTTTATTTGGCTCCGGCTGCTGGGCTCGAACCAGCGACCTAGGCGTTAACAGCGCCCCGCTCTACCACTGAGCTAAGCCGGAATATATTTGCGAACAGGGGTAATTATATCGAATGTGTGGAATTTGCGCAACAGTGGTGGCCGGTAAGGTATTTGATTTTCTAAATCCTCAGTCGAGCTGAGGATGGCAACGGAGAAAAAACTCGACGAACAACGTACTACGGGCGAACGCTGCCCTCAGCCCTCTGCCCTACTTACTCTTCTTAGGTTTGGGGGTGGGCCGAGGGCCGGAGAGGGCTTTTTTGACGCTGGTTTCGACCTTGCGGGCCGGCTTGACGACCGCTTTGCGGGCGGTGCCGGCAGCTTTGCGCTGCAGGCGTCCAAGGGTGTTCTTGGCAATCAACTTCTGGAAGACGTCTTCGTATTCGTCTATCATGCGCTGGTTCGAGAAATGCTGCTCGACGTGCAGGCGGCAATCGGCACGGTTTATCTTGCCGATTTTGCGGACGGCGTCTGCCATTTCGTGCAGGCCGCTGACCAGGTAGCCCGTCTTGCCGTTCTTTATGATTTCGGGCGCGGCGCCACGGCGAAAGCCGACGACCGGCGTGCCGCAAGCCATGGCCTCGATGGTCGTCAGGCCGAACGGCTCCTCCCACTGTATAGGGGTGACGAACGCCTTGGCCTTTTGGTAGTATTTGACCAGCTGCGTCTGTTCCATGGGCCCGAGATACAGAATCTTGTCGTTCAGGAACGGCTTGATGTACTGGTCGAAATATCCCTGCTGGTCGGGATACACCGGGCCGATTATGAGCAGCCGGTCACCGGTGGCCTGGGCGAGTTCTATGGCTTCTTTGTAGCCCTTTTCGGGTGTAATGCGTCCGGCTATAAGCAAGTAATCTTCTGCCTCGGCAGAAAACGGAAACAGGTCGAGGTCCACGCCGTTATAGACGGTTTTGGCATACGGTAAGTCTGGCGCATCGCGGCGCTGGTTGTTCGAGATAGATACCAGGTACTGGTTGGGTGACATGTACAGCTCGTACAACTCGCGCAGCCAGGGCGACAGCGGGTCGTGCACGGTGTAAACCACGGGAGTTTTGAGGTTGTCGCGGGCGTATGGCTGGGCGGCTTCAGCGTGGTGGAAATGCAGCAGGTCGTACTGGCCATCGGCGGCACGCGCAAACATCTCGTGCGACATCTGCATGTCCCATAGTGCGGGCTGGGCGTGGCCCTGTATGCCGGGGTCATTGACGAGCTGGCGGAAGCTCGGTTCGTCTGTTATGAGCGGCCGAAGGTTCAGGCTTTCTATATTTACACCGAGCAGGCGGCTGCCGGTGGGTGCGAAAAAGTCGACCTGGTGGCCTTTCGCGACCAAGCCTTCGGCTATGGTCACGGCTAAATCGACTGGCGCGTATATGATGTCTGACGGCCGTGGCACGGGCATGTAGCCGCGTACCATCATGGCTATCTTCATCTTCTTGGCTCCCTGCATGGGTACCTTCCATTATGCGCCCCACCCCAGATAAACGCAAACCTACAGCAATGACCAAGCCACAAGCACCAATAACCAAGCAATTCACAAATATCTGAATGTCTAAATGGCCTAACCGCGTTGTATGCATTAGGTCATTCGTAAATTCGGTCATTAATTGGTCATTGCGGCTTGGTACTTGGGTATTAGTCTAGTTGCGGGAGAGTTTGCGGGCGATGTCACGGCCTTCGTCGCGAGCTTTGAGTGTTTGTCGTTTATCGAACTTCTTTTTGCCTTTGCCGATAGCGATGCGGAGTTTTATGAACCGCCCGGCGGTCAGGAGTTCCAACGGTACGATGGTGCGGCCCTGTTGTTTGGCCGCGACGAGCGCGTCGATTTCGCGGCGCTTGGCCAGGAGTTTGCGGCTGCGGGTCTGTTCCTGTTCGCTGAGCGGGATGCCGTTGGTACCGTTCACCGTGCTGTTCAAGAGGTACAGCTCATCGTTTTTGACGGTTACGTAGGCGCCGCGCAACTGGCCGTGCCCCATCCGCAGGCTTTTTACTTCCCTGCCAGAAAGTTCCAGGCCCACCACCAAAGAATCGCCGAGCTCGTAATCGTGCCGAGCCCGCCGGTTGCTGATGACCTTGCCGGTCTGCGACTGGTGCTTGTGACCCCTGCGGGCCGCCTTTTTTGCCATAACGTCTATTGTACAACAGAGGTAGTATATTGACAAACGTGGTATAATGTTTCTAATGAATACATTCCTGCACGAAGAACTGCTTGACCGTCTACCGCTCTACAGCGAACGGACGAAAGAAACGCTGTTAGAACGTATAGGCGAAACAACGCTTCAGGCGGAAGGTGTCGCCGAGCCCCCCCTCAGTATCGTCGTGCGTTCGCGGAATAACGTTGCGCAGCTGGATGGTTTGTTCGACGATATCGCCGCGCAGCGATACGGCAGCGAGCCCGAAATCGTGGTGGTAGACACTGAATCCAACGACGGGAGTGTAGGACTTGCGCGCAAGCGCGGGGCGACAATCGTGCCGGTGCGCCAGGCGGATTTCAGCTATCCCAAGTCGCTCAACGCCGGCTTTGAAGCTGCAAGCCACCCGTGGGTGTTCAGTTTCGTGGACCATTCTGCGCTCCTGCACCGCGAAACATTGCAGGTCGCGGCACGCTGGAATGCCCGGCCGGAAGTGGCAGCCGCATACGGTACGGTGTTCCCGAACGGCAATGCCTCGCGGACCGAACTGCTTGCCGGGGCACTCCTGTTGCCGTCGTTCATACAGAAGCCCGCTGCTCCGGCACAGCCGAAACTCGGGTTCATGGCCGCTAATTGTCTCGTGGCCCGGAAGGATGCTTGGCAAGAGGCCGGTGGCTTCGACGAGGCGTATGGTGCTGGCGGCGAGGATGGCGCGTTGGGCGAAGCATTCTTAGCGGCGGGTCATACGGTTATGCAGGACCCGGCGCTTTCGGTTTTTCATTCGCATGGCCTTGGCCCGGTTAAAAGCGCCATGCAGCTGGCGTACTGGATGAGATTAAGTAGACCCCACGCCTTCAGCCGCGAACGGCTTGCACGCTACCGTTCGGAACTTCGTGAATCTTGAAACTTATCTAGCCTTGATTGTGTGACGGACTGCTTCCCAAATAGAGCTGTCGCCGTGTTTATGGCGCCAGTACCACCATTCGGCGCCCCAGAGGTCTATGGGGTAGAGGCCGGTCTGTTGGGCGAGGGAGATGTTGCGGGCGATTTGCTCGGGGCTCATAGACTTCGCCTGCTCTGCCGGGCTCATTTCCCAGATGGCTTTCGGGCCCCACGGTTCGCACTGTAGCTCGTGTATGAAGCTGGGTTTGCGCCAGAGCGCGCGGATAGATGCTGCGCGTAGTTTGTCCAGCCACGGCCGATGGAACGAAAGTGTATAGCGACCGTCGCGGTACAAAACCTGGTAGAACGAAAAGCCGACCATGTCCGGTCGCGGCCGGCGGAGTGGAACGCCCCACGAGGTGCTGGTGGTCATGATGACAGGCTTTGCCGGGTCGAGCCATTTTACCAGTTTGTATTCATCACGCAAACGCCACCGCAAAACTTCTGCGCGCTTGCCGAAGCTCTTCAAAAGCGCCTCGTTTTCGAGCTGGTAGCTTATGATAACCGGGTCGTCGCGGAAGTGGTTCACGACCGTTTCGACGTACTTCAGCAGCGCATTGCTTCGCTTTTTCTGACTGGCGCGCCAAGCCCATTCCGGCCAGTGGTTTTCGGGCCAGCGTGGTTGGCGCGCGCCCAGGCACAGCGTTACGACGCCGCCGGCTTTGGCAATCTGCGCCAGTTGTTTCTCCAGGCTCGTGAAATCGTACACACCTTGCTTTTTTTCGTGCTCGTCCCAGTAGCTCATCAGCCGGAACCGCCGCCACCCTTGCTTGAGCAACCAGTCCAGCGTCTCGACCGGGTCCAGCCCAAACGCTTTTGCCTGCTTCACCGAAAAACTTATACCGTACATGTCTTTACTGATTGCAACGCGCGCCATATGTCTTAGAGGCTAAATAATTCTCGGTATTCAGTGACAGAAAGAATGACTACTGCTGAGTCGCTTTTATGCTCTAGCAGGTCGTGGTCGCTTGCGACGATGAACGCTTCGCAAGTGCGCGCCAGCTGTACGACATGCACATCGTTTATGTCGCGTATACTTACCGGTTCGGTGGCATCGTAATCCTGACTGAAAAGCTCAAGGGTTTGGCGCATGAGACGGAGGGTGCGTAGTGGCGTTTTGGGGTCTGTGAGTTTGGCAAACGCTATGAATTCACTGATGATTTCGGCTGAGACTATCATCTGCTGGCGTTCAGATATGTGCACGAGGATTTCACGAGCCTGACCACCAAAAAAGATGGCACTTATGAGCGTGCTGGTATCGACGACGACTTTATGCTGCGTCTGCTTTGACGAACCAGCGTCCGGATGCACGACGCTGTTTTGCAAGCTCAGCAAGAGCTGCTTCCTCTGTACGGAACTTACCCTGGGAACCGATTTTCTGGCCTTCACGGAATATGTACTCCCATTCCTCTTGCTTTTTCATATAGTCAAGCACGGCCGCGCGTATAAAGTCGCTGCGGCTGCCGAACTGCTCCGTTGCCCGTGCGTCGATTTCTTCGACGAGTGCTTTTGGGAACGATATATTGAAAGTTTGTACATTACTTTTCACTGCGCTGACCTCGCTAACAATATTGTATGAAAATTGTATGTATAAGTCAATAAAGTGATGTTACGAAATACAACCAAGAGCTACTTCGACTGAGAACTATAAAGCCCTTTGGCGGTGTTCCAGAGGGAGGGGTCGTGCTGTTTGACCATGCGGAAGTACCAGTACTCGGCGCCCCAGAGGTAGGCTTCGCGCATGCCGGTGCCTTCGGCGAATTTGACGCGGCCTTCGAGCCGGGCGGCGTCGAGCGACTTGTCGCCCTCGGCGGGTGATATATCTTGCACGCTCTTGCCATTCGGCGCCCACGATTCGGCTTGCAGCTCGTGGATAATGGTATCTTTGCCGGTGAAAATTTTGGTCCACCCGGCTACAAAGCCGTAATACCACGCCGGGAACGGGTATTCCAAGTAGCGTTTGGTAACATTGGCATCCCAGGTGCGTTTGTAAATGGATATGCCGAATTCGTCGGGCGTCGGCGCGCCGACCGGCCAGCCGAGTGCGTTGTTGCTGCGGTTGATGATGATGGTCGCCTGCGGGTCGAGTTTGCGCACCAGGTTGTACTCGGCGACCAATCGCGAGCGTTCCATTGCGCCCGGTATGCTTTCGCAGTTGCCGAAGCCCTTCAGGAAGTACTCGTTCTCTATCTGGTAGCTCCGCAGCGCCGGCGAGTCTTTGTAGCGGTTCACCACTGCTGTGACGTACGCTTCCAATTGCGGCTTCCAAACCTCTGGCGATTCGCTGGCGGCCCACGTCGGCATGTGGCATTCCGGCCAGCGCGGTTGGCGCAGCCCCAAGCTCAGAGATACCGTGCCGTGGGCGGCTTCGACTTTGCGGAACTGCCAGTCCAGAGTGCTGAAATCGTACTGCCCTTTTTGCGGTTCGCCCTGGTCCCAGTAGCTGACGAGGCGGAAATGTTTGACCCCGACATCGTGTATGAGTCCGTCCATGGTTTCCTGTGCGTTCAGCCCCAGACTCTCGGCATAGGCCGGGATGAATGATGCGCCGAGCACGAATGGCTTGCTGGCGTTGCTGGCGATGTACCACTGAGCTATCCCATACATACTGCCGAGCAGCACGAGGAAAATGCTCACACTACACACGACTATTTTCTGCCATAAGCCTGTACGCCAGTAGCGCGTTAGCGCGCGCTTCAGAAAGACGAATGAAGAATGAAGAATGGAGATGAAGCTCTCCCTTCGCCTTTCTTCATTCTTCATTCTACTTTCCTTGGGGTTTTTACTAGACATTGTTGCTATTATAACTTGCATGCGCACCAAAGACAGTACTGTAAGCTTGGTCATACCTGCGTATAACGAAGAGCGCCATTTGCGTGCCTGTTTGGATGCTGTTGCGGCGCAGACCGTCAAACCCTACGAAGTCATTGTGGTCGATAACAATTCTACCGATAAAACGGCCGAGATTGCCCGGAGATATCCGTTCGTGACGTTGCTGCAAGAGTCGCGGCAAGGCATCGTCCACGCCCGCAATCGCGGGTTCAGCGCGGCCCGCGGGACCATTATCGGCCGTACGGACGCCGATGTGACGCTACCACCCGACTGGGTGGCGTACGTGACCGATTTTTACGCCGACCCGGCACACGCCGAACTGGGACTAAGCGGCAACGGACGGCCGAACAACCTCCGGTTCGCCCGTTTTTTCGGATGGCTGCAAGGACAGATAGCCTTCCGGGTGAACCGGTTTTTGCTGGGTCACTACATCTTCTTCGGTAGCAACATGGCGCTGCCGGCCGCGATGTGGCGGGCGGTGCGTAGCGAGATATGTAAACGCACGGACATCCACGAGGACCTCGACTTGGCGATACACGCGCACCGGAGCGGCTTCGCCACCGCATATCGCGAGACGTTTCAGGTCAGTGGCCGGGCGGCCCGGCTTATAGAAAACCACGACCAGTTGCTTGATAATCTTATGATGTGGCCCCGGACGCTCAAACAACACGGATTATGGACTTGGATTTTCGGGTGGCTCGGCGCCGTGCTATTGTACGGTCTTTCGTTCTTGCCTATTTTGCTCGAAAAAGTTGCCCGGCTGTTCGGCAAAAAACCGCTTGCCGACCAGTCTTCCTCTCTTGACCCATGACTCTTGTCTCTTGACTCTACTCCTGGTTGTTGCTCTGCCAGCGGCCGTTACTTTCGAGCACAGGCGTGCAATTGCCCCACAGGCCGAGTTTGGTGTCTTGGGCTTTCTTCTGCGCGGCGGCGAAATCGTCCGACTTGGTGAATGGGAACGAGAGGTACGCGAAAGCATAGCCTTTGGCGACGAGGTCTTGGTCGTGGTTCGTGCCATCGGGCAGTACGACGTAGCGGAGTAGGCGGTTGTAGCGGTCGCGGTTAGTGCTTAAACTGTCGGAAACCAGGCGGACTTTGTCGCCCTGGGCATGGATGCGGTTTTTGGTGTAGGCCGCGGCGGCCGGACCATAGCACTGCACCGGCGTGTTCGGTTTGTGGGTTTCGGGTGTGTCGACGCCTATCATGCGCACCGTTTCTTTGGTGCCGTTCATGTCTACGACTATGGTATCGCCGTCGACGTAGTGGTCGATGGCGTATTGCCCGGGCTGCGTGGTCATAACGCCCTTCTGGACACTCTCGAACCACCCCTGTTGCTGCCCCACCGCGACCACTATCGCCGCCACCAGCATCAGTACTCCGACTATCCCTTGCTGTTTCCGCCTGCGTCCTGCCATGGTCCTAGTATAGCGCATATGTTGACGTTGCTTGCTATATGCAGTAATAAAGTTTATAATAGTTTTCACTTATGGCTGATGTATTTCCTATTGAGCGCCCAAACCTGCCCATTTACCCACCCACTCCAGCCGCTAACACACTAGCGTTGCGCCTGGGGGTTACCTGGCAGCGCACTCAATCCGATGAAGCGATAGTCTGGGGCCATCACGATGAAATCCAGGCTTTTTCGATTGAGACATCTCAAGGCGGTGTTCACTACGCCAACCGTCGGTTTGGGGCCGTGGTTATCGGTGTCGTAAGCCCAGAGGGTATGGAGGACGAAATAATCGTCGGGCATGGGACTAACACATCGACGTACCAAGGCGCAGAGAAAGACTGTGCGGAGGTTCGTTCGCTCGTGCAGACAGATGGTGCTGTGGCCGAGCTAGCTAGTATCTATAACGCCCCTTCAGTTACATGGAAGGCACTGGCTATCTATGTCGCCCACAATAGGCAAAAAGGTCTGAATCTGCATATCAACGGCATCGATAGCGAAACTGTCGACCCGTGCGGAACACCTTGCCGAGGATTCATAGACAAGCACCCGGCCACTACGGAGAAGACGCGTTTGTTCACTACTTGCGTCGATGAACTCGGTAACATAGTCGCCAGCCGGTCTTTCCTGTGGCCGGAAACGATGCGACGGTATGCGGGCATCACTCCTCCTCGTACGCAGAGAGAATCCATGGCTGCTAGGCGCTTACGGTAAGCCATGGGCCGTGGTCTTCGTCCTCATGATTATAAATATGCGTTAGCTCCGGAGACTTGCTCGCGAAGCAGTAAATCGCGCATCCAACCCAAAGCTTCTCGGGGCACTAGGCTGAAGTCGGTCCCGGGTGTATTGGTTTCGTGCCACCGGTGAAAATCCGGACGCTCCAAATCTCTCCCAAGCCAGGTGTCCATGCGAGTAGTTTGTAGCTCGCCCTTGTCGTCTCGGTACCGGACGGCCAGGCCCCCGATTTCTCGAAGTGTCTCGTTTATCAAACGCAAATCATTAGAAGGGTCGTATTCGTTGCGGAATTGCGCGAGTGCTACGGGCTTGCTCGTCCGGCCGAAAACGCTGGTGCGAAGGCCATGCTGCCAACTTGCTGCCACTCTTCTTTCCCACAGATTCGCATCGGTCGTTTCGATAAACGTTAGAAGCCACAGAGCAGTGCGGGTCTGGTTGGCCACTGGGGTGTTTTCGGGTATGCTCATCTTAGAAATCGATTCCTTTGTTGGCGAGGAACTTATCATCGAAATGATGTTTGATTTTAGTCATATTTGTGGCAATGTCAACATGTTTCAGGAGGCTTTTGGGGAAATCGCGGCCGGTGAGGCAAAGTGAGGTGCCAGGGGCGCGGTCTAGGATGAGCTTTTCGAGTTGTTTCTTAGTGAGCAGGCCGTCGTGGACGGCGTTGTTCACTTCGTCGCAGATGACTAACTGGTAGTTGCCGTTGGTCGCGCACTCGTATGCGACATCGTAGGTTTCTTGGGCAGCTTGCTTGTGTTGTTCGGGCGTAATCTGCGTGGCGCTCAAATCGCCGGCGTTATAAAACCCCTTGCCGCCTTTGTAGAAGTGCAGCTGGTCTTTGAACAGCGGCATCACATCGCGCAGGAAGACGTGCTCGCCCACGCCCCAGTACTTTATAAACTGCACAAACGCCACATTCCAGCGGTTGCCCAGTGCACGCACCAGCAGGCCAAGCCCGGCACTGGTCTTCCCTTTGCCTTCGCCGGTGTACACCACCACGACCGACTCTTTGGTCTCAAAATCCTCAAACGCCATACTCGTATAGTACCACTAGTATTGCCGCGGCGTGCCTCTTTGTGAGGGCAGGATTTGCACCGCGGTACCATAGGCAGTCAGTAGCGCATACATACTTGCCGTAGCGTCCGGGAGTTCTGCTGCGCGATACGCTATGGCCAGGTTGCGCGCTAACTGCGCCTCTGGGCAACGACGGATATTTTTGCATGCCCAGGCGATGTATGTGTTCTGATGCGCTAGTTTTTGCTGTTCATGTACGAGGTCGGTATCGCCTGGCGGGAACTGGCGGTAGTAATCTTCTAGATGGCTGGATACCAAAGTTGTTGGCAAGCGGGTAAGGTTTTGGCTGTGGAAGCATTCGTGCACGGCAAACGCGAACCCTTTCCGGTCAGCCATGGTGATGGTTTCGGGACGTGTGCCATCAGGGAGCCAGAAGTTAACCAGGTTATATACTTGGTCGCTGGCGGCAATCTGCTCCTGACTCAGGCTGCCTCCGAATACCCTTTCGTAGTCTGGCCGGGGTGGGTTGTAGTGTATGCTCTCGGCTGTCACGTAGGCTCCTCCTGTAGGTAAGTCTACTGGCAGGCTGCGTATCGCAAAGCAATGTTTCTCACAGATACTGTATGATAATTCGCACAGTAGTGGGCTAGGTGCTTTCGCGTAGCTAGGTGCGGGCGGCAAGGTTAATCTGAAGATACTCATCACCGGGTATGCTATGGATGAGTTCGGCCTGCTGGCCGAGGTAAAACGCGGTACTTGCATCGTCGTTTGCCATAAAACGTAGTACGTGCGCACCACGCTCACGAGCAAAATCTACCGTGTCGGCGAGGAGTACTGCGCCGACCTTCCGTCGATGGTAGTCAGGGTGGACGGCAAAGTTGACTAGGCGAGCTACTCCCTCGGTATCTTCGAAATCGCAGAGCCATTCGTCGCGCGGGTGAAAATCTACGAAGCTTGCGCCGATGAGCTGCGGTTGGCGCTCCTGAAAGGCGCCGAGCCCCTCTTGCCGGTCGAGCTCAGCGACGGAATGAAGGTAAAATTCCTCGTCTTCGGCGTCCGCCCAAAGGGGATTAAAGAGTGAGACTACCGCAGAGCGTACTGCAATGTTCTGGCGGAAGTCCGCCGGGCGAACCGTAAAAAGGTTGCCGAGCTTGTCGGTATGATGGCGTTCAATGCCCATAATTACATTATAGCATATAATTCAATAAAAAGCAATTTTTGGCTATGCTAGGCGGCGAGGGCGGCGTCTATGCGAGGGCGGTCGAAGCCGACGACTATCTTGCCGTCGCCGAAATCGAGCACGGGGATGCCGGTCTGGCCGCTTTTTTTGACTGACTCTTCGAGCCAGTCGCGGTTGCTGTCGACATCGCGGTATTCGTACTGCACGCCGTTCTTGTCGAAGTAGTCCATAGCGACGTGGCAGAAGGCGCACCATTCGGCGCCGTAGACGATAACTGGTTGTTTTGCATCTGACATAACTGATGCTCCTTTCATTAGCAGTATAGCAGATAGTCTGAGGCATTACTATACTATGTATAGTATAACGTACGCCATTCAAATGAGCAATGAGCAAAGAACAGTGAACGGCCTGAGTTCGCGGCTGCTCGGACTTGCACATAAACCACTCAGGCTTATGAGCCGCGTTCATTGTCCATTGCTCTTTGTTCTGTATGCCGGTCGCAACCTAGCCCTGCTGAACCGACCACTATCTCCAGGGTTGTGAAACAGAGGGCGCAACTGATATACTGAGTACGAATGACACAAACTTCCCTTTCCAGCAACGGTCATGCCCATGCCGCTACTACTAAAAAGCATGGGATTGATTCGTCTGATGCCGAACATGCCAAGTCTGCCGCACGACAACAGTTCGTGGGAGCTGCGCTCAACATGAGTTGGCAGTTGGCCGTAGTGGTGCTGGTGCCGATTTTTGCGGGCGTGCAGCTCGACAAGCATTTCGACATGGTGCCGGTTTGGACCATCGCCGGGTTCGTCGTCGCGGTTGCCGGATTCGCCGGTGTGGTCTGGAAGGCGTATGTCACGTTCAACCAGCCGGTGACGCAGGCTGACATCGAGCATGCCAAGCGTCTGCGCGAACAGGAGGAAGACGATGAGTAGCGGTTTGTTTTCCCGATTTGCCGCCGAAAGCGGGCCATCTATACACGTCGCTCCAGCGGGCGTGCATCACATCGGCGGACTGACTATAACCAACTCCATTTTGTACGGCTGGATTTGTATGGCCATTATCTGTGCAGTGCTCATTTATATCGCGCGGCATATCACCATCCGGCCCAAAGGCGGGTTGACGCAGTTCGTGGAAGCAGGCGCGGAATTCATCATCGGCCTGGTAGAAAGCAACTTCAACGACAAAGCCAAAGGCCGTAAATATGTTGGCTTTTTTGTAACAATATTCTTTTTCATTTTGCTCAATAACTGGCTCGGACTGTTGCCGGGTGTGGGTGATGCGCTGCATGTCGGTGACCACCCGTTGTTCCGCGCTTTTACGGCCGACCTGAACGGTACGCTAGCCGTTGGCATTGTGACGATGATTTTCGTGTACGTTGCTTCGGTGAAGGAATCGGGCGGGTTCAGGAAATACCTGCGGCATTTCTTCGTCGGCAGCCCGTGGCACCCGCTGTATTTCGTCATTGGCCTGCTGGAAATGCTGACTGACCTGACGCGTGTGCTCAGCCTGTCGCTCCGACTTTTCCTGAACATCACCATCGGCGAAATCGTCATCGCGGTGTTCTCGTACCTCGGCCATGTCGTGGCGCCGCTGACTGCCCTGCCCTTCACACTTATCGAGCTGTTCGTCGGTGCGTTGCAGGCATATATCTTTACCGTTCTGAGCCTGATGTACCTGGCAATCGCCGTCAACCATGCTGATGAGCATCACGAAGATGCCGCACACCACGACTTGACCCCTGATGCTGTTCCTGAAACAATGAGGACACAGGAGACGGGCGTAGCATGAAGGCAGATGGGAAAAGTACGGGCTTTCACCGGAGTTGTCATTCCGGGCTTGTTCCGGAATCCATGCGGTGGCACAGGTACACTGTTCACCAACAGGCATGGATCCTGAAACGAGTTCAGGATGACAAGGGGCAAAGAATGTCCGGCTATCAATCACAAATGACAAGTAATTAGGAGAAATAAGTAATGGTCCCAGTTTTATTCGCAGAAGCAACTAACAATCTCGATATCATCGGTAAAGGTTTGATGATTGCCTTCGGTTTCATCGGCCCGGCTATCGGTATCGGTATCATCGGTGGTAACTACTTGCAGGCTGTCGGCCGCAACCCAGAAGCTGCCAAGTTCTTCGGTCAGGCGCTGGTCTTCGTGGCTATCGTCGAGCTGTTCGGTCTGCTGGCATTCGCTTCGACTTTCATTGTCAAATAAGGATACGTAAGAATATATGCTACCAATAGTAACTAATTTTGCAGCCGACGAAGGTGCTTCGGGCATCGGTGCTCTCGGCCTGAATGGCCAGGCGCTGCTCATACAGCTCATTACGTTCGTGCTGGTTTTCTTGGTACTGAAGCGCTTCGCCTTCAAACCGATTCTGAAGGTGTTGCTCGAGCGCCGCGACCGTATCGAAGCCGGCGTCAAACTCGGCGAAGAAATGCAGAAAGAACGTGCCGAACTCGACAAAAAGATTGCCAGCGAGCTGGCTACTGCCCGTAGCAAAGCCGATGGCATTGTGGCTGAAGCCAACGATACTGCTCGCTCAGTCGTGCGTGATGCCGAAGACAAAGCACGCGTTAAGGGTGATGCTATCGTCAAAGGCGCCGAAGAAAAGGCGGCTCAGGAAATCGTCCGGGCACGTAAGAAGCTCGAGGGCGAACTGGTCGGTCTGATTTCTGACGCCACCGAAGCTATTATCGGCGAAAAGGTCGATGCCACGAAAGATGCGCAGCTTATAGACAAAGCACTGAAAGGCCAAAACGCATGAACAAGGCCAATGTCTCAGAGAACATGTATCAGGTAGCAAAGAATGAACATGTATCAGGTAGCAAAGAGGCTGCACCTGCAGCCATCTGCTACATGCAATTTGATACATCTTTGTCACATGCAAATTGTTCTCTGTTACATCAAGGGGGTGTTTGCCGATGAAAACTCCACGTACCCGCATTGCCAGCACTATTGCTGATACCACCCTTTCGAAGGGTTCTAGCAAGGAATACGCCCGCGAAATTGCGGCGTACCTCCTGGCCGAAGGCCGCGTGGGTGAGCTCGACAGCTTACTGCGTGATGTGCAGGCCGATTGGGCGGAACAAGGGTATGTGGAAGTGTTGGCGCGCAGTGCGCATCCACTGGATGAAACGACCAAGCAAGACATTGCGACGCAGGTCAAAAAGCTGTATCCGAACGCCAAGAGACTTGTCGTTACACCGGTCACTGACGCCAGCGTCATCGGCGGTGTGCAGATAAGCTTGGCCGATAAGCAGCTGGACCTGAGCGTCGAAGCGAAACTGAATAAATTCAAGCAATTAACAGGGTCGAAATCATGAGTAACCAAACCGTTAATGAGCAAAGAACAATGAGCAATGAACAGCCTGTGTCCGCGAACGCACTGACCTGCATTCAAAGCACTCAGGCTTATGGGCCGCGCTCATTGTTCTTTGTTCATTGCTCTTCTGATAACACGACCGAAGGGAGTAAATAAGTGGCAGAATTATCGATAACAGAACTAAGCGCGGATATACGAGCAGCGATTGCGGAGCTAAAGAACCGACCTGAAATCGAGAGCGTCGGTGTCGTAACCCGTGTGGGCGACGGCATTGCCTGGATTTACGGTCTGACCGGTGCGGGCTACAACGAAATGCTCGACATCGACGGGCTAAGCGGCCAGAAAATCACTGCTTTCGCCTTTAACCTGGCGGCCGACGAAATCGGCGCCGTTATCCTGGGCGACGCGACGCAGGTCGCGGCTGGCGCTACCGTTCGCTTGAGCGGTCAGGTGCTGGAAGTGCCGGTCGGCCCTGAGCTCGTCGGTCGTGTGGTTGACCCACTGGGCAACGCGCTGGATGGCGGTGAGCCTATCAAGACCAAACAGAAGAGCCCGGTCGAAAAGACCGCTCCCGGTGTATTGAGCCGTAAGCACGTGCATGAACCACTTATGACCGGCCTGGTGGCTATCGACGCCATGGTGCCTATCGGTCGTGGCCAGCGTGAGCTCATCATCGGTGACCGCCAGACCGGTAAGACCGCCATCGCGGTCGATACTATGGTCAACCAGGCCCGTCAGAAGTCCGGCGTTATCAACGTCTATGTCGCTATCGGTCAGAAACTTTCCAAAATCGCTGCTTTGCAGGAACGTCTGAAGCGCGAAGGTGTGATGGACCAGACGATTATCGTCGCTACTGGCCCGTCTGACCCTGCTGCTATGCTATACCTCGCACCATATGCCGGTGCTGCAATGGGCGAGTACTTCCGCGACAATAAACAACACGCGCTCATCATTTACGATGACTTGACCAAGCACGCTCAGGCGTACCGCCAAATGAGTCTGCTGCTTCGCCGCCCACCGGGCCGCGAAGCGTACCCTGGCGATGTCTTCTACCTGCACTCTCGCCTGCTCGAGCGCGCTGCGAAACTTTCCGACGACCTCGGCGCCGGTTCGCTGACTGCCCTGCCTATCATCGAAACGCAGGCTGGTGACATCTCTGCCTACATTCCGACCAACGTCATTTCCATTACCGATGGTCAAATCTTCCTCGAAACGAACCTGTTCTATCAGGGTATCCGCCCGGCTATTTCGGTCGGTCTGTCTGTTTCCCGTGTGGGTGGTGACGCCCAAACTAAGGCTATCAAAGCTGTGGGCGGTGGTCTGAAGCTGAGTCTGGCACAGTTCCGTGAACTCGCTGCCTTCAGCCAGTTCTCGACCGACCTCGATGCCGACACCCGCCATACTATCGAGCGCGGTCAGCGCCTGACCGAGCTGCTGAAGCAACCGCAGTACAGCCCGTACGCTATCTGGGAAATGTACTCGGTTCTGTACGCCGCTACACAGGGGGCGTTCGATGTCGTGCCGCTCGAAAAAATCGAAGCTGCCCGCGAATCACTTCTCCGCGAACTGAAGAGCAAGCACGCCAAGCTCGTCGACACTTTGAACACCGGTGCTAAGCCAGAGGACAAAGACAACGAAGCTGTTCTGAAAGTCGCGAAAGACATCGCCAAGCAATACGAAGTAAAGGCTGCTAAATAACATGGCAGGCGACAACAACGAAGTTATCCGTGGGAGCTTTAGGTCGGCTTCGGACAAGGAGCTTATTCGTTTTGCCGCCAAGAGGTTTATAGAGCAGGATGTAGTTCGTCAGCTTACGGAAGTTTCATTAGAAGATGGAATTACAGCAGGCATCGAGTTCCTGTTAAGGCAACCATTGCCTGGTGAAGCGCCAGAAGACGCACCTGGCGACCCTATGCTTGATGCGGCACGAGACGAGCTGCGAGCTAGAATTGCGCAGAGGTTCGACAGTACCACGGGAGTTTTAAATGGCTAGTACGATTGTATTGCGACGACGGATTAAGTCGATTAAGAACACGCGGCAGATTACGCAGGCGCAGCAGTTGGTTGCGGCCAGTAAGCTTCGGCGTGCGCAGGAGTATGCGCAGGCTAGTGAGCCGTATGCGGCACTCGCATTGGAACTGCTGGCACGTATCGGTAACATCAGCGAAGTTTCGCAGCAGCCACTGTTCGAAAAGCGCGAAGTCAAAAGCCGCCTGTACATTCTCATTACCAGCAATTCTGGCTTGGCGGGTGCTTATAACGCCAACGTCATCAAGCAGCTGACGAATGGCCTCAAGGCCGACCAGGTAGCGAAGGTCGAAAGCCATGTGATTGCTATCGGCAATCGTGGTGCGCAGTTTGTGCGTCGTATACACGGTCTGGACCTGCAGGCAGCCTACCCTGGTTTCGGTGACCACCCGACCGCCAACGATATTCGCCCGGTGCTGAACACCATAATCGAGCAGTACAAAGCCGGTGAAGTCGACGAAGTGGTCGTGCTCTACACCAAGTTCAAATCCACGGTGACGCAGATTGCCAGCAGCTTGCAGTTGTTGCCTGCCCAGCCGGTCGAAGGCGCTCCGGCTAGCGAAACTATCAGCAATTTCGAGCCAGATGTGGAAACGGTGATTGACCAAGCCGCAACTCGACTGATTGAAGCCCAAGTTTGGCAAGCGCTTTTAGAATCCATCGCCAGCGAGCATGCCATGCGCATGGTCGCCATGAAAAACGCCACCGACAACGCCAAAGACCTGATAGACGACTATACACTGGAACTGAACACTGCCCGTCAGGCAGCCATCACCCAGGAGCTAGCAGAAATCACCGGCGGCGCGGAGGCTTTGAATGGCTAAATTATTTGCAGATATTGACGCTAAAGGATATGAATCCTCCGAGCCGAGCGATACGTTGCGTGCGCAGATTGCTACAGCAAATATCCGTCGCAGCATTCGACTCGGAGACCGCGAGGCTTTAGCGTCCGTAGCTGTGAACGCAGCCTTGGCGGTACTACATGAGCAAGATGTGATTGATGATACAAGGGCGGTGCAGGCTGTCGTTGGTGCAGTCCGAATGGCGTTAGGTTTTCGTCCGATTGAAACACCTGACACTGCCAGCCAGGCCACGGAGGCATCGAATGGCTAGTTTAGAGGCGGCCGAAAGGGTTGTGGCCTGGGCGGCTGGAGAAACCCCGTACGCAGACCTTGGCCTAAATGAGCTGACTCATCGTTCTGACTCACAGGTATCAGCGGCCGTAGCTAGGACAATTAAAATGAGCGGAATATTCGATGACTGGACACCCCCACTACCAGATAAGACGACACAATTAACCCCATCACACGAGCAAGCACAAGGAGAACAATAATGGCACAAGCAACAGCAGAAAAAACTAAGACAGGAAAGGTGACGCAGGTCGTCGGTGTTGTCGTCGATATTGAGTTCGGCGAGGGTAATCTGCCGGCAATTTATAACGCACTTACTCTCGAGCACGATGGCAAAACTTTGACTTTGGAAGTTGCACAGCACCTTTCAGAGAGTAGTGTTCGGGCGGTCTCGCTCGGCAGCACCGACGGTCTGAGCCGCGGCGTCGAAGTCACTGATACCGGCGCGGCTATTTCGGTGCCAGTTGGCGACGAAACGCTTGGCCGCATGTTCAGCGTTACGGGCGAACCGATTGACGGCAAAGGTGGCAACTTCAGGCAGCGCGCACCGATTCACCGTGCGCCACCTGCCTTGACTGACCAGTCGGGGTCTATTGAAATCCTCGAAACGGGCATCAAGGTCATCGACCTCATCTGTCCGATGGTTAAGGGCGGTAAGGCTGGCCTGTTCGGTGGTGCTGGTGTGGGCAAGACCGTGCTCATCCAGGAGCTCATAAACAACATCGCAAAATTCCACAGTGGCTACTCGGTCTTCGCTGGCGTGGGTGAGCGTACCCGCGAAGGTAACGACCTGTACCACGAAATGGAAGAATCGGGCGTTATCAAGAACACCTCCCTGGTGTTTGGCCAGATGAATGAGCCGCCAGGCGCTCGTTTGCGTGTTGCCCTCTCTGGTCTGACTATTGCGGAAAACTTCCGTGATAATGGTTCTGACGTGCTGCTGTTCGTCGACAACATCTTCCGCTACACCCAGGCTGGCGCCGAGGTGTCTGCCCTGCTTGGCCGCTTGCCTTCCGCAGTGGGTTACCAGCCAAACCTCGCCGAAGAAATGGGCCAGCTGCAGGAACGTATCACCTCGACCCGCGAAGGTTCTATTACTTCCGTGCAGGCAGTTTATGTCCCGGCCGACGACCTTACGGACCCGGCTCCGGCAACGACCTTTGCCCACTTGGACTCGACCATTTCGCTGAACCGTGCCCTGACCGAAATCGGCATTTACCCAGCTGTAGACCCACTTGACTCTACTTCGACTATTCTTGACCCCGAAATCGTCGGCGAAGAGCACTACAAGGTCGCCCGCGAAGTGCAGCGTGTGCTGCAGCGCTACAAGGACTTGCAGGACATCATCGCCATCCTCGGTATGGAAGAACTGAGCGAAGAAGATAAGCAGCTGGTGGCGCGCGCTCGCCGTATCCAGCGTTTCTTTAGTCAGCCGTTCTTCGTGGCCGAGCAGTTCACCAACAACCCTGGTCAGTACGTCAAACTCAGCGACACAATAAAGGGCTTCCAGGAAATCCTCGACGGCAAATACGACGACATTCCGGAAACTGCCTTCAACCTGAAGGGCACCGTCGAAGACGTCGTCAAAACAGCAAAGGGCGACAAGAAATAGGAAAAATGAAATGGGAAATGTGATTGCACCGGTTGCAAACAAGCCTCAGATTAAAACGTTCAAAGATTTGGACGCTTGGCAGGCATGTAGGCAACTCTATGTCGCTACATACGAAGCAACAAAGGTATTTCCTAAGGACGAGATTTTCGGTCTTACTTCGCAGATGCGCCGGGCGGCAAATTCATCAGCCAGCAATATTGCAGAAGGATTTGGCCGTGAGACGTTTGCAGATAAACTTCACTTTTATGTAATATCCCGAGGCTCGATTACGGAACTTCAAAACCACATCCAGCTAGCGGTCGATGTTCGTCTTCTTTCGTCAGAGGTTGCCGAAGTGCTCGATACGAAAGCCGACCTTGCTCACAAATTAGTAATCGGTTTAATAAAAGCAACAAAGGTTCGAATATGACTCACATTTCACATTTCACATTTCACATTTCCGAGGAGGCTGCATTATGATACGCTTTCAGCTCGTTGCACTTACTGGTACGAAATTTGACGGTGACGCGTATGAAGTATTACTGCCGACTATGGATGGCGAGATTGGCGTGCTGGAAAAGCATATGCCGCTCGTCAGTGTGCTGAAGCCTGGTGTAATCGCCGTGCGCCGCGATGCCAAAGACGCTGATAGCGCGCGCGAATACTTCGCGGCCAGCGGCGGCGTCATCGAAGTCAGTGATAACGCTCTCCGCGTGTTGGTGGATGAAGCCGACAGCAGTGACGAAATTAGCGAAGCCGAAACGCAAGCCGCCATCGACCGTGCCAAGAAACTCCTGGCCGAAGCCAAAGACGAAGTCAGCCTGGAACATGCCCAGCAACTCGTCGACCGCCACACCGTCCGCCTGCAGGTAGCAACGCTCAAACGTCGCCACCAGAAACACTAGATATCTATCGTTGCTCTGCTGTCCGATTGGCGTTTCTACAGAGCTCCAAACTCGATTGGAGTGTTTTCGACGCCCCCTGGTAGCCCTGCCGCATCGAGCGCCAGTTGGTTTACGTGCACAAGCAGAAGAACGGACTGCGAGCATTGCTCGGCCAGTAGCGGATCGCCGCCAGCCATATTACACGCCTCGAGCTGTAGCTGTAGTCGTTCCTTGGGGTCAAGATTATTCCAGATGCCCATAAAAACCTGTTCACGATGTTCCGGGCCTTTGGCCGCTTCGGCAAAGTACGCGTCTAATACGGTTGCATCAGCGTTGTAGCTGAGTTCGGGACTACCTATCGAATTTCGCATGGCACCTCCTCGCTCGTATCTTGTAAGCCAAGTATAGTCGGCGTAGCTGTGTGATTGCTGTGAAATTGCGCACACAGGGTACATGCAGCTTATGTTAGTTTGCTTGAAAACAGATGTCGGGGAGCGTATTATGTGACATGGATTACATAAAAATAAGGACGTAATGGAACGGATAATGACAACAGACCCAGAAAGGGAGAATATTTTCATGGTGCAAGTAACCGTCGGTGAACCACTTGGAGAAGGCTCGGGCAATATCACCTCGACTGCAAATCTCGAAGAAGTCCACGAAATGGCAAATACCCTTCCGAACTTTCTTGTAAATGTACGTAAGGGTGCCTGTGGTGTTTGTGGGGATGGCCGCGGCTGCACGCACACACTTGCGGAAACAGCTCCTGAGCCTGGTCCGTCTGTGTTCGGTGGTCCACTTATTACCGCCTTCGGTGCTGCTGAGTTAGTTGGTGACTACTTCGGTAGCCGGAGTGGTGCAACGACCGTTGAGCGACAGCAAGAAGTTGCTGACACGCTTGAGGCTGGTGGCATTGCGCTTGGAGCGCATGTTGCTGAGGATGCGGTCGAAAAGACCGACAAAACATTTATAGACCCAGAGACCGGATTGCCACAAACTGGCTGCGGCGCGAACGATAAGTTCGTGAGTATTATGGACAAACCGGCCAACAAAAAAGACTTCATAAATGGGGCCACTCAGCTTTTGCTGGGCGATAAATTCAACGCAAATCATACAAAGTATACAGATGGCGATAAGCTTCAAAATCGCATCAAAGACCATAACTCACGTGATGCACTGAATGAAGTTGCAAATCGTGCAGAAGGTAAAAACGTCGAAGTCCTCCAGGGCAAGCACGAGGAGATGTTGGTAGTCTTCAACTTCGTAAGGGACACAACCGTAGACCGCGATGCGCTAGTTGCGGCCACCGGTAAACAGGTATTTGTAGTAGACATGTGGTATATCGACGACCTAGCGCACGCAATGGCAGATGGCCGTCCTGACGGTGAAGAGATGTTTGCGAAACTGCAACATGCTATGGTTGCTTTCCAGGTGTCAACGTACTTGACGCTGTGCGATGGTTCGCACCGCCCAGTCATTCTGCAGAATCAGCCACAAGAGGCGGCAATCGCGGGCGTACGGTAGAACAACACTTTACAAATCTGTTCGTTACCGGTACGCTTGATGTATCACTAGTAACGTGGAGGAATAATAATGTTTCGTAAGAATAAGCTTGCGATGATCGTGAGCGAATTTCTTGGTACCGGCCTGCTGACGCTGGTCGTGCTGAGTGTCAAAAATTCCCAGCTTGGTCTCACCTACTTCGTAGCTGCTGCCGCTGGTCTAATCGTCTTGCTGCTGACGCTGTCACTGGCAGGAATCTCGGGTGCAATCTTCAACCCGGCAGTTACTGTCGGTCTGTGGACGGTGCGCAAGGTCAAGTTCTTGCAGGCTATCGTCTACATCATCGTACAGTTCCTGGGTGCCGCTGCTGCTTGGTGGCTGTTCACCTACCTGACGAAGGTGCACGATGTACCGAACAACGGCACGTACAACGCGCGTCTGCTTATCGCCGAGGCGCTTGGTACGTTCGTATTCGCGTTCGTTTGGGCCGGTGCGGTGTACCAGCGCTTTAGCCTGTACGCCAAGGCTGCTGCAATCGGCGGTGGTCTGATGGCCGGTATCTTGGTCGCATCACTCGTAACTGGCGGCGGGTCGTTGAACCCGGCTGTCGCGCTTGGTACCCGCGTGTTCGGCTATGGTACGACCCTGCTTGGTCCTATCATCGGTGCCGTTATTGGCTTCAACCTGTACAACTTGCTGTTCGTTGAAACCGAACTGGCCGAAGTCGCCGAGAGCAAGGCCGAAAAGTCCAAGACTGCTAAGGTCAATCCTTCGCTGACCTTCTCCGAAGTCGCCAACGAAGTCGAAGCTACCAGCAAGACGCTGGACAGCAAGACCAAGGTCGCGAGCGTCCGCAAGAACGCAGCCAAGACTACGGCAAAGAAGGCTCCCACTAAGGCCGCTAAAAAGCCTGCTGCCAAGAAACCGGCTGCTCGCAAGCGCAACCCGAACGCAGTTTAGCCCATGAGGGAACCGGGATAGGTTCCCTCATCGCGCCGGGTCGCCGTGGTGACTCGGGCTGCTCTTTCCTGACGGTTATAAAAATAACCCTGAAGTAAATTCAGGGTTATTTTTGATTTAATGATGCAGGGTTGGTATAGTGCAGGTATGAAGCAACGTCCGAGCGGAATGCTCGTAGGTCTGTTTGCGATTGCCGCTGTAGCCATAATCGGCTATGCAGTGCTAGCAGTTGTGAAGCCCCAGCATGTAACGACCGCGGCTGCCAGGCGGGCCTGCGAAAACTTTTACTCGAGTACTAAATCGGAGGTGCAAGCAGCACCCGATTACCGGGTTATCGAAAGTGGCAAACATTGCGAAACAGTGCAGGACGAGTCAGGCTACACCGATTATAAGCTTGGTGCGTACTTTCGGCTAACGCGCACTGACGGCGCTGCACTGACGAGGCAGCAGCTTGACGAAACAGCGGCAAGGCTGCCAAGCGGCGGCGACCATCCGTGGCAGCTAGATAACGAATTAGCTACTCCTTCGCAGCCCGAGGTGCTCTGTATTTCGACCAGCAAATACTTGAACAATGATGGGGCGTACATAGACCAGCACCTCCAGAACAAACTGGTGACGTTCCATGAAGCCGGTTCGCAGGAACCCTATGTTTCGCTCTGTGCGCCTTCTGACATCTAATTATCGTTTTTCGGCGAAAGCGCATCACACGCCCTGCCGGCGGCTGCTCCGAGCGCCATGCAGCCGACAGTAACGGAAATATACAGCAGCCCTTCTTTGCTGGGCGTCTGGGGCTCGCCGGTATACTCTACGACTTGCTCCACTGCCTGTGCTGGCGTAGTGGTAGGTGCCGGCTGGGTATCGAGTGCGGACTGTACGCCCAGGCCAATCAAACAACCCCACCCACCTATCAGTAGCCCGAGTATAGCGCCGCCACGGGTGTATTTCAGCTTAGATTCATGATTGGCGGCAGATTCGGCAGTCATTTGCGGTAGTATATTTCCTACAAAATTCCATCTATAAGGTTTTGTTCGAATTGTTTTATATCCTTTAGGCCGGTGCCGTAGCCCGAGATGTTGGGCATATCCAGCTCGTGTACGTGGCGCCACATGGCCTGCAGCAGTTTTTTGACGTGTTCTACTTCTGCTGGCTTGAACTGCACGGTGTGGCGCGTTATGCGGCCGTCGCTGTCGGGCTCTACGAACACCAGACATCCCTGCTCTACCGTGTAATCGCGGAAGGTGTGCGAACCTTCGAGCAATAGCTTGTAGCAGTACAACTGCAGTTCGTAGCGGTGCAGTTTGGCCGGATTGTTGCCGAGGCTACCTGTTTTGTAGTCGACGACCATGATGGTCTTCGCCGCCTGGTCTATTTCGAGCAAGTCTATTTTGCCGCCCATGTGTACGCCGCCGGCTAGCACGACACCTTCGTCGCGGAAATTGTGCTCGGGCTTGTTGCCAGGTGCAAAGTGCGCTTCTGCCAGATAAGCTTCTAGGGCATTCGCACCACGTGCTTGCTGTACGGCCAGCTGTTCGGCGGTGAGCGGTTCTTGTTCGAGCCGGGCGTTCAGGTGCTCTACGACTTTGGCTACGGCCGGCAGCGAACCGTGCAGGTTCAGTTGCTGCTGTGTCCATTCCAGCGCGGCGTGCATGGCGTTGCCGAACGCAATGTCTACGCTCGGCGCGCTCGGGAAATGCAGCAGGTTTTCGAGCAAGAAACTCTGAGGGCCGGCATGTTCGAGGTCTATGAATTTCGTGAGGTGCGTGGGGCTGAGGCGGTAACGCTGCAGCCGTTCGCTCAGTAGTTCACGGAGTGGCGTATCGAGTCGCAGGTGTTTTTCGACCCAGTTCTGCTGCAGTGCTTCGAGCGTCGGAGCGTCTGCGTTGTCGCTCTGCACAGTCTGGTGGCCGACGGCGAGCGTTTGGCTGGCTATGGTACCGTCGGGCTGCTCTATTTCGGCCAGGTACTTCAACCGCGTCGGTTTTTTACCGGCGTAGGTCGCGACGTGGCTTGTCAGGTGCAGGCCGTATTTGGCACGGGTTATGGCTACGAAGAATATGCGCAGACGTTCGTCTTCGGTCGCGCCAGCATGGCGTATGGGCGCTAGGTTGGCGGGCAGTGTCAGCTTATTGCCCATGCCGCGGCTGGTGCTGCCCCACACGTCGTCTTGTGTGTTTATAAGGAACACGTGTTCGAACTCCAGACCCTTGGCCTTGAAGACGGTCATCAGCTGCACGGCTTCGGCAGCCTCAGAGTACGGGCTGGTGTTTACCATCTGTTCTTCGGCGGCCTCGTACTCGGCGACGAACGCGAGCAAGTCGGTCAGGAACAGCGTGCTGCCGCGTTGCTGCTCGTGCTCGCGCAATCGTGCGCGCAATACCGTCAGCTCGGTTACGGTTTGGTATAGCGTGGCTTCGGATGCGCCGTCTTCGAGCAGCTGGCTGCGCAGCGGTGAGCGGACGGTCGGTATGTCGGCCTCGTGCGTGGCGACTTCTTCGGTGCCGATAAGCCGGTCGAGCATGGTTTCGAGCGTTTCGGTTTCGACCTGTGCGGCGAGCGTCAGAAAGAGGAGTGCTGCAGGTCGGAACTGTTCGCTGGCAAGCAGCAACTGGGCCCACGGTTTGCGCTGCTCGGCGCACTCCCAACTAAGCTGCCAGATGCTGCTGACCGGGAATTGCCAGAAGTCGTAGCTGAGCACTTCGGGCCACAGGCTGTCGGCCAGCGACTGGCGGCGTTTGTGCAGCGCCAGCACCAGTTTGCTCATGCTGAGCAGTTGCCGGATTACGGGCGCTTCGAGCACGTTTTCGCGGCGTTCGTAGCGGACCGGTACGTCGTGGGCTTGCAGATACGGTACGAGTGGTTCGAGGTATTTGTGTTTGGGTGCGAGCACGGCGATTTGGTTCGCGTTCACGCCGCTCTTCAGGAGTTCGGCTATGTGTTCGGCTACGCCGGCGCGTTCGGCTACTTCGCTCTGGTATTCC
>CAZEMC010000002.1:0-43949 GCA_964513385.1 uncultured Candidatus Saccharibacteria bacterium | reverse complement strand
TTCGGCTATGTGTTCGGCTACGCCGGCGCGTTCGGCTACTTCGCTCTGGTATTCCACTCGCTCCACTACATCACTGTCATTCTCGTGTAGACGGGAATCCATCTTACTATTCGTGGGAATGGATCCCCGCATTCGCGAGGATGACACCGGGACGGAAGCGGCGGTGAGTTGCTTGTCGAGCTCGGGGAATACCGCGGAAAGCGTATCGGTAATCTGCGCGGTGACATTTTGAGCGGTTTCGAGCACTTCGGGTGTGCTGCGGTAGTTTTCGCTGAGGTTTATGACCAACACGTCCTTGAACAGCCGGAAGTAGTCCAGCATGTTGCTGTACTGTGCACCCTGGAAAGCGTAGATGGCTTGGTCGTCGTCGCCCACGGCCAGCACGTTCGGGCGGCCTTCGTTGGCCGGGTTGTCGGTCAATAGTTCGACTAGGCGCAGCTGCGCCGCGTTGGTGTCCTGGAACTCGTCCAGCAAGATGTACTGGTACTGCTCCTGCAGCGTGTACTTGAGCTCGGCGTTCTGTTCGAGCGCCTGTATGGCGCGCAGAATCATATCGTCGAAATCGTACAGGCTGCGGTCGTCGAGTGTTTTCGTATAGCTTTCAAGCACGTTCGCCAGTTCGGCTATACGCGCGCTTTCCAGCGCGCCGGCCAGTACGTACTGGTTATCGGCGTTCTTTATGAGCCAGTTGTTTTTCCACTTGGTCAGTGGGGTAGATTTGCCGACTTCCCTTGCCTCGTCCAAAGAAATGGCCAACTGCGTAGCTGCTAGTTGCGCAAGGTTTTCGAATGGTGGGTGTTGCAGGGCGCTCTCGGCTTGTTCTAGGAGGGCCTGCTCTATGGCCACAAAAAGCGGCTCAGCCACTTCGAGCTTCCGCGGCATGAGCTTGACGTAAGGCTGCAGTGTTTCGGCAATGAACGGGCTGACCTGTGTGATGGTGCGTACGTTCGCTGTGGCTATTGCTCGCAGGTCGTCCGGCGAAAGCAACCCGCGCTTGACTTCGCTGATGGTCGACATAAGGTCGCCCAGGTGGTGTCGCGTCTGCTTGAGCGGGCTGCGGTAACTGAGGTTGTCGACGATGTCGGTCAGAATCTGCCGTTTGCCCAGTTCGTCTACCGGCCGTTCAAGCCGTGTTTCGGTAAAGTATTCCGGAAACCGGCGTATCAGGTCGCCGCCAAAGGCGTGGTACGTGCCGATGGCCACATCGTACGCGTCACGACCGATGAACCGTGTTAGCCGGTCGCGCATGTTCTGCGCCCCGCTTTCGGTAAACGTCAGACACAAAATGTTCTGTGGCAGCGCATCGGTCCTGCGCAGTATTTGCGCCACGCGCGCGCTCAACAGCTGCGTCTTGCCCGTCCCCGGCCCGGCCACCACCAGCACCGGCCCATCTATGGCATCGACCGCCTGTTTCTGTGCGGCGTTCAGCTGCCGGTATACTCCCTCGAACTCTTCCATGCCCCCATTATCTCACGACATCAAGCGGAACGGGTAGTTTAGTCTTCGCTGGTGGAGGGCGGTTCCAGATCGAGCTGATTCAAGAGGGCGTTTATCTCTTGGTCGAACGTGGTTTCTTCTATCCCGGTAAGGTCGATATCCTTCAGTATTTCTGCGGCGAGCTGGTCGGTGGCTACTCGTTCTCGGGCTGCCTTTAGCTTGGCTTCGGCCTCCACTGCTAGTTTTGCGGCATATACTTTGTAGTCTTCGATTTGCTTTAAGGTAATGCATGCGCACGCCAATGCTAGGAAATCTTTATCGGGGCCGACAGGCTCAAGGCGCTCGAGACAAGCGAGCAGTTTTGACCATACTGCACCTTTGTCTTGTAGGGCTTCGCGTGCCGCGAGTTCATGGTCGGCCCACTCGCCTTCGGGGATGGGGTTGGCGCGCCAGTACGTATCTACGCTAGTGCCCAGCCGCTCCATGCTCTCTCCGGCCAGCATGTATGCCAGGCATCGTGCTTGGTGGCATATCTTCTTTATATCCTCGACCGGTTCGTGGTTGAACCGTCGTAGTATTGCCTTCGTCACGTCGACCAGTTCAACACGGCCTGCTTCAAGTGGACGCATGGCGTTCTGTATGACGGCGTCTGCCTGCCCCTGAAGTTCTGGTAGGTTGTACACTTCGCCGTCTATTTCGATGAAATCTGAGTTCTGGCTGAGTAGTGCTAGCTCGTCTGCAAAGTATGGCAGTGGTATTCCCTCTGGCGTTACAGTAGTGTCTTTGCACACTAACGCTTCTTCTTGTTCTGCAATAGTTTTTTCATCTGGAAGTTGTATATCAACATCGCCAGTTATGTCCAAAAAAGTCTCAAGTATTTTTTCTTTGGCCTGTGTTTTTGCTGTGTCAGCGGCGAGGGATTCCAGCCACTTGTGCGTATAAAAAGCGGTTATACAAAAGGCGGAGTGCACTATGTTTGGCTCAGGGTACTCGTTTTTGACGCACAAGAGTGCCCGATTTTCCTCGAGGCTTAGTTCGAGTGTTGGCATGGTTTTGACGAATTCGCGGGCGATTTCGACTACTTTGGATGGAACCTCTTGGTCGTAGGTGGTACTGCCGTAGTCGAGGACATTTTGCTGGTGTCGCTCGAAATCAACGCCCATGACCTGGAATGCGTATCGGCGTGCCCGCTGCACGATTCGTATCATGTCGGTATCGCCCGCTTCGCAGTCTAGGCGCTTAGACAGTTCGATCGCGCCAGCCGCTTCGGTGCGTATTCTGGTAACATCGTTGTCGGCGGCTTGTATTAGGTCGCTTATCTGCCGTAGCTCATCTGTCTCAATATCTTCGGGGAAATTTTCGGCGCTCATTTTTTACTTATACTGCTAAAAGTATGTAAAAGCAAGCGTAAGCGAAGGAAAATAGCTGCTGTAAGGAGTAAAGTTGTAAAAATTTGCAAAATATGCTATAATGTAATTATGAGTACCAAAGGACCTTCCGCAGGTGGCGAGCAGTACCTCTCGCCCGCGGTTACGCAGGCGTTTACGCTTGGCCGTGTTTGCCTGAGGGCGTTCCAACATCTCGGAGAGAGCCTTGCCCCAACGAGCGTACAGTCAGTCGAGGGCACTGCCCAAAACAGAGTGCACACCGATGCGGCATTTGCCGAAATCGTACAGGCGCTCTCTACACCCACTTCTGCAAACTCCTCAAGGGGCTAGACTCGTTCAGTATGCTGTTTCGTGGCTGGACGGTATACTGGTGGCATGAGCACGCGCCAAGACACAGTCGATTTCATACTCGAGAACTTAGGCGGGTCGGACGTTTCGGTGCGTAAGATGTTCGGCGAGTACGCATTGTACTGCAACGGCAAGGTAACCGCCTTTGTCTGCGACGACACGCTGTTCGTAAAAATCCTGCCGAAAAATGCCAGTCTGGCCGCTGGCTTGCAAACCGGCCCGTGCTACCCCGGCTCCAAAGACTACTACATCGTCCCCGGCGACCGTGCCGAAGACTCCCACTGGCTCCAAGACTTCATCCAGACCACCGCCACCGCCCTCCCCACTAAGAAATAATGCTCCATATGCTCAGTGCCAGCACTAGGCCACCGAGTACGCGGCGGAACGGCGTGGTACCATCTACGATTTCTAGCACCGCCCAGAACAGTATTGCCGCGGTTCCTGCCAGCCCCACGAACTGCTCTGCCCTGCCGCTCAGCGGCCACTGTAGCACACGCGCTGCCGCCCACACCAAAATCGGCAAGTTGGGTCGCTGCCACAAAACCACCCGCCCGTCCTTGTCCCGCACTACCTTATCTACGATGCTCACTAACTGGCTCGTTGTTTTAGGTACCGAGGGAAGGTTTGCTTAAAAACACGGACAGCCTGCAATAATTGCTCGTAGTACCTCGGCCAGTCCTGTTCGGTCTCTATAGCACCGGCAATCGTCAGCTTGACCCGGCTGGCTGTACGCTCGTCTAGGCGCATCCACTCGAGCGGTTCGCCTACTCTAGTTTCTATCTCGGTCTTGTGTGCGAGTAGCTGGTCAAAAACCTGCTTGTCTTGGTCGCGCGGCACGTATATTTCGCAGCCCATAGTACTGTCGGCTTTATTTACGGTAAGGGCTATGTGCCCATTGCTCGAACCGAGCGAAACGTTGTACCAATGCTGTGGCCGGGCTTTGACTGTTCCGAGCAGCCGTGTTGGCCTGTCTGCCTCTATAAGCCCTTCCCAAAACTTCTGCTGCAACAGGTTGTATTCCGAGATGGTGCGTTGGCCGCTGCGGGCGGACTGGCGGACTATTTTTGCCCAATCGTTCGGCTTGGCGACGACGTTGAACTTTGGCGCAACCGCCGATTCGCCTATTTGCCACAGCTCCATTTGTATAACAAAAAAGTTTAGCCGTTCGTCGGTGTGTTCGTTGAGCCACACTATGGCTTGTTCGTGTTCTTCGCGCACTTGCTCGGTAATCCATATGACTATTGCGGCATCTAACCCGGCGGCGTATGTTACTAACTTGCCCAAATGGTCGTGGTTCGAAGCGTTAAATTGGTTCTCTATAAGCACCTTACGGTCGGTGCCCTCTTCTTCGGCCAGGATGTCGGCGCTGTACCTGCCGACACCGGCTTCTTTTTGCGCGTTTACGAGCGAAATGCCTATTTCATCGCTTAGCAACTGCAAATTCGCGGGTTCGGCCAGCCACGCGCTAAAATCGTACTCTTCGTGCTTCCATTTGGTTCGCAGCCCCACATTCTTTAACTGTCCCAGCGGTAAAGAACCCTCCTCTGTTTTCATGCCTTCATTTTACCACCGTTCAACTCCAGGCTATCGAAGGACTTTGGTAGTGGCATTTTGCATCTATTTTGGAACAGAGGAGAGACGGTTGGTTTTGCCTGGGCAGGCGAAAGCATGTATTATCGCGGTATGGTTTATGCGCAGCAGTTGCAGCAGATTGTTGACTTGCCGTTCGACACGGAGACGGTTATTTTTACGTACGGCGAGTACGAAATATATGTGCTGCGGCCTTCTAAACTCAAGAAAAATTTTGAAGGCTACGACCCGGCACGCAACTTTCAGGTGTGGCTGCGTGAGGGCGAGCGCGAGTTTAAACCCAACCACCTGCGGGTAATGATAGACCTCTATCTGCGAGTGCGCAGCACGCCGGCCCTCAAACGCCAGCTGGCCGAAGCTATGGAAGCGATTTTTGCTGGCGAAGACCCAAGTGAGGTTGCCGGCCGGTTTCCGGAAAACAGTTTCGAGCACTTTTTGCAGCCGCTGGTGATAACCCTCTATCTCTCGCAGTTGTTCATAATAGAGCAAGCCCACGGCTACGCCAAAGAAAGCCGCTACAACCCGCGCACGCTGTTTTACCAGGGGTGGGTGCGGCAAATTATATGCACCGACCGCGACATAGACAACTTGCTTATAAGCCTGTCGCGCGGCCAACCGCCAAATGTTGGCTATACATCTCAAAGCGACCAAAACCACAAAAAGTACGACCCAGCAGCGCCTGCGTTGTGGTGGTTTAGCTAGTAGTTCATAACGACCAGTTCTTTGACCTTGCCGCGGGCGCTGGCTTTGCTGTTTATGCTGCGGGCGGCCAGCACCGTTTCTATGCGGTAGCCACTGTACAGTTTGTGTACCAGCTCGGCAGATGAATTGCTGAGCATAACGAAGCAGCCGCGCTTGTCGAGTTCGACGAACAGGTCGCGCAGCTCGGCTTGGTCGGCGGCCGTAAAACCATCTTGGTGGTAGGCCGTAAACGACGTTTGGCTGAGCGGTTGGTACGGTGGGTCTAGGTAAATGAAATCGCCCTTTTTGGCGCTGGCTACGGCGTCTTTGTACGACGCGGCGGTTATAACGGCGTATTGCAGGCGGTCGGCGATGGCACGCAAGTTCGGTTCGTTGCATATGCTGGGGTTTTTGTAGCGGCCAAACGGCACGTTAAACTCGCCTTTGCTGTTTTCGCGGTACAAGCCATTAAAGCACGTGCGGTTTAAAAACAGCAGCAAAATGGTTTTGCGCAGTCCCAGCTGTTCGGCGTTGTACTCTGTCCGGCGGTCGTAGTAGAAAGCTTGGCGTTCCTCGTCGCCGAGCACCAGGTACTGGGTTTCGAGCTTCTGCAGAGCTGCCACAATACCATCGACGTTCGACTGCAGCTCGCGGTAAGCGCTTATAAGCACCTCGTTAATGTCGTTTAGGTACGCTCGGTGCAAGTCGGCCAGCCCAAAAAACAAAGCGCCACCTCCGACAAATGGTTCGTAGTACACTCCGAACTTTTCGGGCAGCAGCTGCTTGAGCTGTGGCACCAGGCGGCCTTTGCCGCCCGCCCATTTTACAAATGGCTTCGCCGTTACGCTCCCCTCCGCTATCATAGCTATAAGTATAGTCGCTAGCACTATAAACAAGAAGCAGCGATGTAAGAAACACTTTTATTGACCATCTCAAAACTAAGAGTAGCTATGACGCGCTACTGCTTTGAAAAAATAAACAAGGGTATATAATTCATGCCTATGACAGAACGTGAACCAGATGCCGAGGTTACAGAACCGGATGCAACGAGAAAAAGATTGATACCCAAGATAGCGCAGATAGCTTGGGGAGACGATAAATTGTTTGCCTTAACCGACAAAGGCATGGTTTTGTATACTCAAGAAATGGGCCTTAAAAAGCTTGGGGAGCAGTGGTTTTATGTTGAGCCGCCAGTGGCTGGCGGGAATGTCTTCTATCAAGATGGCGAGCTAATTCCGCTTACTTCCCCGCAGCCTCCTTCAGAACAGTAGTCAACTTCACTTCGACATTACTATTTCAACTCGTCAATATCGCTTAGCTCGGCGAACTTGGCGGCCATGGTGGGGTTACCGCGGGTGAGCTTTTTTACCGTCAGGTCTTCTGCTTTGTCGTTGGCGAGGCGCAAATTATTCTCTGATGAGAGTAGATTCTCTTTTGTCTTTTGTAACTGTGCGATTGAATTATCGATATGTTTAATAGCGTCTCCAAACCTTTCGGTTGCTAGGCGGTAGTTACGCCCAAACGCATTACGAAAGTCGTTCAATTGTTCTTCGAAATTCGTTACATCGACATTCTGACTTTGCATCATCATAAGCTGCCGCTTGGCTTCGGCAGATTTGAGGTTCGCGCCTTTCAAAAGCGATATCAGCGGCAAAAAGAATTGGGGCCGTATGACATACATCTTTTCGTGTTTGTAAGACATATCGACGATTCCGCGGTTGTAGAATTCGTTATCAGCCTCCAGTAGACTGACCAACACTGCATATTCTAAGCCTTTTTTCTTACGGTCCTTGTCAAGTTTTTCTAAGTGGCTTTCGTTCGTCCGCTTGTTCACAGAAACGTCTTGCTCGTCTTTCATCTCGAACATTATGGATATGATTTCGGTGCCGCCCTGTGTGTCGTAATCTCGGTAGACGTAATCGCCCTTGGTGCCCTTTACCTCATCGGCTTCTTTTACGGCTTCGTTATCTTTTTCGAAATAAGCATAAGGGAACAGGGTTGTCCGTACGCCGTTGAATTCGTTCTGGCAGTGCTGCTCTAGGTTTTCGCCAACCAGTTTAACAGATAGTTTGGACTTCATATCGCGAAGCCGCTCAATCGTGTCGTCGCGGTCCTTAATCTGCGTTTCGTACCGGTCTTTCAGTGTTGCTTCCGACACTTTCAGTTCAGCTTCTTTGCCATTTAGTTTTACGGCAAGCTCGTCGCGTTCTTTTTCTACCTTAGTCACGGCTTCGGTCAGGGCAAGCTTTTTTTCTGTTTCAGCAGACTCGATTTTGGCCAGTAAGCTAGCGACTTCGGTCTGTTTCTCGGTTTGCAGTCGAATGGCCTCGGCCTGTTTGTCTGCTTCGAGCTTGGCGAGTTGCGCTTCTTTTTCGGCACGCAGTTCTGCCAGCTTGGCTTCCTTCTCGGCCTTGAGCTCGGCGATTTCAGTATCTTTTTCGGCTTTAAGCTCATTTACTGCCGCATCACGCCGGGCTTTTAGCTCAGCAAGTTCAGTCTCCTTTTTGGCCACATCTTCTTGCAGTGCATTCTTTGTATTTGCCTCGGTCAATTTAACTGCAGCTTCCTTTTCCTGCTCCAGTGCGGCTACACGTTCGAGCAGTTGACGTTCCTTGAGCTGAATCTCAAGATCCTTTTCGCGTGCGATAGCCGCCGCTGCTTTTTCCAGCTCGATATTGAAAGCGTCGTTTTTTATGGAATGTACCACACTAGTAATGGTCGTTTTATCAATGTCGGTCTCATGCAGAGACGTAAGATCGATTAAGTCGCCTTTTTGTGCACCCTCTTGTAATACAAGGGTATTTTCATCCTGGATTGATACTTTAACTGTCTTCATAAGATTATTTCTTTACCTTTCTGTACACAAGGTCGAATATCCGGTCTTTTAGATATGACCTTGTATCTTGGTCATCGTTCACCTTCTGGTAAAAATCGAAATGGTTATTCACCATCTCTACTAGTTCTTTTTCGAACAATTCGTCAAACTTTACTTTTGCGATGTCACGCGCATTACTATTGATTGAGCCCTCAAGATTTTCGTCTGCTGCAAGTTTTTGGCGTAATTTGTCCGCAATGATTCGATCTTCGTCCGTAAAGTTTGTGCCATACTTCTCATTTACATCCTTTACGATGCGTGAGAGTAAATCCATTTCTGGTATATCGATTCCTGTTTCAGATGCTCCGCCAAGTGGATCAAGTAATCCAGGTTCATTTACTAAACTAATATTCACTGTACCTTTGTTTACGATCTTTAGTGAGCTTACGTTTACCTGCTTAAGAATTTCTATCGGTAATTCATCTTTCTCGATAGGTAATTTACGCTTGAGGAATTTTAGGAATACATATAGTTTTTCAAAGAATGTATCTTCGAATAACAATATTTGCGATACGAACCCATAGCGTTTGATATAGTCATTAATCTTGCTCTTAAATTCCTTTGCCTCCTCTGGCATGTGTTCCTGTACGCGATCTACGACAGCATCCAGCGAACGGTTTAACTTGTCGTGTGTTGCACCGAGGAAATATTCACTCGCAAAGCCTTCCACTTCTTCATTCGAAAACGCCTTGAAGGCCATGATGTCTCGCTTTAGGTCGTAGAGCAAATTTTGATCGGTTCCTTCAGATAATACGGTCGTCATATAGTAAGGCTGGAACGAATCAATAATATCGTCGGTCTCGTTAACGAAATCAAGCACGAACGTCTCATCCTTGTCCGTCGCCATACGATTCAGACGGCTGAGAGTCTGTACAGCGTTCACGCCACCAAGTTTTTTGTCGACGTACATACAGGCTAGCAATGGCTGATCGAAGCCAGTTTGGTATTTGCTGGCTACGATTAGGAACTTACTTTCAGGCTTGGCGAATTCGTATACCGTTTGTTTTTCGGCAAAGCCGTTCATACTAGATTCGGTATACTCTCTCCCGTTATCGATCACGGTGCCAGAAAAGGCTACGACTGAACGGTAGTTCAGCCCTGCTTCACGCAAATATAGGTCAAAGGCTTGCTTGTAGCGCACTGCGTGTAAACGCGACTTTGTGACTACCATCGCTTTCGCATGCCCACCGATTAAATGTTCGATATGCGCATGGAAATGCTCGGCCATTGTTTGTGTTTTTAGCTTGATTGCATGTTCGTGCTTTTCGACGTATCCAAAGAGTAGGCGCTGAGCCTTCTTTTTTTCGTACTCCTTGTCATCTTGCTGCCATGTTTTTACGAGTTCAAAGTAGCTACGATACGTCGTGTAGTTTTGTAGCACATCTAAAATAAACCCTTCTTCTGTTGCTTGGCGCATAGTGTACAAGCTAAACGGTACATGGCTACCGTCTGCCTGTTTTTCGCCGAATACTTCCAATGTCTTGTTTTTTGGAGTTGCCGTGAACGCAAAAATACTGAGGCTGCTCGACCGGCCCAAACGAGCTTTTTGGTCAGCGGCCGCCAGTTTATTGACGATATCCTCACCGTCTGGCTCGCGACTATCGTCGTCTTCTTGTGCTGCTTCATCAAGACTGTTGGCTTTCAGCGCTTTGCGTACAGCCTTTGATGCTTCACCGCTTTGCGACGAGTGTGCTTCGTCGATGATGAGCGCGAACTTCTTGCCAGGTAGCTCACCAATTTCTTCTAGAATAAACGGGAATTTTTGTAGTGTGGTAGTGATGATCTTTTCGCCACTTTCGAGCGCTTCGCGAAGCTGCTTGCTTCCCTCTTCAATCTTCTTAACCACACCACGAACTTGTGCAAATTGCTCCACCGTCTCGCGTAGCTGCTTGTCGAGCGCACGGCGGTCGGTGATGACGATGACGCTATCGAAGACCTTTTGCTCGCCGGATTCATCGTACAGTTCGCTCAGGCGGTGCGCCGTCCAGGCAATGGTATTGCTTTTACCGCTACCGGCACTGTGTTGTATGAGGTAGTTACTCCCAGCTCCGCGCACACGACTACTAGCGACTAGTTTACGCACGGCATCACGCTGGTGATAGCGTGGAAATATGTAGGTTTTTTCTATGACAGTTTTGCCGTAGCGATTTTCCGTTTCGCTAGTGGCAGTAGTCATGAATTTGCCGATAATTTCCATTACACTTTCACGCGTCCAGACATCTTCCCACATATAGCTTGTGCGGTGGCCGTCTGGGTTGACTGGATTGCCTGCCCCATCGTGATTACCACGGTTAAACGGTAAAAAGAACGTGCGATGACGCGCTAACCTAGTGGTCATATATACCAAATCGGTATCAATGGCAAAATGAACAAGACTGCGTGTGTTGCTAAGTAATTTTTCTTTGGGGTCGCGGTCGCTTTTGTACTGTGCAATCGAGTTCTGTACATTCTGCCCGCTCATCTGGTTCTTGAGCTCAATCGTAAAGATCGGCAAACCATTCACGAACAGCACCATGTCTATGGAGTTCTCGTTTTTCTCGCTGTATCTCAGCTGGCGCATAACGCTTAGAATATTTGATTCATACAGTCGCTCAATTTCAGCATTGAATGACGCATCCGACTGAAAGTATGCTATATCAAACTTGGTACCACGATCTTCGAAGCCGTTGCGCAATACATCCAGCAAACCGCGCGAGCTAATCTCGTCGTCGAGTCGTGTCAGCAACTTCGGCTCAGCATCCTCCCCAAAACGTTCTACATGTTTCTGTAGTCTATCTGTTTGCGACTTACGCAAAAACTCCAGCACCATTGCACTATCCATGGCCAGCTTCTTATCATAATCTGTCCGTGCATTGCGCTTGCGATAGCCATGCAATTCTGTCAGCTTCTGTTCTATAAAATCTTCAAATGCTATTTCTTTGTAATTCACAACCTAATACTCCATATAAAATTCCGGTATATAACCTTCTGGCCCCCGGTCTCTGAAGGTGTCATTAAATATCCAGACAGACCGTTCTTGACTATCGTCTCTGTCGTCACTCACCACATTAAAGCTGTGATATCCTTCGATCAGCCGTTTGCTATAACTGTTTGTGTTTTCGTTGAATTGGTTCTTGTATAATTCTGCAAATCTTCCGGGTAAAGCAAGTGTGTTCAAATAGATACCAAAAAGTGACGAGCCTGATATGACTCCAGACTCTTTGAACTCCTCGAAGCAACTTGGGGGATGGGGTACCACTGAAAGCGAACTAGAATCATCTGGTAGATATTTTGACGCCTGTAAGCATAAGGTTACTCGCCAATCCGGATTATGCTTATCAATCCGTTGAAGCTTATATGTGTTTGAGGCTTGGCGTAGGATAAGCTTTAGTTTTCTGGGTGTCATATCGTTCGGAAACTCCCTGAACAAACCCTCCAAAAAGTCTTTCGTCAATTGGTGCGAATTACGGTGCCTGTCATCATTCACGGGAAACGCTTCGTCCGCAAAAACTTCAGACATGAAATTGCCTATATCGTTGATTCTTGGCTCAAAGAACTCAAAATAATCCACGCATTTTAGGTATGATTCCAGATTCTCCTCATAACTATCTTTGCTAATCAGGGCAATAGTAACTATTTTCTTCTCCCGCAGCTCCTTAGTATTGGCAAGAAAAAAACTAAGTGTTTCAAGAAAATTGATACCATCCGAGCCCGATCGGTCAACGTCTTCGACAATAATGTAAATAGTATTTTTCTTAACGGCCAGTAATACATCGGAGAAGATTCGTTCGAGCTCATATGAACGCTTTGCCGGGCTTTTTTCAAATATGCCAGCTACTTTCTCCCCAACTTTTGATACGGATGCCCCTCCTTTTGTCGAGGCGCCAACCCATGCGAAAGCGTCTTTGGGTATAAAATCTGCAACTTGTGAGAATATCTCTGCTACGGGTGTTCCCCATCTTCCGAGTACTGACTTATGGCCATCCAGTTTGCGCAAAGCTTTTTTGTCCTGGCCGAGCTGCTTAGCAGCTTCAATCACAAGACCATCCCAGAGACCCTTTCGCTCAGGGTATCGCCATGCGTCAAACTGAAGCCATTGCGCATCTGGAGCGGTCTCTCTGGCTGCGTTTAGCGCAGTACTTTTCCCGGTACCATACGGACCAACTACAGCCACAATGCCACTTCTGTTATACGAACTAAGTCTTTTAGCTATGTCAGTATAGTCGAACTTAATGAGTCCATCGAGACGATAGTCTTCACGGAGTAAGTCATGATTTCTTATAAAATCGTTCACACTTTAACCTTTCCGCCTACCACGTTTGATATTAGGGATGATAGGTATTCTTCGAGTTGGTTGATGGAATTCTGTAGGGTTGCATCGGCATCGTCAATTTTACGCAAGCGGCGTTGTATGTTATCGACAATCTCGCGTTGCTCTTCAAGCGGTGGTAACGGAATCGCATATTCTTTCAATTTCTCCCTAGTAAGGTGCGCGATACTTACACGGTTGACCGTGTTTTCAAACACCTTTGCCTGCCCGTAACTTTCAAGTACGTACAGTAAGTACTCTGGTAGAATTTTTTCCTTCTTTACACGTAGACGGTTAACCGAATTTTGAATGTAACACTCAGCTAAATCATCACGCCACATAGCAGCACGCCCCACTTCACCGCCTTCACTGACAAGTATGTCATCCTTCTTCAGTCGATATCGGGAGATTTCATTTGGCGAGAACCACATTTCATTCACATCGGATACGTCAACGTTTTCCCAACGAATATTTTGTGCACGCAAATACGGTTTGAGTAGATACCCTTCCTTCTCTGTGCTTTGTAGCATCTTTCCGAGCACGATATCGGCCAAACCCTTGATCTTTTCAACTTGCCAGTGCGCTGGAATTTTACCTATCCATGGGATATTTGTATCTCGGAGGCTCATGATTGCGCCTCCACGACCAAGAATGGCACTTGTAATAATCGCCTGACGGAGCTCTGATAGCTGTGTATGTGTGTGGTTTTTGGCGGCTATCATTTTGTCGATGGTGTTTGTCTTGTCATCTAGAAAACGAGAGAGGTTTTTTTGTTCCGCTAGCTCCGGCAGGCTAATCTCAACTTGCATGAGCTCAGTCGCACGGATACCTTTTGCTGTACTGCCGCTTGAACGGCGATAAAGGCGATACTGACCTTGTTCGGAGCACAGGCTGTAATATAAAAACTTTGGGTCAACGACATCTTTTTTTGTGCGTAATCCAAATACACGCTGACTGAGACAAAGCTTATCGCCGTCTTGCACAATGTACATTTCACCTAAAGGAGCTTCTGAGGTTAACAATAAGTCACCGGGTATAACCTCTTGTCTCATCCACGCGGCATATAGGGCATCAGATATATAGTTCATCTCATCGCGCTTCACGAGTTGATTGCTTTTGATGTTTAGTGCGGACACCGCTGGGATTCCACTTTTACCTTCGTTCCATTCAAAGCCAAGCTTGGTCGGTGTCACACCGCGATAATCGACCACACGATCAATTACCGATCTTAGCCTGTACTGCTCCATTATCATATGGTCAATTCCTTTAGTAATCTTGCCAGCTCTTGTTCTGTTTGTTGGATGTCTGCTTCGATTTCTTTCAGGTCACGCGGTGGTTTGTATTTGTAGAAATAGCGAGTAAATGGAATCTCGTATCCAATTTTTCCAATCTCGCCGTCTTTATGATCAGTTACTTTGGTATTGATCCAAGCGTTCGGCACGTATGGCGCTACTTCACGCTCAAAGTATGTCTGCACACTCTCGCCGAGTGGCACGTTTTCGGTTTCACGCATGCTACTATCTGGCTCTGGATTCCCTTTGCTGTCGGTAATCACATCGGCAGTATCGTTTTGCTCGGACATGGTTTGTAGAAGAATCTTCTGCAGCTTGGTATCAAACGGTGCACTTTTATCTGCAAGCGTAATCTTCATCATTTCTGCGAAGTCTTCACGATTAGTATAAGGAGGCAGTTCAGTGAGTTTTTGCAGCCCGGCAAAAATCGCATCAATCTGATAGATGTCGTATGTTGGTTTTTTCTTGCCGACCTCGAATAGCTTATGCTGACGAAGCAGTTCGATACGCTCGGGCGTTACCTGAAAGGCAAGCTGTAATGGACGCTCAATGGTCACCTGACGGTAGCCAAACTCACGTGTGTCAAAGATTTTGACATGTTTGGTCTCTTTGAATTCTGTATACCAATCAAGGATTTGTTGAGCGTTGTCTTCACTTACGTCTTTACGCTTATTACCCAGACTTTTACGACGTTTGGTAAATTGTTGACGAGCGTCGATAAGCTGGACTTTGTGTTTGCGCTCAGTCGGCTTGCGGTTGCTCAATACCCAGATATACGTACTAATACCCGTGTTGTAAAACAGCTGGTCCGGTAGTGCAACAATTGTTTCAACTAGATCTTTTTCGAGTAGCCAGCGACGAATCTCGCTTTCGCCACTACCTGCACCGCCGGTAAAGAGTGGTGAGCCATTAAGGACGATGCCTATACGAGAACCACCATCAACGGCCGGACGCATTTTACTAACCATGTGTTGCAAGAAAAGTAATTGACCATCGCTAATACGTGGCGTGCCTGCGCCAAAGCGCCCTGCGTAGCCGCGCTCGGCTTCTTTTTCTACCGCTGATTTGTCTTTTTTCCAGTCGACGCCGTAAGGTGGGTTTGCTGCGATGTAGTCAAACGATTCGGCGTAAAATTGGTCGTTACTAAGTGTGCTGGCTTTGGACGCATCTTTGTCTCCGCCGCGAATGTTGTCTGAATTTTCACCTTTTATAAGCATATCCGCCTTAGCGATAGCGTATGTCTGTGGGTTGAGCTCTTGGCCATAAAGGTAGACATCGGCTTTAGGATTAATCTTATCGATGATGGTTTCTTTGACGACCGACAAAATACCGGCCGTACCGGCCGCAGGGTCATATACGCGAATACCAATGTGCGGACGCTTAAGCGTCTGTTTGTCTGGCTCGACGATTAACTCTGCAAGTAGACTTACAACGTCGCGGGGCGTGTAGTGTTCTCCGGCTGTTTCGTTAGACTGTTCCGAAAAGCGGCGAAGAAGGTTTTCAAATATAGTTCCCATCTGGTGGTTGTCGATTGCCTCTGGGCTCAGATCAACTTTGTTGAGCTGTTTTATCATCTCGTACAGTATATTGCCACCCTCTAGTCGTTCGAGCTGTTTGGTAAAGTCAAACTTGGCAACGATTTCCTGTATATTGTCACTGTAGCCGTTGATATAACCTTGAAAGTTCTTGGCGATGTGTGATGGCTGGTCGAGCAGCGTGGCAAAATCGAATCCGGAGACGTTATAAAAGTCGAGCCTAGTAGTTGCTTTTAAAATAGGGCCGACATCAGTCTTGCCATTGAACTGATTGTATTTGCGACGAACTTCGGCGCGGGTCGGCTCGAGCATAGTATCGATGCGCTTAAGGAGTACTAAAGGCAGGATGACATCTTGGTATTCATGCTGTTTCCAGCTCCCACGAAGTAGGTCCGCAAGCGACCACACGAGTGATTCGGTTTGGTTGGTGGTTTTATTCATTGTTTCGCTCCTTCGGGTTGTTGAATAGGTTAAAATATTCGGTTAGTACGTATCGACGGTTTTTACCGGCATGGGTGATTTCGCGTAGTATGCCCATCTCTTCAAGCTTTTTCACCAGATCGCTTGATGTTTGGAACGAATGACCAGTCATATCTTCTACTTGGCGGATCGATACGATTGGCTGGCCATAGAGCATAGTAAGCAGTTCGCGCGCATTATTTTGGCGTGTGCGGCTAAGTGGACTTTGCCCGATGCGCTCGGTATATTCCCGATCGAGGCTCACAATAGCTTGTAGGGTATTCTTGGCGTCCTGGGCGACATCGACAACCGCCCCCAGGAAAAACCGTACCCAGTGATTGTAATCACCTGTGTGACGTACTCGCTCCAGTGCATCGTAGTAGTCGGCGCGGTGACGCTCGAAGTAATCGGAAATGTAAAGAGCTGGCTTAGCGAGAATCTGCGCATCGATAAGCTGCAGGCCAATCATGAGGCGGCCCATACGTCCATTGCCGTCGAGAAATGGATGTATAGTCTCAAACTGATAGTGAATCAATGCACTCTTAATGAGCGAAGGTGTAGTGGCAGTGTTGTGCCAGTAGCTTTCTAGGTTTGCGAGCAAATCTGGTAGTGTTTCGGGTGATGGTGGTACGAAAACGGCTGACTTGATATCACCTCCGCCACCAATCCAGTTTTGCGTACGGCGAACTTCGCCTGGTGCTCTGGTAAAGCCACGTACACCGGACAATAGTACTCGATGAGTTTCGCATATCAGACGATTTGCAAGCGGCAGTGTGTGGAGTGATTCAATAGCTTGGTTGATAGCTTTTATGTAGTTTTGTACTTCCTCAAGATCATCGCGCTGCTCGGTATTGAGTTCGCTGCGTGAGTCTTCGTCATCTTGTAAAAGGTCTGCCAGGTTGGTGTTGGTGCCCTCAATTTTGCTGGATGTAGTCGCCTCTTTGGCAATGTGCATGCGGATGAAGTAGTCAATGTTTGGCACGAGCTGTGAATAGGCGTTAAGCTCGCCAAGATAACGCATAGCGTCGCCATGGAGCACGGCAATTTCCTTATCTGAAAGCTCTATATCGTCAGCGAGCAAACGGGGCTGAAACGTCTTATACTGGCCGTTGTCATTATATGTTCCTGCATTCATACACACAGTTTAGCACGGAACTTATTACATACAAATTCCAATTTTTTATGCTTTTTTAGAATTTGTTTGTCATAAATTCTAGTAAATTATCCTTATGTTTAAATGCGAATATTTGGTCATAAATGACTCAAAATAGGGTTATTTAAAGAATTTTTGGCGGGATTGGCGGATGATGGAGATGGTGTAGTCTATGTCTTCTTCTCTCTCCGTGGATGGTGTCGAGTTTTTGTGGTTACGAAGTGAGTTTAGCGGCGAGGATGGCGGCGAAGGAGATGAAGAGGAGGATGATGCTGAGGCGGATTTTTTCGTCGGTTTTGGTGTAGACGGCGTCGAACTGGGCGTTGGCTGCAGCGTAGCGTTTGGCGAGCCATTTTTGGAACTCCAGCTTCGACATGTCGGGGCGTTCGGTTAGGCGCGAGACAATTTCTTCTGGCTCGGGCGCGCTAGGGGCTTTGTTTAGGTACAGCGCCCAGAGCGCAAGCAACAGCGATGCGCCGAGGGAGATGGCCGCGATGTAAGCTACAATGCTGCGGTCGAACCGAGTAGTTATGAGCGGCTGCAGCGCCAGGGCTATGGCGACTACTAGCAGGCCGATTTTGGTGTTCAGACGGCTGAGTTCGGAAGTTCGTTTCTGGACTCTTGTTTGCAAATGGTTGGCGAGCGATTCCCAGTTCGCGGCTTCGTCGCTCGGCTGCACTAGCCCAAAGCCGTTTTTAGGCAGCTTAAAATCGCCCTTGTGCTTGCCGTACCATTTCAGCGCCAGCGGCGCGTAGCGCAATGCTAGTTTCCACATACTCATAACTTATTTATACCACCTTTGTATCTGTTTTGGAACGGTGGGGCTACTTGCCAGCGGAGTTCTCGAGGAAGGTTTCTATGCGTTCGATGCCGGTGGCGTCTAGCTCGTCTAAGGCTTGGAGATGCCGTAGCTCGGGTATAGCCTGCGGGCTACTGCTGCCTGCAAAGAACCGCAGTGCTGCGTAGCCTACATCGCGGAGGTGGTCATGTAGGCCAAGACGCTCTCGTTGTGGCGTGCCGTCCGGTGCTGTTTCTTTTGGCACTTTACCCCCCTTAGTACAGATTATTGCCAGTATAGCACGGTTACTCGGAGATAGATTGCGGATGTCCATCGGGAGCGTGGACTGCGACATAGGTGACAAGCCTGCCGAGTTCACCGGTTCCATAGCTCAGCCTTAGCTCGCACGGGCGTCCCGGGCTGACAGTGTCTAGATCCAGCGCAACCGCAAAGTGCCTTTCTAGCATTTCCTGGGCATCGTCGCTGGGGCCGCTACTGTTCGGGAACGGAAAACTACGGATTACCCCACCATCGTCTTCTTCGTTGCAATAAACGCCCACGAAGTGCGTGTTGCCAAGCAATTCGTGTCTTATGAATGCGTGTTCTCCTGGCTTGGCGGTCTTGTATGGTTGTGTGTCGGGGGTGATGACTTCACCTCGGAAAATCTCTATCATAAACCTACCATATCACTTTTGTCGGGGCTGCGCTAGAATCGCGGCGGAAGGTAGTCCGGTATACTGGAAGCATGAGACCATTTGTTCTGACGGTGCGGGCGGTGGGGTGTGAGTTTGCAGGGCGCTACGAACGGGCGCTGTGGTTTCCTTTTGGCATGGGAGCGGTAGGCGTGACGCTGGTGCTGGTGTGGCTGGTACATTTCAGCGCCTGGTGGCTGGTGCTGGCCGTCCCCCTGTGGTTCGTCATGATTTTCGGCGTGTGCCTACTGGTGGTAGCGCACATGGTCGTACGTGCCTTCCGGCCGCCAATGGACCGCGACCAGCGCGTGATAGTGAAAGGCTTTGTCGACAAGCTGCAGCGCGTGGCCGAAGTGGTTGGCACGCCCGCCTACTGGCTGCTGATAAGAGTGGTGCGCGACATACTACGCCCGCGCAAAGACGGGTTCATAACCCAGACCGCCACCGACAGCGTAACGCTGCACAAAGACTTCCTGCGCGTCCAGCGCTTCTTCCGCTAGCTTGCGGAACGGGCAAGATTTACGTATTTCTGTAGATTTGGCGTTAATTTGTGCCGATTCTAGGTAAAATTAACAGTTTTTGACTATAATTGCGTGGGATTTTGAGGTCACAATGAGGTGGTCAAGGAGGGTGAGGCCGAGGAGTTCGGCGGCGTCGCGAAGGCGCTGCGTGACGGCCAGGTCGGCGGCGGAGGGGTTCAGGCTGCCGCTGGGGTGGTTGTGGGCAACGATGACGCTGGCGGCGCGGTCGGTGATGGCATCGGCGAAGACCTCGCGCGGGTGCACGAGCGAGCCGGTTAAGGTGCCGATGGTTATGATGCGCTTGGCGATGAGCCGGTTGGCGCCGTCTAAGCAAAGGCAGACAAAATATTCCTGCTTTTTGTCGCGGATGTCTTGCAGCAGCTCCACGGCTTTTTCGGTGGAGTCGATGATAGGCCGTTCACTGACCTCGAACTGCCGCCGCCACAGCTCAAACGCCGCCATGAACTGCGTAGCTTTGGCCGGGCCGAGGCTTTTGACGCTCAGCAGGTCTTTGTAGGTAAGCTCGCTGCCCTTCTCTGCCAGCAACTTGCGCACATCGCGCGAGATTTTCGTGACATCCGCCTGGGCGTTGCCGCTGCCGATTTGCGCCATTATCAGCTCCAAGTCGCTGAGCGCCGCCGGCCCTTTGGCCGCCAGCTTTTCGCGTGGTTTATCGCTATCTTTCCTATCCTGCAACTTCATTGTATCGCCAGCATACCACCCCTGTCCGGCAAACAAAATTGCTTGCGCTTGCGCAGCGTATCGAAGGGGGGTTATATGCGTAAGATGGCATTATGTTGTAAAATGTGTGGGATGAGTGTTCAGAACGAGATACTAACCGCGTGTTCAGATTGTCCGGCAGCCGAGTGGTGCACCGAGGCGCTCCGCAGGACCGCTCGTCTGAGCGGACCCTCGGCCGAAGTGACCCCAGCGCAGATAGATGCTGCCGTGACCGCTGTGGATTTTCTGGCCGCGATGTTCATGCGCGCTGGTGTTCCTCCAGAGGTCCTTGCCCCCATGTATGCCGAGACCCGTAGGGCGGGCGTTGAAGTTCGTGATGTTCTGAGTTCGGCCACCCCTGTTATTGCTCGCCGCCGCGAAGCGGCACTTGTCCTGCAGGGCATACTATTGACAAGCCCCGGCACCGGCCCGCAATCTGGAGCGGACGAAACAGGCGGATTCACGCAGTGCTGCGCCGAGGTACCACCAGAAGTGCGCGACGAGCTACCGTTGGAGGCACTCCGGAGCTATACAGAACCTCACGGCTTAGAGTAATTTTACGACGGAAGCAGGCCGCGGACGTAGGCGGCCTGGCCGGCGTGCTGCAGGTCATCGCTCAGGATGCTGACCAGGCGGACGCCGAGCGTGACGGGCGGGTTCCATCGTTTGTCGACCGCTCGTCCGTAGTCTTTGCCGGTCAGTGTATGGAGGTAGCCCAGCGTTTTGCTGTGCACAGCATCGTAGTAGCCCAGCAGCAGGACGGCTTCGGCGCGTACGGTGGCGACTTCGTCGGAGGTGTGGCCATAGCCGGTTGCCCCTATAGCAAAGGGGAATCCGAACGCCTCTGTCCAGGCGTCGGCGATGTATATCTGTTCATGGCCGGCCAGCCCGGCGATATGGTCGTCCTGTACTCTTGCTAGGTGCCAGACCAGCCAAGCAATGGAATTGGCTTCTGTGGCGGGACGGAAGGCGAGCTGCCTTTCGGTAAGCCCATCCACTGTCTCGTGCACTACTTCTTGTATGCGTCCGAATGCATCGGCCAGCGTGTCATTTGTCAGCATCGGTCCCCCCTTTTTTTCTGAGTTTATTCTATGCCTTTGCCTGGTGCCTTGGTCTGTAGTTTTACCTGCTATTTCCCAGACAATGCTAGCCATAAGAAGTATAATAAAGTAACTACTTGACAAATAAGCAAAAGCGCTGTATAATGTAGAGTAGTAACATAAGGTGAGGTTTATCCCATATGAAATCGTTTATTTCTAAAGCTGTAGCGACCACTCTTATAGGTGTCGCCATGGCCATAAGCGCTACCGCAGTCGTTTCGGCCGATACGGTCGCTACCAATACTGCTTGCGTCGATGGCACTAAGCGCAGCAACCTGTCAGTCACGTGGAATTCGAACAGCAACGTGACGGTCAAGACGGTCAATGACAAGCTGCTCTGTGCTGACACGAAGCTGTACTTCAGTTCGTACACTATGCCCGATAACTACGACGGCACCGGTTTCGGCGGCCCGACTTCGTACCCGCAGCAGCTCTTCAAGACGGAAACGACTGTGCTCAAGGCTGGTACGAACGGTAAGACTACGCTGAACGTCGCGACTCCCGAGGCCTGCAAAAACATGCAGATAGACCTGTACTACGGTCCGGAAATCACTACGGTGACGGCCGCTGGCCACGGTGTGCAGTACATCTCCGGTAAGGTGCTAAGCAAGACTGCCGATAGCTGTGAGGTGCCGGTTACTCCAGTAGTCCCGACCCCCGAAGCTCAGACTCCTGCCACGCCTGCTCCTGAAGTCACTGTAGCGGCTCCTGCCCAGACGTTGCCGAATACCGGTACGAACACTGGTGTCATTGCTGCTCTGGCGGCTGGCGCTGTTGTGGCTGGTACGGCTGCTGCCGAGTTCGCCTTCGCCCGTGCTCGCCGTTAACCCATTCCTTCTGATTTTCACAAAACCCCGAACAGTGTTCGGGGTTTTGTATTTCCTGCATAGTCACCCGCCGCGGCGGATCTATCCCCCCCGTGTTGTCATTCCCGCGTAGGCGGGAATCCATTTTTTCCCTAAAACACCATGACACTTTTGAATCGCAAAAGTGTCCAAAACTCTCCGACCAGCTCCGTTCTCGTGGTCGGCAGTTGTGCAAGCCGACAACCCTGCGGAGAACTCGCTCCGAGGAGTCGCTCAGACAGCTCCTCGGCTCCTCACTTCGTTTGGAGAAGTTGTCGTTTGCACGAACAGCCGAGCCAGGTTCACTGCGAATGGTCGGCAGATAGCTGAGTGGCCCTGACGGGCCACGGTTTGATAACATCCGCTGGGGGCGGATGCTCTGCATTCGTCATTCTTCCTTCTACATTCTGCTTTTCGGGTTACGCTAGGGCGCCGCAGGTCGGGCAGAGGTCTTCGTGTTCCATGCCGTGGCCCCACTGCAGTGCAGCGTCGGGAATCGGTTCGATGTCGGTAAAGGCGACAAAGTCGGCGGCTTCGCGCAGGAACCAGCCCAGGCGGCCGTCGAACTTGGCCTTGCCCCATTGCACCGATGCCCAGCCATGACCGGCCGGCGTGACGTAGACGGGCTGTTTTGGCCGGTAGGCCAGCTTGGGCTCGCCGTCGAGCTCCTTGACGAAGTTGTGGGCGATGAATTCGCCGTCGTACACAGCGGTCTGCGCCATGCCGCTGAACGGTGTTTCGGCGTTGTCGCCGATAACGAAGACGTCTTTGCCGGCGCGCAGAAATTCATCGACGACTACTTTGTGGCGGCCACTGAGTTCAAAGCCGCTGTCGGGGCCGAAAAACGGGCTGTTGGCCATCCCGGCGGTCCAGATGACGGTGTGGCTGCGGATGGGTTTGCCGGAAACGGTCAGTTCCTCGGCGGTCTGCCCCTGCACCGCTTTGCCGAGGTAGAGTTTGACACCGAGGCGGCGCAGACGGCGCTCGATGGCGCGTCCGATGTGCTTTGGAAGCCGCGGCATGAGGTGCGGGGCGTTTTCGACCAGGTCGACATGGATTGCCCGGCGCTCTATGCCGTGCTTTTTCATAACGCCGCGCAAGTAGGCGGGCAGTGCGCCGGCGAGTTCTATGCCGGTTGGGCCGCCGCCGACTACGACGTAGTTGAGGTCGGGCTTGTTTTCGTCGAGGAGCTGCTGGTGCAGGTGTTTCTTGAGCCGTTCAGCTTCTTCTACGGACTTGATGCCGAAGCTGAACTCCGGCAGGCCCGGGATGCCGAAGTAGTTCGTGACGACGCCGAGCGCCAACACCAGCTTGTCGTAGGCGAGCTCGCGCTTTTTGCCGCCGACGGTTATAGTGACGGTCTTGGCGACTTTGTCGACGGTCTGCAGCTTGCCTTCCAGTAGGTCGATGTTCTTTTTGCCGTGAAAGAGCCGGCTGAGTGGGATTTTCGACTGGTCGCTGTCGCCGCCGGTGGCGGTGTGGTACAGGGTTGGGAAATACCAGAAGTCGGGGCGGTCACTAATAACGGTTATTTGGAAACGTTCGTCTTTGCCTAACTCTAACGCGGTTTTTACGCCGCCGAAACCACCGCCGACGATAACGATGTTCTGTTTTGTGTCTGACATATTACGCACATTGTAAATTAAACCATAAGCGCTGCGCAAGCGCCTCGGAAAAGAACGTAGAACGAAGAACGGCGAACGGAGGAGCCTCTCTGCGTTCGCCGTTCTTCGTTCTACGTTCTATGACTTGCGGCCTAGGCCGCAAGTCATGTAAGCTTAAGGGGAATATGGAAGACATAAAAACAACACTCAAAAAGAATGGTTTTAAAGGCGAGATGGATGACAGCGCCAGCGCCAAAGAGCTGTACAGTCACGACGCCAGCATGTTCGAACTCCGGCCCGAACTGGTGCTCATGCCCAAAGACACTGCCGATGTGCAGACGGCCGTAAAACTGGTCGCTGCTGAAAAAAAGAAGCATCCCAAACTTTCTATAACCGGCCGCAGCGCCGGCACCGACATGGCGGGCGGGGCCATAAACGAGTCCATCATCCTTTCGTTCACCCAGCACATGAACAAAATCGTGCGGGTCACGAGCGAAGAAGCGACTGCCCAGCCGGGTGTGTACTACCGCGACTTCGAAAAGGAAACGCTGAAGCACAACGCGCTCATGCCCTCCTACCCTGCCAGCCGCGACCTGTGTGCCCTGGGCGGCATCGTCAATAACAACTCGGGCGGCGAAAAGAGCCTGGAATATGGCAAGACGGCCGACTGGATTAAGCAGTTGCGTGTGGTGTTTGCCGACGGCTATGAGTACGTCGTCAAGCCGCTGAACAAAGAGCAGCTGCATGACAAAATGATGCAGAAAGATTTCGAAGGAGGCGTGTACCGCGGCATATACGACCTGTGCGAAAAGCACTACGACGCCATAAAGGCCGCCAAGCCACATGTTAGTAAAAACAGCATGGGCTACGGCATATGGGACGTGTGGGACCGCGAAACCGGCGTGTTCGACCTGACCCGGCTGATAGTCGGTGGCGAAGGCACGCTCGGCATGCTGACTGAAGTTACGTTCAAACTCACGCCAAAACGCAAGCACAGCGGCCTACTGGTGTTCTTCCTCAAAGACATAAAACACCTCGGCGATGTCATAAACACGGTGCTTGAAGCCAAACCCGCGACGTTCGAAGGTTTCGACGACCAAACGATGATATTGTTCTTCCGGCTCATGCCTTCTCTGCTGAAAGATATGGGTCTTTGGCCGTTTGCGACGCTGATGTTCAGTCTTATACCACAGGCGTTGATGGTGACGCGTGGCTACCCGAAGCTGATTCTGATGGTCGAGTTCAACGGTGATACTGAACAAGAAGTTGCCGATAAGATTCACCGGCTACACCAGAACTTGGGGCTGAAAAACAAGCAGTTCCACTACAGCATTTCGGCCTACGAAGAGGACGGCAACGAGGCCCGCAGCGAAAAATTCTGGCTGATGCGCCGCAAGAGTTTCCAGCTGCTACGTTCGAAAGTCAAAGACAAGCACACCGCGCCGTTCATCGACGACTTTATAGTCCCGCCGCATGTCTTGCCCGAATTCCTGCCGAAGCTGCAGAAGATAATTCGCAAATACCGACTGTTTGCGACCATTGCCGGGCACATGGGCGACGGCAACTTCCACGTTATCCCGCTGATGAAGATAGAAGAAAAGAAAGAGCGCAAGAAGTTGCTGCCGGCTATGAAGGAAGTCAATGCGCTGGTGTTGCAATACGGGGGCTCTTTGAGCGGCGAGCACAACGATGGCTTAGTGCGCGGGCCGTGGCTGAAGGACCAGTTCGGTAGTGAAATGTTGCAGGTTTTCCGCGAGGCCAAAGATGTCATGGACCCGGACCATATCTTCAATCCGCACAAAAAAGCCAACGCGGATTGGGATTACTCTTACAACCACATCCGCCAACACTTCTAGTCCCCTCCCCAGGTTTATAATTCGTGCTAAAACCATGACCATAAGGTCGTGGATGCAAGCCGGCGCGCGTCTAGCGCGCCGGGTCAGTCGGCGAAAGCCAGGTGGCACGAACTTGATTCCAGGGGCGACCCCTGGAATCGGGAATTTAATACTTGGTTTCCTGCCTGTGCGGGAATGGTGGTTAGTAGCCGCCGAAGAAACTAATTGAGCGTCTGCAACTCTGTGACATGTTAATATCGAGTGGCTCGGTCTCGCGAGTGAAAAAATATTCAGCAGGTTCATTCTGGTAACGTATGCTTAGCGTACATTCTGCTTTGCCCGAATTTTTCGATAATAAAATATACGGCGTGTATAAATTACCGGCCGGTTCGTCTAAGAAATGAGTAAAAGCATTTTCGGTAATACCATTCGAAACGTGCCAATCTTCAGATATCCACCCTTCGTGTTTCAGTGATGCATATAGACTTGGCGCTACCTTCTGCCAGGATTTTTTTAATGCAGGCGTCCACTTGACCGGTGTGTATTCGTTGGATTTATAGCATACGCCAGCAGCATTTATGCCATCGTAGTTATTTGCGCAGGTAGAGCCGCTATGTTTTTTGTCGATGGTAAAATTGATGCCCACCGTCTGCAACTTCTCGTTAATAGGTGTAAATTCGTGCCTTACGGCATGACTAACTGACGGATAGTAAAAAATTCTTTCATACGTTGATAGTCCTGTGGTGCGTATCCAACCTCTGCCAAACCAGATTGCACCACAAAAAACTAATACCAGCCCAATATATATGAGTATTTTGGTGCGTTTAGAAAGTGTCCGAAACTTCTTAAAATATTTCTTAATCATGTGTGTATAATATCACGAACTCTTCTCTGTTGAGTGTACTTATAACTCTGACTAAGACTGTTCCGAATAGTTAGCGGGAAGTTGAAGCAGCTAAAGCCGCACATTTGAATAATGGATTCCTGCCCCCATGGGAATGACAGGGGTGGAGACGATAAGCGTATGACGGTTGAGGTAATCTGGATTACTCGCGCAGAAGCCATAAGTGGTATACTGAGGGCAAATGCGTAGCAAACAGAAAATCCTGGGTATTGTGCTCTTGGTGGTGTTGGTTGTGGCTGCGTCGGTGTGGGGGCTGAGCCACTACAATTTCGCGGTGTTGAACCCGGCCGGGGTGATAGCGCAGAAGGAACGGCAGCTCATGATAATCGCCAGCCTGCTGAGCCTGCTGGTCGTCGTGCCGGTGTTTATACTGCTCGGCCTGTTCGCCTGGAAGTACAGCGAGCGCAACCAAAAGCCTGGCAAATACCAACCGGAGCTCGACGGCAACCGCAAGCTCGAGGTCATATGGTGGGGCGTGCCGGCGCTACTCCTTATCGTGCTCAGTATCATCATTTGGCGCAGCAGCCACGCGCTGGACCCGTACAAGCCACTGGATTCGGCTAAGGCACCAGTTCGGGTTCAAGTGGTTTCGCTGGATTGGAAGTGGCTGTTTCTATACCCCGACGAAGGTGTGGCGAGTGTAAACGCCTTGCCGCTGCCGGTCGACCGGCCAGTGAACCTCGAAATCACGTCCGATGCGCCGATGAACAGTTTCTGGATTCCACAACTCAGCGGACAAATATATGCCATGAGCGGCATGTCGACCAAGCTGCATATAGAAGCGAACAAAATCGGGAGCTACGATGGGCGTTCGGCGAACATCAGCGGCGAAGGTTTCGCGGGCATGACCTTTAAGGCAAATGTTATGAATCAGCATGATTATGATGCGTGGGTGCAACAGGCACAATCCAGCGCGAACATACTCAACCAAGCGACGTATGACCAGCTGGTACAACCAAGCCAGAACGTCAAGCCCGCCACTTACCTGCTCGCTAAGCATGACCTGTATGATACGATTGTTATGAAGTATATGAGCCACGAAGACACAGAAACTGGTACGGATATGGCGCATGACATGGCCGGGATGGAGATGTGATGCAGGGTTCATTTACCATTTACCTTTCGCCGTTCACCGTGCGTTATCTATTTACCGTTCACCGTGCGGGCGTCGTTTTTCATGGTAAACGGTTCATGGTGAATGCATGGAAAATGGTGAACAGTGAACGGTTAATCGTGGCCGGAGGCAGCCTGTAATGTTCATTGCAAGCTTACTCGGTCGCCTAAGTTGGGACGCGTTTCCATCCAACCCGATTACCATTGGCGGTGCCGCCGGCATGGTGTTAGTGCTGCTCGCACTAGTTGGCTTCATAACCTACAAGAAAAAATGGGGCTACCTGTGGCGCGAATGGTTCACTTCGCTCGACCCGAAAAAAATCGGTGTCATGTATATAGTCGTGGCGCTGGTGATGTTGCTGCGCGGCGCATCGGATGCGGCGATGATACGCGCCCAGCAAGCCCTGGGCGCTGGTGGCGGCGGGCCGATAGACGCCAGCCTGTTCCAACAGGTGTTCAGTGCGCACGGTACCATCATGATTTTCTTCGCTGCCATGGGTCTGATGTTCGGCATTATAAACCTAGTGTTACCGCTGCAAATCGGTAGCCGCGATGTTGCGTTTCCGTTTATGAACTCCGTCAGTTTCTGGCTGTTTGCCGCCGGCATGGTGCTGGTCAATACCTCGTTGGTGCTGGGCGACTTTTCGGCTGCCGGGTGGCTGGCCTACCCGCCTTTGAGTGAGCTGCAGTATAGCCCTGGTACTGGTGTGGATTACTGGATATGGGCGCTGCAGATTTCGGGTATCGGCAGCCTGCTGTCGGGCATAAACTTCGTTGTTACTATCTTGAAGATGCGCGCGCCGGGCATGACGCTTATGAAGATGCCGATTTTCGTCTGGAGCGTGCTGGGCAGCATGGCGCTCGTGGCATTCGCGTTCCCCATCCTCACGGTAACGCTCGGTCTGCTAAGCCTGGACCGCACGCTCGGTATGCATTTCTTTACGTCGGACGGCGGCGGCAACCCCATGATGTACATTAACCTCATTTGGGCGTGGGGGCACCCCGAAGTGTACATTTTGGTGCTGCCGGCATTCGGTATTTATTCGGAAGTAGTTGCGACATTTTCGCGAAAACGGCTCTTTGGCTACACCAGCATGGTGTGGGCGATATGGGCAATTGTAATCTTGAGCTACACGGTGTGGCTGCACCACTTCTTTACCATGGGCGCGGGGGCCGATGTGAACACGTTCTTCGGCATTACGACGGCCATAATCGCGGTGCCGACCGGAGTAAAAGTCTTCAACTGGCTGTTCACGATGTGGCGCGGGCGTATACGGTTTGCGACGCCCATGCTGTGGTTTATGGGTTTCGTAACGACGTTTACCGTCGGTGGCGTGACGGGTGTGCTCATGAGCATGCCGCCAGCTGATTTTCAGTTCCACAACAGCCTGTTTCTGGTGGCGCACTTCCACAATATGATTATCGGCGGCGTGGTCTTCGGGTTCTTCGCCGGTCTGACGTACTGGTTCCCGAAGATTTTCGGTTTCCGCCTGAACGAGCGGCTCGGCCGCTACGCCTTCTGGTGTTGGCTCATCGGCTTCCTGCTCGCCTTCTTGCCGCTGTACGCGCTGGGCCTGATGGGCGCGACACGCCGTATGAATACCTACGACCCGAGTATGGGCTGGCAGTGGCTGTTTGCGGTCGCGGGCGTGGGAGTGCTGGTCATATTGACCGGTGTGCTGTTCCAGGTCTGGCAGCTTGCCTATAGCATTTGGCGGCGCGAAAAACTGGTCGACACCACGGGCGACCCGTGGAACGGCCGCACGCTGGAATGGTCGACGACTTCCCCGCCGCCGGAATATAACTTCGCGGTTATACCGACCGTAACCACGCGGGACCCGTTCTGGGAAGCCAAGAAAGACGCTGGCCAAAAAGCCAACCCTGTCTACACCGACATTGTCCTGCCAAAAAATACTGGTGCCGGTGTGGTTATAGCTGGGTTCTCGTTCCTGTTCGGGTTCGCGGTGATATGGCATATAGACTGGCTGGCGATGGTCGGGCTGTTCGGCATCATCGTGACACTTGTGGCGCACTTGACGCGGACTGATACTGACCGCGTTATACCGGCGGCGGAAGTACGGAAAATGGAGCAGGCAGCATGAGCAATTCATTCACCATGTACCTTTCACCGTTTACCGTGCGTTATCCTTTTACCATTCACCGTGCGGGCGTTCTTCACGGTAAACGGAAAACGGTGAACGTATGGAAAATGGTAAACGGTGAAAGGTTAAGGATTTTTGGAGTTATGCCATGAGCCAGGGAGTAGCATTGGCCGAGCACCAAACAGAAGCACGCGAAGTGAAATCCGTGGGGTTCTGGGTGTATCTAATGACGGACTGTATCTTGTTCGCTGCCCTGTTTGCAACGTATGCGGTGCTACGTAACGCGACGAATGGCGGCGCGAGCGGCAAAGAACTGTTCGAACTGCCATACGTCCTGTTTGAAACCATGGTACTGCTGACGAGCAGCTTCAGCGCCGGCCTCGGAATATTGGCCGCGCGGCGGCGTGACAAAGCCGGTGTGCTGTTCTGGTTCGCGATAACGTTCTTGCTCGGCTTGCTGTTCCTGGGCCTGGAGGTTTCCGAATTTCACAAGCTGATTGCCGAGGGCAACAGTTTCCGGAACAGCGGTTTCCTAAGTGCTTACTTTGCATTGGTTGGTACGCACGGACTGCACATAACCTTTGGTCTGGTCTGGATGGGCGTGATGCTCTGGCAGGTTTGGAAGCATGGTGTTACATCGAAACTTTCGAGTGGGCTTGGCCTACTCAGCTTATTCTGGCACTTCCTGGACATTGTCTGGATTTTCATCTTCACCATCGTGTATTTATTTGGAGCATTAGGAACATGAGTAATTCATTCACCATTCACCTTTCACTGTTCACTATGCGTTATCCGTTTACCATTCACCATGCGGGCGTCGTTCTTCACGGTAAACGGTTCACGGTGAACGTATGGAAAACGGAAAATGGTGAACAGTTAACGACTTGTGGGGATTTGGTATGAAAGAATACGAAACGCATACCAACCCTACTAATTACATCGTCGGCTTTCTGCTCTCGGTCGTACTGACATTGTTAGCATATTTCGCAGTCGTGAATGAGTGGTTTTCGAAGCGCGGCATCGTGGTTTTCATCGTTACGCTCGCCCTGGTGCAGTTCGCCGTGCAGATGCTGTTTTTCCTGCATTTGAGCCAAGAGGAAAGGCCGCGGTGGCGTTTGGGGACGCTTATTTTTACGGTGATTATCGTCGGCATTTTGGTCTTCGGCAGCTTGTGGATTATGAATAACTTGAACTACAGCATGCAGCATATGACTCCCTCTGAGCAGAACAAATATCTCAATGAAAACGAAGGAATCTAACGGCCCACGTAAAACGGCACATTCCGGGCGAAAACCTCCGTTCCTCATTCCGTCGTACCGTCTAGTACGCCTCCATTCCGGCACTCAGTTTAACGCGATGCGGTTGAATACCACATCACTCTTGCCAAGTCACCAGGACTTGGCTGGTGTCATCCCAGACTGCACCATTCTGCGTGGGTCTTTCGGAGGTCCATCTTGGGTAGGATGAAGCTGTACTATCAGTTGACAAAGCCCGGGGTGCTGTATGGGAATGTCATAACTGGCGTTTCGGGATTCCTTTTCGGCGTGACATACTTCCGGAAGTTTGATTTGGTCTTGTTCTTGGCGACTATCGGCGGGATGACGCTGGTGATTGCGGCGGCGTGTGCGCTGAACAATGTGTTTGACCGCGACATAGACAAAGTCATGGCGCGGACGAAAACTCGTGGCGTAGCGAGCGGTGCGGTGTCGGTGCGCGGCGCGACGATATTCGCGTGTACGCTACTTGTGTTTGGTGTTGCGGTTTTGGCGGCATGGTCGAATTGGCTCGTAACGACTATCGGCATTGTCGGCTTTGTAACCTACGTTTGGTTGTATGGCGCGCTCAGCAAGCGCCGTTCGATTCACGGCACTTTGGTCGGTAGCATATCGGGCGCAATGCCGATACTGGCCGGATACTGCGCCGTTTCCGGCCGTATCGACGCCGCGGCAGTGCTCGTGTTTCTAATGTTGTTTTTTTGGCAATTCCCCGAATTCTACTCGATTGCGATTTATCGGCAGAAAGAATATGCCAAGGCCGGCGTGCCGGTGATGACGGTCGTAAAGGGCGTTGCCAATACCAAGGTACAGATATTCATATACACCATTCTGTACGTTATCTCGACCGTGCTACTGACGCCATTTGGGTACACCGGTTGGGTTTATTTTGTAGCAATGCTACTACTCGGACTTTGGTGGCTCAAGCTTGGTCTTGGTGCATTCAAAGTACCGGAAGGTCCGGAAAGCGATGCCTGGGCCCGCAAAATGTTCCACTTCTCGCTCATAGTCCTCCTTGCCCTCTCCGCCGCCCTTCCTCTCGGCCCGTTGCTCCCATAAATAGAACGACGAACGACGAAAGGAGAACGAAGATGCGGAGCATTTGCTGCAGCTAGACTCTCCATTCTCCTTTCACCGTTCGTCGTTCTTTAATTGACGTCGATACTGGAGACAGTACCGGCGGGAAGTGTGAGGGAGATGGTCTGGCCGGAGTAGCTGGCGGCATTCGTGACTTTGGCGGGTGCGTTGAGCGGCGAAGCTTTGCTGGTTTGCCAGACGGTGTAGGTGCCGCTGGCCGGTTGGCCGCCGAGGCCGAGTGTAATGGTACGGTCAGTCGTCGCATCTTTGTTGATAGCGATGATTTTGCCGTTGTCGGTTGCGAATACTTCGACGTTTGCCACGCTAGAGCTGCTCGTAACGAGGTTACTACCGAACCGGCGGAACTGCCCGTTCATGCCGGTCCACATACCGAGTCCGTAGTACGCCGGAAATTTGGTATACAGGCTGCCGACTTGCCCGTTCTGGCCGGAGCCGTCGTTCATGAGCCCGAGCGGCCCGTTGCTGTCGGAGTAGTGGAAGGCGCGTGCGCCGCCGCTGAGCGAGTTGCCGACGACGCTGGCCGTAAAGACGGTGTTCTGCCAGTCGTAGAATTCGGTATCGCCGCTGTAGTACGGCGCCCAGTTGAACTCTTCGAGCGATGAGCGGATTTGCCCGGCCCGGCTGCCAAAGTTCGCGCTGGTGGCGTATGTGTTGCGGTACTGGTCGGCGTAAGTCTTATAATCGCCCGTCGCACCCAACCCGGCGCTGCGGCCTTGGTAAGCGTGGTAGCTCAGGTAATCCAAGTACTGTGCGGCGTTGGCGACTGACTGGCTGATGGGCCCGTCGGCGTACTTCATGTCGGGCGCGGCTGGCGCAGAGAGCTTTATGGTCGGGTCGGCAGCCTTCATGGCGGCGGCCCAACCGTTCAGGTGTGCCTGGTAGCCGATGGGGTCGTTGCCGCCGTTGGTATATTCGTTGCCGATAACCCATTGCTGGACCGGGCCGCCGTGCTGGCCGCCGTTGTCGTTGAAGTAGTGCACCAGGCCCGCGGCGTCGCTGGCTGTGAAGTTGTTGTCGGAGGTGTCGCCGCCGACAACAATGACCGGTTCTCCGCCAATGGCTTTTATATTCTGCACGTATGTCTGGGCATCGCCCGAACTTTGCGCACCACCCGCTGAAGAGCCTGGGTTGCCGCCGTTGTACCGCAGCGGGATGCGCCAGGCTAGCGGCCCGAGCGCTTGCAGGTTCGACTTCCAAGTGGCGGATTTGTTTATATTCGCCTGCCCGCCGCCGCTGTAGGTAGATATGGTGCCGCCGACCGAGTAGATATCGAGCGCGTAGGTCTTGGTGCGGAAGTCGATGGTGAGTGCCGTGCCGCCCGGCGGCGGCAAATTGTTAGTAACGCCGAATGCAACGGCTTTGCCACCGGAAGCACCGGCGTCGCTAACCTGACTGGCGCCACTCACGGCGCCGTCTTCTGCTTCGTATGCTGCGGTCGGTGTGGCCGCCCGGCTATTTTGCAGCAACAGTGTGCCGACGACGGCGACCGCCAGGACGGCGAGGGCTATACCCCATCGCTGTCGTACGATTGTCTTGCTGCGGCCAACCAGTATGCGTAATTTCTGCTGCAACTATCTCTCCGTGTATAAACATTCTGCCATTATGCAGTGGTTTTGAGTGATTCGATCCGGCGTAGAATGCCAGATAAATACTGGCGTGTCTACCTGTTTATTGTAGCGGTATGGCCTGTAAGCGTAAAGGTGATAATCGCCACATCTTACGATATTCGCGGCTTTCGGGCATTAGCGGTATACTGGTAGGTATGGTTTTAGTTACGCACATCGTCATCGCGCTTGCCAGCATCGGTTACACGACTTACCTGTACTTCCGGCCGTCACGCACGAAGTTGCGAGTGTCGTACGGTTTAGTCGCCGCGACGCTTGCCAGCGGAACGTACCTGGTCGTCAGTACCCATTCCCCGCTGCTCAGTTCTTGTGTAAGCGGTTTGCTATACCTTGCGGCGGTTGCGACCGGTATGGCACTCTCTGCCCGCAAACTCGCGCGCGAAACTGTTTAGCTGGCGTCCGATTCTACTTGTGGGTCAGGTGTTTCTTGCGGGCCTAGGTTGTGTACTCCGCCGTTCGTTGGGTCGAAACCGATTGTATATGGCGGACCTTGAGGCACAGTATCTGACTCTTCTACCGGTGGGTCGAATTTGATAGTTCTTGGTATTTCTCCATATGCCATACTACACCTCCATTAAAACTGTAAATATATAGCATGTATGATATTTTGCAAGTGAATCTTATCACAACCTCCGAAAGGCATCCGGACTAAGGGGTGAATAGCTTATACTTACTGTATAGATGCAGTACATACGGCATGCCTTACAAAACGTCGCGAGCCGGTCATGGTCGTGGTTCCGGGCTTCACAGGCAGCACGATTGGTCGCCATCGTAGTGGTGGCGGCAATCGGCGTAGCGGCACTGCGGGTTTCGGGGGCCGCGACGCCGACTGCGACGTTTGAAGCGGAAGCCGGTACGCGTACGAGTGGCGCGGTGGTGGCGACAGACGGTACGGCCAGTGGCGGGTCGGCGGTGCAATTTACTGCGTCGCGGTTCAGTCCTTCGTCGCTCTACGTCGACCCGAATAGCCATGCGGCGGCGCAGGCTGTCACGTGGCAGACGAGCAACTCTGCCGGTGCTGTGATTATGCAGAAGCTGGCGGCGGTGCCGATGGCGGCATGGGCGGCGAATATCGCCAACGCCGATATTCAAAGTGCGGCGAGTAATTATGTGGGCCAGGCTGCTGCGGCCGGCAAGCTGCCGGTGGTAGTGGCGTATAACATCCCGGGCCGGGACTGTGGAAACTACTCGGCGGGTGGCGCCAGTTCGGTTGCGGACTACCAGCAGTGGCTTCAGAATTTCGCGAACGGCATCGGTACGCGTCCGGCTATCGTCATCATCGAACCGGATGCTTTATCTCAGCTGCATGTTTGTCTGACGACCGCACAGCAGACAGACCGCGTGAACATGCTTTCCTATGCGGTGACGACATTCAAGGCCCTCCCGCATACATACGTCTACATCGATGCCGGGAACCCGTCGGCGAATTCTGTGGCGACTATTGCGACGCGCTTGCAACAGGCAAACATCGCAGCAGCGGACGGCTTCAGTCTGAACGTATCCGGATTTCAAACGACAGCCGAAAACGTGGCATATGGTGATGCAGTTTCAGCGCAGGTTGGCGGCAAACATTACGTCATCGACACCAGTCGTAACGGGAATGGCGCCGCGCCCGACGCAGAGTGGTGTAATCCGCCCGGTCGCGCGCTTGGCCAGACGCCCACTTTGACACCTGGTCTCGGCAGTGCAGTCGATGCCCTACTGTGGGTCAAAATCCCCGGCGAATCAGACGGCAGCTGCAACGGCGGCCCCGCCTCCGGCGTCTGGTGGCCCGAATATGCTCTCGGCCTGGCCCAGTCTGCGGGCTGGTAGCTAAAACACTATCAGGAGAGCCTACCACCAGATGAGATTGACCAGGAAATCTGGCAGGCCACCAACGGCATCTTTCCGTATGTCACGCAGTTTGCGATGACGTGCTACTACCAGTGTGAGTATCGCCAGCATGCCCAGCCCGACTGCTGTTATGACGACTACGTACGTCCAGAAGCCGACAGGATTGAGTAATTTTAGCGAATAAGCGAACAGTGCGGCTGCGGCCGCAGCCAGCAGGAGTCCGACAGTAACGGTTGCCGTCTGGGTGCGAGGCGATTTAGCACGTTGCATACCTTTAGTATACTACCCTACTAGGACAATGCCAGTAGCGCAGAACCGGCAATGACCAATGCTAAACCGGCAAGCTTGTTGGGGGTGACGCGTTCTTTTAGGAACACGAAACCCATAACACTCCCGACCAGCACGCCCGCCCCGCCTCGAACTGCATTGACGTAGGCGAGCGGCCCACTGCTGAGTGCCAGAGTGTAGGCAATGTACGTAAGCGCAAACAATGTTCCGATGCCCACGAGTAACGGTAGATGTTTTCGGGTGATACTACCGCTTGGCACACGCCGAGCATGCGTCATGGCATACAGCACTATCACCGCTCCCACCGTGCTAACGAGGCTGAAGTATAGCGGCCCTGAGGCACGGATAGCTATGCTATCGAGTACTCCGGCAAGTGCGACCAAACATATGCTTCCGAGCGAAAATAAGTTCGGCTTGTCTCGGCTGAACATGTGGAGCGGGTTATGAAACTTACGCCCCCGCATATTTAGCGCGTAAATGCCCGCCACGATGGTCAGTATAGAAACCACCGCGCCATACGACGGAATCTGCCCTATGCACAAACCGAGCAGCAGGGCTATAACTGGCCCGAGACTCTGCAGCGGTAAGATTTTTGAAAGTTCACCGTGTTTTACCGCGGTGAGGTAGAGGTATTGGTTGAGTGGGTAGAACCCGACCCACAACAGCACCATGGGCAGCCAAAATGCCAGCCCAAGACGGAGTGGATTGAAGAGCTCGCCCCACAGTATCGTTGTTACGACGAGCACCGGGAGCGAGAGTAGCTGGACGGTCCAGCCGATAGTAAAATGATTCAGCTCTTGGCTGAGTTGTTTTTCGTTTGCACGGCGGATGCTGGCAAACACGGCGCTCGCAAGCGCTAGTAAATACCACATAGGTATGTTTCCTTTTGTTAGTTTTATAGGTATAAATGAAGAGATTGTGGGTCGTCTGACCCTATTCCTATTTACATAATAGCACAAGTATTATAAAATGTCAAGTATTTATGATATAATGTGTCGTAATGACAGAACGCATCGACGAATCTCAGGCTATATTCGTACCATCGCTTGCTAGGCTGCGACCAGGTGAACATACTCTGCCCGTATATATAGAGGGGGGCGATGCAGGAGCGGTTGATATTGCCAGGACCCTGACCCACGAATCGAATGAACGTCTTAACGTTACGGTTGCGGGAACAGAAGAAGCCAACTATGCGTTAAGCGGGCGCAGGGTTACGATTGCCCGTGAATCTGGCCTCTTGCTGACAATTTTTGACCCCAACGAAGAGCCTCGGGCTGCCCACGAAACGGGATATGCCTTTGCGGACCCGGTTGCGCAACTTGAGTTGCATTCGCCAAACCGAAGCCAGTGGTATCCAAACGTAAACACTCCTAATAAACGAGTTATGACGCTGTTTATGCGGATTGTGGGCTTCAACTCTGTGGCTACGCCTCAGTGCCCGATTGTGCTATAAGTAAAACATGAAATCTTTTAAACAACTTGGTGCGAAACTAGGTAAACGGTTTAAAAGCCGGACGTTCACGGCCGTATTTATTGGTAGCACGGTGCTAGTGCTGGCCGCCGGGACTAGTGCCGCGCTAACCCTTCACTTCTCGCAGAACGCCCCAGAACCTGCTGCTCCTATTGTTGCCAAAGAAGCCGAATCACCCGCCAGCGTCGCACAGCCTGCGAGCGTGGCTACGGATTCGGCGGCCACTAGCACTGCAGCACAAACTCCACAGCCCGCAGCCACACCGAAGCCGGTCGTAAAGCCTGCGCCTACTCCAGTCCCAACTCCTGCGCCTGCCCTGCCTCACATAGAACCAAGCGTCACCATTTCGGCCGACGGCTGCACGGTTTCTGCCAAGGCCGATGCTGGCCTGGTTTTCCTAGTCGGTTCGTACTTGCCGAAACACAAAGGTGGCCACGCCGGCTACGTGATGCCGGCAAACCAAACGCTCACTCGCGTTGGCGGTGCGGTTGCGGGCTTTACGATATTCGGCGAAATAGTCGACCCAGCCACGCTGAGCATCTTGGCCTACAAAACCATGGTAACCTCAACTGGCACATCGTGCGCGGGTAGCAACCCCGACTGGACCGCACCCGACCTCAACTACCCACTCCCTCCCGACGCTTATATCTAGTCTACGTGCTAGATGGCCTGTTGGGCTTGCCGCAGGTCTTCTTGGGCCTGTTTGACGGCGAGTTCGGCTTTGGCGAGTGTATTGGTCGTAGCGGCAGCCCGCTCAATAACCTTAGGGAATACGTTGTCTAAATGGGTTTGGCAGCTCCGCTCGCGCTCTTCGGCATCTTCTTTTACTGAGAAGTTCCTGATTACGCAGGTGCCCACGAATTTTCGTACGTGGCTGGGGCCGTCTACTCCTTCGAGTTTGACTTCTGCCTCACATACTCCGGTACCTGCACATGTCCCTATGCTCTCAGCTACACGACTATCGACTGCTTCTTGGAGTCCGGTGCGAGCAGAAAATCCGGCCATGGTGACATTAGGGTAATCGCCGGCCTGGTCGATAGCATCGATCCACGCATTCAGCACCTTTTCAGTATGAGGCGATTCATCAGCTAAGGCTACGACAACTGCTGCTTCTGCATCGTAGGTGATGGGGTGCTCTACTCGTCTGACCATATAAACCTCCGTTTTTTATCTGGCGGTAGTATGCACTTGTTGCTCACCAGTTGCAAGCTCAAGGGTTTTAAACCAACTTGCCGTCGTCGAGGTGGAAGGTGTGGTCGGTTTTGCCGGCGATTTCCAGGTCGTGGGTGACGACGATGATGGTGGTGTTTTCGGTCTTGCTGAGTTTGTGTAGCAGGTCGAAGATGAGCTTGCCGGTGGCGCTGTCTAAGTTACCGGTCGGTTCGTCTGCCAGTATCAGTTTGGGGTGATTGGCAAGTGCACGGGCAATGGCGACGCGCTGCTGCTGGCCGCCGCTCAGGCGTCCTGGTTTGCGCTTCATTTGGTCTGGCTCCAGGCCAACTTGTTCGAGTAGTTTGGTGGCTCGTTTTATTCGCTCGGCCTTCGGAACCTTCGCGAATTCCATAGGTAGTGTGACGTTTTCGAGTGCGCTCAGTGACGGCACTAAGTTGTAGTTCTGAAACACATAGCCGATGGTTTTGCCACGGTAGGCTATGAGCTGGTGGTCGGGCATTCGTGCGACGTCTTTTTCGCCGACGACTATGCTGCCGCTAGTGGGTTTATCTAAACCGCCGAGCAAGGAAAGTAGCGTAGACTTCCCTGACCCGCTGCGTCCGACTATGGAGGCGAACTGGCCGTCTGGGATTTTGAAAGTTATGTCGTTGGTGGCGGTGACGGTGGTGTCGCCGCTTTGGAATTTCTTGGTGAGGTTTTTAACGTCTATCATGTCTGGCTCCTTTAGTCGGCGCGCATTATGGTTGATGGTCGGACTTTGGCTATCATGCCGGCGGCAAGTGCGCTACCGAGGACTGCGATGAGAACTGCGGCACCAAAGCCTTGCAACAAGATGCTTGGGCCGACTTGGGCTTTGATGTTGCTAAAGCTCTGTACGGTACTGTTGCGGCGGAAGCCACCGCCGAACCCGCCAGGACCACCGGCCGGGCGTGTACCCGTAGTGCCGCCAGGACTTTGCATGGTCGTGGTACTGGTAGAGCTGGAAGTGCTGCTGCTGACGAGTTGCTTGGTGACGGGCTGGCCGCCGATGATGCCGATTATAAGTCCGATGACAGCGCCCATGATGGCAAGCGTCAATGCCTCGACCATGAACTCGCCGATGATGCGCGGATTGCTGCCACCGATGGCTTTGGCCACGCCAATCTCTTTCTTGCGTTCGCGGACGACCATGACCATAACCAGTAGGATGATAACCGCACCGGCGACAATGGCGCCGATAAGGCTAAAGGTACTGACTTTCTTGACACTGTTGAGCGGTTCGACGGTGCTGTCTGCCTGTTCTTGTGCGCTGGTAACATCGGCGCTACTACCGATGGCGCTCTTTACGGCCGTAGTTGCGGCGCTTAGGTTATCGAGCGAGTTTACGGTAACGGTGGCACTGGTGACAACGCCAGTCTGGCCACTCAGGCGCTGCAGTGCAGTGAGCGACAGGACAACAGTGTTTTCGGCGCCGCGGTTGTCGGTGCTAGTGGTAAATATGCCCTTTACGGTCAGCGTGGCGTTATAGGCGGTAAATGTGTCGCCCACTTTCAAACTGTTTTTGGTGGCCATGGCTTCGCTAATAAGCGCGTCGTTCGTGTCGCCAGTGCCACTGATAGTTTCACCGCTTTTTATAGTAATGGCATTGCCGTCTACGTGAGTTGGGTCGGTGGTGCCGAGGAATGAAACTGGCAGACTGAATGTGGTGGTTGCTGCTGCTGTGGAATCGGAGCTAGACGAGCTAGAGTTGCCACCGCTTTGAAAGCGTGGGCCGTTAGCGTCGATGGTGACGGGCGAGCTTAGGCTAGTAGTTGTCTGCTCCGATGTGTCGGATTCACCACCCATCCGCCCGAACGACATAGTCGACGAGCCGGTGGTTGACTGACGGTCGGTAAGTGTAGACGTTACGGCCGTGACGTTGCTGATGGTTTTGAGCTTATCGAGCTCAGTTGTGGTTAGTGCATTGTTAGTTTGACTGCCAGGGTTGAAGCCCGCTGGCGAGATGCTGATGGTGTTGCCTATACTGCTTTTTACACTGGCGATTTTGTTGTCGACCGCCTTTTGGGCGATGAGCATAGTGAGTGCTAAGCCGATGCTTAGCCCTAAGATTACTACGATTGCGCCGGTGCGGACACCATTGCGGAAGGCATTGCGAATGCCGCGGGCCACTGGGTTCATACAGCAGTTCCTTTGTTTACGTTGATTCTGAGCCCAAGTGTACGGACACTGCCTGCAAACTTGCCCGAGATTCGCCCGCAGTTGCCCCGCATCGCTAAAAACCGCATAATACGCTTATGGTAAAAATACAGCCGAAGCCCAGCCTGCGGCGCTGGAACTGGCGTTGGCTTGTTGCTCTTGCGCTGCTTGTAGCTGCGGTATATATAGTAATGCGCAATGCCGATGTCTTTGCCCACAGTCTGCGGGCACTCGGAAGTGCCTCGCCGGTCCTGGTGCTACTGGCAGTATGTCTGACTCTTACCATGTTCGTCGCGGCAGCCGGCATGTTCCAGCTGCTGGCACTGAAGCCGCTTCGTCTGCGGCAAACGGCACTCATAGAGTTTGCTGCAGCTGGAGTCAACCGCTTGCTCCCCGGTGGTGTCGGCGGTTTGGGCGTACACGGTCTGTATCTGTATCGCAAAAAACACACGCCTGCACAGGCGACGGCGGTAGTGGGTACGAACAACCTACTGGGTATAGGCATGCACTTGCTGCTTTTGTCGCTACTTTTCGTCATTCATCCTGGTACGCTGGCCGAATTTACGCTGCCGCATCTCGGCGCGAAACATCTGGCAGCAGCTTGTTTTGTGCTCGCGGCCTTGTTGCTTGTAGGCATGGTGCCGAGGTGGCGGACGGCCATAGCTAGCTTTCTTATGAATGTACTGAAGAGCCTACGCTTTTACCGGGCACATCCGAACAAGCTAGGCTGGGCGGCGATGCTGGCGGTGACCGTTTCGGCACTGTACACGAGCATACTCTTCGTACTCGTGCATTCGCTAGGGCTGAGCATCGGTTTTCTGCCGGCCTTCATTATCTTTTCTCTTGGTGTGCTGACGGCTACTGCCACGCCGACGCCGGGCGGACTGGTCGGCGCCGAAGCCGGCTTGTTCCTCGGGTTCACTGCGTACGGATTCACCGCAGCGCAAGCCCTGAGCGCCACCCTGCTCTTCCGCTTCATAACCTATTGGTTGCCCATCCTTCCCGGCCTCGTCTGCCTCGCCCTCGCCCGCCGCAAGCATCTTTTGTAACCCGAGCTCGACATGGGGCAATGCTTCCGTCATTCTCCCGACGCTTCCGCATGAGCGCAGCGAACGAGCCGGCAGGTGAGCTTTAGGGGATGGGAGCTTTCTTTTGAATTTATTTCAAAAGAAAGTGGGAAGGGCGAGCCCTTCCCTAAAAGATTGTGACGAAAATTACGGTTTTGGTTTGATAAATATCACAGATATAGTGCTTCGTTTGGTGCATACTACACTACATAAGGGGTAAGGAGGCACCATGAACACACTTCGTTTCGTAAACAGCAAACAGAAACAAACACCTTCCTTGACCGATACGCCGTACCTGGTACTGGCGTCGGAGCCCGAAGACAGGTTGCGTACGAGCCGCATGGGGCTGCGCTACCATAACCGGCTGGTTACGAAGCGGACGGTGTTCCGCCGCATACGCCGCGAACTCGCGCGGCAGCCCGGCATCTGGTACGACAGCGCAAGCTGAATTTGACCGGCATTCCGCTTCTGGTACTATAGAATCAGGATTTGTGTATGCTGCCGAAGCGGCCTAACGGGAAACGAACGTGTCACGAGCAGATATCGCCAAGCGTATAATGGGGACGAAAAAAGTATCATCGCGTGCAGTGCGTGCCACGGTGCTGCTTTCGGCCGCAGTCTTGCTCGTTACCTGGTGCTTACTGCCCGGCTTGGTGCACGCGGCAGCTTTGAGCCAAGTGTTCATGCGGTTTGACCGCATGAAAATAAGCACCGCAACTACCGGAACTGTCTGTGCTAAACCGGCCTCTACCGCCACTGAAGCGAATGTAAAGGTAACGTTTCCGACCGGTTACACGCTTGGTTCGGCAGCAAACTTTACAGTTAGTACGACTAACCTGGCATGGCCGACCGGTGGTACTGCCTGGCCGAGCATCACCACCGCCAGCGGTGTGTCGGGTCAGGACGTGACCTTCCCGAGCGGCGACTTGACCGCGGGCACGCTGTACTGCTTCAACTGGACGAACAGCGCGGCGGTGACGACGAAGTCGAGCGCTACGAGCTCGAACCTCGGCAGCGTGACGACCCAGACCAGTGCGCCGGCCGATATAGACACCGCGCAGTATGCGACGGCTACCATCAGTGACGACCAGATAGTTGTCACGGCGACGGTACCGACGGCGTTTTCGTTCGCGCTCAGCGGTAATACCGATGCGCTGAGTACGCTCAGCACCGGCTCAGTCACTTCCAGCCCGACCCCGCGCACGGCCACGGTAAATACCAACGCCAAAAACGGGTGGATGGTGTGGGCGAAAGATGCCAGCACCGGCTTGACCTCTAGCCTGGCTTCTAAGACCATTGCTTCGACCACGCCGGGTACGAACAGTACGCTTTCGGCCGGTACCGAAGGCTATAACACTGGCATCACCCAGACCCAGGCGGGCGGGAGCGGTACCGTAACGGTGGCTACGCCGTTCGTCGGCGGTTCCACTGGCAAGGGTGGCGGCCTGGACACTTCTTTGCGTCTACTAGCCAGTTCGACCGGTACGGCCGACACGGCGGTGCTGACGCTCACGAACAACATCGCTATCGGCGTCACGACACCCGCCGCCACCGACTATACCGACACTATAACCGTTGTCGGTGCCGGGCTGTTCTAGCGCTCCTTGTCTCTGAGCTATCTCAGTGCGATTGCGGCGACGAGTATGGAAAAGTGGGACAGGAAAATAAGCGGCAGTTCGTAGAATAGGTAGTGTTTTCGGTGCGTCAGGCAAAGGACACCTAGGACTGTCATGCAGAGCGCAAATGCCAGTTCGGTATACATGTACATGCCATGCAGGTCCCGTGCGAGTAAGTATGCCAAGGCAATCATGGCCGTGCCCATTGCCCCGGCGATGATATCGTGTACGGTCACTTTTCCCCGTCGGGCCGGAAAAAGCCCGATAAGCATCTCGCCTGCGATGATGACGGCGCAGGTGACGCCGATGATGAGCGTGGAAGTAGTGCGCGGGAGTACGAACCCGAACATAGTGATTGCGAAGAGCGGCCCACAGACCCACAGGACAATGCGGTAATATCGCAGTGCTTCGGGCCTCTCCGCCGCAAGCTCACTGAGCGTGCGCGGCAAATGGCTTAAATGTTCTTTCCGTGCCAAGTATGTCCAGGCAGCAATCGAAATGAATGTACCAACAAAAGCGGGGTAAAAAGTCCACGGCATACCTCAACTATAGCAAAAAGGCTTCATATGAAGCCTTTTAATGAGTAGAATACAGAGGGTTATTCTGACTGGGGAGCGGGTTTGCCGTAGTTGTCGTAATAGGCTTGTGACCACTCCTGGATATGTTCTTTGCAGCGGGGGTAATAAAACGTTTGGCTAGTAGTCGATATACTGGCAGTGTTGACACAATCTGGATGTTCGCAAATGATAGGTTCCGGCATTGGATTCCTCGCTGGTTACTCAATGAGCTTCTATATATTGTAGCAGAGTTGTAGTTTGCCGGTGTCGATGACGTTGTCCGAATCTATTTTCGTGACGGGATTCGCCTTGCTGGCCGAGCACGAAATGTGCTGGCTGCAGCAACCCCTGCGCTCACGCTTCGGGGCTTCGGGCCCGGGGAGTGCAGACTTGCACTCCCGTTCGAATCCCTCAAGCCAAAGAAAAAGCCCAGCATGCTGGGCTTTTTCTTTGGCTAGGGCGGAGGGATTCGAACCCCCGAATGCCAGGACCAAAACCTGGTGCCTTACCAC
>CAZEMC010000001.1:0-189525 GCA_964513385.1 uncultured Candidatus Saccharibacteria bacterium | reverse complement strand
CGCCAGCCCTCGCAAGAACAAGCGGAGAACCTGCCAGCACCCGGCGCCGTCCTGGATGCCACCGAACGCCTTGCGCGCACAGCCCGTCGGCTACTAGCCCTAGAAGACGACCCTACGCCAGTTACGCTTGAGTTCGGCGGCAATCTAGCCAAAGTCATCCATGACCTTGCCGAAGCACACGGCTTGCTGCCCGAGGAGCTGGTAGAATACGCGACGCATCGCGGTATCGAAAGCATACAGCTCGAAGACGAGGGCTACACCGTCGAATGCAGCAAGCCGCAGCATCTGCCAACCCCATGGGGTGTTGACGTACCGCTCCCGCCTGATGTCAGAGTATTCAGACCCCTGGCGGAAATGCAGCGTACGCGGCTCCGCCTCGTACCGCCGCCCGACGAATCGACTCCCTAAACCCTCGCCCAATCCCCCTGGTCATAGCAAGCTCCTGGGAAGTATAGCTACTCCGACGAAATCCGCGCGCAGCGCACGAGGGCGTAAGCCCGAGCTTTAGGGTGAGCAGTACCAGTGGTACTGCGCAAGGGAACCTTACTGATTTGGAGCTATGCTTCAAGTTAGTTACGTTCCGGGCCCGCGGGACGTGGGTGGGAAGTCTGGCTCGAACTGAATTCGAGTCAGACTGGGAAGGTGAAGCGAGCCAGTGGCTCGCTGCAAGGCAATCTGCCGGGCAAGCTACGCTTGCCGACGCGCAGTTGCGGGGCCGCAGGATGTGGCAAGCCCTTCCCTGAAACTATCTTGCATATTTACGGCGGACAACGGATAATAAGCGTAATAAGAATAAATATGCAAAACATAGAATTAGTCGGTGGTGGGATTGTCGCGGCGCTCGTAGTCGGAGCAGCGCTGTGGGGCGTAGCGCTCAAGCGCGGCAAAAAGAAGGGTAGCGCCACTTCCAGCGCACTAGCCAGCAACCTGAACATCGAAAAGGCCAAATCCGACATCATACTGAACTCCATAGAAGATGGCGTGGTCCTCATAGACGACCAGCAGGTCATACGCCTGTTCAACCCCGGCGCCAGCAACATAACCGGCTGGAAGCGCGAAGAAGCAGAGGGGCTCGACTGGCGGTCTATATTCAAATTCGTAAACGCCAAGAACGAAAGCCTGGAAGAAGGTGAGTCGCCATTCGGCAAAGCGCTGGGCACCGGCCAGACCGTCCACGACGACAAGTCTATCGTCATGTCCAAATCCAAAACCGGGGTCGCGACAAGTTTCAGCGTGTCACTGCTCCGCGACGCCGAAAAGACTACCGGTCTGATAGGCATCTTCCGCGACGTCTCACAAGAGCGTGCGGAAGAAACACAGCGTGCCGAGTTCATTAGCACCGCCAGCCACGAAATGCGCACGCCGGTCGCCGCCATCGAAGGCTACCTGAGCCTGGCACTGAATGAACGGGTCGCCAACATCGACAGCCGCGCCCGCGAATACCTCGAAAAAGCCCACGCCAGCACCCAGCACCTCGGGCAGCTGTTCCAGGACTTGCTTACCAGCGCCAAGGCCGAAGATGGCCGTCTGACTAACCACCCGCGTGTCGTCGAAGTCGGCAAATTCCTCGAGGACCTTGCCGAAGATTTGCGTTTTGCCGCCCAGAAAAAGAGCTTATTTACCGAATACATCATCGGCAACAACACCGTCATAGACGCCAGCTCGACAAAGGCAGGCGAACACACTGTCCGGCCGCTGTACTACGCCATAGCCGACCCCGACCGCCTGCGCGAAGTCGTAACCAACCTGTTCGATAACGCCTGCAAATACACCGATGAAGGCAAAATAACTCTGGGCCTGACTGGCAACGACAGTATCGTCCAGCTGTACATCCGCGACACCGGCCATGGTATCCCCGCCGAAGATATCACCCACCTGTTCCAAAAGTTTTATCGCGTCGACAACAGCGCCACCCGCACCATTGGCGGTACCGGTCTAGGACTGTTTATCTGTCGCAAGATTATCGAGCTCTATAAGGGCCGCATATGGGTCGAAAGCAAGCTGGGCGAGGGCAGTACGTTCTACATAAACCTGCCACGACTTACCACCCAGAAGGCCGAAGAACTGCTGAACCAAGAGGCCAGCAGTAACCAATCTTCACTCGGCACCATGCCGACCGACGCCCATACCGCCCCAGAGCCCGCCACGGCTTCCGCTCCCGCAACCCCTGTATCCACCGCCGTTGCATCATGATATACTACAAACCATAAGCATCAAGCATCAACAAGGAACGTAAACAAAGGCTTTACCATGGCAAAATTACTTCTCGTCGAAGACGACAACAATCTGCGTGAAATTTACCAGGCCCGGCTGATGGCCGAAGGCTACGACATCGTTGCCGCCCAAGATGGCGAAGAAGCGTTGGTAATGGCCAAAAAAGAAAAGCCGGACCTCATAATCTCCGATGTCATGATGCCGCGTATTTCGGGCTTCGAAATGCTCGACATTTTGCGTAACACCGAAGGCCTGCGCGATACCAAAATCATCATGCTCACGGCGCTCAGCCAGAACGAAGACCAGAACCGCGCCGACAAGCTCGGTGCCGACAAATACCTAGTAAAGTCGCAGGTCACCCTGGAAGATATCGTCAAAAGCGCCAAACAGTTACTAGGCGAAACTGCCGAGGCCGCCGCACCGCCCACCGCCAGTGGCGAACCAGCGCCGGAACCGGCAAGCGAACCAGCCAGTGCTACTACCGAGATTCCTGTCGCTGTCGAACCGGTGGCAGCACCCGCTCCCGCGCCAGCACCTACAGCCACACCAGCCGCCGAACCAGCTGGGACCGCTGCCGTGCCCGAACCAGTAACGCCCCAACCAGCGCCGGAACCAGTCGCTCCAGTCGCCGCTCCTTCCGCTACTCCAGCAGCGCCAGTGGCCACTCCCGCCCCGGTAGCGCCAGCTCCGGAACCAGAACCAGTCGCGGAGCCCACTCCGGCAGTTGCTACGCCGCCCGCACCGGCCGACACACCAGCCCCAGAGCCCGCCGTCGTGCCAGCTCCGGAACCTGCGCCCGAGCCCGAACCAGCCTCTGAACCCCAAACCGAACCTGTAGAACCGGCCGCACCTGCGCCCGCCCCAACCCCCGCCATAGAAGCCGCCACAACCACACCGGCAGTCGAACCGGCCGCACCGGCCAGCGTCGTCGAACCCGCCCCGGCAACCGAGTCGGAAGCAGCCGAAGCCGATACGCTTTCACAAAGCCTGGCCGCCGAGGAAAAGGCTATAGAAGAACAGATTCAAAGTTTTGAAAAAGAACCAGCCGTCGACCCGGTAGAAGTCGCACCACAGACAGCCACCGAGGCCGAGGCCGAAGCCAACGACACCGCCGTACTGGAAAACGCCGTCGAAGAACTCAATAGTCCGGAACCCACCCCAGAACCAGCGTTGCCGCCGTCGCAACAGGCTCCGGCAGCTCCCGCACCGGCCGCCGTTGCCGAACCCGCCCCGCAGCCGGAACCGGCACCAGTCCCTGAACCCGCCGAACCAGTAGCAAGCACCGCCCCCGAAGTCCCTGTAGAACCGGCCGCACCACCGGCAGCCACGCCAAGCCCGTCTGCGACCACCGCTGCCAGCACACCAGCCAGCGAAAACGTTACCGTAGCTGGCAAAAAGGTCATAAAACCCCTGAATGACAATCTGAACACGGGGCCCAAGCTCGAAGAGCTCCTCGCCAAAGAAGCCGCCAATACACCCGCAGCACCGCCGGCTCCCGTCGTCGGCAGCGGCGGCCCCAACACCCCACCCCCAGCACAACCCGGCGCCCACAACGGCCTCGACCCCACCGTGGTTACGCTTTAACTAAGGGAGGGGCTCACCCCTCCCAACTTGTTCCGAAGTGAATTCGGAACAAGTCTCCCTCCCCCTAAAGTACGGCTATCGCCTTGTTCGCTGCGCTCATGGAATCCCCCCCTAAAGCTCGGGCTTATGTCCTCGTGCGCTAACGCGCAGTCGGTGAGCCACCAACGCTGGTCGCAGATTCGTTGTGACTCGCGACCAGCGAGTCTCTCTCAGACTTCCGGTCTGCAGTCCGGAAAGGTAGGTCGCCGCGGCGACCGTAGGGAAACCCGCGGGTTTCCCTGTCAGACGAGGTTACGCCTACGTGGGAAGTCACCACCGATACTGAACCGTCCTTAAAGCTTCTCACTCATCCCTGTGCACAGATACCCAGTCCCGCACACAGCCAAGAACCGTCCGGGAGTACCCAGACCACAGATTCCAGCTCCCGCTGGAATCTCAACACAAACAATGCCCCGCAAAGCTGCTAAGATAGTCCTATGCGCCTGAACAAATACATCGCCAGCAGCACCGAACTCTCCCGACGCGCCGCTGACGCCGCCATAGCGGCGGGTCGCGTACTAGTAAACGGCCAAGCACCGCAAGTCGGCCAAGATATCGGCGACAACGACCAAGTAACCCTTGACGACCAGCGTATTACACCCGCTGTCAAGACCATAACCATTATGCTCAACAAACCACCCGGCATAGTCGTCAGCCGGGACGGGCAGGGCGCCGAAACCATCTACGATTTACTACCGCCTGAATACCAGCGGCTGAACCCGGTCGGTCGCCTCGACAAATATTCGTCCGGGCTGTTGCTACTGACCAACGACGGCCAGCTCGCCCAAGAGCTCACGCACCCCAGGCGTCAGAAAGTAAAAATCTACGAAGTATTTCTGGATAAACCGCTCGAACCCCTTCACCAACAGATGATTTCCGACTACGGGGTCATGCTCGAAGACGGCCCCAGCAAATTCCAAGTCGAGAAACTGGAAACTGGAAACCGGAAACCGGCAGACGCACCGGAACCGCCAGTTGCCAGTTCCTATTTGCAAGTTACCCTTCGTGAGGGCCGCAACCGCCAAATCCGCCGCACTTTCGTTGCCCTCGGCTACCGCGTCACCCACCTCCACCGCACCCACTTCGGCCCCTATGCTTTAGGCGACCTCGGACGCGGAAAGTTTCAGCCAATCTAAGCCGTAAAGGCCAGTTCGGCCTGGACCCAGCGGTGGTCGGAAGGGCCACGCCGTCCCGCCGTGAACGAAACCGTACGCAGTGCTGGACCATGCAATATATGGTCGAGTTGCAGGTAGGCGAGGCCGCCGGGGCCGTACATGGTCGGCGTGTGCCGTGGGTCGGCATCCTGCAACCGTCCTTTTTGCTCCAATACCTCCAGGATGGGGTCACGGACTTGCTCGGCAAGCCGCGGACCGTAGTAGGGCACGAATCGTGAATGCAACAAACGCTGTGCGGGCCCGGTCCGCAGCGCCCGGGCACGCCAGTCACACCGATGCGGCGCATTCAGATCGCCAGCCAGTAAAACGGCATCGGAAGAGGCCTGTTCGCGGTAGGGCAGGTACGCCCGCGTATGTTCCATGCGGGTAAACGGCGAGCGGCTGTCGAAGTGCGCAGCCGTAGCGTGCACAGCCTCTCCTTTGTGCTCCACGGTCAGTGACAGCGCATTCCGGCTGCCCAAGCGAATGGGTTTGCTGGTACGTACCCGCATGCGGCTCAACACCGCCAGATTCTGCCGCAGGCCAGGGTAGCGCGGGTCACGTACATCGTCTTCATACAGCGTCGAGTACGGCTCAAAGCCCTCCCGTACGGCAAACTCGTATACGGACGCAAGCGATTCACCGATGGGTGTCGCGCGACCAGTGCGGGTATCTATTTCGCGGAACGCGTCGCACAGCACAATCACGCCCACCGTTTCAGCTGCGGCGCGGCGCAGCTCTTCAAAGATGCCGGGCTGCTGGTCTTCCCAACCAAGCTTCTCCTGCATGTTCCAGGTCGTAACGGTAAATGTCTCCATAGTTCACCTAGTTATACCACAGTTTCTTCCGTTTTCGCTGTTCACAGCTCATCAGCACGGCTTTCCCTGTGCGCCAGGGTATTCGTGGAACGGTATGGGAAGGCTACTGGCGGGACGATGACGGGGGCGGGGTGTCTGGTAGTACCAGGCAGGGTGCGCCCGAAGCGTCATGTCGACCGGCTTTCGCCATCCCCGGAGGGTCACGCCATTGTGGCCCTCCATTGTCCTCTTGCCGCTTCTTGCTGATATCATCCTGATACCGCTAGCGGCTGTCCCTGTGCGGACACTACCTTCTGCGCTGCGGCTGTGGCACAAGCGTCATGCCATAGCAGCATGCCAACCACAGACGAGCGGCAGAAAGGACCATCAGGTCCCTCGAAACCCTCGCAGCTCCGAACATTCAGTTCACCTCCTCTCGGTGAGTAGTGGTAAGCCTCTGGAGCCCAGTGGCTATACGGTCGCACAGTGCGGCCGTACGTGAACAGATAAATGCGGGTTGCAGTTTGGGGTTCACAACAGGTGTCAAGGACGTGCATCGAACTAGTAAACCAGCTCAATGAGCGCATTGTACAACCGTTCCATATGTTCCGCAATCCTGCAAACCTTGTGAGCCCTGTCATTCCGGGCTCGACCCGGAATCTAAAGCCGGCAGTGTGCATCAAAACCATAGACCCCGGGTCAAGCCCGGGGTGACAGTGGGGTTTCGAGAGTCAGAGCGTAAATACTTGCGAATCAACTATTCTCAACCCTAGAAAACACAAAAATCCTAGTCCTGGATGCTATAGCATCGGAAACTAGGAGCTTCGTATGACAAAGTTGAGGAAAGGGGCGGAGTCGGCAGCGGGATAGTGAAGGCTGTGAGTGCATCGGCACGCGTCCGATTCGATTACGGCTTTCACCCTCTACCAGGCTGCGTTCTGCACGCCCCTGTAGACAGGTTTGTCTGGCGCCGTTGCCAAACACCTGCTGGTTATTGTTCCGTCGTCATAGCCTTCCTAGCTTCGAGAACCGCTGCACGCTTGCGCGCAAACTTTCGCAGTTCCGGCGGAAGGGTAAGAGCCAAAATTGACCCCGCAATGACGATTGCGCTTAACGCAGACAGTGGCGCGTCCGCTATGTGCCAGAGTACAGCACAAACGGCAGCCGTAAACAGCATGCCACTGAGGGTTGCCGCTCCTTTGGAGCCGCTGCAATACACATCTGCCAGCCCAATCAGGCCAAAGATGGCCAGAACCAAAGCCACAACAAGGTACATCAGAACCCCTAACGTAGGCGCAGACGGAAACAACATCAAACACATCGTTTGACTGTATTATTTTAGCATAAGTTTAATAAATATCGAAATATATTTCGGACTAGCACCGTAGCAACAGTACGCAAGATTAAAGCAATCACGTGCCGATAGGCAAATGAATTTGCCGGGGTCTACAGCTTGGATATGCCCACAAAGCTTTAGATTCCGGGTCAAGCCCGGAATGACAGGACTCGCGGGGATTTGGGAGTCAGGCCCTAGAACGATTCGGCGTCTGCCGGTACGGTAAGCACATACTGCTCCCAGCTGCCGCCATACGGTACGACACCGATGGTATGCAGCGCTATTTCTACCGGCTCCGCCTCCAGCGCCCGGGCGATACCGTCGTACGCCAGCCTCGCTTTCGCAGTCCATAGGGTGCCGTCATGCTCTGCCTGCGTCTCGAACACCCCATATTCGCATACTTCGTACCCGAGTGCAGGTGCACCGGGGTTGAAACGCCGGACCACGAACTCCAGGCCTTCGGCTATTTGGCCCCCAGATATCGCCGCATACGGAGAGCGAGGATTTTTACAATCAAGAACTTCTGTACTATTCACCCTACCATGGTACCGTAAACCCCACGAACCAGAAAATAATCCAAACCCTATTCACTCCTTGTCATCCCGAACTCGTTTCGGGATCCATGCGGTAGCACGGACGCTCATATGAACGTATGGGTGCTGAAACGAGTTCAGCATGACAGGAAAGGATGCTTGTTCTTGAAGAGTGAACGTGGGCCAGGAAATAATAAGCTGCATGTCCGAGACAATTTTACTCGGTCGTATAATAGACCTCTCCGACTGCCTCCCCTGTAGGCGAGCATGTATTACAGGGATAAGCTGGTTGTTCTTTTGCTGCAAAGCATAGCCGTAGCCATGGTTTGGAGTGAAAGGACGGGCAGATTGCCCTGGAATACGGGCGCGGTAAGGGGAGGTAGTGGGAGAGGTCTAATGTGGGGTTAGGGTAGGGGACGGGCGAGGCGGCGTGAGCTGCGAAATGTTCGGACAAGCCAAACATCTTGCGACCCACGCCGACTACCAGCCCGTCCCCAGACCCTCGGGATTCATCCGACGCAAAGTCAGACTCTAGAACGCTCCCGTGTGCGCCTCGTGTCCGTTGGGACCATGGTACCGAGCAATCTCAGTGCCTATCGGACCAGCCGACTGGCGACTCGACAACCTTGCCGAAGATACGGCTGGGGGGCCAATTTGACTTCCGGTCGGGCACTCGCAGCCGCCTCTTCATGGTGGCCATGTTGTACGCGCCGAGTGTCGCAGCGCCGCCGAAGATAATCAGCAGTGCGAGCCACTGGCCCGGAGCCATTCGGAAAATCCACCAGCCAGCCACCGCGGACATCAGCACGAACGGAAGCGAAAATCGCGACCGCAACTGATACCACTTGGCAGCCTCTCGCATGTCCGGCTTTTCTCTCTGGAGCTCTCGCCTCCCGTAGGAGTTGGCGAACTCTGCAGCTCCGGCCAGTACGACCCACGCCACAACGGATGCAACTGCGAAAAGCGATTCCACGAAACCCTCCTCAGGGTCAATAAAACACATCAGGTGGAAGTCCCACTCCGATGGTATTACGCACCTATCTACGCGAACGTAGACAGGCATGCCCCTATTGCCAAAATGGCAAATAGAAGCACCACGACCGCAATGCGTACCGTCGCCATAAAGCGACAATACTTTTCCGGCAGTGGCCCTGCGGGATTACGCCACATGATGCGTGCTCCCATGGTTCCCCCCATAGACGAGAAGTGTGTCAAGTACGAGTGTACCCAACCTACCCATTATAGCATAAAATAGTAGAAAAGTAAATACACCTACCTCTGTTATGCAAGACTACTGACCGCTAGAGTCGCCACCTTCCATCGGTCGCATACTATTCGTAAATTCGATAGCCCGCGCCGTTTGTACCGATGCGTTATACGAAGCCCGCTCGTACGCCTTCGCCGACCGCATGCCCAGCACGTGCGACTGCACATACCCCAAACCTTCACGCCACTCATTCTGTTCATAGAACGCAACAGCAGCACAGCTCATTGCGCCAAGCCGTGTACCAAGCGTAGTACGCAGTTCTGCACCGAACAGCATGAACACTTCCGTATCTTCTACAGGCCTGTCTGCCTCGCTGGCGTGCAGCAGTCTCGATGACGTATTTTTCTGCAATGCATCGAGCTCATCCGGCAAAAGCAGCTCCACCGAAATGTGCTGCAACTTGCCAGTCTTGTGCTTTTCGGGCACCATACGCTGCGCAACCTCCGCCAGTAGCGTTTCACCGGCAGGTTTGTGCCGCATCGTTTCGGAACCGGTAGCCCGTTCGCCGAGCTTACTGACGACCGACTCCGCATCTCGCACATTAGGCCCCAAAATATCCCGCACTAGTTTCCGCAACGACGATTTATCGTGGAGATGGACGGAAGTGTTGTGGTGCACTTCCAGGTCGCTCCGTACTCCCTCTGGCGCACGGAAGACGCTGCGGGCCATCAGAACCAAGCCGGAACCTTCCAGCCGCTCTTCGTAGTGTTTCCGTGCACGCTCACTCATCTCTACATTATAGCACAAAAAGTCAAATTTGTAAACATATCACCTCTGTTGCACCTAGTGTTGTCACCCCAGCGAAGGCTGGGGTCCAGTCTTATGTCGGGCAGCTAAGCTGCGTAATTTTCACTGGATTCCAGCCGTCGCTGGAATGACGACAGGGGAAGGGCAGGAAAGTTATCCCGTGCAAAAGGCTCATTGCGGAGAATCAGCGCTTTGGACGGGGACAGAGAGGAGAGGCGATAGGTGGGGTCGGGGGCGGAGACAGGGTCTCGGTAAAGCTCCCGGCGCGCCGAGGGTTGTGGGTTGTAGCGAAGCGGTTGCTCCGGACGTTCACACCCCTTGTGGTCATCGTTGCCACTTTTACTTCTTGGCGGTCTGCTTGCCCAGCTTGGACAGTGCCATGAGCCAGAGTCCACCGTACGCAGAAATCAGCACCAGAGTTATGACTCCTACGACCAATCCCCAGGTACCCCCGATTCGCACCGCGCTCTCCAACACGTTGTGTGGAATGGTGAAAATCGGATACAGCAGACTGGCGACGAACACCAGTTTGAAGAGTTCGACGGCAGATAGCGCCGACTTCTCCTGCCAGTCTTTCGCCGGAACAACCTTCTTGCGCTTGCGCTTACCAGCGAAGAGCTGGGTGTTATGCGCCCACCGAAGCAACACCACGACCCACATAAGGCCAATGATGATTTCGTACCACTGGTACATCACTTCTCACTCTCTGTCGAGGTTCGACTCACCCGGTTGGGGAATCTGCATAAATACTAGCATTATTTTTCGATTTTGTCAATTAAGCGACCTCTGTTATAATGTTTGGTAATGAGTAAGAAATTACCGATTGTGGCCATCGTGGGCCGGGCGAATGTTGGAAAATCCAGCCTGTTTAACGCCATCCTCGACCGGCGCGAAGCCATCGTCGCCAAAGAGGCGGGGACGACGCGTGACAGCATAACGGCGAAGGCCAGCTGGAATGGGCAGGATTTCTGGCTGGTCGACACGGCCGGTATGAAAGACGCGGCCGACGACTTCGAATTCACCATCCAGGAACAGATTACGCAGGCGGCAGATAGCGCCGATGTTATCTGGGTCGTGGTGGAATCCGACGTGCCGATAACCGAAGAAGACCGCAAGGTCGCCAAGACCGCTCTTCGAAGCCGCAAGCCGGTGTTCCTAGTCGTCAACAAAGTCGACAGGGCAAAGGGGCAGGACCTCGACAACTTCCAGCGCCTCGGCATCAAACCCATCATCCACACCGCCGCAACGCAGCGCCGGGGCATAAGCGAGCTGCTCGACACACTGGTCGAACAGATTCCACCCGCTACGTTCAAAGAAGACGACGACCGCCTGCGAATAGCGCTCCTCGGCCGCCCAAATGTAGGCAAGAGCGCACTGTTTAACGCCCTCGCCAAAAAGCAGCAGGCGATTGTAGCTGACCGGGCAGGGACTACCCGCGACATCAACCGCGCCACCATTCGCTACGAAGGCCAAACCATCGAGATTATGGACACCGCCGGCATCCGCCGCAGCGGCAAGATTGGCGTTGGCATAGAACACTTTAGTGTCGTCCGCACGCTGTCCGCCATCGAGCAGGCAGATGTCTGCATGCTGCTCATGGATGTAAATGAGCTGAGCGTCGCCCTCGACCAAAAAATCGCCGGCATGATAAAAGAATCGGGCAAGGGACTTATACTCGTCGTCAGCAAATGGGACGACGAAGCCATCGCCAGCGTCGCTGCTCGCGCTGAGAAAACGCAGGAAAAACTCGCGGCCAAAGCCCAAGAAATCGAAGCGACTAAAAAGATAAGTAAATCCGAAAAAATCCGCCGCAGCCGCGCCATAAACTACCAAGAAAACGGCAACGTCGAAAAAGACGCCTACACCCGCGACGCCCTCGCCGCACAGATTACGCGCGAGTACGACTTCGTGCCATGGGCGCCGTTGGCCTTCACTAGCTCCGTCACCGGCCAGAACGTTACCAAACTCTTCGACCTCGTTTTGCAAATCGCCCAGGCCCGCAAGACCCGCATAACCACTAGCAGCCTCAACAACTGGCTCGCCAGCGTCACCGCCAGCCACCCGCCAGCCGGGCTCAAAAACCGCGCACCGAAGCTTAACTACATGGTCCAGGAAGACGACAACCCGACCCCAGCCTTCAAAATCTTCGGCAGCCACACCCGCTTCCTGCACTGGAGCTACCGCCGCTACATGGAGCGCTCGTTGCGCGAAAAGTACGGCTTCGAGGGCACACCGGTGCAGCTGTGGTTTATAGAAAAGCACGAAACCCACAAACACGGCAACAGCCCCACCAAAGCCCCGCGCTCAGACGTCCAGAAGAGCATTATCCGCAAAAAAGCCCCTCGCACCACCAAAACCGGCCAGCCCAAAGACCGATAGCGAAGTTGCAAGGTCCGTCCTTGCAACTTCGCCGCTACGCAGAAAATGCAGCCGTGCTATCATTGACAAGTGAAAGCATTACCATCGTTCCAACGCCTACGAAGCCGCTCTGTATTCGTCGGGCTTTTCGGAATCATATTCGCCGCCATAGGCGTAACAGTGCTTGTTACCTCATCCGCGTTAACACCGACAGCCACATTCGAAACGGAAGCAGGAACCGTCACGTCGCCCGCCACCACCATAACCGATGCAACCGCCTCTGGCGGCAACGCCGTAAAGTTCGGCGCCAGTTCGGGCAGTCCTTCGGGCGAAGCGATGCCGACAGGTGATCTACCGGGCTGGAAGCAGATTTTCGCAGACGACTTCACGACAAACGTCGCGCTCGGTTCGTTCCCTGGTTCAGCCTACTCAAACCGCTGGTTTCCGTACAACGCCGGGTCGAACGACACTTCCGGCTACGGCACGTACAACGCAGCGAAAACAGCCAGCGTCTCTGGCGGCATACTCGACAACTACCTGCACACCGAAAACGGCACACACTACGTGAACGCCATGGTACCGCTCGTTCCCGCGACCGGCTGGGGCCAGCTCTACGGCCGCTATAGCATTCGCCTAAAAGCCGACAATATGTCAGGCTACAAAATGGCCCCACTACTCTGGACCGACAGCGAAACCTGGAGCGACGGGGAGGTCGACTGGCCGGAAGTGAACGTATTTGCCGCCGGCGAGCAAGCCGGCGCCAACATCTACAAAAACGGCACGTGGGTCAACTACAAGGCCGCTGTCATACCGACCAGCGGCTGGCACACCTACACGTCGGAATGGAGCCCTGGGCTTTTGACATTCTACGTAGACGGCGCTCAAGTCTTCCAGACGACCCAAAATGTTCCCAGCGTTTCGATGCATTACGTGCTACAGCTGGAAACGTGGATTGGCGCCGGCGCGCCGCCAGACACCGCCGCCGGCCACGTCCAGGTAGACTGGTTTACCATGTACTCCAAGCAGTAGGCCTGGCTACACTTTGCATCAATTCGGAATAACTCGGCGAGGAGCTGCTTATACTTGCTACGCGCTACGGAATACGTAATACTAATAACCTATGGCGTTATTCCAAAAGAAACCCGAGGTGGGCAGCCGTATAAGCTACACCACCTACGGCATGAACAAGATTTTGCTGTTCGTAGGGCTCGGCAACCCCGGCAAAGAGTACGAAGACACCCGGCACAACGCCGGCTTTATAGCGCTGGACGATTTCGCGCGCAAGAACGATTTCGACCCGTGGGTCCACAAAAAAGACTTGCAGTGCGACTACACTTCGGCTACCATAGACGGCGGCCGAGTTATTTTGTGCAAACCAACCACGTTCATGAACCTCAGCGGCGAAGCGGTGCAGGCCATAGCCAATTTTTATAAAGTCCAACCTGTGTCAGTGGTCGTAGTCTACGACGACCTCGACGTCAACTTCGGCCAGGTACGCATGCGTATGGGCGGCGGCGCGGCAGGGCACAACGGCATAAAAAGCATCTCCAAAATGCTCGGCACCGAAGACTACGGCCGCGTACGGATAGGCATCGGCCCAAAAAAGCCAGCCCAAATAGACAGCGCAGACTTCGTCCTCCAGGACTTCAGCAAAGCAGAGCAGGCCGATTTGCCACTCATGACCCAGGAAGTCTCCGCCATCCTCAGCGAATACGCCTACGGCTCCCCCATCACCCCCGAAACCCGCAGCTTTCTAGCATAAAATAGTTGCCGTATCTCTAGAGCATTGCTAGGCTAAAAGTAGATGACGAAAAAACGGTGGTCGACTGCGGCGTTGGGCTTGGCATTGTTTGCCAGCCTAGGCGCCTACCTACTGATTGATTCCCACGCCGCAACTCCCACCGCTTCAGTGGAAGCCGAAGCCGGCACGGTTAGCTCTCCTGCCACCAAGGTATCCGACGCGACGGCATCCGGTAGCAATGCGGTCAAATTTGCCGGCAGCGCCTCGCCATCCGGCGAAGCCATGCCAGTCGGTAACATAACCGGCTGGACCCAGACATTCACCGAAGACTTCAACGGTACGAGCCTCGATACGTCTAAAGGCTGGGGCAAATATGTCGCCGACCCCATTCCGTCCATGCCCGGCGGACTCTGGACAGCCGACCGCGTCGCTGTAGGCGGTGGTGTCTTGACACTGACGGCCGACGACCGTGGTGACGGCCGCTGGAGCAGTGGCGGCGTCGCCAACACCGGCGGCGGCAAACGGACCTATGGCAAGTGGTCGATGCGCATGCGCATGGATAAATCGAATGGCGTGAAATACGCAGGATTATTGTGGCCTTCGAGCGGCATATGGCCAGCCGACGGGGAGATTGACTTCGTAGAAGACGGCGGCGGACAGCGCACCGGCACGGCAGCCACTACCCATTATGCCGGCACCGATGGTACCGGCCACTACACCGTTCAACGTTCAACGAGCGTCGACATGAGCCAATGGCAAACCGTCGGTGTTGAGTGGACACCCGGCAGTTTGAAATACACCCTGAACGGCCAAGTCTGGGCCACCGTTACCAGCCCAGCAGCCGCCATCCCAGACGGCCCGATGTTCTTCGCTATGCAAACCGAAGCCAACACCCTGGGCGCCACCCAATGGATGACGACTGTCGACGCCACCAGCCCCCGACCGACCAAACTCGAAATGGACTGGCTCGTCGTCTACGCTCCCGAATAATGCTACCACAGCGAAGTCTCGTCCTCTTCGGGCAACACGCACTTTTCTGTAGGCGTCGTCTAGAGCGCTACGCCGCTTGCTCACCCGCGGTTTGAGTAAGTTCACCGGTGTCGATAAATGTGTCGAAATCAAAACCCGCCATACGGACAAGTCGGGCGCCCATTGCGTCCAGATTACGTAACTGACCCCATGCGCCGTCGGCAACTTCTTGGTCGACATTAGGGTTACTACCGAGCCCCTCGTACACGTCAGCCGCCAAGCTAATGTAACCAAGCACGTCGCGCACGCCTTGCTCCGTCGCCTTAATAGGCATCGGCACATAATCTTCAGGCGCCAGCCTCATGAAATCCACCTGAGAGCCCTTAGGCATCCTCATCGGCATAGCAGCCAGGAACCATTCCTCTCTAGTCAGTTGTATTTTCGGGACATTGCCGCCATTCAGACGTTTCATTATTTAATATTATAGCACACTTTGCAATATTTTACAATCTATTACGAAACTAGGCAGTCTCTTCCGTCTCGCAGACCGCGACAGACAAGAAGAACTCACCACCGAAGTTCTGATAAGAGTCTATCTCAGCCTGAAGCTTAGGACTTGCCTCTGTAATTGCGAATACAGCAGCGCGCACCTTAACCTCCGCGATCCAAGCGTGCCTTCGCATGTCTTCTGCGGTGTCTTGCTCTTTAGCTGAAAGACGAAAAGCCTCGGCACGGTCAGTCAGCAAATATGCCAAATACTCCGACGCAGCCCTACTCATAAAACGCGGAATCCGCGGATCCATGCTGCCATCTGGCAGCATGCGCTCATAATCCGAAAGCTGATAATAGTGGCTATCGACACGCTTCATAACTACATCCAAAAGTGAAGATAAACATAAAGAGGCCTACAGAGGGGGTGGGCACCGCTGTAGGCCTCTTTATGGGGACGACCGAGGTCGTCCCCCTCCACCCTTCAACCCACCACGGAAGCGAAACATCAGCACGTATAGCTAAAGATAGTGTGTGTCTCCCATGCCCTCGAAAGGGCACAGGAACCGTTTAGGCTCGCTATAGAACCGGGAGAACGGATTCCGCCGAAGCGGAGTACCAGAACTTCTAGTTAAAGGGGTTAGTATGTTTTAGAACGCATGTTGCGGGCTTTATGCCCACGGACGCCGGTTAAGAGAGTGGAGGGTAACAACTATCTAAGATGGCACGTTCTAAAACAATCTAACAAATTGGTTCCTTCTTCGCTTTTACAAGCTACGAAGGATGTTAGAATGGGGGATATAAGGTGCGTAAGAGGTGTTCCCACGACTTACAAGTTGCTATTTTAGCAAAAAGATGTTTGTATGTCAATACTTTTTCATAAATTCGCATGAAAGTAAAAAAACTGACAATCCAGGATTCTGCTTATCCTTCTAGGCTTCGGAACATTCCGGCGCCACCGAAGGAGTTGTTTTGCATCGGTGCCGAGCTTGCCGACTGGCTCGACCGGCCCAAGGTAGCCATCGTCGGCAGCCGCGGCGTAACACCGTACGGCCGGCAGGTCACTATGCAGCTCGCAGGGGAACTAGCCGAGCGGGGTGTCGTCATCATCAGCGGACTGGCGCTAGGTGTGGATGGCATCGCGCACGAGGCAGCGCTCGAAGCCGGCGGGACGACCATCGCCGTGCTGCCGTGCGGCCTCGACCAAATCTATCCTTCCAGCCACACCCAGCTGGCACGACGCATACTGGAGCAGGGCGGTACGATTCTAAGCGAATACGAGGCGGGCATGCCGGGACTCAAACAGAACTTCATCGCCCGCAACCGGATAGTCAGCGCGCTTTCGAACGCACTCCTCATAACCGAAGCCGCCGAAAAGAGCGGCACACTGCACACCGCCCGCTTCGCCCTGGAGCAGGGGATAGACGTGCTGGCGGTGCCGGGCAACATCACCAGCCCTACCAGTGTCGGTACGAACAACCTCATCCGCTCCGGCGCGGCCTGCATAACGTGCGTCGACGATATCATGCACGCCCTGGGCGCCAGCCACCTGCCGGCCGAACCGGTCAGGCGGCGGGGCGACACCGCCGAAGAACAAGCCATTCTCGACCTCTTATACGGCGGCGTCAGCGATGGCCACGAGTTGTTAGTACAGACACAGCAGCCCGCCGAACAGTTCACGACGACCCTCACCATGCTCGAACTTTCCGGCAAAATCCGGCCGCTCGGCAACAACCATTGGGGGTTGAAGTAGGGCAAGGAGCTGAGGGCAAAGAAATACACACTTATTGCATTTTTATCAACAAATTTTTATAGTGCATGTATGGCTCCCAGAAAACCAGAAGAAATTGCGCTTTTCGGGGTAGTATCGCCCGGCATCGCCTGCGCAGTACGAGAGGGTGCAGAAGCAGCCGGGCTTCCCCTGAGTACATTCGTAGGCGACATCATCCGAAGTGCCTTTGAAGATTCGGCCTGCGCTCCTGTTGGCCGGCCCGATTTGCAGGTACCTCCGGCACTCCTTGGCGTCAAAAAATGCCCGGAAGTCCCACCTCCTATACCCGAGCCCAATCCGGAATACACCGCTACGCCTACGCCCGAGCTCCTGGAACTTATGCATGTTGCGGCTATGTCCAGCGTAACTGGTGTCACTGCCGAGACACACGCCTTGGCAGGGGAGTTGCGCTTCAGATTCGCCACCCCAGCGCAACAGCGGACAGTCCTCCGGCGGAACAGCACCGACCCGCAGTAAAGTGCTACACTAAGTATATGAAAAAGCTTATATGGCTCGGCGTAGCTGTCGGCGGCACGCTCGGCGGTTGGCTGGGCGCAGTGGCCGACCACGGCAACTGGTTCGGCGGCTGGAGCATCCTGGGCACCGCGCTTGGTTCGTTCGCAGGTATCTGGGCTGCTATTAAAATCTCCCAAAACTACCTGTAGTTTGCAGTCAATCAAAAATCCCCTGGCAACCAGGGGATTTTTGTGACGAGAAACTACTTACGCTGCAACTTCAGCCACAGCTTCCACTGGCAGCTCTACGACGGTTGCTTCTACGCCAGCCAAGGCGGTGTCACCGGCTGCGGCACTCAACTGTTCCCGAATCTGTGCTTCAGTGCGGGGCTGACGAGGTTCACCGTAAGCGTCAAAACCGCTAGCGATACCGGTACGATAAGAGTTATACATATATTTCTCCTCTGGCTTTCCCCAAACAAAAAACCGCACCAGTATGTTTGGTAGCGGCCTCGTCGCCCGGGGTCATGCCTTGTCTTACTTTGTTACTCTACTGTTTTACTCTTCTTATGCAAGCATGTCAATAGCCGCGTGTGATATTTCGCACAGCACGTAACGGAGGTGTTTGTAGATTCCGCTTGCATTTGTATAGTACTGTGCGCTAAGCTTACGTCCTGTGCCCTCCGGCCACACAAATGCGTGCCCCACATTCACTTTTTTGTCACCCTGAACTTGTTTCAGGGCCCATACGGTAGCACGGACGTCTGAATTACCGCATGGGTGCTGAAACGACCCTGCATCAAGTTCAGGGCTTCGCTTCGCTCGGTTGGACAGCATGACAAGAAGAGGAAGCCTGAGTTTTGAAAAAGTGAGTGCGGGTCAGCGCAAATGCGCGCCATCAAGCACAAGTGTTATACTAGAAACCACTTACTTACTATACATATGTCAAAAAACCTCGTCATAGTTGAGTCGCCGGCCAAGGCTAAGACCATCGGCAAATACCTCGGTAAAGATTTTACCGTGCTTTCAAGCGTGGGTCACATTCGCTCCATAGCCAAAAAGGTGAAGGGCGGGGGAGAGCCCATAGAGGTCAAAGACGGGTTCAAGACTACTTACGAAATCGACCCGGACAAAAAGAAGGTTATCGCCGAGCTGAAAGCCGGCGTCAAAAACGCCCAGACCGTCTGGCTCGCGACCGATGAAGACCGCGAAGGGGAAGCCATAGCCTGGCATCTCTGTGAAGTACTCAAACTCGACCCCAAAACGACCAACCGCATCGTCTTCCACGAAATCACCCAGAGCGCCATCGAAGAAGCCGTCAAAAGCCCCCGCAAGGTCGATATGAGTCTGGTACAGGCCCAGCAGGCCCGTCAAATCCTCGACCGCTTGGTCGGCTTCGAACTCAGCCCGGTCGTGTGGCAGAAGGTTCCTGGCGGCAAGAGCGCCGGCCGCGTACAGAGCCCGGCCGTCCGTCTGCTCGTAGAGCGCGAACGCGAAATCACCGCTTTTGAAGGCTCATCGCAGTTCAAAGTCACCGCCGAATTCACGCACGAGGGCGAACTGGTCAAAGCCGAGTTGCCACAGCGGTTCGATACCGAGGCAGAAGCAACCGAGTTCTTAGAAAGCCTGCAGGGCGCGAAATTTACCGTCACCGACGTTACGACCAACCCTGGCACCCGCAATCCGGCCGCCCCGTTCACTACCAGTACCCTCCAGCAGGACGCCAACAGCCGCCTCGGCTTCGGCGCCCGCGCCACCATGTCGGCCGCCCAGAAGCTCTACCAAGAGGGTAAAATCACCTACATGCGTACCGACTCGGTAAACCTGAGCAAACAGGCCGTAGCTGCAGCCGCCAGCTACATAGAAAAACAGTATGGCAAAGAGTACGTACAGGTCCGTGCCTTCAAAACCAAGTCTGCCGGCGCTCAGGAAGCCCATGAAGCCATCCGCCCGACCGATATGAGCCTGGAACGAGCCAGCAGCGACGAGTACGACCAACGGCTCTATACGCTCATTCGTAACCGCACACTGGCCAGCCAGATGGCTCCGGCCAAGATGGAACGCACCACCGTTACCATTGCCATTTCTACCGGCAAGCTCAACTTTGAAGCCAAGGGTGAGGTAATTGTGTTTGATGGTTTCCTGAAGGCGTACGGTGCCAACAAGAAAGAAGACGACATCTTGCCGGCTCTGGCTGCAAACGACGAGTTACAGCTCGAAGCTGCCGGTTCTCGACAGGTGTTCGCGCGACCACCAGCCCGCTACACCGAAGGTAGCTTAGTCAAAAAGCTCGAAGAGCTCGGCATCGGCCGCCCAAGCACTTACGCCACCATCATCTCGACCATCCAGGCCCGCGGCTATGCCGAACGCGGTGAAGGCGAAGGCACCCCGCGCGACATTATTACGCTGAACCTCGAAAAATCCGGCGTAAAACGGGAAATCATCCAGGAAAACACCGGTGCCGACAAGGGCAAGCTGGTTCCGACCGCCAGCGGCCAAGTCGTCAGCGACTTTTTGACCGGCCATTTCGACCAAATAGTCGACTATGGTTTTACGGCCGATGTCGAGCAGGACTTCGACGCGATAGCCGACGGCAAGATGGAACGCAACCAAATGCTCGAACAATTCTACGGGCCGTTTCACAAACTCATCGAAGGTTCGGGAAGCATCGACCGCGCTAGCGTGGCACAAGCCCGCGAAGTCGGCACCGACCCTAAAACCGGGAAGCCTATCCTGGCCCGGTTCGGCCGGTTCGGCCCCATGTTGCAACTTGGTGCTACCGAAGACAAAACCGATAAACCACGCTTCGCACCACTACCGGCAGGAGCCAAACTCGAAACAGTTACACTCGAGCAAGCACTGGAAGCCTTCAAGCTGCCGCGCACCGTCGGCACCACCCCTGAAGGGGAAGAGATAAAAGCTAACATCGGTCGCTTTGGCCCCTACATCCAGGTCGGCAAGTTGTTCGTCAGCATCAAGCCGCTCGACCCCCGAGATATTACCGAAGTAGAGGCGCGCGAACTCTACGCTGCCAAGCTCAAAGCCGAGGCAGAGAAGAACATCGCCGACTTCGGCGACGGCGTAAAAGTACTGAACGGTCGCTACGGCCCCTATGTGACCGACGGCAAAAAGAACGCCAAAATCCCCAAAGACACCGACCCCAAGAGCATTACCCACGAGCAGGCACTCAAGATGCTCGCCGAAGCCCCCACCGGCAAAAAACGCACCTTCCGCCGGAAGAAAAGTTCTCAGTCGGATAGTTCTTAGTTCTTAGAGAAACCCAGAAGGCACCACGGACCAAAAGCATTGCGGTCGCCGCGGCGACCGTAGGGAAACCCGCGGGTTTCCCTGTCAGACGAGGTTACGCCTAGGTTGGAAGTCATCACAGACTCCGAACCGTCTGCAGGCTTCACACTCATCCCTGTGCACAGACTCCAGCCAACGCTCAGGCCAAACCGTCCGGGCGTGCTCAGGCTCGTCAGGCCAGCGGAAGCTGGGCTGACAAAACCCCTCGATAACAAACTTATCCACAATTTTGACACATACGAAGTTATTTTATGGTAACTTTTCACAACATAAAGTAGCCATAAGCGTCGACTTTATGCTACAATAAAGTTATCAAAAGAAAAGTTTGACTTTTACAAGTAATAGTTTTATAGTAAGAGGCGATATGAACAACAATTCGGAAAAAGCAACAGTTCTGCAAACAGAGCAAATCGTCCAGGATATCCTGGAAAGTATTGAACGTGAGCGCGAACGCGAAATTATCGCCCGCCGTTTCGGCCTGTTCGACCGCAAAGAAACGCTGGAGCAAATCGGTGAGCTGCTCGGTATTACCCGCGAGCGCGTCCGCCAGCTCGAAAAATCCGTCATGACGAAATTAAAAAGCAGTGCTGCCGAGCTGCCGCATGTCAGCGAAGTCCAGACGACAGTGCTGGCCAAAATCGCCGAACTGGGTGAAACCGCCCGCATAACCACGCTGAGCAGTCAGCTGACTGCCGAAAACACCCGCACCGACCAGTCACGCCTGGCGTTCCTGGCCGAAATCTGCCCAGAGGTCACCTCTATTTCCGAAGATGACAACTACTACCAGGCTGCCGGCGACACCAAAACCCACAACGAAGCCAGCATCAAAGAAGAAGTCGGCAAGCTCGTCGCCGTCATCAGCAAAGCAGGCAAGCCAGTCGAAAGCAGCGAACTGACCAAGCTGTCCGGCATGGCCAATGACACCTACGTCACCGCCCTTGCCAGCGTCAGCAAGCAGCTCGCCACCCTGAACGGCCGCTGGGGCCTCGTCAAGTGGCCTACGGTCAACCCCAAGAACATCCGCGACAAAATCTACGTCATCCTGAGCGAAAACGGCAAGCAGATGCACTTCAACGAAATTGCCAAAGCCATAAAAGACAGCGACTTCAAGCGCAAAGACGTCACCACCCAAGCTATCCACAACGAACTTATCAAAGACAAGCGCTTCGTCCTCATCGGCCGCGGTATATACGCCCTGAAAGAGTGGGGGTACAAGAAGGGCACTGTTGCCGACATCATCTCCGATGTCCTGAAAGACGCCGGCGAACCGCTCCACCGCGACGAAATCGTCAAGCGCGTCCTGAAGAGCCGGTTTGTAAAGGAGACCACCATCCTCCTGAACCTCCAGAGCAAACCGCAGTTCCAGCGCGTTGCCAAAGCCACCTACCAACTCGCCGCCGAGTAAAGGCCTGAGAGGAGAGAGTATGGGACTCTGGAGACGAAAAAGGGCAGCAGAAGTAGTTGCAGCCCCCATTGACTCGCCCGAAGAGAGAAGGCGCAAGGAAATACTCTTCCAGAATCTTGGCGCAAGTGCTATCCGGCCCCTTACAGAGGAAGCCGAGGCCTCTCATATGTGGGTTCTACCGAGCACCTGGAGAGTGGCACAGCACCCCAGTGAAATGCAGGCGTTCGCCGGTGTAGCGAAACGTTTCCCGCGAGCCATACGGTTTGACCCTCCTTTTATACCATCGGGTACGAGACTTGTAGATATACTCTCTAGAGCAGAGGACCAATTCGGCCTAATCGCAGAGTTCTGCGGTGCTAGCGTAGTCAGCCATGACTGGGCCTTAGCCGACCGGTCAGATCATCCGCAACCTCGTTTTAACCAACCCCGGCCAATACCGGCCGGCTACATGCTAGTAGCACAAGTGGAAGCGATTCGTGATATTACACCCCTTACCGAAGAGATGGCAGAGTTAGTGGTCTCCGGAGTACAAACATATAACGAACGAAACCACTCCCACCCTTACCATCTTAGGGATTTAGGACCTCAGCAATTTAGCTACGGGGTTATTGGATCCTCGCCGGAGCCGCAACTCGTTATGCATGATATAGATTTGAGGTTTGGGTAAACCATGACAGGCGAAACACCCGCACCAGCAGAGCAGAGCAATACTGCTGAGTTCAATGCCCGGCTGCATGGCAGCTTGTCGGCACTGCTCGCCCAGGCTCCGTTTCAGAATGACGCTTACAAAATACTGCTTGGCGAGGACGAGGCCATTGAGGTAAGTGATTACTTTTCTTACGAACACCATAATGCTCAAGAATTTCGTGGCGACACTCCCGCTCGGCGTCAGACGCTCCAAGACGGCACTGCGATACTGAGCCTAAAGTCATCTAACCCGAAATATGCGGAAATGAACCAGCTCATACTATTCCGCCCATGCGACATCGATCCACATGGCATGACAGCCGCCGTGATGCGTGACCGAGGCCATATAACCGACTTCAGCTCAAGCGATTATGTTCTCTGGCACCTTCGACAGGGAATCGTAGAGGAGCCAATCAGCCTGTCACTCATACAAGATTTGCGCGTCTAACCGGCATCGTTCAATAAGCACATATAGAGATGAACGTTTTACGAACAGTGTTTTGGGTTTTAGGGTTTGTTCGTAAAACTATACAAAATACGAACAAGGGCATACAAAAACTAGGAAATTTGTAAGATGGACAAACGACATAGAAATCATGGTTGGATGCAGCAGGCGAGCAGTACATGCACGAACACAGGGCAATGGCGGATTTTAAGGCCGGACGGAAGCGGCAAGAGCATACGAATCCTGAGATAGACTAAATGTCGTACAATGTATATTTTGCGACGTGAATATACCTACAATAGTTGAGTATGGATACCTCTACTGCAGGGGAGTTTTTATGGTTTATGTCACATACGCTCTACATATGCTTTCATTTTGAACTTTTGTATGTACATACTTATGCTTTGTTGACTCTGTGATATATTACGCATACTGTCATGTGAGAATTCATACATCTTGCCTAGCGCCTCGGTAAGTTTTGCGACACCATTTGACTTATCCACAGTTTTGTCGTGAAAACATTTGCTTTTTCACGCTTTTGCTATTTTTATATACTTCCCCCTTCCTTTCTCCCCACTGCCCTAAAATTTGACAAATGCCCTACTTTGTATGTTTTTATATATTTTCTTACAAGCGCACATTCATATAATGTGAACATTTTACGAACAAGGGGAAGAGCGATAGGGCGCAATTAGTTCTTGGTCGGATAGTCGGAATAGTTCTTAGGTGACTTCTTTGAGCTCATTCTAAGAACCAAGAACTTCCCGACCAAGAACTTGCCTCCTACTTATAGTACGCCCTGCCCGGGACACGCACATCCAAGTACTCCGCAGGGCTGGCCTGCCCGAGGGTAGCCAGCGCGGCTCCTGCCTGCTCCATCGGGTCACCCTGCAGATTGGTCTTTATGAAGTACGGCTTGCCGCTCAGACGGACATCCACCTCGTATGCGTTCGTTGCAGGTAGCGTCATAGAGGTAACTGTCTGCTTACCGGCGGTCAGCTGGTAGTTCAGGCGCTGTATGAAGTTGACGGTGCTAGCCGGTAGTATGCGCTTGCCGGGAACCGCCTGGACCCCTGTCTGGTCCAGGACCTTTACCGCTACTTCGCGGGACACGTCGGTAACTTCGCGCAGTACCACGCCACTGCCGTTTACCGCATAGCTGCCGCTGCCCGTCTGCAGGATGATACCCGCCTGGGCTGGCATGACGTACACAACCGGCCGGCTGCCGATGAACGGCGCCGTTATGGAAACCGTCTGTAATTCTGGAAACGCCTGCTGGAGCTGCTTACTGGCGCCGTTCAAGTCGGCTGTCAGTTTGAACGCGTTCAGTTTATTGGAACGGAGTATTTTGGCAGCTTCGTCGGCATAGACGCCGCTGTCTTGCACATACGAAGCTTCGCTGCCGTTCCCCACCACTATGATGCGTGGATTACTTCCCAGTGTCAGGATTTTCACCATGCACACCACGATAAGCGCCAGTACGAACAGCAGCGGTAGCCGTGCCGTCAGGTTCCGCACACGGTGTTTGCGCTGTTCATCTGTTTCCTCGACCTGGCTGCCGCGCCGTGAAATCGGTTCGGCACTCCGCTCGCCAGGCCGGTTCTGGCTACTATAGTACGAAAACGCCGGCCGTGACGATTGCGCCTGGTTTATAGCCGTGCGCCGCCGCTCCAGCTCCGGTTCGACCGGTTTCTTACTTTTGCCGAACACCGTCCGTCCCACCTTTTTGCAAGCCTATCAGCAGCTGCGCTATATCTTTCGCCGCATCTGGCCGGGCGAACTCGGCGATTCGTACCTGCAGCTGCTCACGCTGGGCCGAATGTTGTAAAAGTTGCTTCACTTCCCTCTCGAGTAGTTGTGGATTTTTTCGGAGTGCCACTTCGTCGACCATTACCACTGCCCCGCTGTCAGCGTATGCTTTGGCATTTTTAATCTGGTGGCCACCGGTCAGAATCGGGTTCGGGATAATAACGCAGGCTACACCCTGCTGCGCGAACTCAGCAAAGGTCGTTGCCCCGCCTCGGGCTATCACGACATCGGCAGCACCACTGTATTTATAGAGGTCGTTCAGGTAATCCCGCACGATGACACGCTTGCGCTGCTCGGACGTCAAAGCCTGCGTATAGGCGGTGCTGAGGCGCTGTTCGTGTTTGTGCCCGGCAGCGTGGACTACACAGAGCTGCGGAAAGTCACGCAGCAAGGCCGGTGCAGCCGCCAGCACGGCGTTGTTTATAAACTCGGCGCCTAGACCTCCGCCAGTCACCAGCAGCACCGGTTCGTAGCCATCAAGCCCAGTCTGCCTGCGATACTGCCGTTCGAGCTCAGCGTTCACCGGCCGGTAATTGTGCGAAACGGGCACACCGACATTGACCGTTTTGGCAGCCGGATACGGATAGCCTTCGACCGGCAATGCCACAGCATGCTTGGCCGCCCAGCGGCCGATAATACGGTTCGCCAGACCTGGTATCGCGTCTGAGTCATGCGTCAGGTATGGGATGCGCCACGCTGCAGCCGCCAGCCCGACCGGCACCCCGACGAACCCGCCCTTACAGAACACGACATCGGGCTTGAGCCTACCCAGCAGCCGCCACGCCTGCCACAATCCCACGAGCACGCGGAATGCGTCGCGGATATTCAGCCACAAAGTATGCACGTCGAGCAACTGTCTCAGTCCCTCACCGTGGTACCGCCGGAATTTGCCGGCCTGCACGCTGTACGTCTCGTCTATGACCTCGTGCTCGGCCACAATCGCACCAAAGTTATCGCCCGTCTGGCCGATGTACAGGACTTTTGTGTCCGGTCGCAGCTGCTTTACTTCATGCGCGACTGCCAGAATCGGGGTGATATGCCCGCCTGAACCGCCGCCGGTCATCAGTATTTTCACGGCTGCTTCCTCTATTACTTCGCTGGCTTGCCACGTGCGCCGTCCGGGCACTGAAGCTGGTGTAATGCGAAATCTGAAATACCAACCCAAGTGCGGCACCCACAAACAGCACGCTGGTGCCACCATAGCTTATGAACGGCAACGTTATGCCCTTGAGCGGCAGCAGGCCTATCATGGCGCCGATGTTTATGATGGCCTGTGTACTCAGCCAGGCCAGAATGCCGGTGACTATCAGCCGGCTGAAATCGTCCGGTGCCCGCTCTATTATCAGCCGCAGCCGCGCGAACAGTGTCGCGAACAGCGCTAGCAGCACTGCCACACCCAGGAACCCGAACTTCTCGGCGTAGATGGCAAAAATGGAATCGTTCTGTGCTTCTGGCAAGTATCCGTAGCTACTCGCACCACCGCCAAGTCCTTGCCCTATCAGCCCCCCAGACCCTGTTGCCGTCAGCGCCTGGCAGGCCTGGTAGCCAGTGGTCAAACAGTGGGCCTCGGGGTGCAGGAATGCGAACAAGCGGTCACGGCGGTACGGCGTAATCGAGACCGCTATGACCGTCAGCAGCAGAATCGCCCCGCCAATAAGCAGGATGCGCTTCATCGGCATGCCGGCGACGAACGCCATCGCAGACATTATCGCCACTATCACCCCGGTCGAACCAAGGTCGCTCTGTACGCCCGCCACGACGATGCCGATAGCCACCAGCACGATAAGCAGCGGATGCAGTGTCACTTTGGTATCGGCAATCGTCCCTGCTTTTACGCGGGCCGCCAGAAAGGCCGCCAGCCAGATTATGAGCGCAAACTTGAGCGCCTCCACCGACTGCAGTGAAAAACTGCCGATACGTACCCAGCGATGCGCCGGATAATCCGGGTTCACCGGCATCGCCAGCGCTACCACCGTACCGACAGCCGCCAGAATCAGCAAAGGCACCTGCCACCGCTGCCAGGTTCTGAGTGGAATCCGCGAAGTCACCACGAACGCCGCCACGCTGAGGCCGATGGCGATAAGCTGCCGCGATACATAGTGCCCGCCCGACCCGCCGTGCGTGGCGCTCAGGGCCGGGCTGATAGCGTACACGACTGTTAGCCCGATGGCGATAAGAAACGCCACAATAACAATCAGCCAGTAGTCTGGCCGATGTTTACGAACCTGTTCGGACGCTTCTGGCCTCACAGCGGTCTCCCGATGAAGAATAGGACCAGGCCGACAAGACCCGCCACCTGGCCGATAACCCAGAAGCGCATCGTCACCTTCGTTTCCGGCCACCCTATGGCCTCAAAGTGGTGGTGTATGGGCGAGACCCGGAACAGTTTTTTGCCGTTCCGCAGCTTTTTCGACGCAATCTGCAAGATAACCGAACCGGCTTCTGCTACGAACACGATACCGATTATCGGCAGCAACAGCACCGTGTCTGTTAGCATAGCGACCACGCCGAGCGCCGTCCCGAGTGCGAACGACCCGACGTCACCCATGAAGAACCGCGCCGGAAACACATTGAACCAGGTGTAACTCAGCAGCGCGCCGACTATCGTCAGGCAGAACCCGGCGACACCGTACTTGTGCTCGAACAACGCTATCAGCGCATACACGGCAAAGGCAGTCGCCGTCAGGCCGCCGGCCAAGCCGTCCAGGCCATCGCTGATGTTCACCGCATTGGCAGTGGCCACGACGACGAACACGAACAACGGCACGATAAACCAGCCCAGGTGCAAATCACCGTAGGAGCCGAACCAGTGTATACTGCTGACCCCGAGTTTCGTATAGAAATACCAGCCGCCCACGAGTGCCACCAAGATTATAAGCAGCAGCTTGATTTTCGAAGGCAAGCCGGCTTTTCCGCCGCCGCTCCCTTTAATGTTGATGATATCGTCTATCAGACCGACGATAGCCGACCCCACGAACGCCGCCAGTGGCAGCCACGTCTCGGTCCGTTCCCAGTTGAACGCCAGCGTCAGTAGCATGACCGCGACGATGAAAATAGCGCCGGCCATGGTCGGTATGTGCCGCTTGTGTTTCTCGGCGTGCAGCTTGCTGAACACCGTTGCCGGCTGGCCCGTCAGGGTCGTCGTGCGCGGACGCTTCCACCATTCGTAGTGATAGGCGAGTTTGGTATACAACGGCGTCAGCAGTGTCGCCAGCAGAAACCCGCCGACACTCAGCAAGAGCATCTGCAGGAGCGAACGCGAGCTGAGCGTAATATGTAGTGTTCCAGACGTAAGCATAAATACGGTTCCTAACGGTTTTTGTTATTGCGTGGTGCCCTCACCTACAGTATACCCCGATTCCAGCATAAGCACCACTGCCAACTTCGGTCACTCACCCGATGAGCGAAGCGAACGAGCCGGCAGGCGAGCTTTAGGGTGCGGAACGTGGGGGGAGAGACTACTGAGCGAAGCGAACGAGGGCGTAAGCCCGAGCTTTAGGGGATGGGAACTTTCTTTTGAATTTATTTCAAAAGAAAGTGGGAAGGGCGAGCCCTTCCCTGAGACTACAGCGAGCCCTTCCCTTATGAACGCGGCGTCACACCGAAGTTGTTGATAAGCATATGCGCGATGTCACCGAAAATCGGCTGCCCCGCCGCCGTCCCCGCATACGTTTTGACCTGCGGCTCAATGGCATACACCGCGATAACATACTGCGGTTTGTCGCCGCCCACGAACCCCACATACGTGCCGTTGAAGACATCATCGCGGTACTTGCCATGCTCCTGTATCTGCGCTGTGCCCGTCTTGCCGCCCACGCTGTACTGGCTGCCGAAGTTCAGGTAGCTCGCGCCTGCCTTGTAGTGCTGCGCGACGATATATTCCATCATCGGTATCAGCGCGTCACTGGTAGCCTGCGATACCACACCGCTCTTTACCACCTTCGGCTGCGTGGTCGTGGCTTTACCACTGGCGTCGGTCGTCTGGTCGACCACGTACGGCTGATAGTAGGTACCACCGTTCACCGCGCTGGCCAGCGCACTAGCCATCTGGAGCGCCGTGGCGGTCATAGCCTGGCCGAAGGTAGTGTTGGCGTATGTCAGGTCTATGGCCGCGCCGTTGTCCTTCGGAGCCGGCACGATGGTGTCCGGTTGGTAGCCAAGCTGCGGATTGGACGTTTTGCCGAACTGGTAGTGGTTGGTCATGTAGTCGTACCAGGCGTTCCGGCCCTTGGCGTTGATATCGTCACCGCTGCCGCCCATGCGCATCAGCAGCCACGTCGCCCCGGTGTTCAGGCTCAGGTTCAGTATGCTGGCGATGCTTTGCGTGCCCGAACCGCCGTCCTCTTCGATGTTCTTTATCTTGAAGCCGTCTATAACCCATTGTGCCGGGTCATAGTACGTCGTATTCGCCTGCACCGCGCCCTGGTCCAGCGCCGCCGCAGCCGTCAACGGCTTCATGACCGAACCCGGCTCTATGGGGTTTGACACCGCAGCGTTCTGGAACACCGAGGGGTCTGACACATCCTGGTACTTCGTCGGGTCATACGTCGGCACGTTCGCCATAGCTCGTATGGCGCCGGTGTTAGCATCGAGCACCACGGCACTGAGCTGCTTGGCCTTCAGGCTGGCCTGTCGCGATGCCAGTATGCTTTCCAGCTGCGCCTGCATCCCCATGTTTACGGTCAGGGTTATGTCGCTCCCGGCCACCGGCGCTATAGATAGGTTGTCCGAGCTGGCCGCCAACGGCACACCGTTTATATCTGTCACGGCCTTCAGTTCGCCTGGCTTGCCGGCCAGCAGCGTGTTCAGCGACTGCTCCAGGCCATAGCTTCCCTCCCCTTCGTCGTTCACGAACCCCAGCAGCTGCGATGCCATACTCCCCTGCGGATACGTCCGGTAGTTGAGCTGCTGGGTACCCACACCAGGGAATTTGTAAGCCAGTACCTTGCTGCTTTGGTCCGGAGTTAACCGTTTTTTGAGCACTACATAGCGCGTATCCTTGGTTTTCAGCAGTTTTTCGTAGTCATCGGCGGTGCCACCGAGCACACGCTGTAGCTTATCGGCCACCGTGTCAGGATGCTTTACCAGTGTCGGGTCGGCATAGAGGGTAAACAGTTTCTGGTTCAGCACGAGCGGCACCGTCTGGTCACCCATGTGGGCCGATATCGTCCCCCGCGGCGCCTGCACCACGTACTCTTTCAGCTGCGAACTAGCCGCCAGCTTGCTGTAATAATCATGCCGGATAACCTGCAAGTAGAACGCGCGTACCACGAACACGCCGAAGATTATCAGCAGCAGCGCATACCATAGACGCGCACGCTGCACGGGGCTGGCGAGACGGACCGGATTGTCGTTCATTGTTTCTTATTATACCGTAAGCACTTCATGTAAGTCACAAGTACCAAATCGCAATGACCAATCAATGACAGAATGTCCAAAGGACGATGCCTTTATGCAATCCGCCTGGACTGCCTCAAGACCTTATGCATTGGTCATTTGGTATTGCTTGGTGATTGGTGCTTGGGATTTGGTCATTCCCGCTAACGGACTGTGCCCGAAGGGGCGACCGGCGTCATGTTCTTGGCGACTTCACTGGTCTGCACGCGGGAAACCGACTGCAGACGGGCGGACGCGACTTCAAGGTCGTCGTGCTGGTCTTTGAGTTCGGTCTGCTGTTTCTGCAGGCTGTTTATAGTGTAGCCATAGGCATTGGTCTTGGTCACCTGTGTCAGGTACAGCAAACCGAGCAGACACGCGAGTACTATCAGTATAATCGTGTTGCTGACGGGCCCGAGACGCTTATCGGCCGGACGGAATGAGACTGAGTTTTTACCACGACTGCTGGAAGCCATCTGCTGGCGCCCCAGTGCCATGGTACTGGAATATGTCATAAGCTTGTATTTTTATGTTTGTGTTGGCTGTACTGTCCGTTCTCCAAAGACGGTCAGCGTTTTTGGTGGCCTCTCCGGTTTTACCCGGAGAGGCACTGCTTCCTACTAGCGAACCCGTACGGTTACTTTGTAGGCGCGGGAATTACTCTTGATGCGAATAGGCATAGGTTCGTTCCCTTTCTTTTATTTTTATTTTGCTACGGCCCGAAGTTTTGCGCTTCGTGCTCGCGGATTAAAAACTAATTCATGTTCGTCAGCCACTATCGGACGTTTGGTAAGGAGCTTGAGCTCTGCATCATAGCGGTCTCCCGCCACATTCGCAAAGCATTGCTTCACGATACGGTCTTCCAGACTATGGAAGCTGATGACACCGAGTCTGCCCCCTGGCGCAAGCAGCCGGACCCACAGCGGCAAACTGTTCCGGAGCAGCTCCAGCTCGTCATTGACGGCTATGCGCAGCGCTTGGAAGGTTTTAGTTGCCGGGTCGGCACCCTTGCCAAATTTCTTAGGCAAAGCCGAACGAACGGTATCTGCAAGTTGAAAGGTCGTCGTAAGCGGCCGGGCTGCCACGATTGCTTTTGCAACCGCTTTCGCGCGTGGCTCTTCCCCATATTCGCGGAGAATCCGTACCAGATTGTCCTCGCTATAGGTGTTTACGACTGTTTCGGCGGTCAAGCTCTGGCGCTGGTCCATCCGCATATCGAGCGGTCCATCGTGGCCAAAGGCAAATCCCCTTGCAGCTATATCAATGTGCGGTGACGATATACCCAGGTCTGCCAAAATGACGTCAAACTGCTGTCCGGCCTCGACGAGCTGCTGGCTAGCAGTATAGAAATCGCTATGCATAAGGCTTGCGCCCTGCTGCTTAAAGCTACTAAGAGCCGTTATAGCGTTCTCGTCGCGGTCGACAAGTACCATGTGTTGCGGCGACTGTGTGCGCTCAAGCACCCTGCCAGCATGTCCGCCGTACCCGGCCGTCAGGTCGAGATAGCGTTCACCCTGCTCGGGTTTGAGTGTCTCCAGTACCGCGTCCAGTAGTACCGGTATGTGACGCGTTTCGGATTCTCTGTGCATATTCGCACTATTATATATGGTTTTTGCGTGTCTCGCCTGTACCATAGGTGAGACAGTTTTTGTTTTGGTGTTTGGTTTATGGTCGAATGTCACTGAGGACATTAGACTTTTATTGACAAGATCACCTATTCAGCAGCCAACTGTTTGTTTTTTGGTAGTTTTTGTTTTTGTTGTTCCTTCTTAAAGAAGGAGGACCGGCGACTCATTACTGAGATACCGGTAAAGTTACAAGATGGTGTGAAAGACAGTTGTTGTTAAACGAGAACTGCCTGACACTCAAGTAACCTTTGAGAGACTTATGTGTGAGGTGGAGTTTTGGGAGGTGTTTTATGGAAAGAACGAGGGTTTTTAAACGCGGTGCCCTCTCTAGTCCGCGCGTTGACTGCCGAATAGCTAATCTTGTGGGTAATGATAAACTTTTGGTTTATATGCTTTGCATATACCTAAAGTTATCATCGCGCCGGCAAAAAGACGTGACTTTTTGTCGAGCTGCTCTTTCCCGTCTGTGGACGGTTGGAGGCGTCAGAGTTGTTTCTCTATTCGGTTGGTTTGCCTAGTTGTAAAAGTGCCTGCAACGCGGGATGAACTACGTCATCTCCACCGCCATAACCCGCCAGTACTTGCCGCCGACGCTCACCGCCGAGACTTCCCGGTCGATACCTGCGTAGTCCAGCAGATGCTGTTCCAGCGTTATCCGCCCCTGTTTGCCGTCGAGCGCTTGCTCTATCTTGCCCATCCGGAATTGGATGTTCAAGTCGGCTATCCGTTCGTCCAGAAGGTCGCCTTCGAGCCGTGGCTCGACCAGCTGGTTCCAGACATCTTTCGGATACAGATGCAGATACTTGCCAAATCCTCTGGTAATGACTGCCCCGTCCGCAAACGTATCGCGAAGTTCGGTCGGTATGGTTAACCGCCGTTTGTCGTCGAGCTTGCGCTGGAAGTAGTCCACCTGTGTCATTTGGCCCTATGGTTTGGGTTAAGTTGCCAGTGAGTTTTTTGTTTTTGAATCCGCAGTAGCTGTTTTGGTTACTTTGGATGTTTGTGCCGTAGGTTGTTCTACCTACGATTACCCACTGACATGAGTGTACTACCCACATGCACCCACTTGCAAGCACTTTCTCACACGAAAGGTGGTGCTTTTCGCACCACTTATCCACAGAACCCTAAAAAGAACCGGTCAGACACAATATGTGGTGTCTGACCGGTCTCAAAAGACCTATTCGTGCTCAAAAACTATTCTTCGGGCGGGAGTTCAGGAATATCGACCGTCTGGCCCGCACGCAGCACCGGGTTGCCTTCCGAGTCTTGCATCGCACCTTGACGCTTCACAAAATCGAGGGCATCCTGTCGCGCCTGACCGCTCAGGCCACCTTCGTTAAACCTATTCACAAGGCTATTCGGCGTATCGCCAGACTCAACTACTACACCATGTTCCTGCGGCATATCTTTGAGATAATCTATAGAGTGGCTCGTCGCATCTTGAATAACATCCTTCGCCTCCACGACACCAGTCACAAGCATAGCTGCCGCACCTACGCCCAGAGCAGTCCGGCGCAGTTTCTGACCCCTTGTAAGACGAGGCTCCGCATTATTTTGGTTTCCGTTCCGAAGTACACGCATGCTACTGTTTTTTCCTTTACTCGCCGCTGTAGTTAGCGAACCGTGACATGCTGACCATTATAGGTTCATGCCTGGTTTCGGCGTCGCGCAGTTCCACAGAGTTTACCACACTGCTACGAACTGGCACGACGCCGTGTAAAGACCGCGTCATTTCACTGCTGGTTTTGGTAGCGACGACAAGCATCGTTACGACTGCCATCAGTAGGCTTCCATGCAAGTGGATGGAATGAATGTGCGAATGACGTCTGTTGGTCTTCATTGTTTTGTTTTTATGTTTTTGTTTTTTGTGCCCTTCTTGGCCGTAGCTTTGTTGGGACTTTGTTTCTTCGCATCTATTCCTACGAAGATTTTTCTTCTCGACTCTTTTTTGGAGTTCTGAAGGGCTTGCCCTACGGAGTTTCCGCTTTGGAGCAGTCTGTAATCAGATTGCTCCAAGGAGTGAAACGTAGGAGGGTTCTTTGGAGCTGTTTGTCTCTTGCAGATTTCTTTGTTACGAGTCTTCTGTAAAAAACGAGAGCTAGTAAGAACTTTGTTTTACTACATTTTTGATTTTTTGTTTTATCAATAGCGTAGTAACCATATACTAGCAAAACATAACTATTTTGTCAAGCTTATGTTTAAATTAAGTTAACCCACTCGGGCTAATTCTTTGCCGAGAAGCTTATCAAGATACTGCCTCTCAAGAGATGCTCCATCCCGTACCCGCATACGCCGGTTCGTTTCAGCGGCCATCGAGGAGTCTACGAGTATTGGGTCAGTCGGAAAATGTTGGTAGAAAAGCCTGTAGTACAGGTTCGCATAGAGCGTTTCGCTCAAAAGACTATTAGGCGTGACAGCACTCAGCCCCTCTTTAATCGCTTGTATGATTTGGCTATTGCCAAATACAAACTTTGAACCAGGTGGGTTGATTTCTCCGTCCGTATGCAACGGGCTACTCCAAACTATGCTGTTAGGATTTTTTTGCGCAAAATCTTCACCATATAAATTACAGATTCTCGAACTATACGGAACGTTATAGTCTGCACGTCAACGGGCGCATCGTCCTGGCCCACTAAGGCTTCCGCAACGATGTGCGAAGCTTCTTGAAGCCCATCAACCTGCATACCTTGTGGCCTGCCATTTTCATCTAAGCGATAGTGTGCAGAAAGCTTCGCATTTTGACCCATCCCAACCTCACCTAAGACAAGACTTGCGCGTACTATACGTGCGCTGCGATGCACGCCCACCCAGCCCACAAGTGAGCCCTCGATATCATAAGGATTCTCCGAAGGGTCACGCGTGTACGTTACATGAATGTTCTCCACATTTTCGGTAATGTCTACTGCCATATTTCCTCGGATTAAATATGACTTGCATTATATGTAATCTAAACTGAGTTGCAAGTATAAGCACTTCTGGGTGATAGAGCTCAAATGAGCGCCAGCGAACGAGGCGAAAGCCGAGCCCTTCCCTTTTTTAAATCGGTTTATCTTTTAGTCCCAACTTGTAGCCGATGAAGGTGGAGATGACGTGGATGGCCAGCCAGAGGACGATGAGCCAGACGTATTGGAGGATACTCAGGGTTACGAACGGCATGGTGGCGATGGCACCGCCGATGATGTAATCTATCTGGTCAAATGGGAACCAACCGTCGCCGGGTTTGACACCGCGTTGGCGCTTGAAGAAGCTTTCTATGGCGTCGCCCAGTAACGCGCCGAGACCGAAGAGCGGACCAAGAATGAGCACCGGAAGCCGTGTGTAGTCAACTTGGTCGGTCAGGCTTGCGACGAACGGGATGTACCGGACAGCAAGCTGCTGCAGCCACAGCACCAGTGTGGCGAAAATCATGCCGACGATAAGCCCCCGGATGGTTTTGTGCGCTCCAAAAATACGCTTACCCCGGAACGACTTGCTGAAATCCATCGGATATTCGTACTTTGCCAGGAATTTCCAGTGGGCGGCGAAAATGGGCATCATGTTGGCGATGGCGGCCGGCAGGAAGAACCACAGCGCAAAGAACAGTTCCTTGAACAACGCCACTAGATTTCGCCTCCGGCAAAATCGGTAATAGGTAATAAGTAATAGGTAATAAGGGAGGCGACCGTCTTTGTGTTTCCCATATTACTTTTTACTTATTACCTTTTACTTTTTTCTTGAGGCGGTTGAGCTTGGGGTATATGACGCCCATACCGACTTTGCGGGTGGCGTAGCTGGCTTTCGCGAGTTGCGTAGCCAAGTTCTGGGCGGTCGGCTTGGTTTCGACGACGGAGTATGTGTAGCCCCAGCCGAAGCGGCCATGGGTGTCGCTGCTGGCGGCCGCCGGCTTTTCGTTCTGTTTAGCCCAGGTTTTGGCCGCCTGCGTGCGATTCCCTACTATGGCGCGGCCGTTCCAGGCTTCGACGATGTCGACCACGTCTTCTATTTCGTTCAAGTCCGCGGCTTGCAGCCCACTGCGAACTGTTTCGAATGGGTGTGGCACATACACTAGACCACCTTGGGCACGGATACGCTTGGCGGCTTCGAGCGGTGTTAAGCCCTTCGGTACTGCGCTCGTCAGGAATAGGCCTATCAGTTCACCGCGAGTAGTCATGACTTCCTCGCCAATGATGATTCGTTTGCCGAGCTCGCCAAGCTGTTCCTGGATTTTCAGTGCCGTTTCTATGGTGTTGTGGTCGGTTATAGCAATGTAGTCGAGCAGGTTGTTTTCGAGGAAGTAGTGGTAGTCGTGCAGCCTCAGCCCGCCATCGGGTGAGCCATACGAATGCGTGTGCAGGTCTACTTTGTAAGCCATTTACGAAATCCTCCGGCTGATGATGACCATGCGGTTCAGAGCGGTTATAGCCGAAAAGATTGCGATGGCAGCCACGGCCCACATAAGCTGGCTGAAAAGCAGGCCCGCGACCAGTACTGTCATGCGGATTTCAAAGGGAAACAGCCCGCTGCTGAACATTTTGTTCAGTTCTGGGTACGGAATCTTCTTGCCGCTGCCCGCGACAATCGCCTCGCCCTTGGCCTTTACAAAACTGACGCAGATGGACGCGCCGCAAGCTACGGCTGCGATGGCGGCGTATTCGGGGTGAGCTCCCTGCGCAAAGTACCACGCCACACCACCATACAGCAGCACTTCCTTGAAGCGGTCGGTGCTGGCGTCTAGGAAGCCGCCGTTGTTGGTGACGCGCTTTTGCAGGCGCGCCAGTTCCCCGTCCAGCGTGTCGAACAACCCGAAGACGACCAAGGCTATGGCGGCACGTATGAACTGCCCGTCGGCGATGAGCAGCGCTATAGGCAGATGCATCGCGAACCCGAACCACGTCACCCCGTTCGGCGTAATCTTGCCGCGGCTGAGCACGTTCAGCGCCACCGCCACATCGCGCATCACCCGGCGCACCGCCTGCCGTATAGCCTCCACGATTTGCTTCATTACGTTTCAGTATACCGCATTTTGTCATTCCGGGCTTGACCCGGAATCTACGATTTTAGATTCCGGGTCGGAGGCCGGAATGATAGAACGCTTACACGTCGAGGACGAAGGGTTCGCCGTTAACCGGCTTTATGAACGTAATCCCCGCAGCGGCGAAAACCTGCTCCATCTGGCTATAATTAGTCGCCCGCGCCTCGTCGCTCCAGTGCCAGTCGTGGATGGGGATGATGTATTTCGGCTTGAGGTCCAGGCCGAGTTTGACGGCAGCATTCGGCGAACCCCACGGTGCTTGCACCGGCAGCGCCAGTATGTCTTTGGTTTCGGTAAAGCTATGGCTATCGCCCGGGTGACTCAGCTTACCCAGGTAATGCACCCCTATTTCTTGTGGTGGGTCATGTGGGTAGAATGGCCGTATGACTTCGTGGGGGCTGTCGAAAAACTCAATCCCTTCGGTTGTGGCGCTCGTGGCCGCTATACTTTCCTGGTTCAGCTGCTGCACTATTTCGTCCGTGGCCGTAATGCGTACATCTGGGAACTTTATCACCAACTTCTTTACTAAATCTAGGTCGAAGTGGTCTGGGTGAATGTGTGTGATGATAATGTCATCGAGATACTCCAGGCTCTCGACATCGACCGCACTGTACACCCCCGGGTCGAACAACGCTGTCCGATTCACTGGCGCTGGCATCTCCACCAACAAACACGAATGCCCCAACTTAGTAATTTTCATAGCTTTGCCTTTCTTTAATTTGTCGTAGAAACGTGAATACCACCATTGTAGCTATTGGTATTACTCGCACAGCCAACACCTGCCGTAGCGCTATTCGGCTCATAATCTGCTTGCTGCAGGGTATGCGATATAGTTACCGTTGCCAAATAGTTTCCACAGTCTAGATTGAACATAGTCCTGTCGCCTTCAGCTGTGAAGTCGATAATATCATTGTAGCCCAACTTCGCCGCCGGGGAATGGTCTGTCCGGAGGTTCGCAAGCCTGTCAATGGCAATGTTCCTGCCATCCGCATCGAAGCATTCGAAGAAGACGGTACCGCCACTTTGCGAAGCACTTACTTCTGCCTTCGGGTCCGCGCATGCCACGCCGATAGAATGATTTGGTTTTAATGGAGCATCTTGCCGAGAACTTAGCACCACTGCCGTTAAGACTACGAGACCGCCAACGACTGCCGCCCCTCTAGAGTTCCGTCGTACCCAGTTTTTCGTATCGACCGACTCGCCTGTCATATCCGGCTCCCTGTTTAATCCTAATCTTAACTTTTACAGAGAACTGCGGATGATTCTGTAATAAAACAGACTTTTCGCGACTGCACTATTTCTTCTTGAACCGGCGGTCGTGGTAGGCGAGTTCACGGCGGTGGTTGTCTATGCCTTCTATGTACTCTTCGAACTCTTTGAGCAGTGTGCTGTAGCGGCGGTTGGGCGCCAGGACTTTGAGCAGTTTCTTTTCGGCAGCGAGGTATTCGACCAGGCTTAGGAAGTCGCCGTCACCGCTGACGATGAGCGCTTTGTCGTAATTCGGCAGTTCCTTCATGGCGTAGAGCACTAGGTCGGCGTCTATATTCCCCTTCACCATCGGCTTTTCTTCTTTATCTTTGTCGACCGGCTTGCCGTCTTCTGACTTTTCCGTCTGCTTAATTTCGAGTGTCTTCTTAAGTACTACGAGGTAGCCATGGCTGTACATGAGCTCGTACAGACTCTCGTTTTCTGGCATGTAGCCGATGAACATGTAGGCATGAGTGACGCCGTACTTTTCCTCGAGCCATTTACGGAACTTGCGCCAGTCCATCTTCCAGCCTATTTTCTGAACCCCGAGGTTCAGGTTCTGGCTATCTATGAATGCGTAGTTCCCTTTCTTTTTCGGAGCTGGCTTGCGGCGGCGAGTATTTTGCGTCTGTTTGTTCTGAGGTCCGGCCGGCCTCCGTGGATTGTTCATACATGTATAGTACCACCTTCGTTTGTTATGATGTGCACATGGATGTAGATGAACCGGCCAAAATCATATGGGATTACATGCAGCTGAACCAGCCACCCCGGCATGCAGACGCCATCTTTGTACTTTGTAGCAAGGACACACGCGTAGCAGAACGTGCCGCAGAGCTGTTTGCGAGTGGCTATGCCGAGTTGGTTATCGTTTCGGGCGGTGCCGGTAAGCTAACGAAAGATGCGTTCACAAAACCAGAAGCACAGGTATTTCAGGACATTCTCGTTCAGACCGGCGTACCGAGAGACAGAATCATCCTTGAAGACAAATCGACCAATACCGGCGAAAATATACGCTTCACTTACGATTTGCTTGAGCGGCTCGGTGATTCGTTCCGCTCTTTTATCCTAGTGCAAAAACCTTACATGGAACGTCGCACCTACGCCACGTTTAAAAAGCAATGGCCCGACTCAACCGCCGAAATAACCGTCACTTCACCACCGATTCCTTATGAAGCATATTTTACTGAAACCCTACCGAAAGAACTTGTTCTCAATGTCATGGTTGGCGACCTGCAGCGTATCCGTGAATACCCGAAACTCGGCTTTCAGATTGAACAGGATATCCCCGTAGAGGTGTGGGGTGCTTACGAAAAACTAGTTGCCGCTGGTTATATCAAGCATTTAATTGCCTAAGATAGCCAAGATTTCGGGGCCGTATTTGTCAAGTTTGGCTTGGCCGAAGCCTTTGGTGCCCAGGAGGGCTTGTTCGGTCTGGGGTTTGCGGCGGGCGAGTTCTTCGAGCGCGGTGTTGTGTGCGATGACGTACGGTGGCACGTGGTCTGCCAGCGAACGCTTGAGGCGCCACTTTTTAAGCTTTTCGAACAGTTCGGGGTCGTACGGCGCGGGCACATCTATTTCGTCTGTCTTGTCTTTTTTGGCCGGCTCTTTCTCTGGTGCGATATCTTCGGTAATGTTGGCGAGCGCTTCGGAGGCTTCACGCAGGTCGGCATCGAATTCGAAGATGAGTGGGTGCATGGTAAGCGCCATTTGGTTTATGCCCGTCAGATACACGCCGTCCATACTTCTGACGCGCGAAAGAGCCACATAGCCCATACCGGGCGTAAAGCTGCGGCTGAGGTCTATCTCCGCCCCGTCCAGGCTCATGCCCTGGCTTTTGTGGATGGTTATGGCCCAAGCCAAGCGCAGTGGCAGCTGGGCGACTTCGGCGCGGGCTTTGCCGTCTTCTTCGAGCTTCCAGCTAAAGGGTTCGACACGCACTTCCCTACCGTTCGAAAGTTCTACTACAGGGATGTTGTCGTTAAAGCCGACCACTTGCCCGCGCGTACCGTTTACGTAGCCCTGCGGAAAGTTATTGGCCACGAACATCACCTCGGCCCCGACTTTCAGCTCTAGCTCTTCGGGGGCCAGCACACTCTTTATAAGCTGCTCTATTTTGGCCTGCTGGCCTTTGGTCTGCATGCGGTACCGTTTGCCGTCTTGCTCCAGCTCGCGCAGGTGCCGTTGGTTTATACTGTCGACATCCATGTTGTGGCTGTACAGGCGTGTCACGACCAGGTCACCCGGGCGCTCTTCTTTGAGCCGCTCCTGCAAGGCGGCTTCGTGTAATTCGTTCACCTCGCCGCGACGCATGGCTTCGAGCAGGTCCAGCAACTCGTCGCCAACCTGGCGGTGTTGTTCGGTCAGGTAGCAGATTTTCGGGCTCAGTTCTTCCCAGGCTTCGCTGAGGTGTACGAAATCTACATTGTCCGAGCCACGGGTAATGGGCGGTAGCTGGAACAAGTCGCCCACCAAAATAACCTGTAGCCCACCGAACGGTTTGTCCGACTTCCGGAGCAGCTTGGCAACCTGGTTCACCATGTTCAGCCGCTGACCGTGCAGCATACTTACTTCGTCTATGACGAGCACGTCGGCACCATTGTAGCGCTTTATAAGCTTGTCCATACCCTTTATGCGTTCCAGGTCGTACTCTGTCAGGAAATCTTTTATGCCCAAACCAGACCAACTGTGAATGGTCGTGCCGCCGATGTGCGTGGCAGCGATGCCCGTGCTGGCCGTAACGGCTACATTCTTCCCTGCCCGCTTGGCCCGCCGGCAGAATTCATTCAATACATACGTCTTACCCGCTCCCGGTGCTCCGGTTAGAAATACCGAATGCCCTTCGAGCATGATGTTAAGAGCTTGTGCCTGTCTCATATTTCCTCCTTCGTACGACTATGCGTTTACTTCGTTAACTGTCCTACAGGCATGTAGTATGTTCATAGTAAACCCATCCCAAATTTTTGTCTGTTGTGATTTTTCGCATATTTGCTAACTACCCTGTTCGCCGAGATGATGCTTGCGAGCGTGGCGACGGAGCAATCCGCCACCACCGGCACGTAGCAGGTTTAGCCCCGCCACCGCGTTCATAAGCGGCGCAATAGGTTTCAGTACCACGCCCGCACCGAAGAGAGCCACCGAACCTACCTCGCTTAGGTTACGGTAGAAGCTACCAGATTTTTCGGCTCCGCCGATTTGTTCGCCACTTGCCATACCTATCTATTATAAGCGCTTTGTCACGCCCACCGAAGCGCAGCTAAGGCAGTGCATCATTTTTTTAGGCGACGTTTGCGGGCAACGCGGCGAAACCATTCACCGCCAGCCGCCTGCACTACGTTTATACCAGCGAGCACGTTTGCCACTGGCGCAATGGGCGGAGCGATTACCCCCACGCCCAGAAGCGCCACCGCCCCAACCGCATTGAAGTTACGGTAGAACAGCCCTACCTTTTCGGCTCCGCCGATTGTTTCGTTGCCCGCCATACTCCACCCCATTATAGTGGCATGTCATCTTGAGTGAAGCGAACGATCTCACATTCACACAGATTCTTCGTTTCACTCAGAATGACGAAGCATTAATAAATAGCCCGCGGATTGTTTAGGCACTAGGTGGGAGTTGGGCGAGCGGGTTGTCTTCGTCGCTGTCGGGCTTGAGGAGGCGTTTTTTGATGATTTCGTAGCGTTCGCCGGTCGTGGGTGATTCGAAGTAGTCGTCGGCCATGAGGTTAATGAACTTGGCGATATCTTTGTCGTCCATGATGATTATGGCGCCACTGTCGTCCGGCATCACACCCAGGTCCAGGTCTTCACTCTGCTGCAGAATCTGCTCCTGCGTCACCTTACCGACTTCCAGTTTCTGCAGTTTCTTAACCAGCGCTTTCTTATCTTTGACTAGATTTTGGATTCCCAAACCTTCGCCGAAGCTTAGGCGGTACGTTTCTTCGATTTCGCGAATTTTGCTCTCAGCTATCGCCTGCTCTTTCGCGTCATAGCCAAACAGTGTCTTCAGCTTTGGCTGCGAGAATACGTACAGGTCTTCTTCGAGCACCAGTAGCTGCGAATCGGTCGGCAGGCGCAGCGCGGCGTCGGCGTCGAACGGCACGAATTTGTTGTCGCGCAGCATCCAGCCGACTTTGCCCTTCATGACCTGGCTCTTTGGCAAAACTTTTATGACGTAAAACGGCTGTTTGGCGCCCTCGTGCGTCACGCGAGCCAACACGCCCTTCATGTGGTTTATGTCGTGTTCGTCTTCTTTGAATAGCACGATTTCGTGCTCTTGGGTCTTCAGCCAACCGAGTGTTTCACGTAGTTTCTCTACTTTATTTACACGAGTACGTTGCAGCACGAGCTCTTCGGCTTCGGCTTGTTCAAATCCACGGACTATGAGCCCCTTTTCGGCACCGTCCAAGATGTATTCCAGCATTTCGTCTATGAAAATCGGCTCCAGCTGTTTCTTGAGCTGCTCCGCCAAATTCGTTTTATACAGCACGTAGTTTTTGCTGATGAAAAACAACTCGACTTTGAGTTCGTCTTTGTACTGCACGAGATTGTTCGCCCACGCAAACACATCCGTTTCTACGTAGCCATCGTCTGCGACAGCTGCTGCTGGCGGCGTTATTTCTTCTGCCGGCTTTATATCTTCTTCGGCCATGTAGTCGTTACCCTTTGTTTAGATTCTTCCGCCCCATTTTACCCTAAAACCACGTTCCGTGCTTGGTGTAAAATTTTCTTTGCTATCATAAAAACATGCAGAAAGTAGTACTCGTACATGGCAATGGCGGTGGAAGTGGGAGTGATAATTGGTTTCCGTGGCTGAACACCGAGCTGGAAAAGCTCGGTGTTGCCTGCGAAGCGCCCGACATGCCCGACCCGGTCGAGGCGAAAGCCAGTGTCTGGCTACCGTATATAGAAAACCAACTGCACGCCGACGAACATACGATTTTAGTTGGCCACTCGTCGGGAGCGATTGCAGCGATGCGCTACGCCGAAACACACAGAATCGGCGGCTCAGTACTTGTCGGGACATACTACACCGACTTGGGCTACGAAGACGAAAAAGCCGCCGGATACTTTGATGAGCCATGGCAGTGGGAGGCCATAAAAGCCAACCAACCATGGGTTATCATCTTCGCCTCGCCCGACGACCCGTACATCGACATTTCCGAACCGCAGTTGATTCGGGACAAATTAGGCGCAGAGTACTATGAGCTCCCGGGTCAACGGCATTTCAGTGGGACTCTGCTGCGGCGAAAACGCGAGTTTCCCGAACTACTTGAAGCTCTCGAAGAAAAACTCGGGCTCTCATAATTCATCATTCCCGCCTTCGCGGGAATGACGCAAGGACTAGAGGCGCTTGCCGAGGCGGGCTTTGTTGGCCCATTCGTCAGCAGCCTCGTTGCCGGGGTCGCCTTCGTGGCCTCGCACCCACGTGAGTGTCGCGTTGGACTTCTGGTACAGCGGGTAGACCGACTGCACGATGTCGAGGTTTTTTATGGGCCCGCCGGACTTTTTCCAGCCTTTTGCCTCCCAACCCGGCGCCCATTTCGTAATGACATTTATCCAGAATTCGCTGTCCGTAAAAATCTGGCATTCCTCCCCGCTCGCATGTTCCATGGCCGCTTTTATAGCCAAGCCTTCCATACGTATATTCGTCGTATCACCCGGCACCATGTCACCACCCAGCACAACCGGCTTTAAATCTTGTATAACCGCAAATCCACCCGGCCCCGGATTCGGACTCGCACTCCCATCGGTATAGTATGTAATCATCCTTTATCTCGATTCAAAAGCACCCACTCACCTTCTGTAACTACTTCGACTGTGCCGTCGACGACTTTCAGCGCGGAATCATCATCGAATGCATACACTGGAAACGGCACATCTTTGGCTCTCGCTTCCAAGAAGTCTTTTTTAACAAGCGGAAAATCAGAGTTATTAAAATGTGGCCGAACCACAAAATCTACTAGGCATAGAGCCTCACCGGCCGACTGGCCCTTCGGACCAAGCTCGTCATAATTTTTATCCCGGAAAGCCTGTGGATTCTCAAGCGGCCGCGACGCCAGACCTAAACTGACGCCCGCAATGATACTCCCAGCACTGACTCCGGCATATACCTTCGTCTTCAGGAGCTCAGGCAGTACCTCAACCAGGCCGCTTTTCTGCATCCAGTAACTCAGGTAAAACGTGTCCCCGCCGCCCACGAAAATCACATCCATACCTTTCAGTATTTCGCGTAACTGGTTCTCGGTAAAAGCTGGCAAATCTACAATATCGACATAATAACCTCTGGTTTTTAATTGATAGAGGTCGTTGATAAGCCAGCTTTTATCTTCACGTTCAGGGTTTGCCGCAGTGGGGATAAATGCCACTTTGGTTTCGTGCGGGGTTTTCCCAACCAGCTCTGCAAATGCAGTAGCAATAGAGTCGTTCGATAACCCGTTGGATGTCAGCAGAAGTTTCACTACTCTAGTCTAGCATCTTCGCCAGGTAATCCCGTAGGACGACGGCGTGGTTTACGGCCGGATTGTGGGCGGCGTAGATGAGCGTGAGGCGAGCACTCCCCTTCGTGCGTGAGAGCAACTGCAGTGGCGCGTCGGAATGCACAAGCTCGTCCTGGTAGCGCGCGGTGAACTCGGCGAATTTGGCCGGGTCGTGGCCGAACCACTTGCGCAGCTCAGTGCTCGGCGCGATGTCTTTATCCCATTCGTCGAGCGCTAACACTTCTTTCTTGACCCCGCGCGGCCACAGCCGGTCCACCAACACCCGATAGCCGTCATCGGCGGCCGGAGCCTCGTAAGCGCGCTTTATGATAATTTTCATACCAGAACACCCCTTACCATACTTCAATGATAGCACGACGGACTGCTGGCCCATAAGCACTTTCTCTGTAAGGCAGTGTCCTGACGGAGACAGGAACGAAGCTACTAGCAGAGCACCCCTGGCATCAGAAAAAGTGCCTGCGGGTCAAGGCGATTAGTGTAGTGTTGTAAATATTACATATTAATGATTCGGGCGATTTAAAAATATTGTATGGTTATATTTTTCGTCGCAAAATATATTCGGTAAAACGCACAACAGGCGTGGGGGTTCCTTTGCAGCTATTCTGCTGCACGCTACATGTAGCGGCGGGCCGGATTATTGACTCACTACGGCATATCGCTTAAGCTAGGATTTGTGTGTTTTTTCCGGACCTGTGAAACCCGAGAAGAAATACGCATATTGCTCTACCCCTGTTTCTCAAGCAATAAATCGAATAACGATTACGAAATATCATTTAAGTAACCGCTACGACAAGTAGTGTGAGTAACGTTTGGGGTGAGTGAGGGAGGATATAAAACCATGCGCAAACCCGCGCTTTCGGCGGCCTTAGTTTTAGGTGGCCTTATGTTTGCTGCAGCTGGCACAACTGCCTATGCAGCGGTTATACAAACTAACGCGAGTGCGATGCCCCATCTGGCAACCGCAGCTACCACACACGTTTCGGTCCCAGCCAAGGCAGTCAGCACGGTAGCGCCAGCGCCCGCACAACCCGCTGCACCGGCACCGGTTATCGTAACCGTGCAGTCCGGCGACACATTGACCAAAATCGCCCAAGATACTGGCAGTGACGTGCAGCGAATCTTTAATGCTAACACCGACCTTGCCGACCCAGATGTCATAAACCCCGGCCAGCAATTGCGTATACCGACCGCAGATGAACAGCTGACGCCGCGTGACATACCGGCAAATACGCCAGTTGCTGCTCCGCAGCCAGTAGCCAGTGCGCCCGCACCTACACGCACTGCTTCCAGCGCGACCAATTACATCCCATCCGACGGTAGCGTCTGGGACCAGATAGCCGCCTGCGAAAGCGGTGGTAATTGGGCCATAAACACCGGCAACGGCTTTTACGGCGGTCTGCAATTCACCCTCGGTAGCTGGCGGGCCGTCGGCGGTTCTGGTATGCCGAACGAAGCCAGCCGCGAAGAGCAGATTGCCCGCGCACAGCTCCTCCAGGCCCGTCAGGGTTGGGGCGCTTGGCCTGCCTGTACTGCAAAGCTTGGCTTGCGCTAATGCTAATGAGGGAACCGAGACAGGTTCTCTCACCCCACCCCATGAAACAGGTTTCATGGGGACCCCTCTCATCGCGCGGAGGTCGCCGCGGCGACCTCCGGCTGCTCTTTCCTACGGGAAACTGAAAAATTATCCTTGGATTCACTCCAAGGATAATTTTGATTTATTACTAGCAGTTCACAAGAACACCGGTGCGTTTTACCTATCGGGTACGACCCGATAGGTATTATGCGGCTAGTGCGAGGTACGGCGTTAACGCCGAGCGGAGATTTTCGCCCGCAATGTGCCGTTTCTCATGTAAGTCCTAAGTCTTTAACCCTGGCCAGTCAGGAACAAGACGAACATGGCGAACATGAAGAAAAAGAATATGACAACCGCGATAACAATCGGCAGTAGTAGCCGTGTCTTTTGCAGTTGAAGCCGCGAACCTTCAGGCGCCACGGTATTTGCAAGCTTGCTCACCGGCACACGCGTATCCGTATAGCGTTTGACATTGTCTTCGAATTGGTAGGCGAAGTAGTCTATAGTCTGGAACAGCCGTGACATGTTGGCTTTATCGAACTTAAAACCGCCCTCTTTATACATATATAGGTAGTCATCTATCAACTCTATTTCATACTCTTTGCCGTAGTCAACGAGCACGGCCATGAGCTCCGGCGTCAAGAAATACAACGTATCGCGGCCATACCCGTCTGGCACAAGCACATGGAAGTACTTATTGAAATCGCCTTCGAGTTCGAGCACTTGTCCACTACCATACGACTTCGGTAAATTCGACCCCACTATGTTCGTTTCCGTGGCATCGAGTATGACATTCGGAACGTGCTTCGACAGCTTAGCACGCAATATGCCCCAAGTGTGTTCCTGACTCGATTCGTTTGATTGGGTTGTAAATGTGTAGTTGGCCACCAACCAGCCATTCTCCTGGCTGAAACCGTATGCAATCATTGCATTGGTCCCAACACCAAAAATAGCACCGTCAGCCGGGATACGCGCAGTGTCATGCAGCAAAAGCTCCAAGCCGTTCGCAGCAGCAAAACGGCGGCAGATTACGCTCCATGTCAGCCTATTCTTCACACTACGTACATAACCAGCCACTGCAAAGAGCATAAAAAAGAGCAGTAACCATCTGAAAATCACGGCCGGACTGAAAAATATTACTCCGAAGACAATACCGGCAAAGACAAGCCCAAACGCACCGCCAAGCACCTTCTTCGCACCGCCTTCGGCGTGCCATTCCTGGCGCCGGTCCGCCCATGTCACCGGCTTGTCTAAGGGGCTGAAATCAATCTGTTGCCGCATGCTTACGGCTTGTTGAATGCATGCTTGATAGGCTGCGAAACACGGCGACGGAAGACGCCGCGCAGGAATTCACCGCCGAGGTAGTAGTACGGGAAGACCGTTATGACCAGGAACGTGCTGGAAAGCAGGCCAAAAATGAGTACCACGCAAAGTCCTTGCCAGAACGGGCTCGAGACTGCCAGCGGAATCAACGAGAATATAGCCGTCAGGCTGGTAGCGATAAGCGGGCGGAACCGCTGCGCCAACGCTTCGTGTGCCGCATCCACCGGATTCATCCCCGCCCTGCGCGACTGGTTCGCGTAGTCGACGAGCAATATGGTGTTTTTTATGCTTAGGCCGATGAGTGCGAAGAAGCCAAGCATAGCAAAGAAGCTGAACGCATTGTGCGTCAGGTACAGCCCCAGTGTGATTCCGAACAAGCTGAACGGGATGGCCATGAAAATGAGTAGTGGCTGCAGCAGGCTGCGGAACTGCACGGCCAGCAGTATGTAAATGACGAGTAGCAGAACCGGGAACGCGTAAGCCATAGTCTTGAAGCTGTCCTGGTTTTCGTCTTCTTGGCCTGCATTGTAGCTGAGCGTGTCAGCCGGCAAACCGTAGGACTTCACTTTTTCGGCCGTAAACTCTTTGCTGACCGCGTCTTTGGCAAGCGTCACTATGGTAGTCGTGTCACTATCGGCAAACTTTACCGTGACAGCGATGAACGCTTTGCCATCGTCGCGCGTGTACACGTCGCTGTTGGCAACCTCGACCGATTCGACCTTTACAACCGAACCGTCGATGCGCTTCAGCTGCGTAGTCTTCAGGTATGCGGCTACGTCATTGGCCAGCTTTTCGGCAGCCTGCCGGTCGGCGTCGGTGGCAACCTGGACTGTAAAGTCCGCTCCGGGCGGGCCGACATCCAGGCTGCTGGCGGTAAACTTGGCGCCTTCGAAGTCCTTGAAGGCATCTTTCAGCTGGGCGATGATGTCCGGCGCCGTCAGGCTACGCGAATTGTAGTCGGTCAGGTCGATAGTAGTCGAAGCACTTTGTGCGTTCGCCTCGCCCTGGTTGGTCGACATGGTGGATTGTACGAAATTATCGCCGATAGTCTTCGCGATTAACTGGTTCGCGCGGTCGGTCGTCGCTTCAGCCTGTTGCAAGGTGGTACCCGCTGGGAACTGCAGCGTCGTCAGCAACTGGTTGCTGTCTTTGCTAGGCGGAAAGATGTTGAACGTAACTTTACTGAACAAGTAGCCACCACCGCCTATGAACAACAGGCTGATAAGTATGGCCACGAATCCGACGCCAGCCAGTTTAAGCTTGCTATGCTGCGCCCACAACATCGGCGCCGATATACCGCGAGCGACTTTGGCTTCGAAGTTGGAAGCGACTTCGCGTTCGGCGTGCGTGCCCAGTTGCTTCTTGCCGAGCAGCAGGAACCGCGCGTACAGCGGGATGATAACCAGCGCTACCATCAGGCTGGTAACGAGCGCAATGATGATAGTAATAGGCAGTTGGCGAATGAAGCTGCCGATAATGCCACCGACGAAAATAAGTGGCGCAAAACTCAGCGCAGCCGTACTAGTAGCCGCAATCATCGCCCGGCCGACTTTACCGACCGACGTCTGGACGATTTCATTACGGTCAGTACTCCGCCGCCGGCGCGCATCCAGCGCTTCGACCATGATAATGGTGTCGTCGACGATAAGGCTCAGGCCCAAAATGAGCGAAAACAGCGTAATGGTGTTCAGCGTGTAGCCGATGAGATACAAGATGCCGATGGTCGTTGCTAGCACCGTAAGCATAGACAACACCGTGATGATGGACGCGCGGAATGCGATGATAATGGAGCCGACGATGAGCACCGCCAGCAGACCTTCCAGCAACGTCTTCTGCAGTTCCCCGACCTGCTGCCGGATACTCGGCGCATAGCTTTCGCTGATGAACGCTTTGGTGCCATCGCCCGCCTGCTGGTTGTAGGCCGAAACGGCGCTACTGAGCTGTTTGTCGAGCTTTATGTAGTCGGCGCCTTTGTTGACCTTTACGCCGATAAGCACGGCGTTGAAGAACTGTGTTTCGCCGCTTTCACGGGTGCCGAACCGCTCGAAACTCTTTTGTTCGACCTGCCCGGCAGAACCGGTTTCGAACTGGCTTATAGTGTGAAATTTGTCGACCAGGCCCAGATGCTGGTTAGTCAGGAATGTAGCTGCCTCAGAAGCTTCGGCCGTCAGCTGTTTGGTCGTGAGCTTACCAGACTTGTCGGCCAACGAAATTACCGCGTCGTCGCCATCCTGGGTAAAGCCGAACTGGAATGGCTGGAAGTTCAGCGTTGCCGCTTCGGGCAGGATGTTCTGCGTTTTGATTTCATCTTGCAGCTTGGTGGTTTCAGTTGCGGAGTCGACGTTTTCTTTGTACGCCACGACCACTGTGTAGAAATTGGCGAAGCTCTGCGCCTGTACCGTCTTGACTTCGGGCTGTTTGAGCAGGAAGTCGCTGAGCGGCTTTGCGACTTCGCGGTCGACCGTGGCTGGGCTGTTCACAAAGTACGTGCCCTGCCCCATAGCGTACGGCGTATTGATACTGGGAAAACCTTCGCGGCGAAGCAGCGTGGTGTAACTAAGGATGCCGAAGCAGACGACCAACAGCGCCAAAATGGCCGTTAGCCGCGGACGCGTAAAAAAGAACAGGCTGAATTTCTGCAGATTATGCGGTGTCGCACTGGGGTTTACCGGTTCGTTCTTCTTTTTTGCCACGCGCCGCACTGCCTCCTAAAGTTACTCACCTCATTGTAGCAAATAACAATAGTACTAGTAGCCATTTTGCAAAACTGAAAGCAACGCTATGGAATGACCAAGCCGCAAGTACCAATGACCAATCAATAACCAAAGTACTTAATGGCCGAATAACTCGTGAAGTCAGCCTGCCATTTGAGCAATTGAGTAATTAGGGCATTTGGGACTTACTTGGTCATTGGTACTTGCGGCTTGGTCATTATAACTTGCGGGAGTCGTATGCCCAGTGCAAGAGCGCCTGCCGTTGCCGGGGGCGGCATGTTTCGTCGCCCGGCTGGCAGGCGGCACGGATTTGGCCGATGTGACGGGTCATGTTTTTCCAGCGCCGTATTTGCCGCTCGTCTTCCCCTGGAATCCGTCGGCCATAGTAGTACCGGCAGTACCACTGGAACCAACCGCGCGGGTCTTCCTCGTATATCCAACCCTTGCACTGCCATTCTTCGCGACTCTGGCTGGCATCGACACGGAAATAATTCAATGCCGGGTCGTGCGTGTCGCTCAGTTTTGCCTTCGCGAACCAAGCCTCCGGAAACTCATCGTGTTTACCTTCAAAATAATGTCCGCCGAAGACGCCAAGCTCCAACATTTCTTGTGGCGTAAGCTCCGGCTTGAAATCAGCCGCAAACTGCTCACCTTCGGGCTTGCTTAACACATAGGTATAGTCTTGCAGCGAGTCATGAACATGGATAGTCTTCATACCCCTCTATAGTACGCTCCCCGAGTGGTAGCGCACCTACTGGTGCAAGCATAAGATATTGCCGTCGGGGTCTTTGAACCACGCAGCCTTCTCTCCGCTTTCGCCCAGCAGATGCACCTCACCTTCGAGTATCACACCGGGCATCTCATAGTGCTCGAAACCGACACCTTCTGCTTTCAATGCCTCGACTTCGGCATCGATGTCGCTGACCTCCCACGTCGCATACGTGGCCTGGTTAGTCCCCGCAAACTCAGTCACGTAAATCGCTAGGTTGCTAGCACCGCTTTCGTACACCACTTCATATTCGTTTTCCCGTACTACCTTAAGACCCAGTACGCCCCCGTAAAATTCGGTCGCTTTCGCCAAATCGCTCACTCCTATCGTCGGCGAAACCTTTGCTGCCCCTACCATAATTTTTCCTCCCGCTTTACTGTACCTACGGCATACCACTACCCATGGAGAGGCGCTATATGATTGCGTACATTTTTGCCAGAAAGTTACCGATATTCCGGGTTTTCGAAACCAAAGTGGGTACCGGCCTTCCATTCTTCGGGCAAGTTGCCGTACGCCGGGTAGCCGCCATTGTCTTTGAGCATCCGTGCGAGATGTAAAAGGTTCCACGTCATAAAAGTAGTATTGCGGTTCGTGAAATCATTTTCCGGTCCGCCGGAGCCTTTGTCGAGGTAGCTCGGACCCGGCCCTATATCACCTATCCACCCGGCATCGGCTTGCGGAGGAATAGTGTAGCCGATATGCTGCAGGCTGTAGAGGATGTTCATGGCGCAGTGCTTCACACCGTCTTCGTTACCGGTTATTAAACAGCCCCCTGCCTTGCCGTAGTACGTCCACTGCCCTGCTTCGTTCAGTTCCCCGCTATGGGCGTACAAGCGTTCTATAACCTGTTTCGTGACCGAGCTGTTATCGCCCAGCCATATCGGTCCAGCGATGATAAGGATGTCTGCAGCAGCTACGTCCTTCCATATTTCCGGCCAATCATCGTAATCCCAGCCTTGCTCGCGCATGTCCGGATACACTCCCGTCGCCACATTATGGTCGATTACGCGAATAACTTTTGTACTCACTCTTTGAGCCTGCAAAATCTTTTCTGAGATGTCTATCAGCCCTTGCGTATTGCTCACGCCAGGCGATTTTTTGAGCGTACAGTTCAAATACACCGCCTTTAGGTCGCTATAATCCGTCGCTGGTTTATCCGCCATAACACCCTCCTCGCTTTATGTACGTAGTATACCCGTCCACGCTCCCAAAACTGTAAACCGCATTACTTTCTTTCTGCGCCCCGATGCCGTAGCACAACCGGGCAAGTGCTAAATACCATGTCTCCAGCAACCATTCAGCAAGCGCTTGCTATATTTTATATAGCGTATAATTAAGCGTAATCATTCACGGAGGCACGCATGGCACAGAACAAACCAGCACTTATCGGTATCATCGTTATTGCCCTGCTAGCCACCGGCGGCACAGCGGCGGTCATCGCACTCAGCAAAAAATCGGACAGCACCACCGCAACAAGCACGAGCTCTCAAACTGCCAGTACCGCCACCGACACTACGGGAACCAGCGACACGACCAGTTCTAGCAGCACCTCCTCGACGTACAAAGACGGCACCTACACCGCGACCGGTAGCTACAGCAGCCCTGGCGGCACTGAAAAAATAGGCGTGACCGTTACCCTGAAAGACGGCGTCATCACCGCCAGCTCGGTCGATACCAGCAGTGCCACCGGCGACGCCGCCGAGTACCAAGAGCAGTTCGCGAGCGGCTACAAGAGCTTAGTCGTCGGCAAAAATATCGACAGCGTTTCGCTTTCCCGCGTTTCGGGTTCATCACTGACCTCCAACGGATTCAACAATGCCCTCGAAACCATCAAGAACCAGGCAAAAGCTTGAGTTTGAAGCCCTCGGAACCCGCTGGGTCGTCGAACGGCCCGCAGGAATTTCGCTGCGCCTCGAACATACTATCCACACCACACTCGAACGAGTAGACAAAACCTGGTCACGCTTCCGGGACGATTCACTGGTCGCCGAAATGGCACGGAAAGCCGGCACATATGAAGTATCTTCCGCCGATAGTGCGCTGCTGCAGTGGTATCATCGGCTGTATGAAGCGACCGGCGGCGCCGTGACACCGCTCATCGGTCAAGCACTCGCTGACGCAGGTTACGACAGCCGGTATTCACTCCGCCCGAAAGAAACCATCCACGCCACGCCCGCCTGGGACGACCGACTCAGCCTCCGCGGCAACAAACTCGAAGTAAAAGAACCCACGCTCATAGATGTCGGTGCTGCCGGCAAAGGGTTCGCCATCGATGCGGTCGCAGGGTTACTCGGAGATACCTATACCGTCGATGCCGGCGGCGACATACGCCTTGCTGGCCACACGGAGACCATTGGGCTGGAACACCCGTTTCAGCCAAGCATGGTCATCGGCACAGTCACCTTGCGCACAGGCAGCATTTGCGGTTCCGCCGGCAACCGCCGCGCCTGGGGCAACGGCACCTGGCACCATATACTTGACCCCCGCACCTCGAAACCGACGACGGACGTGCTCGCAACGTGGGCTATCGCCCCGACCGCCATGGAAGCCGATGGCCTGGCGACTGCGCTCTTTTTCGTGCCGCCTGAACGTTTGCAAGGCCTGGTGGATTTCCGATTCGTCGTGCTGTACGCCGACGGTTCGGTACGTCATACTAAGCACAAGGATATTCAGCTATTCACATGAAACAGCTCCGCTTGATAACCCAGGATTTCATAAACAGCATCACCATGTACCGGCTGGTGGTGTATGTGCTGGTAGGCATTTCGGCCGTCGCATTGGCGCTCAGCGCTGCTGGCGTATTGAGCTACAAACCCCTATCGTTGCTTGCTTCACTCGCTATCATCGTCGCAACTTCGTATGCCGGCAGCCGGTTGTTCGCCTACACGTTTTCGACCAAACACAATCCAGAGTCGTGGCTCATAACCGCGCTCATCCTGTTCCTACTGCTCATCCCGCCGACCGAAGCGAAAGAGTACGTCGGTATCGCCCTGGCAGCGTTCATAGCCGTGGCCAGCAAATACGTGCTCGCCTGGCGGAAGCGCCACATATTCAACCCGGCGGCCGCGGCGCTTGTCGTCAGCGGGCTCATCGGTTTTGCGCACGCCGGGTGGTGGGTAGCGACACCGCCATTACTTCCCTTTTTACTCGTAGGTGGCGGACTGGTCATATGGAAAACTAGGCGATTTTCATTAGCCGGCGTATTCTTCGCAGTCAGTTTGGCGACCATTGCCTTGGTGGCAATTATGCAAAATCAGCCAGTGGTCAGTACACTACAGACCGCCATAACCTCCTATCCACTCATTTTCCTCGGCACTATAATGCTGACCGAACCGCTCACCATGCCCGGCAACCGCCGCTGGCAGTTAGTCTACGCCGCACTGGTCGCAGTGCTGGCGCATCTACAAATCGCCTGGTGGCTCACCCCAGCTCTTGCGCTTTGTATTGGGAACGTCATAGGCTTTATAAACTCGCCGATGCGCCGGCTGAACTTACGTTTGCGCAGTGTCAACCAGCTCACACCGAACACATACGAAATAGTACTTGAACCGCTCGGTCCGTACCATTGGAAACCCGGTCAATATTTAGAGCTGGTTCTGCCGCACAAAGGCTACGACAGCCATGGTACGCGTCGTATGTTTTCCATCGCTAGTACACCAGCGTCTGGTGTAGTGCGACTTGGCATAACTCACGGCGACCCCATCAGCAGCTTCAAGCAAGCGCTCATTGCTACTCCGCCAGATACAGAGCTGCACGCCACCTATCTTGGAGGTGATTTTACACTCGACAACTCACAGCAGCCGATAGTTTTTCTGGCCGGCGGCATCGGCATCACCCCGTTTCGCGCCATGATACAGCAGCTGGTCGAGACACACAACCAACGTCCCGTCACGCTTGTTTACTGCACCCGCACGCCCGAAGCACTGGTATGGTCGGACTTCTTTGCGCTCGCTTCCCAGACCATTCCATTGCGCGTCATCCCCGTCGTCGGTCAGCCGGACGACGCATGGCAAGGCGAAACAGGCCGCCTCTCCGCCGAAATACTAGACCGTGCCGGCGTAGATGCGGTGAACGCACAGTTTTATGTTTCAGGACCGCCCGCCTTCGTATCATCCGCCCAGCAGATACTCCGCAGCAAGCACGCTCCGCACGTCAAAACCGACTACTTCTCCGGCTACTAAACCCGAGCTCGACATGACTGTCGAGCTCTCAAGGGAGGGGCTCGCCCCTCCCAACCTTGTCTCGAAATGAATTCGAGACAAGGTCTCCCCCCCTAAAGTTCGGGCTTACGCCCTCGTTCGCTACGCTCATATGCGGAAGTGTATAAAGGAGTCCTATTACTGTTTACCTTCTACTTACTCAGTACAATCGGTTCGGCTTTGCCGAGGAATGTCGGCTTGGGTTTGAACATGAGCTCGGGTACCATTTTGACCGACGCCAGCCACTCGCGCGCTTCTATGGAACTCCCGCCATCAGTCCTCACCGCGTCCACGCCCACTACGTCCAACCCAAATGACTTGCACGTCACCACCGCCCGCGGCAAATGGTACCCCTGCGTTACCAGAATAGCGCTCTTGACCGCAAAGATATCCCGCGCCCGGTAACAACTTTCGTACGTGCTGAACCCGGCATAGTCGAGCACAATGTCGTCTTTCGGCACGCCCAGTTGCATAGCATACCGCTGCATAGCAACCGGTTCGTTATACCGTTTGCGTGAGTTGTCGCCCGTCATCAGCAGTTTCTTTACGCGATGTGCGTCGTACAGTTTTACCGCTGTCTGTACCCGCCACTGCAAATACGGCGAAAGGTCGCCGTTCGAATACACCCGCGCACCAAATACCATAGCCACATCTTTTTGTGGTACATCGGCAGCGCTGGTGCGCGTCAGGTCGTACCGCACGCTCCGTGTCATAAGGTTCGCGTACACTGTCGGCAACCAAAATAAAGCCACAGCTACCAGCACGCCTATCGCTAACCATTGCCAGCGGCGCCGAACCCAGCCGTACACACTGCGAAGTTTTTGCTTTATTAGTTCGACCATAGTTATGCCGGCAAATCTTTTATGGGCAACTGCAAACGAAACTCGGTAACATCCCAGTACCCGTCCGATTCTTTGCGGCCGCGCACCTGGTGGATTGCCGAAAAATAATCACCGTCCATCTTGCGGTACTGCACCTCGGCATACCCCCGCGGTTCATCTGGCGTCCGGTTGCCCTTATACACCGTAAACTGCCTGGTTTCTCCCGGCCGTAGCGTCGTGTCCAGTTCGCGTACCGTGCCGAGCAACCGTATTTTGTCCAGCAGTACATCCTCGCGTGAGTCATTGCGGATGTCTACCTGCAGCTCCATCTGCGGGCCTTTATCTACGCACTCCACTCGCCGTATCTGCACCACCGGAATCGTCTTCGGCCCCTGCGAAGCCTGCCCAGCCTGCGGCTGTGTCTGGGCCTGCGGGTTCTGGGTTGCCTGCCCCGCGCCATCCGCCGACTCAAACACCGGCTTCCCCTGCACTATATTCCCCAGCGCCCTAAAAAATCCCATACGCTCTACGCTCCTGATTACCTATTCATTATACCCCTAAAGATATGGCGCTATAACTTCCCAGACTTGTGGGAGTTCGCGAAAATCGGAACCCAGGTGGCCACCGTTCGGCACAATGGTCAGCGAACCGCGCGTGAGCGTTGCGAGCGATTCGGCTTGCTGGAGCGGACAATACGGGTCGTCGTTGCCATGCAGAAACGCCAGATGGTCGGCCTTTGAACGTATACGCCGCCAGCGAAACCCCCACCGCGGAAACAAGTGGTCAAACTGATGACCGTCTTCCGGATACCCCTTTGGCAAACCACCACTCCATGCCCCGACCATCACGCCCAAATGTATTTTCGGGCACCGTTTGTCCATCAGCAGGTTCAGCACCTCCACCGCCCCGCTGCTGTGCCCGACCACTATCGCGCCGGTCAAGTCACGCCCGGTTTCCAGCAGAAAGTTGTTATAGATTTCCCGGTTCGGCGTATGGCACTCCGGCAGTTGCGGCACCCACACGTCGTAGCCTTCGGCTTCGAACTTCGCCTTCAACCACGGAAACCAATTACTCTCCGGCGTCCCATCTTTCCCATGCAAAATAACCGCTGTTTTCATACCTCAATCATACCATCCCACTTGTGCTACTCATACTGAGACGCATGAACGTGCTTATTGCTTTTTTATAGTTTTTATGGTAATATTGAAACATTGTCAACTAAAACAAAATGTCCGAAACAACTACCAACACCCAGTACAGAATGCCCTCCCTGCCCCACATAGAAGTTGGGGACATCGATTGGCTGCCCGAAGAACTACAGAACAGTTTAGAGAGTCGGCAGATGGCGCTAGAAGACTTTGCATACGACCCAGAAAATCCAGAATTATGGCAGGCGGTGACTGAGTATGCACTCGAGGAAGAAGCCAAAGGCACCGGCCAGCCAGACGAACTCCGCACTATACCGGCCACCGAGCTCATAGCGTTTGCCGATACCATCCGCAACACCGATCCTGCCGACCGCTATGCATTAACAACTGGGTACGCCTCTAATGGCGTGCGGTGGTTTGATACCCTATACGGCCTGCACAGCCCGAGCGGCGATACAGCAATCGAGGCCGCAGCCCAGGCGTACACACGGAAGCAAGGTACCGAGAAGGTCGCCACCGCAGTAGACCTTGCAACGGGTACTGGCAAAACCGCGCAAGTGGCTGCACAGTTCGCCGAACAAACAGTCGGGCTTGACCGTGATGAGGCGCTTTTGGAAGCAGCCCGCGAAGAGCATCCCGACATCGACTTCGTACACGGTAGCCTTGATTCCCTGCCTTTTGCAGACAGTTCGGTAGATATCGTCACTAGTGATGGCATAAAGTATTCGCTCGATGCAGAAACCGCTCGCACAATGTACAGTGAAATCGCTCGCGTGCTCAAACCGGGTGGCGTGTATATCGACACCGATTATGCTGAGCCCGACGAGATTATTAACAGTGTCGACCTGAACATCAATCACCCCGACTACCACCCGGAAGACCTAGCAACTTTCGTGACCTGGAAGGCCGTACTCGAAGACATGATTGTTGATACCATCAGCGGCAAGGTTACGATTAAGGACCCCTTACAGTTGTACGGCCACGAATGGGATGCACTCAAAGCTGATTTAGGTCTCCGTGAATTTACACTCCGTGCGCACCCACGTGCTCGCAACAAACGATCTCACGCACGTATGTTATATAAGGTATAGGCTAGCACTAGGGTATTCCACCCCATGCAAAATCACCGCCGTTTTCATAATTCTATTCTACCTGACCTAATTTGCGACCGCGAAACGCAAGCGCAGCCAGCAGTCCTTCCATGAGTGCCAGATATACTACGAAGCCATAGTTCGCGAATGTCCAGGTATGTATGGCTAGTATGCTCACCACGAAACCAGTCGCACTGATTGCGTAAGCCCTCCAGCTTTCGCTCTCCGGATGTATATACGATTTCTTAAGCGTCGGGAAGCCCGCCGCAAAGTCGGCAATGATACTGAATACTATGGCCAGATTAGGGTTTTTAGTCACCGCCCACAATGCGATTCCTACGAATGCTATCGCCATGCAAGCATAGTCCAACGGCACGGTTTTCCAATATGCTTTCTTGTTGAAGAACGACGCGATAAAGATGAGTAGCGGTGTAAGGCCCGCAACAAACGTTACCCAAGAGACCGCACCCACACCTTGCACCCGCTGAGCCACGAGAATAATCGTCGGTAAAAGAAACCATAGCAACCAAGTTACCCGGTTCGGTTGTACTTTTCCGCGAATGGTCTCGTACAAATACACGAACCCACCTATCGAGGCAATCAACGCCCCCACAATCGCAAAATGCTCCGGCAGCATTACGCCACCTTCTTTACTCGAGCTAAGTATTCGCTATATGTCATATATGTTTTAGTGTCGCGTACCCTGTCTACGAACAATATACCATTTAGATGGTCGATTTCGTGTTGGGCAACCTGCGCCCGTAAGCCGGTAAATGTTTGCTGGTGTTGCTTACCGGTTTCGTCGTAGTACTTTACAACCACTTCGTCGTAGCGCAGCGCCTTGCCGAACAAGTCCGCTTTGCCACCGCTACCGCTGCTTATGCAACCTTCCCACATCGCCTTCCGTCGCCCGCGACTTTCGACGATTTCCGGATTTATAAACACCGCATCGAATGGCTCAATGTTCGGCCTCAGTTCCGTCGGCCGAATGGCAATAATCGCAATCGCCAAACTTTCCCCGACCTGCGGTGCCGCCAAACCGATACCCAGCTTCTTAGATACCAACGTATGCCGCATGCCGGCAATCAGTTCCTGAACCCGTGCAGACTTAATCTCGTCCGGTTTTAGTAACCTAGCCTTCTCCCGCAAAGTCGGATTCCCAAACTGTGTCCGCTTCAGCACCTTAAGTTCACCCACCTAGATGTCCTTGTAGTAGCATGTATAGTTACCGCCACGGGTCATGCCCAGTTCGTCGTAGCGTTCGGCCAGCAAATCGTCATCGGCTGGAGTGTAGACGAGTACTTCGTTATGGCCACGCGCTTTCAGGTTCGCGGTCGTAGCCGCGTAGAGCTCCGCGGCTACGGCTTTGTCGTGGTCCTTCACGACAAAGCGGTACAGCCACGCCACTCGCCCGTCTTCGATTACAGAAATCGTCCCGACCAGCTTGCCGTCTTTTTCGTACACCAAAATCGCCTGCGGGTCATCGGCAATTTTCCTTGCCAGTCTTTCCCTTCCATCTCGCGCCTCATCAAACACCCCACCATACCACTCACTGTGCTGGTACAGCCCCTTCAACCCCTCATAATCCCCATCCGTATAATTTCGTACTGCCATTTCGCTATTTCTCCGTCTTAGTAATCACCCATAAGCCACAACTGTTCTGCGGGCCGTGGTAGTACATAGCTTCGAAAAGTTTCTGCAAACTTACTTTGCGCTTTTTGGGGACATTTCGTTCAGGGTCTATCATCCACACATCTTCACCGTCCAGACCGTGAAATACACATACATGGCCGCCCTTCACATCTTCATCCCACAGCTTGCCATAATCAAAACACAGCAAAGTGTCGCCATCAGCATCTTGTACCGCCTGCAACTTCTTGCGTAGGGCTTCGACAGACGACACATCCGTATCGACATCCACATGGAACGGTATGCTCAGTTCGCCCAACACCTTGTTTATCTCGAACTCCGGCTCGTTTATACGCGTACCCCAACCCGCCGATGGCCGCTCGCCTGTTCGAGCCTTGTCGAATAACCAGACGTCTTCTTCGGGCACCGTCAGACCCAGCGCATATGCCAAATCTTCCACCGGCATCAGCGGAATATCATGCCGATACATAACCATCGTCAAACACGTCGGTACACAGCAGTACCGCTGCTGTGTAAATGGAATGTACTTCCTGGTTTTCGTCATGCTGCAATTATACCTCGCGCAAATACTTTTCGGCTTGTTTGCGGGTTTTGAAAGTTACGATTTGCTTGTCGGCGTTTTCTGCCAGCAGCTTTAGGGTGGCGGGGCGGTAGTTCTTTCGGAAGTTCCATACTTTGCGCAGGAATTCACCGCCAGCCTTTTCTTCCCAATCGTCTGGCATATCGGCCCGCTTGGTTCTGCGCGCTTGCACGCGGCGCTTTAGCACGCCGTACATTGCCAAGCGTCGCGGCAAATCGAAGTAGATGATTGTGTCGGCTCGTTCCATCCGCTCCCGCATAGTCCGGCCATGGTTACCGTCTATAATCCACTCCGGCTGCACCGCGAACCGCTTTACCCGCTCCGTCCAGGCAGCCTTATCTTCATAATAATTCTTGCTCTTCTCGTGATAGTACAAATCCAAATGCACCAGCGGCAAACCGGTCTTCTGCGCCAGCTTAACCGCAAACGTACTCTTCCCCGTCCCCGGTGCCCCAATCACCATCACTCGTTTCATTAAAATGGCAGCTCTTCCGCTGCAGGCATTTCAAAATAATCGCAAAATTGCGACCATTCCTGGTCAGAAACTGGTGGCTTTTTACCGCCCAATAGATACCATAGCCTACCACCTACTAAGTCCGGTGAGTATTCATGTGCTCTGAAGACCTGATCGTTACTATTTGCGGCTATAACTAATTTGCCCAGCTGTTCGTCCGACAAATTGCCCATATTTGTCAGTATCCTAAGGACGAGCCTCGACCTATCAAAACCCCCACTTTCTTTAAGGTTTTCAATCCACAAGTCCTTTTTATATTCACCACTCAATTTAATATCTGGGTGTTCGTTTCTAAAATACTCGCTAATACTCGTATAGAGGGTTACTTTTGACTTTTTTCGTAATTTCCATTCTTCGGTGAGAAAACCAGAAAGCTCCAATGGGTTTAACGGCGATTTCCAATCTATATCGTCCGTAACTATTATTAAGTCTTGTTCATCAGGAACCGTAGCGAGCAAGTACTCCCAATGGTATGCGTCACCAATACTACCCTTTTTACCCGGAGGGTTGCCCGTTTCAACTCTTTGTTTTGCCTTCTCGAGTATTGGCTTTGATAAAATCGTACGCTCGTCACCAAATATGTTACGAGTGATTTCATCCGCCTTGAGCGATTGGTCACGGATGTTAACTTTAATCTGCTCAATCAACTCTGTGTGCATTTTATTAGCATCATTAATGAGCTGTCTTAGACTATCACTCTTAGATTTATACTGCTCAAATAACCTTGGGACACTACCTACCGATGGCCGCACAAACATTCCTAGCGCATCATTTATCTTATTTTCACGATTTCGATTAAACTCATCTCTGAGTTGTTGGTTTCGTAAAATGTTAAGCTGGTTCGTGTCTCTAAAATCTACAAGCGCCTGCAATTTCCCTAGGTCATCATTATTAAAATGATAGAAGCTAAGGTAAACGTTCGTGTCTATGAACACATATTTCATCACTGAATGCTATTGAGCAGTTCGGATATCACCACGCGGGATTGTTCGGTGGTGTCGCGGTGGCGGACGGTGACGGTGCCTTTGGTGTCGCCTTCGAGGGTTTCGAAGTCGACAGTTACGCAGTATGGCACGCCGATTTCGTCCATTTTGCGGTAGTTTTTACCTATATTGCCGGTGTCTACCCACAGCACAGCGCCCAGCTCTTTCTTGAGCATGGCGTATACTTCGCGTGCCTTGGCCACGAGTTCTGGTTTGTTCTTAGCCAGTGGCAACACGGCGACCTTTACCGGCGCCAAGTGCGCAGGCAGTTTCAGGTAAGCGCGCTTTTCGCCGTTCACTTCGTCTTCTTTGTAAGCAGTCGCAATGACGGCCAGCGTCAAACGGTCGAGACCGAAGGTCGGTTCGATAACGTGCGGGATGAATGCCGCGCCACCGTCTTTCGGTCGGTACTCTAGGTTCTTGCCCGATGCAGCCTGGTGCTTGCTCAGGTCGTAGTCAGTACGGTACGCACAGCCCAGCAGTTCCTTCTGGCCGAATGGAAAGTCGAACTCTGTGTCGACGGAGTGCTTGCTGTAGTGCGCGCGGTCTTCTGGGCCAATCTCTACTTGGTGAATATTTTCTTCTGGCAAACCAAGACCCAGTAGGAATTGCTTCTGCTGCTCGAGCCAGTAATCGAACTGCTCTTTCCAAGTGTCCGGGTGGATGAAAACTTCTATTTCCATCTGCTCTAGCTCGCGAACGCGGAATATAAAATCGCGCGGAGCGATTTCGTTGCGGAACGCTTTGCCAATCTGCACCATGGCAAATGGGATGTCCGGGTAAAAGCTGTCGACGACGTTCTTGAAGTTCACGAACATACCCTGCGCGGTCTCTGGGCGCAGGTAGCTGACGCTGGTTTCGTCCTCTACCGCACCGACGTGGGTTTTGAACATCATATTGAACTGTTTTACGTCGCTAAGCTGTTCTTTGCCACATATTGGGCACTGCATTTTGAACACATTTTTGTACTCGTTCAAAACTTCGGGGCTTTGTGAGTATTCCGAAACTTTGGCTTCGGCGAGCTCCTTCGGATGCTTTTCCATCCATGCTTCTACAAGATGGTCGGCACGGAAACGGTTCTTGCAGTTGCCACATTCAAACAGCGGGTCGTTAAAACCGCTCACGTGACCGCTAGCCTGCCAGACTTTCTGGTTCATCAGAATTGCGGCGTCCAGGCCGTAGGCATCGTCGCGGTCTTCGACAAATGTTTTCCACCACAAGTTAGAGATGTTGCGCTTTAGCTGCACGCCCAGCGGGCCGTAATCCCACGTCCCGGCCAGGCCGCCGTAGATTTCGCTGCCTTGGTATATGAACCCGCGGCGCTTGCACAAGCTAACAATGTCATCTAGTTTTACTTCACTCATAAGGTTTTCCTCTGTAACGGTTACTGGCTTTGGTGCGAAAAAATACTACAGGCTTACGCCAGTACCGCGAACACTACCAAAACCAGTAAAGCTACGCGCTTTCATGTGCCGCATTATAGCACATCTACCCCTGGTTAGAAGAAGCTGTTGCCAGCAAGCTACCGGTTCTGCTGTGCCAAGATGCTCACGAGCTGACGGGTGTGCTCGAGTAAGCCGGTAAGCCCGCCGACCTTTTGGAGTGTTTGCGGGGTATTGCCACTGAAGACCAGGCGCAGGAACTTTATGTCGTCGGCGTGAAAAGGTGCGCCAGAACGCGCGAAGAACGCTGAGTCGTCGAAGCTGAACTCGTATTCACCATCGGCTTGCAGCTTTGCCCCGCCGGCCTCGGTCTGCAGGTTCGGCGTATGCCCACCGAGCCGCAACAGCTGTGCACTGAACCATAGACGGATGAGTTCGGTGTCTACAGCCGCATCGTCCAGCGCATCGAATGCCTGCTCGAGCAACGCGTAGTACTCCGGCTCACACTGGTCCTCGGTCGATTTGTTCAGTTGCTTTATGAGTTCATAGCCGAGCATCGTCCGGTTCACATCGGTGACGATGTGCGCGTAGTGACGTTGCAACCGGGTCGACACCAGCGTGCCGATTTCCCCCCTGCCCGGTAGATACGTTATCTCCGACGTCGAGAACAGTTCTATGCCGCCTGCCAGCTTGCTTTTTAGCCGCCGCACGCCTTTGGCCATGAGTCGTAGCTTGCCGTAATCGGGCGTTAGCATGGTGATTATGCGGTCGGCCTCGCCGTAGTCTGTCCGCGCCAAAATAATCCCGTGGGTAACTATCTGGTTCATCAGTGAACCCCGGAGGCACAATTTGACAGAGAACAGATTTCATGGGGCAAAGAATTAGCAGGTTTCATGTAGCAGATACCTCGGACCATCTGCTCTTTGTTAATTGTTATCTGCCACATCTTTGTCATTTGCTAATTGCTCTCTGCTACGTCTTTAGGGGAACAAGCGCTTGCACTGCCGCGCACAAATCTGCCAGCGAAGTTTCCGGCTTGTACAAGCACCGACGCACGCCCAGTTCGCGTTCGAGCGTTGCGGCGCTAGCGTATTCGCTCGGCGGCGTGAAGCTGTGTATCACAACTGGCACTTCGAGCCATTCGGGATAGCTGCGGAATTCGTACAGAAACTCCACTCCATTATGCCTGGGCAACTGCAGTTCCAGCACCACGACATCCGGCACTTGTTCATCAGCGGCATGCACCGCCGACTGCGCCGAACGCACGGCAGCCACTGTGTACCCGGCAGTTTTGAAAGCTCGTCGGTATGAATCGGCAAGCAGCGTATCTGGTTCTATAAGTAAAACGTGCATCAGATTCGAGTCCTATGTAGCAGAGAGCAGATTGCATGTGGCAAAGAATTAGCAGACTTCATATAGCAGATGCGCCAGGCCATCTGCTCTCTGTTATCTGTAACATCTTTGCCGTCTGTCATCTGTAATCTGCTATCTATTAGACTAGTTGCAGCTGCGCACTGGGGGTTAGTGTAGCTGCCAGGCCGGTTAGTTTGTGGTAGCGCGCCACGTGCAGCCGCGACGCCAGATTGCGCAGCAAGGCATCGGCCACGAACACGCCCGCTGCCGGCCCGCTCACCAGCCGTTGCAGCGGCTGCCGCGCCTTGCCCTGCAGCTGCTGTGCCTGGCGCAGACTCTCGGCGCCCAAAGGTACAGCCGCCTCGCTGTATAGGCCGGTCACCATACCGTAGCGGCTGCGGTGCGCACTGAGCCGTACGGGCGAAACATCTTCCTGCTGGCTGCTGCTTTCTATGAACACCTGGCCCAGACTGGTCAGGGCTGCCTGTAACACTGCACGGTCACACACAATCGGCGCGGTCCGGGGGCCGGTGTCTAGCTCGAGCACAACCCCACGCTGCTTGGCATACGGCTCCAATGCCTGCGCCGTGTCGTACAGCAGCGACGAAACCGCTACCGGCTCAAGCTCGAGCAGCGTCAGCTTACCGCGCAGCCGCAAGTTCAGCGCATAGCTTTCGGCCAACTGCAGCGAACCGCTGGAAAGCAAGCGTACCGCGTCCCACTGCTCCGCGGCTTCGGCTGGGTTCTTTTGCGCCAGCTCGGCTATATAGTTCAGCCGCAACAGCGGCCGGGTAAACTGCTCGACCACGCCCAGCAGCAAGCGTTCATCTTCGCGTAGTTGCGGTGTTGGTGTGTCGGTTTGCCGTGGCACGTCTGCAATCGCCCCTTATCCCTCTTTGTATAACAGAATTATACAATGCAAACGGCAGACGGGCTATGACGAAAAATGAACCATCGGCATTTTTTCCGTAAGACAGGGGTCGCCCCGCGGAGGCAGGAGCATAAGCGACTGGCGGAGCACCCCTGGTGTCGGAAAAAATGCCGATGGTTCAGGGTGAAAAGCTGGTATTCGGCAAAATATTGTTGTCAAAATCTGCTTTGTAGGTCCCCGACTCTATCCACAGCTTCATGGTTTTGTCGCGGACCGGGAGTATAACCACGCTGCCCTGCTTATTGTAAGTCAGCTGCCCTTCTATACGCGTCCCGACGACACTCGGCACCTTCGGGAGCTTGTACGGAGTAGCCGTCGCCTTGCCCTGCCGTATATAGGTCGAGTACGAGTTCAACGCATCGGCATAACTCTGCGACAAAATTTGCACCCGCAGCGCGAATGTCGAATCACGTCCGCTGATATTCGGCACGACATCGGGGTTAAAGTATGCGTCCAGCGGCGTACCACCCCCGCTATCCGAAGTAACCACATAGCCGCTCCACGTCTTCGGATAGGTCAGCTTCAGGCTGCCATACGCTTCCGAGCCGGCATACGTCTTGAGCGGCTGCTTGGCGGCTTCGGCGTACGTCTTTGCATCTTCGGCCTGCACGACCTTTTTGTTCGCTTCCACCGCGACAGCGGACTTCTGGTCGCTGTTATTTTTGTAGTCTTGACGGCTCGTGTAGGCCCAGACGCCGAAAGACGCGGCCGCCACGAACAGCACGCCCAGCAAAATAACGGGGACAAGCAGGATATTCAGTTCGCCCCGCTCGTTCGACTGTAGTTTCATATTGCTCTTATGGTAACCCAGTGAAGAGTAATTTTCAATTACTCTTCATGTGGCGATTATCATGTGTCATGTTTCATAGATGTAGCATGTCACCTGTCACAAAGCATCCGGAGCGAGGCTACATGGTACATGCTCCATGTCACATCTTTGTTACATGAAACATGCAAAATGAGACATGGTAGCTAATAGCGGTACAAGAACACACCGGACTTTTCGGCTGTGGGCTTGCGGTCGGGAATTTTAAACGCAAAGCTAACAAGTGGCTTTTTGACTTCCTGCATCCGCTTGTCCAGCTTGGGCATGAACCGGTCCAGCAGAAATGTGAACACCCCGTCGCACTCCGGCCACCGCACCCGCCAGAAATCCCCCCAGATTATCCGCACTTGTTTGCGATAGTTGCGTGTCCGCAGCCACGCCACCACACACAGAAAAGGATTGAGCTCTATCCCGACCACGTTCAGCCCAGCCTTGGCCGCAGCCAGCATGACCGTGCCGTCACCACTGCCCAGTTCGAGCAGCGTCTGACCCGGCTGCAAATCCAAAAGCTCCAGCGCAGCCTGCGCCTGCGGCTTCAGCGTCGGCAAATACGGCGCTCCAAAGAAAATGACCACGCCAAATGCCAAAATTAGAACGCCGATGACCGCGAACAACCAAATCATTCGCTTGCCGTGTGTTTGCGGACCGTGTTTTCGGCCTGCTTCAGATACGCTTCAATCTCATCGGCCAGTTTGACACCCTGCTCGTACAGTTTCGTAGCCTCGTCGAGCTGTATGTCCCCGCCCTGCAGCCGCTGGAGTATAGCTTCTAGTTCACCCGACTTCTCGGCGTAGTCAAATGCTTCGTCTTTTTTAGCCTTAGGCATAGTTTGTTCCCTTCTTGTTCACTTCATTCACCGTCGCCCGTACCGTGCCATCGCGCAGCTGCAAAGTCAGCGGATTCCCGAGACGCAGCTGCTCTACCGATGTCACCAGTGTAGCGCCTTCGCGCACCAGTGCATACCCCCGCCGCAGCGCGGTTTCCGGGTCGTACGCCTCCAGCAACTGCCGCGCCACCACCAGCCGCTCCCACGAGCGCCGATATACCGTTTCAAGCGCGATGTTCAGCTGGCCACGCATAGTCCGTACCGCTTCCTGCTGCCGCTCGACCAAACGTTCCAGCGACCGGCGCAGTGCGGTCTGCTGCTCTTGCAGCACGCGCAACACGTACTGCTTGTCCGGCACTAAGAGTTCGGCGGCATTGCTCGGTGTACTCGCCCGCTGGTCGGCCGCCAGTTCCGCCAAACACACGTCCACTTCGTGGCCGATGGCCACCAGTGTCGGCACCCGGCTCGTCGCCACCGCCCGGCACACCGCTTCGGTACTGAACGCCGCCAAGTCTTCAGCGCTCCCACCACCACGAATCAGCACCAACACTTCCGGCGGTTCGGGCAATGCATTCACCGCTGTTACGGCCTGCACAATCTGTCCCGGCGCCTGCTCGCCCTGCACCAGCACATCGTAATGGTCTATCTCGATACCCTGCCAGCGTGCGCCTAAAATCTTCATAAAGTCCGCATAGGCCGCCGAACTACCAGCTGTAATGAGCGCAATATGCTTCGGCGGATACGGCAACATCCGCTTACGCTCGGCGTCGAACAACCCCTCCGCCTGCAGTTTCGCCGCCAGCAAATCGGCCGCCTTGCGTATAGCCCCTTCGCCCACCGGCATCATGTTCTGCACGTTCAGGCTAAAGTTGTACTGCGGGTGCAGCCGCGGGTTCCCCGCCACGCGCACCACCATACCGTCTTCCAGCGGCCCCGGCAACATATACACAGTCCCGAAGCATCGTAAAGTAGCGTCTTCGTCCTTCAGGTCAAAGTACACCCAGCGGTTCTTGCTCACCCGGAAATTGCTCAGTTCGCCCTCGACCGTCACGTACGGATACGCGACTTCCAGCGTCTGGTTCAGATACGCCACGAAATCGCTAACCCCAAACACCAATTCATTATCCATTAGCAAATGACCAATCCCGATGCATTACCAAATAGCATATACCCATTATAGCCCCTAGCCTCATCGCCCTTGGCTAATTGCAAATGCATAGCCATTCGCTATTCGCCATTTGCTAATGTCACAGGTTCTTTGGCGCCCTGGATTGTCTTATGGTAAAAATAGTACCCCGGCGGCAACTGCACCACCGTACTCAGCACCCGGTACATGATGGTCACCGGTATGCTGAGCGAACGCGGCACACCCGTCGCGCTCAGTGTCAGCAGCATCAGGAACTCGTACACACCGACGCCGCCCGGCAGCACGCTCACCAGCCCCGCGAAGTTCGCCACCGCGTACGCCAGAATCACCGAGCCGAAATTCACCAGGTCGCCGAATGCCAGGTACACCACGTACACCGTCATAACTTCCCAGAAATTCGCCATCAGCGCCCAGAAAAACGGCCGCCGCAACACCCGCCAGTCCTTGCGGAACAGCATGTAGTTTTCGTGCAGGTCTTCGAACAGGTCCTGTACCTTGGTCGTGTTGATACTTTCCGGATGGTGCCCTGGCCGCACCCACTGCAGGAACTTGTTCAGCCCGCGCGTTACCGCCGTAAAGAACCCGGCTATCCGCTTTTTGCTGCCGATTATGTACGCGAACCCCGCCGTCCCGATAACCAGCGCTGTCGTCAAGCTCCCCGCCAGCAGCAGAATAACGCTGTTCATGTGGCCTTCTATGGCCAGCAGCAGTACGCCGAGCACTATCAGAATCTCAAACGAAAGTACCAGCGTCACGACCTTCAGCAGTTGCACCACCGTCGCTTTTGCCGCCGTAATCTCGCCGTCACGCATCCGCAGCCCGAAGTACGAAATCCCCGTCACGCCGCCGCTCGGGAACACGTGGTTCACAAAATTCAGCTCCAAGCTCGTCCGGAACAAAAACCAATACTTCAGTTTATTGCCGACAGCGTTAAACAGCCCGCGGTACAGCCGCGCCTGCGCATCGTAGTTCAGGAACTGCACCGGCAGTATGAGCAGCAGCGCCCAGGCATTCACCCGCTCCAAGTCGCGCAGCGTCTGGGCTATCTGGTCCCGGATGGCCCACACCACCCCCACCAGCGCCACGATAGTCACTATATTGACCACTAACTTCCAGTTCCGCCGCCAAAAAGATTTCTCCGCCATTACAGACTATTATACCGCGTCAATCTAAAACGATGGGTCAATGCTGTTTGGCACCGTAAAATCGCCGAGATTCAGAACTCAAAAGAACTAGCTTATCTCTGAAATGCATCCATGTCAGTGACAAACGAGTTGAACACCGTGCCCGTCTCTTGTTCGGGTATGAGATTACTTTTGACGTCTGAGTTTGGGACGTTAGAGTAAATGAGATAATTGCCGTTTCCAAATCCTACTTTGTTAAGTGTCTTGAAAAATTCCGTATCAGAATCGCCTGTACTGCTTATCGTGACGTTACCAAGCTCAGTAGTAGGACGATTCACTACGGCTAGCAGCTCTTCCATAGTAAATGTATCGTGGCTATTCGCCCTTGCGCTCAAAGCTTCATCTTCCGGAAGATTGTAGAGCATGCTTATGAATTCAGTACTACGAGTAGAGCTATCCCAATAGTCACCGTCAAGTCCTACATAGCTACCAGTTGGCGAATACGAGAGCGACACGTGGGACATTCCTGTTTCATCCTCGCGTGATGCCCATGCGATACCTACGTCACCATCTTTGGCACCAACGTAGCTGAATGATTCTCGTCCATTAAATTTTCTTACGAGTCTTTCTGCTGTAAGTTTTGCCGTACTATTCAGTTCTTCCATGGAGCTCTGGGTTTCATGGCCTGTTTCTGAGGGTGAAGATACAGGGGTACTAGCTGAAACTTCAGTTGGTGGAACCGTTTTTTCAACAGTTACGGTCGCAGTTACCGTTGTTGGAGCGGGAGCAGCTTCGGTGCTACAACTAGTAAGCGCAAGCGTACCGGCAGCTATCGCGGCAATACCTGTGCGAACGGGCATCCTGTTGTGTGAATTCTTCTTCATGGGTTCTGTAAGTTCCTGATGAAATTTTTACCATTTCATTATAGTATACTTATGCATTTTTGTCAAATACAACTTATGGCATAAGCCTATGAGCCGCGAAACAGCTTCCGTCGGCCTGCCGACCTGCGCAAAAGAGGCTTTTCTCGTACAGGCACCTGGCGTATCGCCTGTACCCGACCGGTCTTAAGACTCCGCGAAAACTCCGTGCCCATGCCCTCTGGCTGAAATATAGTTGCCTTTTTGCGCACTACAAACCGGTCATATATGAACTGCCCCCGCATGTCTATAAGCTGTCCGGTCGATGCGTCCTCTCGCTCTACTGCGAATCCAACGTTGTCGGCTATCAAAAATCGATAGCCCTCCAGAGCCCTCTGGCCCAAAAATGCTGGGTAGCCTTCGGTAACTCTCCGTGCTTCCATATAGTACGATGCCGTGGAAGTGTCGAGCTCAATCGCCGCATGGCCGACTTCAAACAACAATCCGCCTAGCCCGCTAAAACTGACCTCCTCCAGCCCTACTCGTGGCAAAGCAATCTCCGGGTTCAAGGGTGGCCACGCGACTTCTTTGCCTTCCCATAGCGTCGCATCACGCACATCAGGATTAAGCGCCCCTGCATGCTTGGGGTTAAATACATCACTCATTTTTACTATTGTAAAATGTTTTGCTCTGTTAAGCAATGGCTTTTTGTGCTACACTACTCCTTATATGGTACAAAGTGTCTTAATCTTGGGCAGGCAGCCAGCTTTGGGCCTCGCCGAGCTGGAAAGCCTCTACGGCGCCGAAAATGTTTCGGCGGTTTCGGCGCAGGCTGCCGGGCTGACCCTGCACGCCCACGATGTCGATTTCGCGCGTTTAGGCGGCAGCACCCGCCTGGCCCATGTTTTGGCAGAAATTCCTTCGACCGACTGGAAGCGCGTGGAGCGCGAACTCCCGGGCCTCGTCACCGAACTTGGCCTGACTTTGCCCGATGGCAAAATTCAGCTCGGTCTCAGCGCATTCGGTCTCAAAATCTCGCCTGCCAAGCTGAACGCGGCTGGCCTGACGCTCAAAAAAGTCCTCCGCAGCAAACTCGACCGCTCAGTGCGCGTCACGCCCAACCCAGAGCTCGAGCTCAACACCGCCCAGGTCCTCCACAACCACCTCACCGGCCCGACCGGCATCGAACTCCTGCTCATTGCTACCAGCGATAACCGCACTATCGTCGCCCGCACCGTAAAAGTCCAAGATATCGAAAGTTACACCCAGCGTGACCGCGGCCGCCCGAAGCGCGATGCCAAGGTCGGCATGCTCCCCCCGAAACTCGCCCAAGTGCTCGTGAATCTGGCCACTGGCCAGATTCAGAATGAAGAAGGAAGAATGGAGAATGAAGGGTTGGTCATGTTGGACCCGTTCTGTGGGACGGGCGTGGCACTCCAGGAAGCAATGCTGATGGGCTATAGCGTATATGGTACCGACTTAGAGCCACGGATGATAGATTATTCGCGCGCCAACCTCGACTGGCTCATAGAAAACACCGAAGACCTAAAGTCCGAAATCCTCCTAGAACCCGGCGATGCCACGACGCACCAGTGGAACCCCACACCTGACTTCGTAGCAGGCGAAACGTACCTCGGACGGCCATTTACCGAAAAACCGAGTCCAGAGATACTGGCCCAAACCGTCAGCGAAGTAAACCTTATCCTAAAGAAGTTTTTGCGGAACATCCACGAACAGTTACAGCCCGGCACCCGCCTCTGTTTAGCCGTCCCCGCCTGGCAGACCGCCCCGCACCGTTTTAAACACCTGCCGCTTGTTGACTCACTCGAGGAAATCGGCTATAATCGTACGAGATTTGAGCACGTTCGGGATGAGCAGCTTCTCTACTACCGAGAAGACCAAACCGTTGCTCGTGAATTATTAGTACTAACAAGGAAGTAGCATGTCACACGTCAAAGCTGGCGGTACCGCCAAAAATACTAGAGACTCACCTGGTCAGCGCCTCGGCGTCAAGCTGTCTGGCGGCCAGGCAGTCAAAACCGGTATGGTCATCGTCCGCCAGGTCGGCATGACCAAGCGCCCCGGCAAAGGCACCATGGCTAGCCGCAACTTTACCATCCACGCTGCTCGCGACGGTGTCGTCAAGTTCGTCACCAAGAAGGAAGTCACCTTCAGCGGCAAACACGTCCGCCGCACCACCGTCGTCGTCGAATAAATTAGCACAAATCTCTGTAAAAACACCTGTTCCCCAGGTGTTTTTTACTGCGTATACATATCTGACGGATAACTAATCCGTAAATCCTCGATAGGTACGACTGTAGTATTGTGCCCAAACTGTCGCAACAGTTTTTGCGTACCTTCTACGCGTGCGGCTGGCACGGCGAACACTGGCAACCCTTCGTCAATAGGGATTTCAGGCACCATTGGCCTAAACTCACCCATACTTGTTTCACCCGTCTTTATGCGGCCATGTTTTACCGCAGGACTAGGGTTCGCTTCACTTGACTCCAGAAAATCAGCGCTTATCCCAACCATGACCGGAAAGTCATTGAGCATAAGTGTAGCTTCAAGGCCCTTTGGCTTATTGGTCAAGATGTCTAACGCCTCCTCTGCCCGACGCCCTGCCGCCTGTATATGCTCAGCGATGTTATCTGATGGGCCATCGTACGCTTTCGCCTCTGCAATAGTCTGTCGCAAGCTCATGGCTAACGACTCCGGAGTATGCGTCACATCCGTCCGCTCACCCGCATAAGTACCCACCGTATCGAGCGCGCCCATGTGAGAAAAACTTATACTGTCCTGGCCCGAAACGGACTGAGCATAGTGTTCGCCAGTCCCCATGTGTACGTCCGGCAGTTGGTTTGCAATTCGTGCGCTTACAAGCTTGCCAGTGCGCATCATGCCAGCTAAAGCTACAGAGCGCGTACCATGAAAGCCTATGACGTGCTGGTCTCGGAGCGCTTCGTAAGTATTCGGAGAATAGACAGACAGTTCCGCCATCTTAAGACGAACGAATGTTTCGTCTGTTGGGTTACGAGCCACGTAGCCATCATATGAGACTTCCACGCCGCCGTCCTTGCCTGTCTGTAAAATCTCGTGTGCCCTGTTCTGCTGTTCGGAGGTCGCCCCTACAGCCTGGAATCCGGCTTCAGCGTTTGCGGCCAGTTCTAAATCAAATGCCCCAAACTCCCAGACGCCTGTCATCTCTGCCGTAGGCTCTGGTACATGGTAGGTCTGGCCGGGTTTAGGCACATGCGCACTTGTGATGAGCTGGGGGTTTTGGTTGTGACTTGGGAATTCGGACATGGTTTTGTTTTAACTTAACATATTACATATTAGCATAAGTTTTGTTAAAAGTCAATTTGGTAGTATAGATTTATTGCTGTTCGAGCGGTATGTAGTTGGGGCCGCGCCTGCCGGTACCCATATACTCTGTCAGGTTGCGAAGGCGGCGAACGCCGTCGGCGCTCGTGTCCAGTCCGGCTGCATACGCCAGCCAGAATTCTGCAGCCCTTTCGTTGCCCTCTAGCGGCGGTTCCCCCACCCGAGGCAGCAGTCCGTCCGAGCTACCAGTACCGTAGAGCAATTCGTCTATCCGCTTCAGTTGGGCGGCCTCGTCGGCGGTGCCCTCAGCAAGTGCGCGCTTCATGTTGCTTCGTACCATCGTGAATACTTCGAGCTGCTCGGCAGCAGGGACTGCTCCACCACCTATGAGCTTCACAGCCCGGCCGGCTACCTCGCCACTGTTTCCAAGCGGGCTGGCAGCCACCATCGTACCGGCAATCATCGCCATGCGTTTAGAGGCACTTCCTTCACCTATACCTCGCTCTATGGCCTGCAAACGGATGTCAAGGTGCTGCGCGGCAGTCGTTGGGTCAAGGCTTCTTGCCGTCTTGGCAGCTTCTGGTAACATCGTCGCTTGCCGCAATACTGTATACACGCCCCTGACCTGCTCGATTTCATCTTGTGGAAACTCACCTGCCTCACGCACAACCGGCCGCTCAGGCTGGTCCCACGCCACATTCCCACCCACTGCAGCGGCACCAGCCGTCTGAGCAACAGGCTGCTGGCCGGGAACATAGTCGGGAGACCAAACACTCGGCCCGGATTGCTCCGGCGGAACCGGGTTTTGTGGCACTTCGTTGGATGGGTTAGGTGGTACGCCTTCAATCATATTTGTTCTAACTTAACAGATTACATATTAGCATAAGTTTTATAAAAAGTCAATTTTAATTTTTCGTTACTCTCAGCGAGCCTGGGAACGTTGCTCATGATAATGGCGCAGCCATGGCATACGTTGCCATATCGGCCGCAAGCTGACATGCTGCTCATCGTACGCTTCGTAGTCAATGCCCAACGTCATACCGGTCAGCTGTTCGACCGCGCGATGTTCATATGGCTTCGCGCTCAAGGCGCCCGCTAGAATCACTTCATTCGGAGTGCCATACGAACTCACGTTCGTATCGTTGAAGACAATCCTGTCGACCCACTCGTCACCCCGTCTGCTCGTCGCTACGTGCCACTCTATGGGTCGGCCGCAGTACATGGCCGGAAACACTTGCACGGTCGTAGAACCCGCAAGCGTATGCTCTATGGCGTACTGACGGCTCACTACATCGAACTGTGGCTCAAAACCGGTTGGCCCCTGCAAACCCTCCAACCGCTGGCGTACCAGCTCGGGATGGGCGTCTAAGAATCCCCTGCCGGGGCGATAACTATTATAGAAACCGGTCTGTTCGTACGGGTTCAGCCGAGTGCCGCGTACCATTTGCCGGAAATCGTTTATCCCTTCCGCTTCTTGCCGCTGCAAATCAAACAGCCGGTCGACCGCCTTTTGGCGTTCAGGCGTCTGGGTCACCCGCATATCTTCCCGGGCTTCTAGGGTCTCGAGCGCTTGAGCGATGTGCTCTACCGGTTTAGTCAATTGGACGTACCCGCCCGCCTCAATCTCATCATTGTCGGTAACGCCTTTCGAGTAGCTACCGTTGGGGTAGGTAAATACCGCTACCCGCCACCCGCCATCACTGATTGACTTATAAAAGAAACGCGGCACGACACGGCCATCCGAAGTCTGCACATATGCGACAGCATGCGTACGGTCGCCTTCTACCACACCGCTGAAAAGGAATTTCTTATCACCCAGCTCTATGCCGGCGCGCGGGGTAAGTTCACTGTACTTGGCAAGTAATTCACGGGTTATCCCGGGTTGGTAGGGGCCTTTCGCCGCTTCAGTCACTGCGGTAATCTCTTCGGGACGCAAAACGCGTGATTCCTGCTGCAGAGTCTCGTGCCGGTACCCTTCGTGGTACTGCTTCGTTGCCAGACTGCCGACGCCATTTGCTAAGCGCTGACTGCGGGGATTCCTGCCCGGGTCGGCTTCAGTCACCCAGCCTTTCTCGGGCTGTGAGCGCGTGCCGAAACGAGTGACAATGCTGCCATTTCCAGAATTAGCGTCCTTCAATACCAGCGCCCCATCCTTTGTGGCGCCCACCGAAACATGCCGGCGCGAAGTAGCCAAGCCAGCGGCAGGAAAACGCGGGTCAACCTTGCCAAGCTCGCCAGGGGCACGGCCATAAAGATACGTCTCATCTGGCCGTAGGGTTTTGTACCCTATGCCCTTGCCGCTGTCGAGCAATACTGGGTCTATGAGTATATAAGCCGTGTTGGGGTCGACCTGCCAGTCACCGATGTATTTACGTCCTTCGGCATTACGCGGAGCACGACGCACGTCTAGTATATAAAGTAGCGATGCCTCCCGCCGTTTCTCTTCAGGTATAGCCGTCCGGATGCTTGCGACAATACCGACCTCACCCGCTGAACGGTCTGCAGGGTCTATGGTGCAAACGCTCCCACGCCACAGTTCTTCTGTGACCATATCCTGCCCGTTTTGCTCGGGCCCTAGGGATGCCTGAAGGAGCGCCTCGCCCTCAGGGCTGAAGGGTACCGTATCGTGCCTGCTTACTGTTGTTTCGTGCATGTGTATTCTCGTGAGTGCCGTGAATACACATTAGCATAAGTTTTATTAAAAGTCAATTTAGTAGTATAGATTTGTATATGGCCCAAACAAAAAAGAGGCCATATGAGGCCCCTTGCTACTTGGATTATATGCCGAGGTGGTATTTGACCCGGTCGATAACGTCGGTAATGACAACTTGCGATTTGACGAGGTAGTCGTCTACGCCGAGGCCTTGGGCGCGTTCTTTGTCGCTTTCCTGGCTGAGCGCGGTGAGCATGATAATCTTTAGGTTGGCCGTTTCTGGCGTATTACGCAAAATATCGAGTACGTCGAAGCCGCTTACCTTGGGCATCATGGCGTCAAGCAGGACTAGGTCGGGCTTGAGTTGCTTGGCAGTTTCGAGTGCGTCTTCGCCGTTAGCGACACGGTGGGTGTCGAAGCCCTCGGCCTTGAGGCGCATCATGTATACATTGGCGAGGGCATCGTCGTCTTCGACGAGGAGGATTTTTTTAGAGCTGGCGGTAGGTTTTGCGTCCATATGGGTTAATGGTACTCTACTCACGGAAAATGTTCAACGCACCAGCACCGGGAAGCGGGTTTGAAAAGAGGTCTACTACTTCAGTAAAGCTGAAATGAAACCGTAGAACATCGGATGAGGGACATTCGGCCGGCTCTTGAACTCCGGGTGGTACTGGCTGGCCATCAGGAACGGGTGGTCGACGCCCTCTATAACCTCGACAAGACCGTTGTCGGGGTTCATGCCGACAGCGCGGATGCCCCAGCTCTCGTACTTGTCGACGTACGTGCCATTGGCTTCGAAACGGTGGCGATGACGTTCCTGGATGTCCTGCGTGCCGTACAGCTTGGCCGCCAGGCTGTCTTCCGCAAAGTGACAGGCGTAGTTGCCCAAGCGCATGGTACCGCCGGTGTTTTCCTTGCCCTCCTGGCCTTCCATGGTCGCAATGACCGGGTACGGCGTGTCGGCGTCGACTTCGGTCGTGTGGGCACCTTCCAGCCCGCCCAGGCGAGCTGCCGCAATAACCATCATGTGCAGACCGTAGCACAGGCCGAGATACGGTTTCTTGTGCTGGAGCGCGTACTGCGCCGCGCGGATTTTGCCTTCCACACCCCGGGTACCGAATCCGCCCGGCACCACGATGCCATCGACAGCCTCGAGCGCTGTGGCGACTTCGGCGTCTGTCTGGACTTCGAGCGCTTCGGCGCTTATCCAGCTGATTTCGACCGAGGCGTCCTGCGCCCAGGCGGCAGCTTTTAGTGCCTCGAACACCGACATGTAGGTGTCAGAGTTGTTCATGTACTTGGCTATGACGCCGACTTTTACCTTGCGCAAGCTGGGGTCCGTAGCCTTTTCGACCACCGCACGCCATTCCTTGAGGTCGGGTTTGCCAGCTTCCAGGCCAAGCCGTTTGCAGATAACATCGGCGATGCCGGTGTCTTCGAGCGTCAGCGGCACCTGATAGATGCTGGGCGCGTTTGGCAGTAGCGCGATGGCTTCCTGCGCCACCCCCGAGAACATGCTCAGTTTGCGGACGACATCGGCCGGCGCGGGCTGTTCGCTGCGGGCGACCAGTACGTCTGGCGTGATGCCGAAACCACGGAGTTCGCGCACGGCGTTCTGGGCCGGTTTGGTCTTGACCTCTTGGCTCGCGCCGAGGTATGGCATGTAGACCACGTGGACGTGAATAGCGTTGTCGCGGCCGACTTTGTACGCCAGCTCGCGGATGCTTTCGATAATAGCCAGGCTTTCGTAGTCACCCACCGTCCCGCCGACTTCTACGATATGTACGTCGAAACCTTTGGCGGCGTCGAGCACGGCGTCTTGGAACGCCTGGGTGACGTGCGGGATGTACTGGACGGTCTTGCCGGCGTATTTGCCGCTGCGTTCGTCGTCGATAACCTTGCGCACCACGCGGCCGGCCATGAGCGAGCTGCTCTGCGTCAGCTCCTGGTCCAGAAACCGCTCGTAGTGGCCGAGGTCGAGGTCGGTTTCGGCCCCGTCTTTGGTAACGAAGCATTCGCCGTGTTCGGCCGGATTCAGCAGGCCGGCGTCGACGTTCAGGTACGGGTCGAGCTTCTGGAGGTTTACGGTGAGACCGCGGGCTTTCAAGAGGTTGGCGATAGAAGCGGCAGTGATGCCCTTCCCCAGCCCGGAAAGCACACCACCTGTTACAAATACAAACTTCGTCTGTTTGCTCGCTGCCACGTCTTCTCCCTTTTCTTTACCCTACATACTACGCTACAGCTGATATTTCGGCAAGCGGAAACCGTTTACCTTTTACCATTCACCATGCGTTAGCCGTTTACCATTAACCGTACGGGCGTTTGTTCTTCATGGTAAACGGTTCATGGTGAATGTACGGTAAATCGGAAAAGGTAAACGGTAAACAATTCACCAGCCCCGTTACAAATCCACGGGGCGGCGGAGGAATTCGTCCATGTCCGTGACACCCAAACGGGCCCAAGCCTTGACGCGGTCTTTTTCGATGGTGACCTGCGAAACCATGGCGTGGTCGTTCGAGGGTTCGAGCACATATATGCGTGTATCTTTGAACGGATGGCGCAGGGTGCGCAAGTTGGTCTGGAACATGTGCTGGTTGGTCGGCAGTTCCCGCCGGACAGCGTCCGGCTGCTTGGCGAAATAGCGTACCATCCGGTTGACCATCTGGTCGTGCGAGCGTTCGAGCACATAGCTCTGCGTGCTGCGGCTCATGACGACCACGATGTCGGTACAGCCGAGCTTGTGCGCCACATCTATGGGCAGCAGGTCTGCGATGCCGCCGTCCACGTACCATTTGCTGCCTATTTTGACCATGCGGTCGTACAGCAACGGCAGCGCGGCCGTCGCCCGGAACTCCTCGTATATGTCCATGAACATATTGTGGTTGGAAATGACCTTTTTGCGGCCGCTGGAAGCCTTCGTCACCACGATGTGCAGGTTGCTGTGGGCGTGCAGCAGCTTTTCGGCGTCGATAGGCCGTTTGTGTTTGAGCACCACGTCGACCAGGTAGTCGATGTCGACGCGCTTTTCGCGGCGCAGCAGGTTCACGAAGTTCTTGTTCGTCAGGCTGTCGGTGTAGGTTTTGGTCATTTCCCGCTCGCCAGCAATGAAATAAGCGCCGTTTATCGCACCAGCGCTGGCGCCGACCACGTGGTCGAAGGTGTCGTTAAAACCGTACTCCACCAGCGGCGTGAGCGCGCCCGCCACGTACGCGGCGCGCATACCGCCGCCCTGAAGCACCAGCCCGAACACCCGTTTTCCGTCTTTTTTGTCTTTGTGCGCCTGCAACAGGTCGTAAAGAGTTGTCATTGGTTATATGATAGCACCAGGCTTAGATGTTCTATTTAGTAAGATACGCGGTGGCGGCGTCGAGCTGGGGGTCGGCTTTGTTCTTGTAGTCGTCTTCGGTCATTTTGACCGTCTGGTCCGGCGTAATGCCCTTTTTGTTGATGTTCTGGCCGTTCGGGCGGTTCCAGCTAGCCACAGTGACCTTCAGGCTGCTGCCGTCGTTGAACGGGATAATCTGCTGTTCGACACCTTTGCCATAACTCTTTTCGCCGATGATAGTTGCCGCCTTGTTGTCGTGCAGCGCCGCAGCCGTGATTTCGGACGCCGAAGCCGAACCGCCGTTCAGGAGGACTACCGTCTGTTTGCCCTGCAGCGGGTTCGTGCCGGTCGCCCGCAGCGTGTCCACGACGGTATCGCCGCGCTTTTCCTGCATGATTGTCGCGCCCTTCGGCAGCCACAGACTGCTGACGTTCACTGCCGCGTCTACCAGGCCGCCCGGGTTATCGCGCAGGTCCAGGACAACTTTGGTTACCCCGGCTTTTTCGAACGATGTGACTGCTTCTTGCGCCAGGCTGAACGTATTGTCGCTGAACTGGTTTATTTGCAGATAGCCGATGTTGCCGTCCAGTATCTTCGAGGTTACCGAGGGAACAGTTATATCGTCGCGAGTAATAGTAACTTTCAGCGTTTCCGATTTGTTACGTACGAGCGTAAGGGTTACCTGAGTTCCCTTGGGGCCGCGGATTTTCGTGACCGCGGCCTGGGCAGTCATACCACTGGTAGACTCGCCGTCTATGGCCGCAATGATGTCCTGGGCGCGGACTCCCGCCGCCTCGGCCGGCGAACCAGCTATCGGCGCCACCACGATGACATTGCCGTCGGCGTCTTGGTCGAGCTGCGCGCCGATGCCCGTAAACGTTCCTTGCAGCTGGTCATTGAACGACTGCGATTCTTTGGCGGTAAAGAACTGCGTATAGGGGTCGCCGGTGGAGTTCGCCAAGCCGTGCTTCAGGCCGTCCATGACCTGCTGCTCCGTTAGCGTGCCGTTATAATTCTGGCGAAGCGCCGAATAGACTTCGTTGATGGAGCTGAAGTCGAGCCGGGCCGGAAGCCCGGTCTGGTTCGTACGCTGACCTGCCACGCGGATGGTGCCGTTGCCGGTAAACACACCGAGTGTAAAGACAGCTGCGGCCATGACGACCAGCAGGCCGTAAAACTTCAGATGCCGCTTACCGCCGGCTTTTGGCGCACCGGTTTCCGCGGTTTTTGTTCCCTCTTTTGTCATTAGCGCTATTATACCAAACCTGCCGGACGACTGCACGGACGGTTTTCCGAGATTCTCCAGCAAATGTTGGGGCCTAGCGGAGGCTTACGCACCCTCAGCTCAGCACAAAGCAACACCCCACCCCGCATCTCCGTAATGAGCGAAGCGAACAAGGCGGTAGCCGTACTTTAGAGGGAGGGAGTTCTCTTTCGAATTCACTTCGAAAGAGGACGGGAGGGGCGAGCCCCTCCCTAAAAATGAATGAACCAGAGGCCTGCAGGATTGAGGTTCGAGCGAGTCGAATACGTCCCGTTCAAGCTAGCATTGTACTGCGAAATGTTTATCGTGCCGTCGCCGTTCACGCTCTCCACATACATTGCATGGCCGTAGTAACCGGCGTTGCTGATGGCGACATCACCGGGGCGCGGGTTCTGGTCGACGGGGATGCCCCAGGCACGGGCGTTGTCATCCCACTGGTTGGCGTTACCTATCCCGCCCCAGTACGGCATGTAGCGGCCACTGGCAGCCACGCGGAAGGCGGTGTAGCTGACGCACTCACGGTTGTACATACCCCAGTTGTCGATGACGCTGTCTTGCGGGATTTCACACCACCGGGCCGGGTAGCCACCGCCACAGGCCGGGCCATTGCCGGCACCGCCGATAAACCGTGCATTGGCAGCAATCTGCGCCTGACGCAAGCTCTGGATTTGTGAGTTGTTGCTGGCAATCTGTTGGTTGTACGTAGCCTGTTGACCCTCGTTATATGCGAGCAAGCTGTTCTGCTCCGCCTGGGTGCTTGCCAGCTGACTTTGCTGGTTATTTTGGTCGGCAAGCAGTTTTTCGACCTGGGCCTTCTGGTCCTGCAACTGCTTCTGCAGGGCGGCGATTTTCTTGAGCGTATCCTGGATGTTGTTCTGAACGCGAGTACGGAACTCTTGCTTGTCGACGAAGTCGCTCAGGTTCTTGCTGGTCGCGAGCATTTCGAGCGTACTCGGCGTACCATCGACGTACCCGGACTTCACATTGGCCGCCAGAACGGTTTTCTGGTGGTCGATTTCCTGCTGGCTTTCGACGATTTTCGCCTGCAGGTCTTGCTGCTGGGCGACGTTGGCGTCGATGGCCGCCTGTAGCGCGTTTATCTGCTGCTGCAGTTTGTTTATGGCGTCCTGGTAGCTGGCGGCTTGCGCCAGGAGGTCGCTCAGTGCTCCACGGCTGGCGCTGTTCTGCTGCTGCAGCGCATTGATTTGCTCGTCGTACTGGTCGGCGCGGACGTATGCGGTCAGGCCCGGTAGCAACGCGCTGCCCATGAGTATAAATGCCGAAAGACCGAGTATGACGGCCGTAAGACGAGACGAGATAGCGAGAGAGACTTTTTTGGTTTTCATAACGGTTTTTGTGTTGTTGAAACCTAGTCTTATACTATCACGCTTATGCAAAATTTTCAACCCCCGTTTGGTAACTGGCAATTAGTAATTGGGAACTGGCCGTCCCTGTTGCCACCCCGCCAGAGCGCAGCTATGCGACACTTCCAGCACAAAAACCGGCAGCTAGTTGCCAATTCCCAGTTGCCAGTTACTATTCTTCTATTTCTTTGGTGTCTTGAATTTTAGGTACCGCCGCGTGGCTATAATGGACGATACGGCACCTATAAGTATACCAAGCCCGAGCTGCACCGCCAAAAGTAACCAGTAGTGGCTTTCGAAGAACTTCTGACTGTAGGTTATATCGAGCAACCCGAAGCTGGTCGCCTGCAGGCTGCTGCTGGCCGTGACGAAAATGGCGTTGATAATGAGTACCGACGCGATAGCCGAGAGTATGCCATAGATAATGCTCTCCACCACAAACGGCCCGCGGATATACATGGTGCTGGCGCCCAGCAAGCGCATAATCTGAATTTCGTCACGCCGGTTGAAAATGGCCATTTGGATGGTGTTGAAGATAATAAGCACCGAGATGAACGCGAACACTATCACCGCCACTACGCCCGCCCGGCGCATGATGTTCGTCGCATGCGTAATCTTGTCTATCGCCGCACGGCGGTCACCGCTGTCGCTAGCCGGGTCGGATTGCAGCTTGGCGATATCGGGCTGTTCGACGAACGAGCGGATTTGGTTGATTTGGTTCAGGTCTACCGGCTTTATCTGGACGGTGGCCGGCAGCGGATTGTTGGTTTCGCTTATGGCCTGAAGCAGCGCTTCATTCCCGGCGTTCTGTTTCATGTACTCCTGCCGCGCCTGCTCTTTCGTCAGGTACGTCACACTCGCGACGCTCGGCTGGGCTTCGAGCTTGTGTATAAGGTCTTTCGTCTGGGCCGATGTGACATCGTCTTTCAGGTACAGCGAGATGTTGATTTTGTCGGTTATCTGCGCCACCGTGTTGCCGAACGTCGCGTTGACGATAACCGAAAACAGGATGATGGTGAGCGTAATAATCATAATCGCCATGGCGGCGATGGCCAGCCACAGCCCGCGCACGAAGTTCACCATGCCGGTGCGGATGATGCGCCCAAGCGTGATTAGCTTACGCTTCATGCGCCGAAACTCCGTTTCGGCAGAATGACGAATGATGAATGATGAAGAAAGGGGTTGTCCCCTTCAACATGCTGGCAATCTTTCCCTGTCTTCTTCATTCTACATTCTACCTTCTACTTATACGTGGCGCTGGCGCGGTCGCTCGCGATTTTACCATGCTGGATGGTTATGACACGCCGCTTCAGCTTGTTGACGATTTCTTGGTTGTGTGTGGTCAGCAACACGGTAGTGCCGTAGCGGTTGATTTTTTCTAACACCTTTATGACATCCCAGGCGTGTTTCGGGTCGAGGTTGCCGGTCGGTTCGTCGGCGATGAGAATCTTGGGTTGACGGACGATGGCCCGGGCGATGGCCACGCGCTGGCGCTCGCCACCGGAAAGCTCCATGGGCATACGCTTGGCTTTGTCTTTCAGGTTCACTATGTCGAGCACCTTCGGTACGGTGTTGTTGATTTCCTTGCTGCTCACGCCGACGATTTCGAGCGCGAAGGCGACGTTTTCGAACACCGTGCGGTTCGGCAGCAGCTTGAAATCCTGGAACACCGTGCCGACTTTGCGGCGCAGCAGCGGAATGTGCTTGTCCGGCAGTTTGTCGTAGTCTATGCCGCCGACGATTATCTTGCCGCTGGTGGGACGCTCTTCGCGCGTTAGCAGTTTGAGCAACGTGCTCTTGCCTGCACCAGACTGGCCGACGACGATGACGAATTCCTTCGGCTCGACATGCAGCGAAATGCGGTCCAAAGCTGGCCCCAAATTTTTATTGTAGGTCTTCGTTACCCTGTCCAGCAAAATCATTAGCACTATTATACCCCGAGCTCGACATATCTGTCGAGCTCTCCTCTAAGGGAGGGGCTGGCCCCTCCCAACCTGTCTCGAAATGAATTCGAGATAGGTCTCCCTCCCCCTAAAGTTCGGGCTTACGCCCTCGTTCGCTGTGCTCATAGACGAAGGGATGTTGCTTATGTTGGACTGAGGTTATTATGGCAGACATGTGTGGCTATGTCCGAGACCGTAACCGGTTTATACTGAAAGATGTCGTGCAAAAAATAAAACCCATTTCGTTCCCTTACACCCTGACCATCCCCGGCCTTCTTTCGTACTACACGATGCTTGCCGTACTACTGGCACTTATGTTCAGCCGGAAGAGTGCTTTCTGGTACAACCTGCCGCCCGCCCTGCACACCTGGGGTTCACACGTGTCGAACCTATCCATAAGTTGCATGCTCTACCTGACGATTGGGCTTATATGGACACTGCAGGGAGTGCCGCCAAAAGTCCTAGCCTGGCTGGGCGTAGTGCTTATTGCGGCCAACTTTATCGTCGAGCTTTTTATCCCCATCGTCAATACACGCGATGTCGTCGATGCGCTATTCGGTGCCGCCGGTGTACTGCTGGGCGGCCTGTGCCTTTACTGTCTTCGCAACATGAAGCGCGAACTCAAGCACTGAGCTTACTGCACTGAGTCTTTGGCACCGCCCAGCGGGTCAGCAGTCGTATCACGAAGCGGGTCGTTTGCCTGGGCGCTGGCGGCCGTGGCAGCCGCATCTTGCTGGGCGGCCGTCGGCTGAGGCGCTACCTGAACATGCGTCAGCGGATCGTTTGCGAGCGAATCGTCTGCTACTGTCTGGGCAGGGTCAGGCTGCGCTGCGGCCGCTGCAGCGGGCGGGTGAAAATCTAAGGGGTCGGGCGCTGGCGCATCGACATAGTAGTCGGTAAACTTTTCTTTTACCTGCTCGTTCGCTTCCTCGCGAATATCGTCCGGGTCAGAGAGTGGTTGGATAACTTTAGTCATGTGCTCATTATACCCCAGATTGGGTTTTAAGCGGCAGCGAGGTTCTGGGGCGGCCCTAGTGATATACTACCCCCATGGAACAACCAGCACAAACACAACCAGAACAGACCGGCCCAAACACACAGCCACCGGCCCCGCCGGCACCCACCGCGCCCCCGCAAACACCGGCACCCCAACAGACGAACGTATCGGCAGCCGGCCGCAAACGCAAGCTGTCCACCCGGTTGGCGATTATCGGAGCGCTGTGTGTCAGTGCGCCGGTATGGGGCATCTTCATACTCATGGCTGCTGCAGACTCGACCGAACATTCGTCGGGCGCAGCGAAGGCATTGGCCGCCATAGTAGCCTACCTACCCATATTGGCGCCACTGCCAGGTATAGGCCTGCTTATCGGTAGTTTGGTTCTGAGGGTCCAGGCCAAAAAACTTGCCGCCGGCACACCTTCGGGTACACCACAGACACCACTCACCGCGTCCAGCTCCACAGGCACTGCTGCGCCATACGCAAAACGCATCGCCAGCTCCTTTGCACTTCCAGGAATACTGTTCGCGGCAGGTGCGGCAAGCTTTGTCTTGACGCTCATCGTAGGGTACGTAGCCGGACAGAATCCTGGCAATGATATTTTTCCGGAGATTGCCAGTCTGCTCATGTGGGTAAGTATCGGCTTTATCGTCGCCAGTATTATCAAAGCCTTCTCGAAAGACAAAAAACCACCTCTACAGTAGGACCCTATTGGGTAATCGCCAGCTCAGCCTCTTCAAGTGCCTTCAGTACCCGGCCTTGTGGTTCCCCAAAGCGCTTTATTATTTATAATTAAGTAAATACTTCAGAGAACGGTACTACTCATTGCCAAGAGTGTGGTCGAGGTAGGCGGTAACGAAGGGGTCGAGGTTGCCGGCGAGGACATCGTCTGGGTCGCTTGAAGTGTGGCTGGTGCGGAGGTCTTTGACTTGTTTGTACGGGTGGAGGACATAAGAGCGGATTTGGTTGCCCCAGGCGGCTTGTTCGTTAGGGCCTTTGAGCTCGCTTACCTTTTCGGCGTGTTGTTCGAGCTGCAACTGCGCGAGGCGTGAGCGCAGAATGGTCATGGCGGTTTCGCGGTTCTGGAGCTGGCTGCGTTCGTTCTGGATTGCAACGACGATGTTCGTCGGGAGATGCGTGATGCGTACGGCGCTGTCGGTGGTATTCACGCTCTGGCCACCGTGGCCGCCGCTGCGGTAGACGTCTATTTTCAGGTCTTTTTCGTCGATTTCGAGGTCTTCGGGGGCGTCTATTTTCGGTGTGACTTCGACTTTCGCAAAGCTAGTTTCGCGGCTCTCGGCGTTGAACGGGCTCAGGCGCACCAGGCGGTGCACGCCGTGTTCGCCCTTTAGCTTGCCGTACACGAACGCACCGGAGATTTCTAGCATAATGCTTTTGAGCCCGCCCTGCTCTGCCGCCGATTCTTCGATGGTCATAACCTGCCAGCCTTGCGTTTCGGCATAGCGCACGTACATACGCAGCAGCATGCCTGCCCAGTCCTGGGCGTCGGCACCACCGGCACCGGCGTGGATACTCAGTATGGTATCGTGGTCGTCGTATGGACCGCTGAATTTGAGCTCCTCTTTAAGCTCTAGGAACTGGGAATTGGCAACTTGCAACTGGCGGGCCAAATCATCTGTCAAACTGTCGTCGCCAAGTTCGAGCAGCTCAAGTGCATCATCAACTGACTGCTTTACCGACTGCCATGGCTGCAGGCGCTTCTCGAGTGCAGCTTGTTCGCGGACGATTTTCTGGGCGCGGTCGTTGTCTTGCCATAAGCCCGGGTCGTTCGCGGCTGCGTCGAGTTCGGCCTTGCGGTCTTCGAGCTTAGCGAAGCCGATGCGTGTTAGGGCATCGTCGAGCTGGGATTGCAGGGTTTGGGCTTCGGCTGTGAGTTGTTCCATGTTCTTATTCTATAGTATTGCGAGTTTTCAATGCTTGTTTGGCCACAATCGCTCAGCGATACCGCATGGGTCCTGAAATAAATTCAGGATGACACAGGGAGAAAGTTCAGTCGTTGGACTGATGCTGTTGCCAGAGGATGGCCAGCTGCTTGTTCAGGCTCTGGGCCAGCGCTGGGTCGCATTTGCCGTACAAACCCAGACCACCGACGCTTTCGGTGAACATCGCACGGGTGACATCGACTATCGACTGCTTAGTAACCGCCTGTATGCGCTCCGGAATCTTGTAGTAATCGTCGACAAACTCGTCGAAGAAATAGCGGCCGGTGTACCCCAGGGCCGTGCTGGAAACCGTCTGTGCGCTGCGCTGGAACCGGCCGATGCAGTACGCCTGGGCAGCTTCGATATCCGCTTCGGCGATTTCGCCGCTAAAGAGGTTGCCGAGCTGCTCGGTCACGATATCGAACAGCGCCGGTGCGTTCGCTACCGACACCTGGCTGCCGAACCACAGGTTGCTGCTGAGCTTTATCTGCTGATAGCCGCTGTTCATGCCGTACACCAGGCCGCGCTCGCGGGCGGTACCAAGGATTTTGCTATAAAGTGTTTCGGTCAGCACGGCGTTCACTATGCCCAGCGCGTCGACCTCGTGCTCTTCGAGCCGGCGGTCCAGGAACGTGTCGATGTAAAAGTACATCGTGTCGACCGTATCATTCGGTATGCAGACCGGCTTCTTGAGTGACTTGACGATTTCATCGGGCATAGCGAACCGTTCGCCGCGCGGCAGCTCTATGCGTTCAAGCATGTCGATGAGCGTCTGGCGACGCTGTTTGGTCAGGTTGCCGGCGATGACGAAGCGCAGATTGTCGGTCGTGTGCGTACGGCGGTAGTGCTGACGCACATCCTCCACCGTGACGTTGTCCATCAGCTCCAGACGGGTCTTGTCGCTTTCCGCTACCAGGCCGTAGGCTTTGCGAGTGGCCGCGCCCAGCTGGCGGTAGTGGTTGTTGGCGCGGGCAGCCAGCTCTTCGCGGACGTTGCCGGCTTCGGCATCGAATTCCTCCTGCAGGAACAACGGCTTTTCTATGGCCAGAATGAGCAGTTTCGTCACCCGTTCCCATTCGAAATCGGCGCACTCGGCCTCGTAAATAATGTCGTACACGTCGGTACTGGCGTTGCTGTACGCGCCGTTCTTTTCGACTTCCGCCTGGAAATCGCGGGCCCGCGGGAACTTGTCGTTCGCGCCAAGCAGGACGTGCTCCATAAGGTGCGGCGCTTCCCACTTGTCGTGGTCGACCAGGTATTCGCCAGCCCGGAAATTGAAATACACGTCGAGCACCGTGGCGTCGGGCACGTGGACGAACAGGCCTTTGGCGCCATTTTTCAGTTTTATTTCTTCAACAACATGCTTCATAACATAGGGCAACGGGTAAAGGCGTAAGGGCTAAGTCGGACGAACTTTGCCCTTTGCTCTTTGCCCTACTTTCTTTTCCTCGCTTTGGCCTTGCGCTGACGCTCGGCTTTGTTGGCCTTTTGGCGCGTTTTGCTGGTGCTTTTGGCTTTGGTTTTCTTTTCGCCGAAGTCACTTTCGTCGAACTCACCACCTTCGGCCATAATCTGTCCGGCATTGCTTATGGAGCCACGGGCGGCACGGGTCAGTTCGGTCTCTATGGGTGCTTCGAGCTCGCTTTCCTCGACCGGTTCGGCGTGGAAGATGGTGCGGACCACGTCGTGGCGCAACGTGTTCTGCATGTCTTCGAAAATCATCTGGCCGCGGCGCCGGTATTCCACCAGCGGGTCGCGCTGGCCGACGCTCATCCAGTGGATACCTTCGCGCAGGTGGTCCATGTTTTCAAGGTGTTGCATCCAGAGCGTATCGAGAATCTGCAGGTATATATCGCGCTCCATTTTGCGCATCATGTCAGTGCCGAATGTCTTTTCGCGGTTGTTGTAGAGTTCTTTGGCTTCCTCCACGAGTACGTTCGCAACCTTGTCGGCGGATGTCGCGAAAATACGGTCCAGCGCCGGTTCGTCGACCGGCAGCATTTCGCGGACGGTCGGTTCGAAATCGTCGGTCAGGCGCAGCGGACTTTCGCCGAGCAGCTTCATTTCGGCTTCTATGTACGCCTTGACGCGCTTGCTAATGTCGTCGGACCGCAGGACTTCTTTGCGCATAGCGTAAATGGCTTTACGGTGGCGGTTCATGACATCGTCGTACTGGACGACGTTCTTACGCTGGTCGAAATGGAAGCCTTCGACTTTCTTCTGCGCGCCTTCGAGGCTGCGGGAAATCAGCTTATTTTCGATAGGTACGTCGTCTTCAACTTTCAGTTTGTTCATGATGCCCGAAATCCGTTCGCCGCCGAAAATACGCATTAGGTCGTCTTCGGTACTCACGTAGAACTGTGTCGTACCCGGGTCGCCCTGGCGGCCGGCGCGACCGCGCAGCTGGTTGTCTATGCGGCGGCTTTCGTGACGCTCCGAACCGAGCACAAACAGACCACCCAGATCCTTTACACCTTCGCCAAGCACAATGTCAGTACCACGACCGGCAATATTAGTTGCCAGTGTAACGGCACCCTTTTCGCCCGCTGCGGCGACGATTTTCGCTTCACGTTCGTTGTTTTTGGCGTTCAGCACTTGGTGCGGCACACCGGCTTTGGTGAGTGCGTTGCTGAGCCGTTCGTTTTTCTCGATAGAGGCGGTACCGATGAGCACCGGCTGGCCTTTGGTGTGGAGGTCTTCGACTTCCTTGACGATAGCCTTGAACTTGGCTGCTTCGTTACGGTAGATGCGGTCGGTGTGGTCTTCGCGGGCCAGCTTACGGTTCGGCGGTACTTCCACGACATCGACCTTGTAAATCTGGTGGAACTCTTCGCTTTCGGTCAGCGCCGTACCGGTCATACCGCCGAGCTTGTCGTACAGGCGGAAATAGTTCTGGAACGAAATGGTCGCCAGTGTCATGCTTTCCTGCTGGACTTCGACGCCTTCTTTGGCCTCGATGGCCTGGTGCAGACCTTCGTTGTAGCGGCGGCCAGCCAGCAGACGGCCGGTAAATTCGTCGACGATGACGATTTCGCCATCTTTGGTTACGACATAATCTTTATCTTTTTTGAACAAAGTTTGTGCTCGGAGTGCTTGCTCCAGGTGGTAAATTGTTCGGATGTTTTCGCTGGCGTAGATGTTCTCTATGCCGAGGATTTTCTCGATTTTGTCGACGCCCTTGTCGTTTAGCACAACAGTCTTGCGCTTTTCGTCGACTTCATAGTCCTCGGCCTTCAGCTGGCGCACGGTGCGAGCGAACTGTTGATAGGCAGAACCCGGCGTAACCGACGGTGCGCTAATGATAAGCGGCGTCCGGGCTTCGTCGATAAGGATGGAGTCGACTTCGTCGACGATGGCGAAGTTGAGGTCGCGCTGGCGCAGTTGGTCGGTCTCGCGCACCATGTTGTCACGCAGGTAGTCGAAGCCGAATTCGTTGTTCGTGCCGTAGGTGATGTCGGCGGCGTAGGCTTCCTGCCGAGTACAAGGCTTCAAGTGGCGGAAACGCTCGTCTTCGTGTTCTTCGTTGGTGAACTTGGGGTCGTAAATGTAGCTGTGGTCGGCCAGGATGACAGCAGTCGAAAGACCCATGAAGTAAAAGACCTGACCCATCCAACCGGCATCGCGCTGCGCCAGATAGTCGTTGACCGTCACCACATGCACACCTTTGCCGCTGAGCGCGTTCAGGTACACCGGCGCAGTGGACATGAGCGTCTTGCCCTCACCGGTTTTCATTTCGGCCACGTTGCCTTCGTGCAGCACCATGCCACCGATGAGCTGAACATCGAAATGCCGCTGTTTGATGGTGCGGTTGGCAGCCTCGCGGACTACCGCGAACGCATCGGGCAAGATGGCATCGAGCGAATCTTTTTCGAGGCGCTTCTGCAAGACCTTGGTTTGCTCTTGCAGCTTGGTGTCGCTCATCTTTTCGTATTTTTCGGCCAGCGCGTTCACTGCCGCGACACGCTTGCGCAGACGCTTGATGGTCTTTATCTGCGGGTCGCCAAGCAGCTTTTTCAGTAGTCCATTCATGGGTCTAGTACATACTCCTCTTGCCTCTAGTTTTCAGTTATGTGTTATTGTACCCTCTTTTTGCCGGATATGCGAGGTTTTCCGAAGGAAAATCAAAGAACGATAAGCAATGAACAATGAACAGCCTTCGTTCGCGAATGCCCGGGCTGGCATTTTAGGCGCTCAGGCTTATGAGCCGCGCTCATTGTTCATCGTTCTTTGCTCTTCGCGAGATAGCCCCGCTACTCTTCTGATTCGATACCGTCCGAATACGAACCCCTGCCGAACGCCCGGCCGAGTTTGTGCCGCAGCCGTGCCGGTTCGTGCTTGGTTTTGTACTCCGCAATCTGGTGCCGAACGCTCGCCACCGCTACGTCGAACGCTGCATACATATGCTCGGTGGTTTCGCGCGCATGCAATGCCGCCTTCGGCAAGTATAGCGTCAGATCACAGGTCGCGGTCTGCTTGGTTTTGCTGGGCGACTGCCTTAGCCGCACGTCCGCCTGGGCGCTTTCGCGGGCCGCCCGCGGAATGTATTTCTCTAACTCTTTCACTTTTTTCCGGATGTAGCGTTCCAGCTTCGGCGTCAGCTCGAACTTTTCGCTGGTGATGACAACAGCCAATTGTGGTTCAAGCGCCATCGTTACAGTACTTCCCTGTCGCCCATGTATGGCCGTAGCACTTCCGGCACGCGTAACTTGCCGTCTTCCGTCTGGAAGTGCTCAAGCACGACCACCAGCGAACGTGCGAGCGACACGACCGTGCCGTTCAGCGTGTGGAGTGTCTCCACGTTGCCATCTTTGCGCCGAACGCGGATGTTCAGGTTGCGCGCCTGGAAGTCGGTACAGTTCGAGCAGCTTGTCAGCTCACGGTATTTTTCATCGACTGGCGACCAGTACTCCACATCATATTTCTTAGCCGCTGGAGCGCCCAAATCGCCACTGGCGATGTTGATGACATGGTACGGAATGCCGATGGATTGCCACAGCTCTTCCTCGATTGCCAGAATACGTTCATGCATTTCGGCACTCTGCTCCGGCAGCGTGTAGGCGTACATTTCCAACTTATTGAACTGATGGACACGGAACAGGCCGCGTGTGTGCTTGCCGTATGTACCGGCTTCTTTGCGATAGCATGGGCTCAGGCCGGCGTAGAGCAGCGGCAACTTGTCTTCGTCGATAATCTCGTCGGCATGATAGCCAGTCAGCGGAATCTCTGCGGTAGCGATAAGCGACAGGTCTTCCCCGTCGATACCGTATTCATCGCTCTGCTCGCTGGTGCGCGGCGCAAAGCCAGTGCCGGTCATGGTACGCGAGTTGACCATGTGCGGCACGGTCATAAAGGTGAAACCTTTCTGGAGCACAAAGTTCAGAGCATACTGCGTCAGTGCGTTTTCCAGCAGCGCCAGGTCACCCTTGAGGTAGTAGAACTTAGCACCCGCCACCTTTGCACCGCGGTCGAAGTCCAGCCAATCGCGCGAAGTCGCAAAGTCCAGATGGTCTTTCGCACCCTTGGTCTGTTCACCGACTTTCTTGATTTCGACACTGTCTTCTTCGCCACCGACCGGCACATCGTCGAACGTGACGTTCGGGATGCCATTCAGTTGCTCTGAATACTTTTCGTCGATGGCTTTGAGTTCGGTTTCGCGGGCAGCGATTTCTTCTTTGAGCTGCTTGCCTTCGTTCAGCTGTTCGTCGGTAGGCTTCTGGCCCTTCATTTCGGCCGTCAACGCATTGCGGCGCGCACGCAGCTCTTCTATTTGTGTCAGTTTGCTGCGGCGCTCGGTATCGAGCTCCAGCAATTCGCCAACGTTGACGTTCTTGTAACCTTTTTCTTCCGACTTCCGCTGTACGGTTTCGGCATTGTCGCGGATGAATTGTATATCTAGCATAGCTACCAGTATACCTTACGCCTGGAAGTTTGGTGCTGTAACACCCGCCTGGGTCGCCATCTCTGCCAGCCTATCTATGAGCCACGGGTCGGTGGCAATCGCCTCAGGCTCGACTCTTTGTCTGACAACCACAGCTTCTCCGAGAGTCAGAAAAGCAAGCAGACCGCGAGGGCGAGGTAGCGTACTCTCCTGGACAACGATACCATCTATTGTTAGAAAATAGCCGTCGTAACCCGCTTCACCTTCGGACGCAGTGGAGTGTCGCTCGCCCAACACCAGTGCCTGGAGTTGTGGCTGCGCATAGCGTCGCTGCCATGCGTGCGGCTCCATACCTGTCGTAAATGTAGGGGCATCTTCGATGGGCAAGTTATGTTTCGGCCAATCTTCTACTAGAAAAGCCTGATTAGCCAGTCGCGCCAATTCTGCAGTAGCCGCCACATCAAACTCTCGAGCGATACGACGCTCTGCCCTATTCATGAATCTACTCATAATAAACTATTTCTCATGTAACCCTTTGTATTAGACACTGCCGTACACCTCGATGTCAATAAGTACCCACGCCTGCCGTGCATTTTATGCGGCGGTAGTATACCCTTATATACATGACCGAGAAAGCAACGGAAGCAACCCCAAGTTCCGAGGAATCGAAAAAAGATAGGAAGCTCAAACCTATCGACATTGTCGCCATCGTCGTTGTCACGGTCGTCGTGGTCGTACTCGGCTGGACCATTTACAGCAAGCTCAAGCTCAAACACGATGTCGCCGCCGCACAGCAAGTTTCCGACCAGACCATTGCCGCCCTGCAGAAGCGCGACGGTGCAGCTGCCTACAAGCTTGGTTCCGCCAATTTCAAAAAGACCTACACTGCCAAGCAACTATCAACCCAATTCAACACCATAGAAGTTGCCACCACCAAATCGCCGGCGCTCGAAAACACGACTGTCTACCACGGCAAAGACGGCGAAACCGCCTACTTCATTTACAAGTACAGTGCGCTCAAAGTCCCCTATTACGTCCGCACCGCCATTCTGCACAAAGACGGCAAATGGCAGCTCGTAAACATCTCCGGCAGCGCCGACGAATCCAAACTCCTTATTACAAATTAGCGTGGTTGATATACCAGAAATAGCTCAGAACACAAGGCATTGAGCCCGTCCCGAGCCTTCAGGTAGTCGGTTCTCTCTTCGATAGCGAACCCGTTTTCAAGAGTAACCGGCTGCACAAACTGCACCATGTCTCCGCTCAATGGATACACCACCAAACCGGCAGGATACTGACAGACGGCTCCGAGTGCGGCATACAGCCGAAGCCGTGCGAGGCGATTAAGCGTACTCGGCCCTCCCCATTCACGAAGAGCCCGTTCGTGCCCTTTCCCGTCTAACTGTGGCGCAAGCACACGCAGCTGCTCTTCTCCGCTGAAACAATCCGGCGCATCACACCTGCCTTCTACGAGTTTGGCGATATATGCGACGTACCGGTTGATAGCTTCTTCATCGCCCGAGGAAAGCTGGACTGATTCTGCGTGTGGGGGCGTATGTAGTTCGCTCACACCCTAAACATATCAGGGGTGGCTTATTTTTGTAAATGCTTGAGTGTCAGTTCGGTGCGTTTGCGGGCGTAGTCGCAGTGTTCGCACACGCCGCCCATTATCGACTCGCCGACCGGCGGCATTTTGTCGTCGTCCATGCAGGCCTTCATTTTCCCGAGCGTCGGCTCGACCCAGTCGTCGTTGCCGGTGTACGGAATGAGCTTGGTCTTGAATTCCAGCGTGTCGCCGAAACCGTCGACATCCATGCGGGCGTTGGTATACACAAAGTAGCCCGTGTCCGAAACTGTGAAACCGTTTTGGCGTAGCAGCCACTGGTAGACTTCCATCTGCCGTTTGTAGCTGATTTGCCAGCCACTATCTATAGACACGTCCTTGTCCTTGCTGGTGGCTTTGTAATCTACGACTATCAGTTCACCTGCGTCGTTCACCCACACATCGTCCACCGCGCCGAATACATGCAGGTTGGTCGGCTGGTGCAGCGCCACGACGCCCGTAAAGGTGTAGCGCCAGGTGTCGAGGTCTTCGTGTTGGAATGGTAAAACGCCGTTCAGCTTGTTGGCGGTCATTATGGGGTGCGGTGTTTTGGCCGCGCGGTGTACGTCGAATTCTTTCTTGAACAGTTCGTCGATGGTTTTGTTGATGTTGAACGGCGGGCTCGAGGGCCGCGTAATCTTCAGCCGCACGTCCAGCCAGAAACAGCGCGGGCACTGCATGAACAGCTCAATTTTGCTGCGCGAAACTTTGAACGGTGCGGACTGCCCCGGTTTGTACGGCTGCGACCGCTCCCTAAAATAACTTCCTGCCATTACACAGTAGTATAGCAGGCATTCACCACTCTCGAACCACATGCACTAGTTTCAAAGACAACTATTTCCTTACTGTCATGCTGAACTCGTTTCAGGACCCCCATACGGTATACGGACGTCCAACGCAACACGTGGATGCTGAAACGAGTTCAGCATGACAAAAAAGCATGTGGGTTAGTGGCTACTCGTGTATCGTTACAGCTTCGCCCGATTCCAGCTTCGTTTGGATGGTGAATCCGGTGCACGGCACACTGTCGCCGTCGCAACCAGCCGGCGAAGCCTCATAGGTTATGTCGCTCTGTTGCAAGACACTGAGCGACTCCGTAGATGGCCACAGCGCCTGTATATCAAATGATGCAGTCGGTGGATATGTGCCATACTGCGTCCGGTACATATCCAAGTGTTCGGCGACCATCGCCATATCCTGCTTGCGCGATACTTCACGAGCATTCCGCTGCAAACTCGGCACAGCAGCGAAGACTAGCAAAAGTATCATCAGCGGTATGGCGAGCAGCTGCAGACCGAGCAACACCCAGAAGATAATCTTCATGACCTTGTTGTAAGCTGCGTAGCCCTCCAGCGGTCGCGGGTCATCTTTCGCCCGCTCCCGGCCGAAAGTAGCCAGCACATAATCCACGAATGCCCAGACGCCAAAACCGCCGAGCGTCAGCAGCTTTGCCACACCCAACCCTACGTACCCCAAATAAAACCTATCAACACCGAAACTGCCCAGGAAGTAACTAAACAACACCGTTGCTATGTAGCTCTTTGCCGGGTTTTCACCGGGAACCGGTTGCGCTTGCGTTGGTGCGGTTTGCGGATGAGCCGGTTGCGGCGGTACTGGCCCGGAAGTAGTTGTCATAGTTCCCCCTCAAAAAAGTATTAATTAGACGATACCACATACCGGGTGCAGGCAAAATACGCCGGTAACCCGTAGGACTTACGCAGAACGGTGCAGTTTCGGATGAAAAATGAGTACCGGAACGGAGACGTGTTGGTAATACGGCGGAATGAGGAACGGAAGTTTTTTACCCCACAAAAGCAAGTTTTGCGGGGACCCCGGTTTTCGCCGGAAATGTGCCGTTCTGCGTAAGTCCTACTCATTCAATTCACCTGGATGCCAGGAAAGTTCGTGTACGGATGCTGCACACTGCCGCTAGCCGGGTTCGGGTTGTAGTCCGGGCAAGCTTCGGGCCGCAGATACTCTTGCGTCCAGCGGTCGAGACACACCAGTTCGTACCGCTTGCTTTCGGGCGTAAATTGCCGGACAAGCGCTGGCATCAGTATGAAAATAAGCAGTATCTCGAGCACGAACATCGCGGCACAAATCCCCACCCACACCAACGTCAGCCGCACAAAGAACGGCTTGTACCGCGCAGTATCTTCGAGTTCCTGGTCTTCTTTATCCTTCTGGCGTGCGCCACCGACCAGCGCAATGATAAAATCCACCAGGTACCATATTCCGAACCCGCCGAAGGTGACGAGTTTCAGCACACCCGTGCCAATCTTTCCCAGATAGAAACGGTCTACGCCCGCCCAGCCGAACATACTGCTCAGAACCACGGTCTTCACATAGTTTTTCTCGCGGTTCACTCCGGTCACAGTGGGCTGCGCGAACATCTCAGGAACCGCTGGTTCGACAACTTCCGCCGGCTTTTCGGCTACGGGTGCGACTGGCGCATGCGTCTTCGCCTGCGGATTTTTCTTTTCTGCCATGCTTCCGAGTCTCCTTTATCTGCACCCAGTGTACAGCCAATCTGCAGCCCGGCACAAGCGGTTTCAGCGCCGCGATAGTACTGCCAGGGTTTCGATGTGCGGCGTACGTGGGAAGAAGTTATAAACCTCGAAGAATTCAATATCGTAGCTTGCCTGTAGCAGCGCAAGGTCACGCGCTTGGGTGGCCGGGTTACAGCTGAGGTAGATGATTTGCGGCGGCTTTACTTCCAGGCATCGTTCGACTACTTTTGCATGCAAGCCCGCGCGCGGCGGGTCGAAAATAACCGGTTTGTCGGCGGCAATGTACTCCAACGCCTTTTCGGTCGATGCTTCTACGACTTCGGACTTGATGCCGGATTGTTCCGCATTCACCCGCGCCATCGCCACAGTCGCCGGGTCCAGTTCGACTAACGTCGCCTGCGCCTTCGAAACGCTGAGGCCGATGCTACCCGTGCCCGCGTACATGTCGACCGGGTCGGCCTGGCAATGTTCGCGGATACGGCCGAGAGCCTTTTCATAAATCGGCAGGTTGACTTGAAAGAAGCTGTCGACGTCGTACGTAAAGGCTTTGCCAAGCAGTTCATCTTGCAGCGTGGCGTCGCCGAGTTCGTAGAGCAGCTTCGTCGGCACGCTGGCTGGGCTCTTCGGGTTCGAGTGGTACACCCGCAAGCCCTTTACGCCACTCGGCAACGACATTTTTGTAAACTTATCTAGTTTTGTATACAGTGCGGCTACTACCTCACCTTTTTGACTGACTCGAACAATAATTGTCTTCAAATCTCCGGCCCGCGGTTGTAATTTTTGTAGCTCATCCAACACCGCATTCGCCCCAGCATCGAGTGCCGGCAGCGCCAATTCACTTCCCTGCACTATCTGTTTGCCGTGGCTACCACGCTGGTGCAGTGCCAGGTGCAGCCCCTCGTCATCACCCCAGAAGCTGTACTCCATCTTGTTCCGGTAATTCCATTCACCTCCGGCCGTCACCACTGGCTGTGTCATTCCGGCCCCCGAGCCAGAATCTACCGCTTTAGATTCCGGGTCAAGCCCGGAATGACGAACGGCTGGAAGCTGGATGCGTTCGTGGGCAAAGAGTTCGGCAACGATTTTGGCCTTGTATTTATTCTCGGCTTCGAACGTCATCATCTGCCACGGGCTGGTCGCCAAGTAGTTTTCCTCGCGCGGCGTGACGCGCTCGGGCGAAGCCTCGACCACTGCTTCGGCAATCGCCTCAGCATACGACCGCTTCTTTTTGATAATCCGCACCCGCACCGTCTCGCCCGGCAGTGCATTCCACACGAAGACCTTGCGGCCATCCGCCAGTTCGGCCAGCCCCTGCCCACCATGCACCAGTTTCGTTACCGTGACCTGCTCGAGCTCCACTAGCGAGAGATTCCTTTTAGCAGCTGCGCCGGCGTGTCGGCCAAGATGTCGGGCTCTTTGGCGGCCAGCGCCTCACGGCTGTTGTAGCCCCACGTCACCGAAGCGATGTGCAGTTTCGCCGCCCGCGCCGCTATGACATCGCGCGTTTCGTCACCCACGTACCAGCTGTCCACCACGTCCACCCGCTCCGCCTCGATGAGCTTTAGCAGCCGCGGCGCCTTGCCGAGCAGGCTCGCTCCGCCGTACACGCTCTTGAAGAACTGGTCGAGCCCGTGATGTTGCAAGTATTTGTTCACGTTTTCGGTGCTGTTGCTGCTCAGTATGTACATGCGCTCGCCGCGTGCTTGCAGCTCGGTCAGCATTTTGTGTATACCCGGATGCGGATGTATGTCCTGGATGTGCTTCAGCAACAACCGCCGGCCCTTCACCACCAGCACCGGTATACGCCACTTAGGTATGTCGAGCTCGTTGGCCAGCTCGCCGAACGAGAGGTGCCGGTAGCGGGCGATGTCTTCCTCGGTATACGTATTCGGCCGGCCCGTCAGTTCGCAGAACACGTCTATGACTGCCGGCAAACTGTCGGCGAGCGTTCCGTCGAAGTCGAAAATGATGGCTTTTTTCATATTATTTCAGGGCGCTGACTACCGCCAGCCACGCAACAGCGCTCAAGCCGACCAGGCTCAGTCCCATATACACTCGTTCGGTAAATAAAGTGTTCGCGAATTTCCCTTTGCCGCGACCTGCCAGCCAGACAAGCACCGCCAATGCCCCGAACCCGGCCGCAGCGACGCCGAATGTCACATACACCAGCGCCGGAAGCGCACTGCCATACAGTACACCTGCGAGCAGGTAGTACCCTACGGCCAGCAATGCCAGCACACCCGTCCCCTTGCCCAGCAAGAAGCTCAGCCAGCTAGCAGGGTCACTCCGCTCGGTAATCTGGAAACACAGCGCCGCCGCAGCCGACAGGCCGAATACTGCGGCTAGCAGACCCGCGTCCTGCACACCGGCCAACATGGCCACGACGACCGTCGCCAGACCGCCCGCCAACGCATATTCGCGCCACCGCGTCGGGTTCATACCCCGGACTACTCCTGCTTCATATATAGTGCGCCGGCCGGTTGCCAACAGCACGTGCGCTATAGCTGCCACTCCGAGGAATGCTGCCACCAGCCATGCCAAGTTCACATCGAACAGATGGTGTACTGCAAAAACCATCACCGCGTGTCCTTGTGCCGCCGTCTGCAACGGGTCCTGCGCCAAAAAGCCGGCCATCACCTGAAAACTGTGTACGCTGCCGCTTAGCAGCGCCACCACGGCCGCCTGCACGCCGAACAGTGCCGCCAGCGCCACATTCCACCGCTGCAAACGCACCGGCTGTTCTACCGCAACCGTTTCCTGCAACGCGGGCGTAGCTACAGCCGCCTGCTTCTTCGCCGCTACTTTTGCCTTCGTACCAGCCTTCGCCACCGGCGCTTTCGCGGCTTTGACCGAAGCCTTCCCAGAACTCTTCTTCTTTGCCATGCTAAAACTATAGCATGGTTCACCGCACTACGTTAGTCGATAGGCAAATCAACATACCCTAGGAGGTAGATGCGGCTAAGAGGCGGGCTCAGGACTGCGCACCAAGTTCACCGCAGTCGCCATATATTCAAGCTCAAACCACTGTCCTGGCGTAAGATTCTGTGCTGGAAGCTGTCGCTCGGGCAGTCCGCCTATCACGCGATTCTTCATACCCATACCGTTCGGGGCAATTTTTATGAAGTCTATGCCTTCACGGTCGATATTATACAAAGGGGCACCGTCAAGAATCTCAGGAGCACCGACAGTTGGCGTGTCGCTATGGAGACCGCTTATAACCGTTCGGCTGAACGCTACCGGGCTTTTGCCTGAGCCTTCAGTCAACGCAACGACGTTGACTACCGTCGCAACGTCACCGCCACGTTGGGATATTACGGCACAGGTACCGTTGTTCGGGTGGATTACCCTGCCAGTAGCATCGTTTGAATTATCACCGAACGATACTAAGCCTTCCCTGAATGTCGTCGTATGCATAAGCTCCCGTGTGCTGCGGCCAGGGATACGCGGGGCCACGCTATACTTGTCGAGAAACTCACGGATACTTACTGGTGAAGCAGCCTCTGCAGTACCTAGAGCCCCTCTACCTAAGTTTGCAGCTAACTTTCGCTTCTGTGCGTCACGAGCATCGGCGGCACGCTCTTTTCGAGTTAAGATTTTTTCGTCTAATTTTTTTATTGCTGAGAACATGTTTTAACATTAGCATAAAAGTGCAAAAAATGCAATATGCTTATGTTGTTTTTTGCTTCGCTGCGGATAGCTAACAGATTAAGTGCAGCGCATACATGCATGCCGTATACTGGTAGGTATGAGCGAACAAGCGACTTTAGGTGGTGGATGTTACTGGTGCCTGGAGGCGATTTACCGGCGTGTTCGCGGCGTAGGACACGTCACTTCCGGCTATAGCGGCGGCCATGTAGATAACCCGACCGTCATGCAGGTCTACTACGAAGACACGGGGCACGCCGAGTGTGTGCAGCTAGAATTCGACCCGAACATCGTCACCTACCGAGAGCTCCTAGAGATTTTTTATGTCATGCACAACCCCACTACGCTGAACCAGCAGGACTACGACGTCGGCGAAATCTATCGCTCGGTCATCTTCTACCACAGCCCGGAACAGCAAAAAGTCGCCGAAGAAATGACGAAAGGTTTTGCGGCCGAACTATGGCCCGACCCTATCGTGACGCAAATAGTTCCCTTTGAAAAGTTCTGGCCCGCCGGGCCCGACGCGCAGGAATTCTACGAACGTAACCCCAACTCCGGCTACTGCCGAGTTATCATCGACCCGAAGATTCAAAAACTACGCCAGAAGTTCACCAGCAAACTCAAAGACGATTAGCTATTTACGAATGGCGAAGGACAATGCATTAGCGAATGGCAATGATGCGACTGGGCTTCATGGCCAATCGTCATTTGCTAATGCATGGCGATTTGCTAATTGTTAATCGCTAATCGACATCCTCCCGTGCACGCTTAACATCGGTATTAGCCCTTGGTTCTGGTATACTTAACCTCTGTTATGTTACTGAACGCGGACATTGAAGAAAAAAGCATCGGCACGAAACATTTGTTTTCGGGCCTGCGTTTGCACGTGGAGCAAGGCGAAAAGGTGGCGATAATCGGCCGCAACGGCGTGGGCAAGACTACCCTGTTCCGCATGCTGACTGGCGAAGACACCGATTTTGCGGGCACCGTGGTGACACAGCCCGGCGCCCGCGTGATTGTGACCGCACAGGAACACACTGGCATCGGCGACAAAACAGTGATGGAGTACATCCTCGACAAGCTGCCAGAGTACAAACACCTGAAACACATCATAGACACCTACCCTGACCACATGGGCGATGACGTCCGGAAGATTCACGTGTACAGCGAGGCGCTGGAGCGGTTCGGCGCGCTGGACTACTATACTGTCGAAGACCGTGTGCTGCAATCGCTGGAAGATTACCAGCTGTTCGGCAAAGAAGACCTGCCCATGGCCCAGCTTTCGGGCGGCCAGAAACGGTTCGTGGAACTGATAATCGTCGAGCACGCCGATGCCGACCTGGCGCTCATAGACGAACCGACAAACCACATGGACTACGTCGCCAAGGCGGCGTTTCTGGAGTGGTTCAAGAGCGTCAAGCGCGCGGTAGTCGTCATCAGCCACGACCGTGACGTGCTGGCGCACATAGACCGCGTCATCGAGATAAAAGATGGCGGCTGCGCTTCGTTCCCCGGCAACTACGACGCCTACCTGCGCCAAAATGCCCACAGCGCCACCACCAAAATGCACGACTACGACGTCACCCAGCGGCAAATCGCCAACCTGCGCGACAAAGTCATCCAGTTCCGTAGGCTCAAGGAAAAAGCCCGCGACCCGGGCACTATACAACAGTTCAAGCGGCGCGAAACACAGGCGGCTGCCGAGCTCGCCGAGCTGGAAAAGCTGGAAAAACCAAGCTTCTGGATAGACCGCGAAACCGCCGGCACACTGAACAAGAAAGTCAGCGACAACTACGACAAATTCAAGACCAAGAACATACAGTTGCACAAAACATCCAGCCATGAACACCGCAAGGAGCTCTTGCGCGTCGAAGATTTGCAGCTCGGCTACACCGATACACCGCTGTTTGCGCCGGTGCACTTTGCATTGCACCACGGTGACCGACTGCGATTGGTCGGACGGAACGGTGCCGGTAAGACCACGTTGGTTCGTGCCATCGTCGACGCAGTTGCCGAGAAGCGCAGCGAGACGTGGCGGGCCGGCGGCATCTTCTGCGACCGCAGCTTGCGACTAAGCCTGTACGAGCAGGAAGCTGGCAAAGAGTTGCTGCACATGCCGCTTGGCGCAGCCATTGCCCACATATACGACGAGCTGGGCCTGCCGAGCAGCGACGAAGCCGTCATGCGCACCATGGGTAACTACCTATTCAACCCGTATGACGACAAAAACACCTTAGTTTCCGACCTCAGCGGCGGCCAGAAAGCTCGTCTGCAGATTATAAAAATGCTCGCGCCCGACCCGAACGTACTCATCCTGGACGAACCGACGAACCACCTCGATTTGCCGTCTATCGAAGAGCTCGAAAACGCCCTGGCGAACTACCACGGCGCCCTGCTCTACATCTCCCACGATTCATACCTCGCCCAGAACCTCGGCGGCACCGAGCTCGTACTGCGACCTCTTTAGCCCTGCAGCCGTACATGGACTCCGGGTAAGCAAATGGCATTTTACAATCTTCGGGTACGACCCGATAGGTAGGCGTAAGGGGAATGAGGAATGGGCGAGAGGTTTGGGTGCGGGCTAGAGAGAGATTTTGGTAAGGTCGCCAGAGAGGATAACCGAGCCCATGCCGAGGACTTCTTCGTACACGGGCATGTCCGGTACGACATCGTCCAGCACGTAAATCGGCTTCTTAAGGTAGAACGCCAGGCCCATTTCCATCAGCACATTGGGGCCGATATAGCCGGGCACGCCGTGCTTTTCGTCATTCACGACCAGCACCGCATCGCCCTCGGCGACTTTGTCGAAATGGCCGCGCATCAGTTGGGCCTTTTTGTCGTAGTCGCCGGGGTTGCCGTACCAGGTCTTGACGCTGTCGACATTGTAGTCGCCCGAAGCACGCATCCGCTCGGCCGTGAGCGGCACGACCGCGTGGAAGCCTCGCTTTTCGAGTTCATCGGCCAGTTCGTTCACGTGCCGATAGAACGCCGCGCTGGAGCACAAGACGATGGTTTTCACTGCTCAACCACCTGCACGTCGCGCCAAAAGGCGACGTAGTTTGAAAAGTCTTTGTGGACGCGTTCGATGGCACCTGGGTAAGGCTCCGGGTAGCTCCAGGCGTTATCTTTGCTCCACTCTTCGCCCTCACCCACGTCAAAATACTGGCAGACACCCTTCCACGGGCACGTATATGGCGTATCGCTTTTGCGCAGAAATTCCTGCGTGACGCTCGACGGTGGAAAATACCAGTTCTGCTCTATATAAATCAGGTCTTCTTTGTCCGCCTCTGCTAGTACGTGCCCGTTCCAAACCGCTTTCATATGCTCCCCTTTTCTCTCCTTTGGTTTACCTCAGTATGACGGACAGTTGTTACTTCCGCAATCGGCCGGTTATACTTGCAAATTTTACAACGCGGCGCTACGCTGGAACCATAACGTAAGGGAGCATGTGGCATGAGCGCCTTTGGCACACTCGAAACGAAACTGAACGGTATTTTCGGCAAGAACGCTCCCAAGCTATCGGAAGGCGGCAAGACGTGGCTCGTAAAGTACCTGCCCGTCATCGCGCTGGTACTCGGTATATTGTCGTTACTGGGCGCATGGGAAATCTGGCGCTGGGCACACGTCGTGAACACCTACGGCAATTTCGCAAGCCAAGCCTGCACTGCCGCAGGCGTAAACTGCAGCAACGTCCTGCCTTCGCGTCTGACCGTCTGGATATGGGTCAGCCTGGCGGTAATCGTCGCCGAGAGCCTGCTGTACCTATTTGCCTACCCCGGCTTGCAGGCCCGCAAAAAACAAGGCTGGAACTACTTGTACTACGGCGCACTGCTGAATGTTGCCTACGCCGTGGTCAGCCTGTTTAGCGACTATGGCGGCGGGTTCTTCAGCTTCGTGTGGAGCTTGCTAGCTTCGGCGGTCGGGTTCTGGCTGCTGTTCCAGATACGGGATGCGTACACTGGGAAGCGTATAGCCGCAAACATACCACGTGTTCGCAAGCCCAAGAAGTAAAAGAGGAAACTGAGTGGCTGATGCCACTAGTATTTTGGCCTACCCGGCCGAACTTTTCCCTAGTCTTCAGAAAAACCCTTAAGGGTTTTTCTACACCTCGGTGGCTAGCCTTGCTTCGCGGCCAGCCAGCCGGGGCTACTTTTCCGGACTGCAGACCAATGTTGAGTGAGGGCGAGCTATTCGCTCGCCACGATGCTAGCGGTTTGCTTTGAGGATGTGGGCGAACCAGAGGAGTTCGTCAAGCAGCTTGCCGACGTTGCGTTCGTAGCGTTCACGATGCTCTTCTTTTATACTGCCGTCTTCGTTGAACATTTTGTTGACGAATGGGAAGTACACATCCCAGCTCATCGCGACGAGTCCCGTTTCGCGCACTGCGGTCAGCAGTGACTCCACTGCTCGCACACCACCCCAGTTGCCGTCGCTGGCACCGGCAAATGCTACCGGTTTATGGTTGTACAGCGCCAGTTCGCTGTCGAGCATGCGCTTCAGGCTGCCCGGAAAACTGTGGTTGTACTCTGGCGTGACGATAAAGAACGCATCTGCCTTTTCGACGATGGCCGTGTAGCGCGGGTCTTTGCCCTCTGGGTCGTTACCATCGCCAGGAAAGTTGAAATCCTTCGGGTCTACGAAAATGACTTCCACGCCTTCTTGCTTGCCCGCCACTTCCGCCACGTACCGCGCGGCTTTTATGCTTTCCCGCTTCTCCCTCGTCGTACCGCCCAGAACTGCCAATGTTATAGTGTCCGCCATTTATATACCCCTTTCCCTTTAGGCTTAAGTGTAATTTTCAATTTACAATTTTGCAATTTTCATTCAATTTTCAAGGTTCCCATTTTCAAATGGAACTCACCTCATTGTCATCCTGAACTCGTTTCAGGACCCATACGGTAGCACGGATACCCATACAGAACGCATGGGTGCTGAACTGAATTCAGCATGACGGAGTAGAATGCCTGAGACTTTGAAAATTGAATGAAAATTGCAAAAGTGTAAATTGAAAATTAATCCTGCGGGTTGACAGCGAAGAGCTTTTCGAGGTTGGTAGCGACACGCGCGAGGTCTATCAGGTCGCCGTCGTAGGCGACATAGTTACGTTCCCAGTCGGGTTTGAATTTGTTCTTGAATTGCTCCAGCCCAGCACTCGCAAAGCGGCTATTGCCCAAGCGGCGGGCCAGTTGCGCCAGGTTGCTGTCCATACGGGCCAGCGGCACAAAGCCGAGGTCGAACGTTTTGTGTACTGCCGGGTCCAGGCTTTCGATGATATGTAGCAGCACCGCCGGCATAGCACCGTTCGTATCGGGCATGAAGCGGATGAGGTCGACGGTAGCCTGCTGGACTTTGCCGAATGTCGGCATTTGGTTCGCAAATGCCACGATGGCACCGGATTCGTCGCGCAGTACGTGCATGACGCACTGCTGCAAGTAGGACTCATCGAAGTAGCCAAGCGCAAAGCCCTCTTCCTGGTGGCCGTCTCGCGTCAGCCAAGCATCGGAAACCGTGCGCAACTGTGCGATGGTTTCGCGGCTATGCGGCGGCAGTAACATCTCGTACTCCCAGCCGGCCTTGCGGGCGCGGTTGCGCTGCCAGCGCCACCATTTGTCGCGGGCGGTCTGCACCTGGAAATCTTCGACCGATATGACGGCGCTGGAACCTATCTGCATGGTGCGCATCCCTGCCTTTTCGTACAACGGCCGCGAGACTTCCGGCACCAACAGTGCACAGACAACCCATCCACGGTGCCGGGCATGTTCCTGGAATGCCGCCAGCACTTTCGCCTGTGCCACCTTGCTCGGTGCGACCGGGTCAGCCAGCATGAAGGCTATACCGCCCTGCACCCGGTACGCAATCATCCCGTTGGTGCCTGGGGCCGAGAAGTATTGCTTGCGGTCGGTAGGCCAAAGTTTGAAATAATCTTCGCTGCTACGGCTGTAGCGTTCCAGCAGCCGTCGCATAGCGTCGACTTCTTGGCCGGAAGCGGCGCCTTCGAGCGGCTTCGGCCGGAACAGGCTCCACACGGTTATGAGCAACAGAGAAATCAGCAGCGTCTCGACGAACAGCCGTAGCCCCGCCTCAGTCCGTTCCTGCAATCGCTCTTCGCGGTTCTGAATGGTGCGGTGCGAATAATCGTACATATTCGACACATCACGCTGCAGACGCGGCCCTTGGCCCAGCAGGTTTATAACCACCAGACCGGCCACCAGTGCCAACGCCACGCCGCCGAAAACAACGCCGATGTCTTTGAGCCGCGAAGCCCACGAAGGTTGGACGACATTCCGGTCGAAGCTTGCCCGGGTGTACAGCAGCCCCACAAAAACCAGGCCGTACAGCAGCACCGCCAGCGGCTGTGGCGTCAGCACAGAGTATTTCAGCAACTGCGAAGCCAGCACCGCCAGCACCAGCCACAACGCCGGCCGTTCACCGCGCAGTAAGTGCCGCGAAACGTACAGCAGCAATATACCAGCTATAATGCCGTGCTGGTCCAGAAGGAATCCAGCATGCGTTACATGCAGTACTTCGCCATGATGCGTAAAATGCACATGCGGCAGCGACGCGACGATGGCGAACACGCCGGCCAGCAGCACCCACACCCCCGCCACCCAGCGGATACGGCGTGCCGAGTGCGCCGGTGGCCGGAACGTACTGAAGCTATCGGCATACCACGCCAACCACACGATGGTCGAGAATGCGTAAACGTACTGCAGTACTACCCGGAACTGCGGGCTCACTAGCCCTGACACCGCTAGTGCGGCAGCTGCCAACTGCACCGCCACGAAACCATAACTGGCCAGCCGCTTGTGCCGCAGTGCATCCACGATGCTCAGACCGGCCACCAGCGCCGCCAAAACCAGTGTCTCCACATCGTGGATGCCGCTCAACACCGCTGCGGCGACGCTGCACGTTTCGTGGCCCAGGTAGCAGACATCTGGGAACAGGCCGTCCACCATCGAAAGCACCGCGACACCTACCAGCGCCCAGCCGATAGCGCGGCTGCGACCCAGCACTCCGAAGCGCACCGTCGCGAGCAGCAGAAGCAGACCGGCGGCAATATCCCCCAACCGGTACCATATGCCTATGCCGCTTGCCGCCTCACTGCTGATAAGCTGCAGCGAGCCATAGTGCTCGTGCGCCAGCGCCGGCGCCAGCAGCCACGTTACACCCAGCACCACGTACAGTGGTAGCCACACCGCCGGGAAAACCCGCCGCCACATGCCCGTCCAGAAAGCTTTCATTTACCACCGCTCCTGCGTCAGCCTATTATTGGGGTATACCGTCGTCATGAAACCATATTACCCTGTCGCGTGTAACCTGTCACCATACATTAGCCTGTCACCTGTAGCCATTTGCAGCTCAAAGGTCACATGCTCATCGTTACAGTATGGTGACATGTGACAGGCTAATGGCTAATCTACTTTTCTAACTCGTGGATTTTGTCATGGTCAAGGCCGTAGTAGTGTGCAATCTCGTGCCACAACGTGTGGTAGATTTCTTCTTGCAGACTGGCCATGTCGTGCGAATATGCCAGCAACGGACGTTTGAACAGTGTTATCCGGTCTGGAAATAGCGGCTGATGACCGCCGCGTTCGGGTAGCGGCGTTCCCTGATACAACCCGAGAAGCGTTTCGTTGTGCCGGAGCGACAGCTCATAGCGCTGCTCCTCGGTCGGTTCGTCGGCAAACAGTATCGCCACATTCTTCACGTTGTCGCGGTGCAGCTTCGGCAGCCGGTCGAACGCCTTGTCTATCATCTCCTGAAACTGTTCGTCTGAAATCTCAAGCATAATTACTATACATAGTATAGCATAGAAACGCTGAATATTTGAGGTGTTGTAATTTCGTTCGAAAGGGTGTAAAAATATTTTATGAACACCTTAGGCATATGGCTCCCTGGCCAAGAGCCCCCTCAACTGAACCCAGAAGCCACCGAAGCAATATTGGTAGATGTCCTAGAGAAAGGCATCGACACCTTCACTTCTGAAGGTAGAGACGAGATTGAAAGACATCATATTGCCCTAGCAGAATATCTCGACCTACTAAGTAATAGTCTTGTAGCAGTTACCGAAGGCGAAAAGTGGCCGGACAGAATGTTACGTATCGGTGCAGCGACAGCAATCTTGGGCTACCAGAAAGCTGGAATTGACAGTGAGATTGATGACCAAGCCATAGAGCGAGGAACTATGTTCGCCGAGTTCGAAGGAGTACCCGACGCGTATGTCAGTTGTTTGTACCTTGACGCTCGGCTAGCAGAGCTACGAAGCACACTACTGACAATACCAGACCTACAGAATCCCGAATTGGACGAGCCTTACAGCCGCGTAATGGACATTGGCGCTGGTTGTACGCGCTTCTTCCTACAACAAGCCATCGCTGCCTAAGCAGCATATGGGAGACAGCGGTTCACGCCACCGACAGGCACGACGAATTCAAGTATGTCAAAGTGGCCAGTATCCACCTGATTGATACTAATGATATCTGGCTGAGATAAGGTAACCACCAGGCTATCTACCGCTAACCGTGGCGAGTCTAAATACTTGAGCCATTCTATACTTCCAGTAAAGACTAGTGGCGCTTTAAACGGGTACACGGTCGTATCGTCCGACCCTTCCATATCTTCGTAGCACGTACCCAGCGGGCAGCCTACGACACTGCCCGCACTAAGCAGAACAGGACCCGTCATGAGCTCCGCAAGTTCCTCAACACTCGTACGGCCAAGGGCACGCTGTAACGCGTCACCTTTTTCCTCGGGGTTAGTAATCATATCCAGCTGCGCCTGCAGTGCTTTCAGGTAATCCATCGCCGCCATGCCCGTTCCGAGAAGTCGTTCAGCCATCGTTATGCTCCGTTACACTTATGGAGCATAGCATAGAACCGTTTACCACAAACGTCAACTAGTCGAATTTGACGTCTGGGTAGAGTTCCATGGTCGTGCCGTCGTATTCCAGGCGAAGTTGCGGGAACGGGACGCCTTCGCGGGCGGTGACACCTTCGAAAATCCAGAAGACGCGCTCCGAAAAGCCGAGGCCACAAGCCGGCGGCATGCCGTACTCCAGCATTTCCACGAAATCGATGTCGAGCATCATGGCTTCTTCGTCGCCAGAGTCCCGCATCTGCTGCTGCTCTACGAAGCGGTGCAACTGATCCAGCGGGTCGTTCAGCTCGCTAAAGAGATTGCAGAGTTCCGAACCGGCGATTACGACCTGCGCACGCTGTGTGGTTTCCGGACGGTCCGGATTCGCCTTCGCCAGCGGGCTGATGAACAGCGGCGTGTTTATGAGCCACACCGGTCCCGCTACGTCCTTGCGGATATTCTTCCAGAGTTTGTCTATGCCACGGGCTTTGTTTTCGGTCTGTTCGACTTCGAGCTTGTTGTCTTGCAGGGCCTTTTTGACTTCGTCCAGCGTGCAAGTGAACGGGTTCAGACCATAGCGCTTTTCGATAGTTTCGGCGTAATCCCAACGTTCCCACGGTTTGCTCAGGTCTACGTCGAATTCGCCCAGTTTGAACTGGAGCGTACCGAACGTCTCCTGCAAGATGTACTTGAACAGGTCTTCCTGGAACTGAATGCCCTCCTGCCAGTCGGCGTACGCCCAGTACCATTCCATAGCGATGTGCTCGGGCAGATGCTCGTCGCTGTAGTTTTCGTTGCGGAAACGTGGCCCAAGGTCATAAACCTTTTCAAACCCGGCGCCGATGAGCCGCTTCAGTGGCAATTCGTGGCTGATGCGCAGATAGAAATCCTGGTCCAACGCATCCATGTGCGTCACAAATGGGTTGGCGTCTGCCCCCCCAGTGGTGTGTTCCAAAACTGGGATGTTCACTTCGTAAAAGCCGCGGTCGTCCAGGAATTTGCGCGTCGCCTGCCAGAACTTGCTGCGGCGGATGAAGCGCTCGCGTACCTCGGGGTTCACGTTCATGTCCACGTAACGGCGACGCATACGCTCTTCTTTGTTGGTGAAGCCATCCTGCTTGCTCGGCATGGGCCGCAGCGCTTTGCCCAGTACCTTCAACCGGTGTACTTCCACCGAAATCTCACCGGTTTTTGTTTTGATAACCGGGCCGTCGGCCTGCACAAAGTCACCGGTGTCAAGCAGCGACAGTTGCTCTATCCCCAAGATACCCTGTGCAGCGTCCAGCGGCGCAACTTTATCGCCCATCAAAAACAGCTGCAGTTCCCCGCTCTGGTCGCGCACAACGATGAACGCCAGCTTACCGAACTTACGAATACCGATTATGCGCCCCAGTACCGATACGTCTTTGCCCTCAAGCGCCGCGAAATCATCAACGACTTGCCTCAGGGTGTGCGTGCGCTGGCTCTGCGCTGGGTAGGGATTGATGCCAAGCTGCTTTAGCTCTTCCAGTTTGCGCAAGCGTTCGTCACGAAAATCTTTGAGTGTGGCCATGGTTTATTCCTTTACTTCTCTCTATTCTACACCAGTCTCTCGCCGCGTTCGCGTTTGAACCATACTGCAACGCCTCGCGCAACAAGACGACCGTCCGAGGCCTCGATACAGCACGGTCCTACTTCATGCTTACTATCGGTATCAGCCTCCACAGTGATTTCTACGCCAATCCTAGCTGCGACCATTTCAGGGTTCAATACATGGTCTTCATCAGGCATTTCGCTAATCAAATTTGGGTTGCGGTAGAACGCCGCTCCAGATATGTGCGTCCGCGCCAAATAACGCGCGACACGCAAAGCCTCGCCATCGGGCATCTCGTAAGCCCATCGTACCTGTTCCGCTGTCGCTTTCCAACGTATCGGTTCTGTTGTTGTTTCACATGACATAATCTAACCTTTTTCGTAAATAAACTCTCCCTGTTGTTTAGTCGCAGTGCCGGGAGAGTTTTGTATGAAAGAGAAGCTCGCGGGCACTACGACCGTAGCTTAGACTTGGGTTGCAACCGAACTGCAATCTGTCTCATAATTCCGTACCATCTTAGCACACTCCCCCTGAAAAACAACCACAGATACCCCCTCCGCAAAAACCTACCCACCGACCAAGCACAAGCCTCATACCCCACGACAACCCTTTTCACAAAGCTTACGCTCGAGGTTGGACCTCTAGCAAATACTGAACCTACACAGCGATGTCGTGGGCTTCGTGCCACAAAGCATTGAAGTCAGTCTGAAATAGCCGTATTGCCGCCGGGCTATCGGTAACTATGTTTAAACGGTCATCCGTATCACTTGGGTTGCTAAAGCTAATGATTGCCAGCTCGTCGTCAAATAGCATCAGATGAAAGCCGCGTTCACTCCGGTTCAAACGTACCCGCACGCCCATCCGCTGCCACGCATGCAACACGTGATAATTACTTGGCTTAAATTGCTGTACCACGTGACGCACTTGGACGCCACGCCGTATAGCCGCCCGTTGTACCGCAACCAGCTCCGCTGAATACGCTATACCTATGGAATATACCGCAATGCTATGTTTGGCTCGCGGCGCCATGCGGGCATATTCGTCATACAAGGCCTGTCTTCCCACTACCAACCGCACCGGCACGTCCGAACCTGCAGATTTACGGCCTAAGCTCTGTGTCAGCAGTTTACCGAGTTCTTGCTGCTTTAGCGCCAACGATGCAGAAAGCCCGTTTTCCAAGGGCAATTCTTCAAACGTCAGAGGCCTGCCGCTACGCCGTCGGACCAGGCCGAGTGCTTCGAGCCGGTAGAACAAGCGGTACTGGGCCGATGGAAAGTGATAGTTATAGGTAGCGGCGTCCTGAGCAGTCAAAGGGCCATGGCGGAGCAGCAGTTCAAACAACTGGATAGCATCCGCGCTCAAACCCAGATTTTCCAGGTAAATCTTCTGGGCTGCTTTCAAATGCCTTACTCGTGACTGAGCCATGACACTACTTTAACATAAATTTGTTAAAATATATTACAAAACTATTTATGTTTATATACAAAATTACGATAATGTAATCGTTGCTTAAGAAAGGATACTTATGGAACGTTACATCGACACCCTGCCTCTAGAGCGCATGCTCAACCCTGCCCTGCCCGAAAACTGGCGCGACGATATGCGCAGCCCAGACGTCATGTGGCACAACGAAGGCGGCTACCCGCAAGGTTTTGGCTGGCGTGGTATTGTGCGCGGCATACAGGCCACGTTTTACCACATTACCCCCGGTGCTCACCTGGAAGCAGGCCATCGGCCCTACCCTGCACCACCGCGCGATATGATAATGGCAACACTGCACGGCAATCTGCATCTTACTGCCGGTACCGATGGAGAGCTCGGCAAAACGGGCATCACCGTCGGTCCAGGCAAAGGTTTCTATTTGCCCATTTACCAGACGCTTCACCTGCGAACAGCCCCCGAAGGAACCGGGGCAGTTTACGCCGAGTTCAACCCCGATGAGCTTGAGGGGAACGAAAAGCAGCTTCTGGACGATGTCTTCCCGGCTTTAGGAATCGCACGCTGCTCGTCGCCGCTGAACTGGCGAAGACCCTTCTTCATCAATCCGGAGGAAGCGAGTTACTCGCGGATGTACGAAATCAAACCGAGAGTAGTCCCCGACCCTGCGCTAGCCGAAAACGGACTACTGAACGAGGTACTCTACGTCGCATCCCGCAGGCGCTAAACTTGTCGGCCTACCCTAGCAGATGTGCCGGAGGACAGTGGCAAAGTTTGCTATGCATCTTTTCTTATGCTATTTTATGCAAATTATGAATAGTGTTTTGGGGTTCGCCGTTCGCCACCTAGCGCCTGAAGAATTCAGTCTACCCGTAGACACGGAATTTGAAGACTTATTGCTCTCTATGCAAAGCGAGGACTTCGAGAGGCTATATAAGGCTTTTGAATCTCCCGGCGTCATAAAGGACCTCTGGCAGCCAGAAACATCCAATAAAACAGAAGTCCTCGACAAAGAACGCTTCTTAACCCCCGCCACCTGCATGACAATCGGCAGGCCCATACTTGCCCTAGAGGTTGGCAAGAAGTTGGTCAAAGGCGAAACGGGTGCCACCAAATGGCTGCTAGCCATGGGGGCAACCGACGCTGAGGGTAGCCTGGCACGAGCCATCGACAAAATCCGGCCCAATAGCGGCCTGGGGTGCACCGAACGAGGCAAAAAGTACGACCCTATTGCCGACACGCTCGCTTTTCTTATTGTGAGTAGCGCCGCCCTAAAAGCACCGCGCATCAGCAAGCCCGCAAAGCTAGCAGTAGCGACAGTGCTAGGCGCAGAGTTATACAAAAGCATCTGGGCCGTACAGTCCGGGCTACAGCACAGACGTACGACCGGTCAGGAACTCGTAATCTCCCCGAGCAGAACCGGTAAATTGGCTACTGTGGAAAAATTCATGGCGCTCGGCTTCGCAGTGCTGACAAACGACCTAGAACCAGGCTGGCAAAGAAACCTGGCCAGCGCAGGAGCGCTCGCTGCCGCAGGCCTTGGGGCTATCCACGGAGAAAAAGCCCGCCGCAGTTACCTGCCTTTGATAGGTAAATCTTAGCTACGCGATGGCGTGGATTTTGTAGGTGGCGGTTTCTGCCGGGGTGACGATTTCGACGTCTTCGCCCTCTTTTTTGCCCAAAAGTGCTTTGCCAATCGGTGATTCGTCAGAAATCTTCTTGGCCAGCGGGTCAGCTTCTATGGTGCCGACGACCTGGAAGACAAGCTCCTTACCCTTGGCGTGCTTGAGCGTCACGGTAGAACCGAGGCCGACCTGCTTCTTGCCTTTGCCGGCAGAGATAACAGAGACATTGGCGAGGATGTGCTCGACTTCGGCGATACGACCATCGGTCTTTTCTTGCTCGGCACGTGCAGACTGGTACTCGGCATTCTCTGCCAGGTCACCGAGCTCACGCGCGGTCTTTATGGCTTCGGCCGTCACGACACGCTTGGCCTTCAGGCTCTCCAGCTCCGCCTTCAGTTCGTCGACGCCTGCTTGTGTCAGGTGGAATAATTTTTTCATGTTAGTTCTCCTTACATTGGAATAGTAATCGTAGTTAGTGTACCCGCCGCTACCTGGTAAGTCGCTCTATAGTAGCGTGTTAGCGGGCAGCCGTCAACAAAGATTTGAGCTCGTCGAGGCTGACCTGCGAGCTTTCTTGTCCACTGCGTTTTTTGTATTCGAAACTGCCGGCTGCGACGGTCTTGCCGCTGACGACGACCCGGTGCGGTACACCTATGAGGTCGGCGTCGGCGAACTTTTCGCCAGCACGAGCGTCGCGGTCATCATACAGCACTTCTATGCCCGCCGCCTGTAAGTTTTCATACAGCGCGTCGGCCGCTTCTACGACCTCAGCCTCCGTACCAAGCCGTGCAATATACACCTGGAACGGCACAATACTCTCCGGCCAAACCAAGCCCCTATCGTCAGCCAACTTCTCGACAATCACGCCCATTACGCGGGTAATGCCAATACCGTAGGATGCTAGGTAGACTGGCTTTTGGTTACCCTCTGCGTCCGTAAACGTAAAGTCCATCTTTTCTGATTTTTCAGTACCGAATTTGAAGATATTGCCGACTTCAGCACTTTTTACCGGCTTCAGCGAGTCCTTATCGATACCGAGCTCGCGGGTTGCATCGTCGAGAACTTCTTCGTTGACGGCGACAGTATGTTCGTCGTTGGCGTATAGAATATCTTCGCCAGCGTTGCATATGGTCTGGAATTCGTGGCTGAACTTTGTAAATGCGCCACCGCTCGCGAAGGTCACGAAGGTGCTGTCGCCCAATCCCATGCGGTCGTAAGCACGCTTATAGGCTTCTATAACCTTGTCATAGTACTGGTCCATATCCTCTTGTGTGGCATGCATGGAGTACATGTCTTTCATGACAAATTCGCGGCCACGCATAATTCCCGACTTGGCACGTAGTTCGTTGCGCAGCTTAGTCTGGAACTGATACATGCTGACCGGCAAGTCCTTGTAGCTCGACAGGTACGTCTTGGCCATCTCGATAATAGCCTCTTCGTGCGACCAACCGAAGCCGACTTCCGTCTCGTCCTTGAGCTTGCTCTTGAACCAGACGTCGACGACTTCGTCGTCCCAGCGGCCGGTAGCTTCCCACGTCGACTTCTTCTGCAGGCTGCTCATAATGAGCTCCTGGCCGCCGACACTGCCCATTTCTTCACGGACGATTTGCTTAATGTTTTCGAGCACGCGCAAGCCAAGTGGTGTGTATGCGTAAACACCCGCCATAACCTTATAGACATAGCCAGCCTGAATGAGAAGCTGCGCGTTTTTGGCAGTTTCGTCGGCAGGTACGGTTTTGCTGGTTTTAGTAAAAAGTTCTGAAGATTTCATTATAAGAGTTCCTATTTAGAAAGTTTTAGAGAATTAGAAAGAAATAGCTGCACCGCCACGCGGTGGCGTAAAGCAAGGAGTGACGTTTTGGGTAACGTGGTTCATCGCCCCCAAGTATACCGCGTCGGCGTTCATTCTCCTAGCCTTACTTCTTGGAACGCCCGTTATCCCTATGCACAGAACACGGTGCCTTATGTTTACCGTTCACCGTTTTCCATTTACCGTGCATTCACCGTAATCTGTTTACCGTGATGACGCCCGCACCCTACTTCGCTAAAGCTACGCAGGGCACAGCGGTTAACGGTAAATGGATAACGCATGGTGAACGGTGAAAGGTAAACGGTAAACGAAGCTTATGTGACGAAAATGTAGAGTACGAGGAACGCCAGACAGTTTTTTATGGCATGGATGAACATAGTCGGCAGTATGCTGCCAGATTTTTCGCGGATATAACATAGCACCATACTGAGCGTAAACGTGTCGATAGCCGCAATCCACAGTAGCGGCTTGCCACTCCCGAATTCCAGGTGTGCCGTCGCGAACAAGGCGCTCGTCACCACTGCGGCGAGTATGAACCGGTATTTCCCTCGCAGGCCCGTAAAAATGAATCCGCGGAACACCGTCTCTTCGACTATCGGCGGCAGCACGACCAGACTTACGAATGTCAGCAACAACGGCACTGTACCATTCACATCTTTGAACCCGATATCCTGCTCTTGGTTCACATTTATACCCGGCACGAACTTCGCCACAAAGTAGTACAACACCACGTATACGACGAAATACACCGCAAACCCGCCCAGCGCCCAGGCAACATACTCCCAGCGAAAGCGCGTCAGCCCTATCTGCGCCAGCCGCGCCTTGCGCCGGCGCACAAACCAGGCCATGCCGCCGAATGTCAGTGCCTCGGCAAGCAGTATGAACAAGAACTGCATGGGTACCGTCGACAGCCAGTCGCTGGCCGCCGCACCCTTCAGGCCACGCCCGTCGGCAATGGCATACAGCACGTAGGCGACCAAGAACTGCGACGCCAGGAACACGAATGCGGCGTAGGCTATTCCGACCCATGGCCCCCACGGGACTTTAGGAGGGCTTACCTGTCCGTCCTGTCGGCCAGACAGGCGGGGGGTTGAGGGCTTAGGGTTTAGTTCGCTCGTGTTTTGGCCGGACGCACCGTGAGTAGGCGTAGCATCGATGGCAACGGGCGCGTTTGCATTGCTACTAGCAGACTTAGCCCTAAGCTCTTTACCCTCTACCCTATCCCTAGAAGAATCGTTTGACATCGACTATAGTCACCAAAAGTATAAGTACCATCAGCACCGCAAAGCCGGTCGCGTTTATCATTTCCTCGCGCTTGGCGCTCAGCGGCCGCTTTATACCGTGCGCAATCAGCGTAATCCATAGGCGTCCACCATCCAGCGCCGGTATGGGCAAAATGTTCATAATAGCCAGCGTCAGCGAAATGACCGCCACGACCATCAGAATGAACCGGATACCTAGTTCGGCGCCATACTTAAAGACAAAGAATATGCCGACCGGGCCCGAAACCTGGTTGCTCGCTTCGGTCTGTGCCGCTTGGCGCGCTTCTTTGTTGCCCGTCACACCCCCTGCTATGGTACCGCCGAGCCCGGCCACAGCCTTGCCGAGGCCCTGAAAGGTCAGCCCCGTCAACTGCACCATAGTCCCACCGGCGACTATCGGTGCCGACCACGTAGAGCGCACCACCGTCAGACCGTCTTGTGCCGGGCTAGAGCCAACACCTAAGCGACCGATAGTCTTGCCTTGTTTTGCCGCGGCCGCAACTGTGGCGTCGGAATTCAACTGCACAGTTTTGGTGTACGTCTTACCATCGCGAGTAAACTGCACCAGCACCGTCTGTCCGGCGTATTTCTTCGTCACATCGCTCAGCTGGCTGGTTACGGAAAGTTCCGCAGGCTTGCTGCCCGCTAGGCCCACGGCGGTTATGACATCACCCTTTTGCAAACCGGCTTTCGCCGCCGGCGAATCTTTATCGACCGTCTCGATAGTGGTCGTAAAGGTTGCCTTCCGCTGGTAGTGTGCGTCGCTGGCGACCGTAAACTGGTTACCGACCAAGTGTGGCATGCCGATAAGTGCCAGCAGCAGGAACATCAGGTACGCCACGACCAGGTTCATAAACACGCCGGCACCCATAATCTTGGTCTTAGTCCACAGGTCAGCCGCGCCGAAGCTGCCCTTCTGCGTGTCGCTGTCGTGTTCGCCCTTTAGCTTCACGAATCCGCCGAGCGGTAACGCATTTATGGTGAAATCCCAGCCACCCTTCGTCTTGTGTTTGAACAGTCGCGGCGGGAAAAACAAGCCGAATTCCTCGACATCCACTCCGCCCCGCTTCGCGGCTATAAAATGACCCCACTCATGCACCATTACCAGGCCGATGAACAGTACCAGCCCCAGAACCAGCAAGAAAATTCCCATATGTTCCTTACAGTATATAGGGCAAAGGGCAAAGGGCAAAGTTCGTCTGCGAAAAAGTTCAGGTTTCTCAAGTATTTCCGCAGCTAGAGAGTAAGTAGGAAAGAGGGCAAAGGGCAAAGTTAGCTCAATTTAGCAATCAGTGCAGTGAGCATTTTCTGCACCTCAATATCGAGATCCATTGCCGCATCCGTGTTTATATTCAAATACACGCGTGTTGTGATTATAAGTTGTGTTTCGAGCTCGGCAGCGGATCCTATCGACACTGCGCAAAAGTGACGATATTCTGCCCTGTTATTCCGCCTATAGCCTTCGGCGATGTTCGACGGGATGGAGATAGCCGCTCGTGTCATTTGAGAAGCTAAGCCATATTTTTCGCTATCCGGCAGTTAATTCGTAACTTCATACACCGCCTCAACCAAATCGATGCCCTTCTGCCAAACCACCAAATCCTTAAAGCTAGCGGCCATATAAAACTCCTTAGCCACCAGTCATACACCCAGACACTACATATCACAAAGCAAACTTTGCCCTTTGCCCTCAGCCCTTTGCCCTGCTAAGCGCCGAAACGGCGGTGACGCTGGGCGTAGGCGTCGAGCATACGGTCCAGTTCGTCGACCGAAAAGTCGGGCCATTTGGTGTCGGTGAACATCAGTTCGCTGTAGGCAGACTCCCACAGCATGAAGTTGCTCAGGCGCTGCTCGCCGGACGTGCGGATTATAAGGTCCACTGGTGGCACGCCGTTTTTCTGCAGCCGCTCCGAAATCCGCTGCGGCGTCAGGTCGTCCGACGGCACGCCGTCAGCCATCAGCTGTTTCATGGCATCGACAATCTCTTCCTGGCCACCATAATCGAGACAGAACAACAAAGTACCGCGAGTATTACTGGCTGTTTCGGCTTCGGCATTATGAATCGCCTTCAGCAGCGCTTTGCCTATCCGCAGCTTATTGCCCAGCACCCGCACCCGCACGCCATGCCGCTTCAGATTCCCCAGCTCGTGCTTGAACACCCACAGAAACAGGCGCATCAGCTGCCGGACTTCGTCCTTCGAACGGCTCCAGTTTTCGGTCGAAAACACATACAGCGACACGTACTCCACGCCCCGCTCCATAGCCGCATCCAGAATCAGCTCGACGTTTCTGTACCCCGCCTTGTGCCCTTCGTAAATCGGCACGCCATGCTCGCGCGCCCAGCGCCGGTTGCCGTCTAGAATCAGCCCAAGGTGTTTTGGAACCTCCGCCGTGCTGCTCATGCCTGCCTCGTTATCGAAAACTCGACTAAACTATGCAGCATGCTGGTAAAATCTTTACCCCAGCCGCTCTCGCCAAGCACCCGCTGCGCCTCGGCAGCGGCTTGCGATGTCGCCGCCTGCACCTGCGCTTTCGCACCAGACTGTTCCAAAATAGTTCGTACCACTACTAGGTCTTCCTCGTTCGCTTTACTGCTACCTAGTATACTCCTGAGTCGCTTCACCTCAGCAACAGAGGCATGTTGTAGCGCGTACTGCACGAGCAACGTGTACTTGCCCTCGCGTATATCGTCCAGATTCGGCTTGCCCAACACCTTCGGGTCGGCGTATATGCCGAGGTAGTCGTCGTGCAGCTGGAACGCCACCCCGGCCGGCAGCCCGAACTTCCGGCACAGCTCCAAGTTCTCAGACGTGCCCTTCCCGGCCAGCGCAAACCCGCACTGCATGGGGTTTATAAAGGTGTAGTAGCTGCTCTTGCACTCGTACTTGCGCATGATGTCAGTCTCGGACACATTGCGCCCAATCTGCTGGTACATATCGTCTATCTGACCTATCCCAGTCGTCACGATATTCGTATGTAGCAGCTGGAATGTCTGCGCTACCGATTCACTACCTGCAGCGACATCGGCCACGACCAAGTTCGCCATATGTTGTGCCAGCTCACCGACATTCACCGCCATCATCTGCGCTTCGTGGAGCCCGACCTTCGGCTCCCTCTGTTGCAAATACAGTTCGTGCACAGTAGGTTCGCCGCGCCGCAGCACCGATTTGTCCATAACGTCGTCGATAATCAGCAGATAATTCTGCATCAGCTCCAGCGCCACGCCCAACTGCACGCCCGGCTTCCCCAGCCGGGTCCCCGCCGCCTCATCATACGTAGCCGCCGCCAGCGACCCGCGAACCCGCTTCCCTCCGCGCGTGCTGTAATCGCGCAGTCGCCCCAGTGCAATCTGCGCCGGTTCGGAAAGTTCTACCCCAAGCTGCTCAGGAAACTCTCGAAACGTCTCATCAAGCGCCTTGTTAATGGCGTCGCGATATTCATCTAATACCCCTAGCGTGATGCTCATCTACCCCCTATACCGTCATTATGTCGGCTTCTTTGGCTTTTGTGGCCGCTTCTATCTGGGAAGTCATACCCTTCAGCGCGTCTTCGACTTGCTGCTGCAAGCGCTTGGCATCATCCTCGCCGATTTCTTTGTCTTTCTTGGCCTTGTCTATGGCGTCGAGCGCTTCGCGGCGCACATTGCGCAGCGCAATCATGGCGTCTTCTTGTTTGCCGCCCAGTTGCTTGACGAGGTCGCGGCGGCGCTCTTCGTTCAGCGGCGGCACCGGCACGCGGACCACGCGGCCGTCGTCGCTCGGGTTAAAGCCCAGAGATGGGTTATCGCGGATGGCGCTAGCTATAGCCTGTATGTTATTAGGGTCAAACGGCGTAATCTGCAACAGCTGCGCTTCCGGTGCGGTTACATTCGCCACCTGGTTCAGCGGCATCGGCTGGCCATACGCTTGCACTAGTACACCATCGAGCATACTGGCGCTGGCACGGCCCGTCCGCAGCGTCTTGAGCTGCTCCTCATAGTGCTCGTAAGCACCCTCAAACTTTTTCTGCGCATCACTCACAACTTGGCTTGGGTTCATAGTACTCCTTCGTTTCTACGGCTATTATACAAGAAAACTACTGGTTTTATCCCAGTAGTCACATTTGCGGGCGTAATCAGAGACCTAGGCCGCCAGTTCGTAATCGTCACGCTGGCGGCGGGCGGCTTCTATGCGGTCAATGTCATCTACTACCCGGTCGGCGGCATTGGCTGTGGCATGTCGGGCACTGCGAAGCGCTTGGAACGGATGGCGTGCCGCACGCCGGCCACCGCCAGGTATTTTGTTGCCCTGAGCGTCGCGGAAGCCAGCACCCAACAAAGCCGCACCGCCTACCTTCTGTAGCCCATACACCAACAAACGCCGGTCTTCTTCGGGCATCTGCGTGCCCAAAAGACGTTCTACCCCATTGGCAACATGACGCGTTACTCTACCTTCACGCACCTGCGATAAGTCTGGAATGTTGTGAGCCGGTGGCGTTGAATCCCAGCCAGCCTGCTGCTCTGTGCGTGGGCTGTAAACGGGGCCTCGGTTCGCCGCAGCGAACTGTCCTTGCCTATACGCCTGGTCAGCCTGAACGCGGTCTGCTTGCATTTCGGCGATACGCTCGCGGACACCCGGCAGGTTACGCATAGCCTCCATGCTCTCGTGCATTTGCTTGAGCAATAAGTCATCGCCCGGGCTAAAGCCTCCGTATTCACCACGGTATGGTTCTTGTACTGCTGCGGATGCTGGTTCTGGTCTTTCGGGTGACATTGTTTTGCCTTTTGTTTTAGCGAACTAATTACAATCTATCACACTTATGCTTTTTTGTCAATTTAAGTGTTTAGAGTTTGACTTTTTGTATATAAAGTGCTAACGTTAATCTATAGGATTTAAAACAAAAAAGTTATGCCACACGAAATTTCTCCCTACCAATCCCCTACCTCGACCGAACTCGTACCGATAAGTATTGCCGACGAAGCAAACGCTATGGCTCCCCACACGCCATCGACAGAACTCGTACCCATGCGGAACGTGTACGATGCCTATAACACCGTAAACCGGGCAAACTTAAGCCCTCACACTTCCGAACTTAGCGCCGAAGATGCCGAACGAATCAACAACACCTACTCTATAGAGTTGTGCGTAGGGGTGCATGGCAAAATACCCGAAGAAGGCGCCGACCCCGCACTCGACATCAGCAGGCCGAGCGAGGTTGAATATGCAGCTGTAGAGCGGCTGGTAGCGAGTATGCACCCAGGAGACGTACTGTTCACTGAGCGGGCAGGGTTCCCTTATCAGCCCAGTGAGTCACTGACGAGCCTAGAGACGCTGTTAAGTGAAGGCCACGATAAACTGCCAAAGGGGCTTGGCCTGACGGCACTGACGGGCATAATTGAACAGTACCGAATCGACCGAAGCAAAGAACTTGCAACGGCACGCCAACAGAGGAGCATTGACGCCTGGAGCTATGCGGAAGGCCTAGCAGAGCTTGGAAATATACGAGTTATACGTGCGGATGCCGACCGTCTGAAGTGGCAGTACGCCAAAGAACTCGAAAAGTACGACCCTATTGCTTATAGGCATACGGGCCGCGCGATGGCCGGATTGCGCGAGCGCGATGCACGCAACACGGTCAAGGACTATGCACTTACCCACCCCGACCCTCAACCCATCGACACAGAGCCCGCACGCAAGCCAAGGTTAGTAGTTTTATTTGGAAAAGGCCACACAGAAGGCTTAGAGGACGTGTTCGCTGAAGCCAACTTGCAAACCACTACGTCTGAACTTGAATATTCTTCAATGGATGAACGAAGGCGCGAAGAGATACTTAGACGCATGAATAAGATAATGGGAGAAATACCACGGCTCCAATACCCTTCCATCGGCGACATGGGCGCCCAGAAAGGTGCATTCGCCAGACTTAAGACAAACCGGACAAGCTACCGCAGACACAACCAGGGGAATATAGGCGAGCCTAACTAAAAAGAAGGCGTCTGATGCCTTCTTTTTAAGTTGCCGTGGGATTACCTTTCGCTATTTTTCGCCGAGGGCGATGCGGGAGAAGCGGCGGACGACGACGTTTTCGCCGAGGCGAGCGCCGTGTTCCTTCACGTACTCACCGACGGAAATGTCGGGGTTTTTGATGAACGGCTGGTCGTTCAGACAGCGCTCTGCGAAGTACTTCTTGAGCTGGCCGTCGACGATTTTGTCGGCCATGTCGGCTGGCTTGCCCTGCAGCGCGTCGCTGGCGAGCAGCTCGGTCTTCTTTGCTTCGCGGGCTTCGGCTGGAATGTCATCTGAGCTAACGTATTCGGGGCTACTAGCAGCAACGTGCATAGCAACGTCTTTGACGAGGTCGGTGAATATTTCGTTGCGAGCGACGAAGTCGGTTTCGCAGTTTACTTCTACCACTACACCGATACGGCCGTCGTGGTTGTAGGTACCGACCACGCCGGCACGAGCTTCGCGCTCACCGCGCTTTTCGGCCTTGGTCAGGCCTTTTTTGCGCATTTCTGCGAGCGCTTTGTCGAAGTCGCCGTCAGCGGCTTCGAGCGCCTTCTTAGCGTCGGTCAGGCCGACACCGGTCAGGTCTTTCAATCGTTTAACTTCTTCAATCGATACGGACATATCGTTCACTCCTTTTAGTCGTTCATAGTTAAAAGGGCTGAGGGCAAAGGGCAAAGTTCGCCTTTCGCAGGACAGACTTTGCCCTTTGCCCTACTTGCTTTGCCCTAATTTTCGGGTTTGCCGGCGGGCTTGGTAGATTTTGCCTTGCCAGCTTCGATAGCCTGCTTCATGTAGTCGGCTACAAGCTGCAGTGCCTTGATGGCGTCGTCGTTGCAAGGAATCGGGTAGTCTATACCGGTTGGGTCGGCATTGGTGTCAACCAAAGCGACAATAGGCAGACCGAGCTTCTTGGCTTCTTTGACCGCATTTACGTCGGACACGATGTCGAACACGACTACAGCGCCTGGCTTGGCGTTCAGTTCCTTGATACCACCGTAAATGGTGTTCATGGAATCGATTTCTTCCTGGAAGCGCTGGATTTCGAGCTTGTTGTATTTACCGGCGAGCTCGCCGCTAGCCATCTTGGTTTCGAGGTCGACCAGGTGCTTAATCTGTGCGCCGATAGTGTTCCAGTTGGTCAGCATGCCGCCGAGCCAGCGTTCGGTAACGAATGGCTGCTTGGTGTCTTCGGCCAGCTGTTTTACGATGTCTTGCGCCTGGCGCTTGGTACCGACGAACAGAATCTGACGGTTCTTGCTGGCGGTCTCAGACAGGAAGCTCAGGGCTTCGTCGAGCTTTTCGACCGTCTTGGTGAGGTCGATGATGTGGCTACCGCCACGCTTACTGTGAATGTACTGGCCCATTTTGGGGTGCCAGCGGCTGGTCTGGTGACCGAAGTGGGCACCGGCTTCCAGCAGTTGCTTGATGTCTACGTCTACAGACATGAGGTAAACTCCTTTACCGATTAGCAAATGGCGAATGACGATGCATTTGCGATTGCCGAATGGCAATGAGACTCATGGCTAATTGCCATTCGTTTAATGCATAGCTATTGGCTATTTGCTCTTTGTTAATTGATGGCTCGTCAACTCCATACGGAACTAGTTGTACTATTCCCGTCTCTTTCGAGAATATCCTTGTTCTTGAGTTGGTGACCACGGCGCGCTTGCATAGCTAACGCTGCGGAGGATATGCTACCAACCTGCTTCATTCGTTGACCCAGCAATTATAACAGATACGCAGCCGGCCTACAAGCCGTAGACCTGGAACTGTCCGGTGAGTTGGCCATTTGCGCCTATGGTGCCGGCTTGGCTATAGCCGTTGAAGGCAACGTCTTCGTCAGGCACGCGTATAGGCTTGGTTTTATCGACGGTTTTAGCTATATGTTCAAATAATACGGGGCGGTTGGAGGTTGCGCCACCGCTATGATCATCGAGCACAATCCCAAGCCGCATACCCTTCCGAGCTGCAATCTGCCGAGCGTAGCCGATAAACTCATCATAGAACTGGCCTGGCGCCACGTTCTGAATCATATTCTCCACAGGGTTCAGCCCACGGACCAGCAAGGTTGGCTCGCCGCTCTCACTGTTTTTCGTCTCTATAAGCATACCAGCGCCTGTCAACCGTTCGCTCTTCGTACCAGGCGACTGCTTGACAATGACAGCCGTCATATTTGGCATAGCCTCAGCGATAGATTCGTATTTACCAGCCCAGCAAGCGTCGCCGATGTGGCCAGATAATTCCATCATTATGCCCCGAGTCGGCACGAACTGGATATTGGTTTGTTTGCCGGTCGAAGTCGTTGCCTTTGCACGCCTAGCGATAGCTTCGTCCAGTGATTTCACGCCCAGCATATTTCTGAAAACCGTGGCAGATTTCTCATCCGTGAAGTACTGGCTAAAGGTCTCGAGGTTGACGATGTGTTCAGTGAATTCCCGCAGATTACTGACACTCTTGATACTAGGCTGAGCCTGTAGATCACCGACAAGGCTACGGCTTTCAGGATGTTTATAGAGTGCCCGCGAAAAGACAAATTTGCGCAGCTGCGGATGCAGATTACGATTTTGTGCGAGTAGACGGAAATTTTGCTCAAGTGAACGCACGGAGCGGAGGGGGTACTGGCCTGGTTTATCCGGATCGGCTGGTGTAACCAAAGTTTGGAGTTGGTCACGGCGTGTGCGGAAGTTCTCCTTTGCCCGTTCAGGCAGTGACGGATTGTCGAGTTGTTCGTCGAGCGCAGCTATGGAGGTTTCGATACCCTTACGAAGAGCGTCGATGCCCTGGCCAATGCTTTCACCCTTGTCATAGGCAGCTACTGCCTGCTCTAAATCGTCTCGCAGTACACCGTACTGCTCGATCAAGCCTTTCGACCACTCATCTACCCCACCTTGTTCGGCCCGTTCCGCAGCCTTGCCGTCTCCGTCCCAAGCCATGACATCGAGTGCAATGGTCTCGCTCGGTTGGTATTCCGACCCCAACGCTTCGATGCGGCCATCCGCAGCAGCAGCTATGTGGTACTTCATTAATTCACGGAGGCTATTTGAATCACTCGGCCCGAATTCAGAGCCTTCGTAACGAGTTACTGCCTTAAGCACATCTACTTTAATAGGGTTTGCAATAATTTCGGCGAGCGCTTGTTCGCCGACCTCAAGCTCAAGTAGTTGGGTGCGCGTATCCGCAATCATCTGGCGCAACCGTTGTTCGCCCTTCCCGCCCGTAGCATTGATACCAATATCTTTAAGGTAGTCCGTAACTTCGCCACCGTTGATATCGACCATTGCCCGTAGTAGTTCGGTACTCGTTTCTCCGCCTAGTAAATCGCGTGACATTTTTGCAAATTTAACAGTGTCGGCATCGAAATGTTCGATTCCCTCAAGAATCATCCGCCGAACCCCAACTCCCTTAGGTCCATCTGCCGCACATTTGTCGAACGCTTCTATGATCAACTGTGTATCGAGGGCTTCTTGCGCGCCAAGAAACTTCAACTGGGTGACGAGCTGGTACCCGTCTTTACGCGCTAGGGTACCAGCTACCTCGCGAAGCTGACTTTGTGTTAAGTTGCCTTCTTCGAGTGCTTGCGTAAGCCCGTTCCAATCCGTCGCTTTTTCGCCAGTGTTGAACCCTGAAGGCCGTACTCCGGGGTTGTGCACCATATCAACCACTCGGTCCGCCTGCCCTTCTTGGTCAAACAAAGCTTTGACTTCGTTGAATTCAGTGAAGTGCAATTCCATATCATCGACTAATTTTTTCAAGGAATCCGGCGAGAGGTTTATAGATTCGGAATGGTAATGACTGAGGCGCTGGAGCGACCACAAAAGCGTCCCCGCTTCACCTACGCGCAACATACCATCCGTGACCGCCCGTACATCGATTGGGCATGTTTGAGGATCGTACTTCCCTAGAAGTGTTTCACCCATTTTTGCGATTTGCCTAGCCACTACCGGATCTACACCCCCTCGCCGTTCCGAGCGTTCGGGCGTGTCAGGCTTGGGCTCGCCGCCCCATCCACCACGAGAAGCCGCAAACGCGTCCGTTGCCAACGCTTCCGCCTTTATTTGAGCCGCGTCGTAGTTCGATGGATCCATAAGCCCGCTGACTAATTCGTCTTGGTTCGGGAAGCTTTCCAGCTGCAAAGCAACAGACAGTTGCTTGCCCGCAGCGATGAGCTTGCGACCGACTACGCCCCGGTCAGTACACCCGGTAGCTTATCCCATTTGTCTATAAACCCAGATATACCGTTCTCTGCCATACTCTCAACAAGCTTTTGGTGTATAGCTTCGGGGAATTTCTCGGGCGCTTTATGGAATGCGTCCCACAACCCTTCGGTTAACAAAGTATCAACCACCTGCTCGCCGACTTCACCAGACAGCAACTGGTCGATGCGCTCCTGTCGCTTGGACATGAACTCTCGGTCCGAAACATTCGTGTCGGTGAGTTTGCCCCAACCAGGTGGCATGCCTGGGGACTCGCCACGTTCGCCGTCCGTATTCTGCGCGCTTTCATGCGCCGAGGTGGCATCGGGCGAGTCGTGAACTATTGTTATAGTTTTTTCCGAAGGCGTTTCTGTTGTAACGGCACCAGCTCCAAGCTCTGCCTCAACTGCAACCTCCAGCTTCGTGGCAGGGTCGGCGTTTGTCGCCCCGAATTTTGCAGCGAGCGTATTATGCGCCACGTCATGAGCGTCACTTGGGCTTGATTCAGCGCCAATCCTGCCCCAATCATGATGTGAGATATTTGCTTCAGCATCCAAAAGCGTAGCACTATCTACCGTCTCGAGTGATGCGGGTGGTACGGTGACAGCCGAGAGCTCCCCCGCCGCCAGCCGTTCGACGTGTTCGACCAACAACGGGTGCATCTCCGGATGCTGCGCAAGCACATCCCCATAAGTCAGAGAAGCCTGTGCTTGTTCTACAGGCATAGCACCGTCTGGGCCGTCAGGTAATTGCCTGGGGTCAGCGGAGGTATCGTGTTGCTCGCCATTTTGATGCATGTTTTTTATTTTAGATCAGGTTTACAAGAAAAAGTATAGTCCTTATGGTATAGATGTGCAATTGAGTGCGATTCGTAACTGTACAATTTGATTGACAAAAAAGCATAAGTGTGATAAATTATTTACTGAAAGTTCACCAAAAAACAAATAAACTAAACAATATGTCAGTCGCCCACGAAACCATGCCACAACAAGTACCGCTCAGCCCCGAGCAGGTTGACCCTAACCTTGCCCGCTATGAGCTGGATTTCGCTATTGCCCGGTTGGAAGTCAACGATGACGGTACGTACCTTCCTCCTCACGAACGTGGTGGCCGCATCGGTGATGCGATGGAACGCTACGAAAACACCCTGGCAGCCGGTAGCGAGACAGATACGTCCACACTGCGACCAATTCTCGCAAACTTCCGTACCTATGCTTCTAGCGGCAGTCGCGAGGTTCACGATGAAATCGAAACCACACCCGCTCTGCAGGACGCTCTCCGTATGTACGGTGCAGTAGAAGCATCGCTTGGCGGCGACAACACAAAAGCACACACCATACTAGGGGAAATAGCTAGCCCCAATCTACGCCTAAAGCTGGAAACGGAACTTTCTGCCGCCGAACAAGCAACCACAGAGCAAGCAGAAGCACTCACAATCAGCGATGAACAATCAGCCCAGAATCTCGACCAGTTCCTGAATGAGCTTTCTCAGCACACCCTTTCAGCCGACACTATAAAACAAGAGGCAGCCAGCATTAACACCGAAAGTGTTCACATAGGCGTCAATCGCAGCCTGCGAGCCGTAAAAGCTATGTTCGCGCCTGGCTCCAACGGCCGCCTCATGAATCAAAATGAGGTTGCACTTGCCCGCTCCACCAGCACAGGCAATGCCCCTTCGCAAAACAAAGTAACGGCCGAATCTATGTTGGGGTACGCACACCACGACAACATTTTTATGCCTCCACTGGTATACGGTGCTCTTACGAGCGAACATGTAAGTGGCGGTGGCGTTGCGAGCGGCTACGGCGAGGTGCTGGTCGAATTGACCGATGAAGCAGAGGCTCGCGCTACGTACACGGCCGGAGACTCCACAGACCGCCTGTTTGCGCCTGGCCACACAGCCAGCCACGCTAAAGAGATTCAGCTGAACCACGATGACGCCGTTCAGGGATATGCATATTATCTTGCCCACAAAAATCCAAACTGGACCAAGCAACTCTACATTGAAGCCCAAATTCCGGGTGTGTCCATAGGTGACGTTGCCCGCGTTACTCTGCCCTCTATAGCCGAAGGTTCTCCCAGCCAATATAACCCCGCTGAAATCTTGGAAGTTGCAGATACTATTGCCGCTGAGGGCAAGACCGTTCGCATAGCTTATGAAATGACAGAAAAACTGTCTCGTTCCAGTAAAGTTGTCGGCGAATCGCTCGAGGCCTTTACCGCCCGCATGCACGCCATTAATCCAAAATTCGAGGTAGAAGACCGCCGCACACTCCGACAAATAGAATGGTCGAACAGGCACGGCTATATTAGCGCTGCGGATGCACGCGCTGAAGAAGAAGTCTGGAGCGCTCAATACCAGGCCAAGTACGGCCACGAGACGAGCAGCTACGGCGGCATCGACGTCGAAGCATAGCACGAAAACCGTATTTTATCGTATACTGGAGGTATAACCTAAAACAGATATGAAAAACTCACGGTTCCGGCATATTTTTAACCATTTTGGGGTAGCTGTGGTAACGGCAGTGATGTTCGGTGGCATAGGCACGTATTTCCTCCGCGCCAGCTTCGCTGCCAGCTACAGCAGCAACCCGACTGCCTACGCGGATTACTGCGCACTCGAAAACGACCATACCGTACTGTACGGCTGGGCCTACGACCCCGAATCGAACGCCGGCGACCAACCGTACGTAACCGTAAAGGTCGGCTCCGGATCGTGGACGCTGGCAAGCAATATTTCGACGTACCGTGTCGCCCAGGTCAATTCGTGGATAGACACTTACTACGCCGGCGCACCGAAGATGGGCACATACGGCTGGCGATTGGAAATCAGCGGCCTCTACAAGGGCACTTCGCAACCCGTATCGGGCACTGTCACGAACGTCGGCGCCGGGGCGAACACCACGCTGCAGGTAAACGATAACTTTACCTTCCCTGGTGAAGGTGCAGCCAAAACGATATTCACCACCGCCAAAAAAGTACCTGACGCCTGCCTGGCGACAGCCCCTGCCCCGACACCGACACCGACACCGACCCCGGCGCCTACGACCACAACGCCAAAGACGACAACACCAAAAACAACCACACCCAAGACCTCGACGCCGAAGACGACGACCCCCGCAGCACCCACCCTTTCGGGCGAGGCTGACGCCACCGTCACCCCTGGCACCACCGTCGCGACGCTTAGTATCCCTGCCGGCAATGCCACCAGCCTGTACGTCCGCTATGGAACCGATGCAGACAGCCTAGACCGCTCAAGTGAAGTCCAGAAGATTTCCGGCGCGACCGCGACTGTGCAGCTCGAGAATCTGACGGGCAAAACCACCTACACCTACCAGATAGTACGCACGCTCGACAAGCAAACGACCACCTCGGTGAACGCCACCTTTACGACCAAAAGCTACACCGTAACACTGTTGTTCACCGACGGCTCAGGCAAACCCGTCAGCGGCGTCAAAGTCCAGCTCGGCAAGAACAAGGCGGTAACCAGCGGCAAGGATGGCAAAGTGACGTTCACCGATATGGGGAACGGTTCGTACAGCGCCGTCTTCACCTACGCTGGCATGAACTACTCGGAAGACTTTACTACCAGTTCCGCTAAAGAGAACTCGGCGACTGGTAACGCCGTGCTGACAGACACTATCGACCTTTCCAAACTGCAAAAGACGGCTCAAACCGCCTCTAAGAAAGGCCAGTCTGGCACCAAGAGTAGCGCAGCCTTGCCGGTACTCCTCTGCATTTTACTGCTGCTCGCTGGCGGCATCGTGTGGTGGGTCATATGGCGCAAGCGACGCCGCGAAAAGGAAGCAGAAGCATACCTGGCAGACTACGCAACGCCCATGCCTTCCCCGTACGTCTCGCAGCCGACACCAGCAGTCAGCCCCGAACCGCAGGCCGTCGTCACCGCCGTCGCACACCACAAAGGACACCGCAAGGCGCACGAACCGGCCCCTGCCCCGTCCCACATGGGCGAGAGCTTGCGGGACATGGTGTTGCAGTCTATGGCGGAAGAATCGGCCAAGCACCCGGAAAACCACAACAAAAAACCGCCCATCGTCCCCGGTGGATAAGCGAACTCCCCTACCGGCAAACCCGAAAATTAGGGCAAAGGGCAAAGTCTGTCCTGCGAAAGGCGAACTTTGCCCTTTGCCCTCAGCCCTTTTAACTATGAACGACTAAAAGGAGTGAACGATATGTCCGTATCGATTGAAGAAGTAAAAAGCGCCCCGAAGGGCGCTTTCGTTTGCGTACCAAGCGGTTTAACCGACGCGGTACCAACGGCTCGTGCCATCGTAGATGAAGTCCATACAAGTCTGACCGCTGTTCAGCGAGACCGACAGACCATCGTAGTTACCGCTGTCTTCAATCTTGTCTGAGCCACCAGGAACAATGAGCACTGCGTTGCTGTTCGTACCGATGTTTTTCAGGCTTATCCACGTACCAGATGCCTGGCTCGTAGGAAGCGTAACGGTAAAGCCGGAGCTGGTTGGGTTCACGATGACATATTCACCGGCCGCCGGCGTATAAGCAGACGTCTTTATGGCCGTAACCGAACGGGCGCCGTTGCCACCACCACCGCTCGGCGTCGACCATGAAGTAGTCGTCGCGCCAGTGGCAGTCAGAACCTGACCGTTCGTCGGTGCGCTTGCAGGCAGGGTTATGCCCTTGATTTTCGCAACAGAAACAGACGTAGCCGTACCGGCGAGGTCGCCGGCGAGCTGTACGATACCTTTGGAGCTCGTAGTCGCGTCGGCAGCGCCTGCTGCGACAACGCCATCGACATATGTCTTATTGGCGGCCTGTGTGCCCGTAGTTGGCGTAGGTACGATGGGCGAAGACGAAAAGGTCTTTACGCCGGCGACCGTTTCGGCGCCGGTGTTGTGTACGACGGCGCTGTCCGTGGCCTTGGCAGCCAAATCGGTCGTCAGGTTCGTCACGGCGCTTTCAGGGATGTTGCTGAGCGTGTTGCTTGCGCCAGAGATAGTCTTGTTCGTCAGCGTTGCAGAAGCGGCGTTTTTAGTAGCGTCGGAAGTGTTGTCGGCGTTCCCGAGTCCGACGTCAGATTTGGCAAGCGTGACCGCGCCGCTTTGGCCATTGACCGTAGTCACACCACCCGCAGATGGCGTCACCCACGTCAGCGCCGAACCGTTATAGCTCAGTACCTGACCGCTGGTAGCGCCGGTAGCCGAGAGCTTGGCGTACGTAACCGCGTTGTTGTTGATTTTGGCGGTCGTTATAGCGTTGTTCGCAACTGTCGGAGTGGCGGCCGAGCCAGTCAAATCGCCGGCGAGCTGCACCAGACCCTTCGTTGAGGCATCGGCATCGGGCACCGAGCCGGAACCCGACGGCGTGGACCAGCCAAGTGCGCTACCGGTATACGAAAGAACCTGGCCTGCGGTTGGGCCGGCGGCAGAAAGCTTCGCTGCGGTAACGGCACCATCCTGAATCTGCGCCGTACCGACGATACTACTCTTCAGCGCACCTGCCGTATCATGTGCCTGCCCTAAGAAGTCGTTAAGTATATTACCCCACTGCCCGTCGTCACTGCCTGGATTTGGTAATCGTGCCATGTGTTCGCCCTTCTTACTACTTTCTTTATTAATCGCAAATAATTGCACTTACGCTTACTAACCGATGATACTAGACAATATCATACGATGCAACTGCAATGGGATGCTTTTATGCTTGGTTTAGCATTTTTTACAATAAATGTTCCGTTGCGGATGCATATGTGGTGTACAATTATGACTGGTAATGCTTATACTATAAGACTAGTTAGTACATAACGTAAAAGGAGTCAGCATATGGGATTCGGAGGAGGCGGTAGCGGCAGCAGTAGTATCGCAACAGCGACAGACGCCGCACTTAATAACCCTGCAACCAACAATATTCTGGTGTATAGCAACCTGGGCAAATGGTCCAACCAGGCAATGGTAGGTACTGTTGCGCTCGCCAACGGCGGCGGCCAGGAAACAGTCGTCACCAATGCTACGGCTACCGGCGCAACCACGCTGAATCTGGCAAACGGCAATGTCTTCAACCTGACTCTTACCGGCAACGTCACGTTCACCTTCAGTGGCGCCACCAGCGGTAAGGCATGCGCGTTCAGCGTCTACATAAAGCAAGACGCTACCGGCGGTCGCACCGTTACGTGGCCGACCGTAAAGTGGGCCGGCGGCAGCGCCCCGACGCTCACGACGAGCGCCAACGCTATCGACGTGCTGGTGTTTGAAAGCCTCGACGGCGGCACGACCTGGTTCGGCTCGCTCGTCGGCGCAAACTTCAGCTAATCGCACTATCCAAAACGAAATACCCCGTGCAACTGCCGGGGTATTTTTTCTATCACACCATCGTTAGTATCGACCCTAAGAACCGAGGAAGACTTCAGTGCTACCAAGTTTTATAGGTTTGGGCGTTGTGCCCAAGCGGAACTTGCGACCACTCGGTGTTGAAGCACCGACCGGAGTGTTCATCCAGGTAGTTATTTCGGAGGGCGTCAGTTCTTGGTCGAACACCCGAAGGTCATCGACGACACCGTTCAACGTGTAGGCGGAGCTGCCTGCGGCACCACCGATATACCACGTGCCGGAACCGAAATTCATAGCATTCCCCTGACCTACCGATACGGACGTACCATTCAGATATAATGTGGACGTACCGTCACTTTTACGCGTCGCGGCTAGGTGTACCCAGGCGTTGTCGGCGATTGCACCTTGGGCGCTTTGCGGGAACGTCCCGTTGCCGGAATAACATTCCGCCTGGTCCCCGCCGTGAGATAACTCGAAGTAGAAATTGCCGTTGTTGGAGACGATAGCTCCATATACGGACGTAATGCCGCTCCGCTTGACCCAGGCCATCACCGTCCACGTAGATTGCGAAGTGTTCGGGCCAAGGACACCGGTGAACTGTTCTTTGCCGCCACCGTTCGTGTGGCCGCCGACCACCCAACCAGTACCGTCGGTCGTCAGATTGTAGCCGTTACCGCTCGAATCGGCAGTCGTGCTGCCGGCGCCTTCGTTGAAACCGTATTCCGAGAGCAGTGCCATAGGGCTAGCTCACATCTACCCACAGCATGCCGCCACCTGGGTCGCTGGTCGTGCCGACCGCATACAGCCCCAGGTGTATCCACTGCGAAGCGGTAAAGCTGACACCACCTGAACCGGTCGTTTTGCGGTACCAACGGGCGTACTGATACGTTACGATGTCGCCCTGGGTATACGTAGTGCTTGGCGTAAAGGCGCCTTTGTCGGTCAGCACCGCCAGCGGCGTGGTAAAGCTGCCAGTACCATCGAGAAACTTGGTAGCGTCCGACGGCAGAGCCGTTACGCCCAGCGTGCCGTCGCCACCCGACGTTTTAACAAGGCCGTTCGACGTCAGGTTGGAAACTTTGTTGATGTTCGGACTCTGCAGCGTTTTGTTGGTAAGCGTGGCTGACGCCGAGTTCTTGGTTGCGTCGCTGGTGTTGTCCACATTGCCGAGACTCAGGTCTGATTTGGTGAGCGTCACGGCGCCAGTCTGGCCGTTTACACTGCTCACGCCACCGCCACCGCCGCTATTCAGTTTGGTCTGTACGGCTGCATCGAGCTTGGCTTCGGAAACCACACCATCGGCGATATTCGCAGTACCGACTACGCCGGCCTTGAGCGTACCGTCGCCCGCCAGCGACTGTGCCAGATAATCATTCAGTATAGTCCCCCACTGACCGTCGTCGCTGCCGGGTACTGGTAGCCGTGCCATTACTGCTTATCCTTTCGCATTTACAGCCAGTATACCAAAGCCCGCCACAAAAAGTCTATGCTTCGCCGCGCCGGTGCAGCTTGCACAAAAATAACAGAGGTGCTATACTGAACGCTGATTCATGGGATGCCGACTGCGTTTCGCTCGCCGCTAACCGGCCCCCAGCTAAGAGAACAAGTATAGAGCAAGAGGAAAGCCCTAATGAAGAAAGATCTTCACCCCAAGAACTATCGCCTGGTCGTGTTCCAGGACCTGAACAACAAGACCACGTACTTGACCCGTTCGACGGTCGCTACCGACGAAACTATCAAGCTCGACGGCGTCGAATACCCGCTCGTCAGTGTGCACATTTCTGCCAGCTCTCACCCCTTCTTCACCGGTGAAGAGCGCATCGTCGACATCGAAGGCCGCGTCGACAAGTTTAAAGCCCGTGCCGAAGCCGCCCAGAAAGCCAAAGACGCACGTATTGCTGCCGCCAAGAAAGCTGCCAGCCGTGCTGCTGCCAAGTCTGCGAAAGCCGCCGACAAAGAAGCTAAGTAGCTACGTTTTCCAAAACCGCCCGAGAATCTGCATTCCGGGCGGTTTTTATATATACTGAACGTCTAGAGAATAATTATGGAACAGAAAGAACAAGCACTACGAGCCGAATATGCCGAGCTGCAAGCAAAGCTGCAAGACCCTGGCATTTACAGCGACCCTTCCTACCCCAAACTCGCCAAGCGACAAGCGAAGCTGGAGTCTATAGTAGGCCTGTTCGACACACGCAAAAAACTGGCTATCGACAAACAAGCCGCCGAAGAGCTTGTAGCCGGCGATGATGTCGAACTGAAAGAAATGGCCGAACTGGAACTGGCCGACCTGGCCGAGAAAATCACTACGAACGATGAAGCGTTAGCCGAAGCACTCACGCCCAAAGATCCAAACGACGAAAAGGACGCAATAATCGAAATTCGCGCTGCTGCGGGTGGCGACGAAGCCAGCCTGTTCGCGGCCGACCTGTACCGCATGTACACCCGCTGGTGCGAAACACATAACTACAAAGTCGAACTTATCTCGGAAAGTCCGAGTGAAGTCGGCGGGTTCAAAGAAATCGTCTTCGCCGTCCGCGGCGATGATATATACAAACAACTGAAGTTCGAAGCTGGCGTGCACCGCGTGCAGCGTGTGCCAAGCACCGAGAGCCAAGGGCGTATTCATACTTCAACCATTACTGTGTCCGTTCTGCCAGAAGCCGAAGAAACTGACATAGAAATCAACCCGAATGACCTGCGTATAGACGTCTACCGTTCCGGCGGCCATGGCGGTCAGTCCGTAAATACCACTGACTCCGCCGTACGTATCACCCACATACCATCTGGCTTGGTGGTCGCTAACCAAGACGAAAAGTCGCAGATAAAAAACAAAGCCAAGGCAATGGGCGTGCTGCGCTCGCGTTTGCTGGCAATCAAAATTGAGGAAGAACAGAAGCAGCTCTCGGACGCCCGCAAAGCGCTCATAGGTTCCGGCGACCGCTCCGAAAAAATCCGCACCTACAACTTCCCGCAAGACCGTATAACCGACCACCGTATCGGCTACTCACGCAGCAACATCCCCGGCGCGCTGAACGGCGACATCGACGACCTCATCGAAAAGCTCGCCGACTACGAACGCCAGCTCATAAACCAGGGACAATGAGCAAAGAGCAATGAACGCGTCAGCAGAACCCGATTCTAGCAAAGAAAGCACACTTTCGCGTGATATCATTCTTGAAAAAGCAGAATCTTATGCTCATGCGGTATACACGGCTGCTCGCAAACTGCCGAAAGATGAGATGTTCGGAATCACTTCGCAGCTCAAACGCGCGTCGCTCTCAGTACCACTGAATATAGTCGAAGGACACGGACGACAAAGCATAAAATCCCGTGCGCAATTCTTAAAGATAGCTTATGGGTCACTCAAAGAATCTCAATTCATAATCAAATTTAGTGTCGATGAAAAGTTATTGAATCGGGATGATTGTGCGCCCATCTATGGACTTGGCGAGCAGCTCGCTAAACTTATCTGGAAGAAAACTCGCACCATAGAATCGGCTTCAGGCACTTCACGGAGTTCCAAATGAGCCCGCTCATTGCTCTTTGTTCATTGTTCATAAAAACTTGAGAAATGAATATACAGACATGGTTAGCGGCACAAACTAGCGAGCTCGAAAAAGCTGGTGTAAGCACGGCGCGGCTGGATTGTTTGGTGCTTTTGAGCGATGAGCTGGGCAAGGATAAGGCGTGGCTGCTTTCGCATCCGGAGTATGAATTACATGGGTCGGTTTCGAAAAAGTTGAATACAAAAGTTGCTCAAAGGGCCAAACATGTTCCCCTTGCCTACCTCCGCGGCAAAGCCGAATTCTACGGCCGGGAGTTCGCGGTAAACGCTCATACGCTCGTCCCCCGCCCCGAAACCGAAACCATCATCGACCTCCTCAAAACCCTTGTGCCTTGTCATCCTGAACTCGTTTCAGGACCCATGCGTTCTGATAAGACGGACGTTAACCAACCCGCATGGATTCCGGACCAAGCCCGGAATGACAGTGAGATTGTGATTGCAGATATTGGGACGGGGTCAGGCGCGATTGCCATCACAGCCAAGCTAGAATTCCCCGAAGCCCACGTCATCGCCACCGACATCGACGAAAAGTGCCTGAAAACCGCTCAGGCCAACGCCGCGAAACTCGGCGCTAACATAACCTTCCTCCATGGTTCTCTTCTGCAGCCCTTATACGAAATACGCCCTACGACATACGATATACTCCTCTGCAACCTTCCGTACGTCCCAGATAACTTCCAGATAAACCGGGCTGCCACCCACGAGCCCCGCCACGCCCTCTTCGGCGGCCCCGACGGTCTGGACCCCTACCGAAAACTTTTCACGCAAACCGCCAACCTTTCACGGAAGCCACAGTACATCCTCACCGAGTCCCTCCCCCCTCAGCACGAGACCCTGGCCGCTATAGCAAAAGCCGCCGGTTATTCTCTCGAACTAACCGACGACTTTATACAGGTTTTTACGCTCCCTACCTCAGCAGTCTAAGAATCGCTGCTGGGCGCCGCGCCAAGCGTCACGTCTTTCGTGATGGTTTTGCCGTCGCGGACGATGGTCAGCGTAACCTTGTCGCCGACTTTATGCTTGCCAAGCAGCGAAGTCAGGCTGGTCGTTTCGTTTATCTCGGTTCCGTCGACCTTGGTTATGACGTCACCTTCCTGCAAGCCAGCGCTTTCTGCCGGACCGCCGGCGATGATTGTCGTCTGCCCCAAATCGGCTGACTTCGGTATGTATGCACCGCGGGTGACGCTTAGGTCGTACTGCTTCGCCAAGTCGTCAGTCAGTGGCACATACACGACACCCAGGTACGGACGCTGGAGCTTGCCGGTGTCTTTGACGCTGGCTACTAAGCCGCTAAGGTCGTTGATAGGTATAGCGAAACCGATGTTCTGGGCACCCTCGCCCGCCACCGCGGTGTTCATACCTATGACTTCGCCGTTCAGGTTCACGAGCGGTCCACCCGAGTTGCCGGGGTTTATGGCTGCATCGGTCTGGAACAAGTTGTCGAGGTTTTCGGTCGAGCTACCGCTTTCGTCGCCAGCCGTCACGCTCCGGCCATAGCCGGAGATGATGCCGCTCGTCACGGTGTTCTGGAACTGGCCAAGCGCGTTGCCGATGGCGATGACCGAATCACCCACGACCACTTTGCTGGAATCCCCTAGCTTGACTGGGGTCAGTGTCTTACCTTTAGTATCCTGGATTTTCAGGAATGCCACGTCCAGGCTGTCGCTATCGTTCGTCCGACCGACGACTTTCACGTCCTTGTATACGGTACCGTCGCTGAGCGTCACACTGACGCTGGTCGTACCGCTCGGCACTACGTGACGGTTAGTCATAATCAGCCCGTCACTGGTCAGTATCATACCCGTTCCGGCGCCCTCTTGCGTTTGGCTACCACCACCGCCATAGAGATAATTATAAACGGAATTCTGCGACGAAGCCGTCTGGGTCGTCACGTCTACCGAAACCACGCTCGGCCCGACTTCTTTCGCGATGGAGCTGATGAGCGCACTCTGGCTGGTCAGCACCGTCTTCTGGGTAGAGACGTTCGCCGTACCGTTGTCGTTATGGCTGGCCGCACCGAGCCATCCGCCCCCGAAGCCGACGCCGAACACTACCAGTAGCGCCAGCGCACCATTGAGCAGCTTCGACCGTGTCGCCGGGCTTGGGCCGACGGGCATTTTCGGCACCGGTACTTCAAAGCTTACTTTTTTAGTCGCAGGTGCCTTCTTGGGCGTCACTGCGGCCGGTCTAGCCGGTGCGCCCGAGGCTTCCGAAACCGGTTTCTCCGTACCTTGGTTGTCTGTATCTGCTAGTGCCATTATATCCCCCTTGCTACTTGCTACTTGCTACTTGCTACTTGCTACTTGCTAAACGATTTTATCGCTCCAGCTGGAGAATGTCAGTACCACCAGCACTATCGCGACCATTATGAAAATGAACTGTCGCCGCAGACCGACTGTCATGCGGTCGAAGTGGTCGAGGTAATACAAGGTACCGAGGCCGAACCCGATGGTTACGAGCAACAGCGTCGGCTGTGCGACCGGCCCGTAAAACAGGAGCCAGTGCGCCAGCACCCAGACCAGCGCCGAACCGAACCAGGCCCAGATGTACGCCAGCAGCCGCGTGTACGGTTCGTCGAAGCTATCGAAGAAATGATGCGCCGCGAAAAAGCACAACAGACCGGTAGCCAGCGCCAGACCGAGCAGCGACCCATCGTCCCACACCAGGAACAAGGCCATCAGCCCCGTAGTGAAACCGATGAGCGACTGGAGCGACACCCATAGCACACTGCTTCTCGGCTTGATAAAGATCAGCCACACCGCCCAAATTCCAACCCACACCAGTTGCAGCCATTCACTGTTCGTCGAAACCAGGAAGGCCAGGATGGAAAGACCGATGATGATGTCTACGGCGTTCGCCCGTATATTGGCCAGCCAAAAGCGGGGCCGCACCGCAAACATCCTCCATTTACTTAACAGGATAAGGCTGAAGGCCAGCTGGACAAAGCCGATGCGCACGAACAAAAACACCAGAAATGGCAAGGTTATATTGAACAATAAGTGCAGGAGCTGCGAAAACCCCTTGCTCGGAGTCAGCTTAGTAAGTAAGGGCCTCATTTAGGCTCTATTATAACAAACTTCGGGTTGCCCGAAGGCAAAGTCGTACCATCCGGCAGGTTGGTCGCCGCAATCACACCGTAGCGTTTCTGGAGGTAGTTTTTGGTATACGTACTCTTGCCGCCGGACAAATCGAACAACCTCGGCTTGCCATCGGCCGGCGCAGTCGTGACCCCGCTCGAAACTACCGTGTACCCATAGCTCTTCAGCAACGCCGCTTGCGCGTCGGCCGAGTTCTGTGTCGGCGCCAGAACAGCAATAGGCGTCTTTTCCTTCACAATGTACCCGTCCGGCAGCTGCGAACGCACGAACGCCTGGATATCACCATAGTTGTCGAAGCCTGCCTTCGGCCGCACTACCGAAGCCGTGCCGACACTGTCAGTCGTAACCAGGATGTTCGGAGGCTGCGCGAAGCCCAGCGAGGCTATCTTGGTGTCGTCTATCTTCTTGGATATTTCGTACATGCGGGTCGCAGCCTGGGTACTGATGTCGGTATAGACATTGTCGCCAAGTGCGTTCATAAGCGCATCTATCTTCGCCGGGTTGCTGAGCGTGCCGGCCGTCAGCACCTTGTCCTTGAGCGCCAGCAGAATCTGCCGCTGGCGTTCGTTGCGTGCGAAGTCGGAACTGGTTTCGCGCGAGCGGGCGTACATCAGCGCTTTGACACCGTCCATCTGCTGTACTCCGGCGGCTGCAAGCACTGGGTTCCAGTGGTTCTCCCAGGCCATGGTCGGGTCGTACAGTTGCTCTTTCACATCGACCGTCACGCCGCCGACAGCGTCGACCGCCTGCCGGAACGCCTGGAAATTCACCAGCACATTGTAATGAATGGGGATGCCGAGGACGTTTTCTATAGCCTGGTCGCTCGCCTGCAGGCCGGCCTGCATGGCATCGACATTCTTGTTGCTCAGGTCGACCTTACCGAGGAATTTGTATTTGGCGCTGCTGTAGGCGGCATTTATTTTCTGGTAGGGGCCGAAGTAGTTTACCGGCATTTTGACCCACAGGTCGCGCGGCACACCGACCATCGCAGCCGTGTTGTTCACCGGGTCTATACTCATGACGACGATACTGTCCGTCAGGTCACCGCCGGCGTGGTCGCTGCCGCCGATACCGAGCAGCAACACGTTTACGCGGCCATCGCCTTCACCTTTCAGCATCGTCGGTGCCACCGGCTTTGAAGAGAGCGCTGCCACGGTCGTCGTACCGTGAAATACTTTGTGCACGTTCGTATACGCCCGCCACGAAAAAAGCCCACCGCTTATCAGGCAGCAGAAAAACAAAAAGACCCCACCCCGTACAAGCGTCTTGCGCAACATACCTTTGCGCTTTACGACGCGCTTCGGCCGTTCCGGGGCGCTATAGCGAGGAACCGGATATTTCTGGGTGGTTTGCGCCGCCGGCTTCGGCCTGCCAGCGGACTGCCGCGGTTTCTGGAACACGGGCGTCCCGTCCGCCACCGGACCATACAATCTGCGTGGCCGTACCCCTTGCCGTTTTTGTGGGCTGTTTATATCCATAAGCGTCCTTGTCATTATACCGTGCATACTGCTCAAGGTAAACCAACGGCATAACTTCACAACATCAGCGGACTTTAGGCGGAATGGAACCCAAGATATGACTATGTACGCCCATGCAATTTTCCGGAAAATGGCGTATACTGTGGCGAGTGAATCCGAACAGTAATCCGAATGCAGGTCAGCCTGCACCAGTATCTTCGCAGGCATCTGCACCAGAACCACCCAAGCAAAGCCGTATCGGTAGTACATTGTCTACTATCGGGGTGCTGCTGCTGGCGCCGCTTATCGCGGTGTTTCTGACCGTATTTGTGTTCCAGTCGTACCAAGTCGATGGCCCGAGCATGCAGGAAACCCTGCACAACAATGACCGGCTCATTGTCTGGAAGTTGCCGCGAACCTGGGCGAAAATAACTGGCCACCAGTATGTGCCGAAGCGCGGTGATATCATCATATTCAGCCAATCGAACCTCTCGCAGTACGGCGACAGCGCCGACACCAAGCAGCTCGTGAAGCGCGTCATTGGCCTGCCCGGCGACCACGTGGTGGTCAAAAACAATACCATAACCATATATAACGACGAGCATCCGGAAGGTTTCCAGCCTGATGACACACTATCATACGCCAAAGAAGCGGGCATTACTACGACGGCAGACAACGTAGACGTGACACTCAAAGACAATCAGCTCTTCGTCTGTGGTGACAACCGCAGCAATTCACTCGATAGCCGTATTTTCGGGCCCATAAAAACCGACCAAGTCGTCGGCAAGCTCGTGGTCCGCATACTGCCCCTTTCGAAAGCAGAACGGTTCTAGCCAGTCCGGGTCACGTACGCTAAAATTATACTCATGACGACAGAGGACGAAACCGCCGAGACTCCGACACCGCAACCCAAACGGTGGCGAAGCATTGCGGCTAACATCGGCGTGCTGGTACTGGCGCCACTTATTGCGGTGTTCTTGACCGTATTTGTGTTCCAGTCGTACCAAGTGGAAGGCATGAGTATGCAGAATACGCTGCAAGACAAAGATAGGCTCATTGTCTGGAAGGGTTCGCGCAGCTGGGCGAAGCTGGCTGGCGAACAATACATACCGAACCGCGGCGATATAGTCATCGTAAACGAGGGAGATTTGTCGGCTTGCGGCCAAAGCGGCAGGCAGATTATAAAACGGGTTATCGGCCTGCCCGGCGAGCATGTCGTCTACAAAAACGGACAGTACACGGTGTACAACCACGAACACCCTTCCGGCTTTGACCCGGATGCGACCCTGCCGTACGGCAAAGCCGGCACCGCCTTGTTCACCGACTCCAACCCGGACGAAGATACCGACGTCACCCTCGGCAAGACGCAGCTGTTCGTTTCGGGTGACCATCGGGCGAATTCCTGCGATTCACGAAGTTTCGGGCCCATAGAAAGCAGTCAAATCGTCGGTAAGCTCATCATGCGCATACTTCCCCTCTCCGAAGCCGAACGCTTCTAATTAGGTACTGAGCGCAGTGAACAAGGACGTAAGCCCGAACTTCAGGAGATAGGAAGCTATTGAGCAAAGCGAACGAGCCGACAGGTGAGCTTTAGGGGATGGGGAATCTACCTCGAATTCATTTCGAGGTAGATTGGGAAGGGCGAGCCCTTCCCTTAGACTACAGCGAGCCCCTCCCTTATATATCCCTAACGCTCGAGTTCGGTAAGGAGCCGTGAAAGGTCGGTGTCATCCGTGAAAGCTATTTCCAGCCGGCCACCCTTGGCAGTACGCACGACGCGCACTTTCGTCCCATACCGCTGACTCAGCCGCTTGGTTTCGATGGTTTCGGTGGCGACGCGAGCGGCCGATTCGGTCTTTTTGTAGCCTTCTTTTACTGTCACTACAAAGCGCTCGGCCTGCCTGACCGACCAACCGTTTTCGGTGATAAGCCGCAGCAACTCCGCCTGTTCCTCCGGCATGTCTTTAAGCGCCAGAATCTGGCGCGCGTGTCCTTCGCTGATTTCTTTTTTATTCAAAGCTCCGCGCGCTTCCGGCGGCAGCTGCAAAAGACGCACGATATTGTTCACCGTGGTCTCGGCTTTACCGAGACGGGCAGCTATCTGCTTGTAGCTAAGGTTGAACTGCTGGTGTAAACGCTCGACCGACACAGCCGTCTCTATGGGGCTCAGGTCGACCCGCTGCACGTTTTCCAGGATGGCAAGCTCCAGACGCTCCTGCTGTTTTGCCGTCCGTACTAGCGCCGGCACAGCTGTAAGGCCCGCCTGTTGTGCCGCCCGCCAGCGCCGTTCGCCAGCGATTATGTGATACCCCTTCTGAGCCGGTGCCACGACCAGCGGCTGTATGACACCGTACTGCTTGATGGATGCCGCCAGCTCGGCCAACGCTGCCTCGTCAAACACCGTCCGCGGCTGATCCGGATTAGGCATGAGTTCTGTGACAGCAATCTGCTCCACACGCTCGCCCTCAGTGGCCAGCAGCTTCGCCGTATCGAAATCCTGCGGTATCAGCGAACCGAATCCCCTGCCTAAGCCTGTTTGTTTCGCGGCCATATATCACTCCCTTTTCTACCTTACAGCCTACCATTTTTGCCGCCGGCAGTCCATGGTACGACACGACCATAGGCATCACATTTTGAAGCACCCTGGAGGTAGCTTAGCCGAGGGCACTGGGATGGTACTTTTAATTGCAATCGTGCGTAGCGTCGCACAAGAGCGGCGTGCCGTCGGACCATTTGTTGTCGGTCCAGACATTGCCGGTACCGGCGTAGTTGAAAGCCGTCACCGGCCCATACGTCCCGCAGAGACCATTGGTGCCGCGCTGGAAAATGTTGTGCTGGTACACAATGTGGTTGCCGTGCGGGTACGGCGTGCCCGCCTTTTCGCCGCCGTACGTACAGTATGAGGCGTCGGTGTTGGCGCCGAGCAGGTTGTATTCGACCGTGATGTCGTGAGCGGTCCCGAAATTCGGGATAAGGTTGACGTCACCAGTGCAGCCGCCTCCGATAGAGCTGCTTCGCGAATCGCAGACGATAAAGTTGTGGGTCAGCCGGAAGTTGCCGCCACCGTCGCTCAGGAAGCCATCGAGGTGCCAATCACCAGCCGGTGGAATGTACTGGCCATTGATGTACGAATCCTGCACCACGCAGAACACGCTTTTTTCTTCGCACTGCACCCCCGCTTCGCCGCCGTGAATGTTTGAACGCAGCACTGTCACATTGCCCGCTCCGACGGCCGCCAACTGCACCGTCCCCTTGTCTACTTCCGAATCTTGGATGGTGGCCGACCAGTTGGCAGCCGAAGCATCTTCGGTATAAACTAGTACACTTCCATTGACCTTACTGTTCTTTACGGTGACATTCGCCGCTTGGATTTCCAGGTCGCAGTTGATGGTTTTGGAATCTATAACCGTATTCGCTGCAGTAACAGTACAAGGCCCCGTGTATGTCGTCAGTGTCACCGGTGTCCGTGTGTCGCCAGCGAGACCATGCGGATAGCCCGTGCTGGCCGGCCCCGGGAAACAACCGCCCCATGGGTCGGAACCGTCAGGCACATTTGGAGTAGATGACGGGCAGGCGCTGGCAGTACTGCTGAATTTGACAGCCGAGCCGCCGGATGCACCGCTGTCAGAAGCCAGGCTGGCGTTGCCGCTGCGGGTGCCGGCTTCGGCTTCATAAGCCGCCGTGGGAGTCGCAGCGTGAGAACTCATAAGTAAGTAAGTGCCTAGACAGGCAAATACCACCACCCCCGATACAGACACAACATATCGCCCGAATCTCTTTTCCTGCAGTGCAGTGAATCTATGCTTAAACTGTTTCATTTCATAGCCCATCGGTACATGAGCGTCTTGTGGCCAGGAGAAGCAGGCAGTTACATACACTCATCTGCGGCGGTACAGACGATGGTCGTGCCGTCGTCGTATTTGTTGTTGGTCCAGACATTACCGACACCGCTGAAGTTGAAGTCGGCGACCGGTCCGAACGCCGCGCAGTGCCCCGTGGTACCTTTTTGGAAGATATTGTTCTGGTACACCATGTGGTTGCCATGCGGGTATGGAGAAGGCGGTTTGTCACCACCGTAGGTGCAGTACGCACTACTCGCATTCGCGCCGAAGAGGTTATGCGTCGCGGTCACATCGTGAGCCGTTGCGAAGTTGGGAATCATGTTGAAGTCGCCCGTACAACCGCCGTCGGGGTCATAAACAGCCGGCTGGTCACAGATGAGGTAATTATGCGTCGCGGTAATCGGACCACCACCGTCAGACAGCATACCACCGAGATGCCACTGAGCATTCACCGGCAGTTGCTGGCCGTGCAAGTACGAATCTTGCACGACGCAGTGGGTACTTTTTTCCTCGCACTGCACCGCCGTTTCGCCACCATGGACGTTCGAGCGAATGACCGTCATATTACCGGCCGCAACTGACGCCAATTGCACGACACCTATGTCGACCTCTGAGTCCTGCAGGGTGAACGACCAGCCGCTAGAGCTAGCGTTATCGGTATCGAGCAAGACGCCACCGTTGACTTTGGTGTTTTTAATCATGACGTTAGCGGCATTGATGATGATGGTACAGTTGACTGTCTTGCTATCGATGACCGTGTTCGCTGTGGTTATAACAGTCTCGCCGCCACTACAGCCAGAGTAACTAGTGAGTGTCGTACCCGCCGGCACTCCCGTCGTAAGTGGACCGGGAAAGCACCCGCCCCACGGGTCGGGACCATCGGCTTTGTTCGGGGTAGAGACCGGGCAAGCGGAAGCAGTACTGCTAAACTTTACTGCCGAGCCGCCCGAGGCGCCACTGTCGGAAATCAGACTAGCGTTGCCACTGCGGGTGCCGGCTTCGGCTTCATACGCAGCGGTCGGCGTAGCTGCATGAGAGCTGAAAAGCAACGCCGTACCGACAACTCCGGTTATTACCATAGCCGCTAGAGCTGGCAGGTAGCGACCCATTTTTCGTTGCCAAGCAGTCACAAACGTATTTTTGAACCGTTTCATATGTCTCTTTCGTAACCTAGTCCAGGCAAACCTCTTATGGCTTCGAGTATACTCCGTGCGGAAGCGATGTCAATCCAAACGTTTAACGATTTCGCCAGCCAGATTTTTATACGCCCGCGCGCCCTTCGACCACTTATCGTGTTCAAAGATAGTCCGGCCGTAGCTAGGCGCTTCGGCCAAGCGCACATTTCTTGGTACGACCGTTCTGCATAGCTTGTCGCCGAAATGCTGCTGCAGCTCGGCCTGGACCTGTTCGCTCAAGCTGATGCGCTTGTTGTACATAGTAAGCACCACGCCCAAAATCTCCAGCCGCGGATTCAAGCCTTGTTTCACGGCCTGGATAGTTTGCAGTAACTGGCCAAGGCCTTCGAGTGCAAAGTATTCGGCCTGAACCGGGATGAGTACGTCGGTCGCCGCAGTCAGCGCGTTTATAGTAAGTAAGCCAAGCGCCGGCGGACAATCTATAATGACAACTTCCGCATCGACATCACTGAGCGCGTTCTTGAGTTGTGATTCACGCTGCAAGACACTCACCAAGTCGACTTCGGCCTGTGCCAGCTGGTTGTTTGCCGGCAGCACGAAAAGGTTTGAAATATTCGTCGGCAAGACTATATCTGCCAACCCGGCGTGCCCAACTAGTACGTCGTACAATGTTTTGCCAAGCGTCTGCTTGTCTATGCTCAGGCTACTTGTCGCGTTGCCTTGGGGGTCGAGGTCTACCAGTACAACCCGTCGCTGTGGGCCGGCCAGTTGGGCGGCCAGATTAACCGCCGTAGTAGTTTTGCCTACCCCGCCCTTCTGATTCGTCACCGCTATAATGTGTTTCATATTTCCCTCGTCTGCACTCTAGCCTATCAGAAACTTGCCAAAGCGTAAACAGATTATGTATAGCTTTATAGTACTAGTACTGTAATACCTGTCAGTGCACTCTCTCGCAGCAGCCTACTGCAGCACCTGGTAATACCACTTGTAGGTGGTGCTAGCCGTAGTACTAGCACCAGCGCCAACGTCGAAGCCGGTAGTAGAAATCGTAGACGAATCGACGTAACTCTGTAGGCTCGAGGTAGCAGAGTTAGCCGGGGTCAGTACCACACGCGGCGCCGAACCGAAGGCTGCGTCGAACGTCACACCAGCAACCTTACCGCTCGTACAGCTACTACCCGTAGTAACAGTTATCAGACCGGCCGTATCAGTACCGCTCACGCCCACCGTCGGACTGCTACAAGCTGCCGCGCCAGCACTGATACTCGGAGCGCTGCCACCAGTAATGATGTGGCCGTTTATAGCCAGGTTGCCGTTGATGGTGATGGTGCTGGTGCTAGTGTCGGCCGTCAGCAGCGCGCTACCGTCGGCATTTGCGACCTGGAAGGCATTGGTGGCAGTAGCCTGAACGTACGACGTACCGTCGTTCCGAACCTGGAAGCCGATGTTGTGGATACGGTAGGCCTGCGAACTTACCGTCTGACTGGTAGCGACCGTAAGGCTCGTGTCGCTACCGATAGCCGTAATCGTACCGCCATCAGTGCCGTCAGCAAATATAAGGCGCATGCCGACCTTAACGCCCGAAGTCGTCCAGCTGGTACCACTGCCGGTCACCGTGCTGCCGCTCTGGCTAGCAGTACCGGTATGGTCTATCACCGGGCTGACGCCGAAGATGTTACTGCCGGTACCCATAGTGCTGCCGATGACGACCTTGGCCTGGGCAGTACCGATACCGCCAAGCACGATGGTGTCATTAGCCTGAACTTGTGCGTAGTTACCGATAGCGGTGGCGTTATGGAGCGTCGCTACAGTAGCGAACCCATCGTCATCACCGTATCCCGAGCTGTAGCCCAGGAATGTATTGCCCCAAGTAGTACCAGAGCCGATTGCTGCACCCGCACCCCGGCCTATAGCAACAGTGTTGTAGGAGTCGCCAGCATTATAAAGTGAGGACACACCTATTGCTATGTTGTTGTCGGCCGTCAGGTTATTCGCCGCAGCAGCACCTATCGCGATGTTCTGACCACCTGTCGTCAGGTTGGAAAGGGCGCTGGCGCCGATAGCCGTGTTATAGCCACCACTGGTTATACCCATCAGCGCAGCATTGCCTATGCCGGTGTTTGAGCCACTGCCACCACTCAGCGACGAACCGGACAACCAACCCCAGAAGAAATCGCCGTTGTCACTGATGCTTATGCGTGCCTTTTCAGCGCCAGTAGAGTCCTGGAATTCGAGGAGCGGGTTACTTGCACTCTGGCTACCGTTCGCCTTGATGACGACCTGCGTCTGGTCAGTACTGCCACCAAGGATGGTCTGGCCGGTGGCGGTCAGGTCGCCAGTGTTTGCTGCTGTGCCGAACGTCGCCGTGCCGGTTATGTTCAGGTTGCCACTGTCGGCCGTACCAGGCGTACTGCCCTGCAGGGTTACGAAGCTGCCACCCCCGCCGCCACCACTGGCCATGGCATTCGCCCAGGTGCTGCCGTTCCAGAAGAACATGGCGTTGTTACCGGCGGCCAACGCCGTACCACCCACAGTTACACTCGCAGAGCCTATGTTTGCTATATATATAATGCGTCCGGCCGTCGTGTCCGTGGGGCTTGGAATGGTCAGCGAGATACTAGCAGTCGTCTGATTGATAGTGAAGCTGGTGTGCGTATCGACCGTCGCCGCGGCCGTCCCGATAGCACCATCGCTCGTGAAGTTACTGAGTGCTTTTGCGGCGTTCAGCGTCGCGCCATAGTTGATTATTACGCCGCCGTTAGTCGCATCGCCGATGGTTATCTTGCGGTTGCTTGAATCTACATTGAATATGTTGTCGGCACTAGAGTTCTGAATCTGGAAGGCGTTGGTGTCGGTGGTCTTTATCAACTCGGTGCCACCGGTAGTCTTGAAGTTGCCATTGATATCGACCTGGAATTGGCTGCTGGAACCGACACTGAATAGCCCGGCCGGTGCCGTGTTACCGATAGCTATCTTGGTACTGACGCCACAACCACCGTTACCAGCGATACAACCGAGCACCAAGCTGTCGTCCTGGGTAACCAATGAGTACGCGCCGATAGCCACCGAGTTATTTATGCTATCGGAGCCTACATCCGCACCGTAACCGATTCCTATATTGTTCCAGCCATGCGCGTTCGTACCCAAGGCAACCGAACCTATCGCCACATTCCCTTGGCCGTCAGTAATATTACCGCCGGCATTCGAGCCGACACCAATGTTATTGCTGCCCGAAGTCACGCGGTTAAGAGCCGAACCACCCGTAGCCGTGTTGTAGCTTCCGGTGGTAAGAGACGACAGCGAGTCACTACCGACAGCCGTATTAATCGTACCGCTCGAGGTAGTTCCGCCAGCTACGTATCCGGCATAGAAGTTGCCGTTGCTATCGCTGGTAATCCGCGCCAGCTCAGCACCGCCCGAAGCCTGCAGCACCAGCAGCGGATTGCCCGCGCCCTGGCTGGCATTGGCCTTGATGATGACCTGCGTCTGGTTCGCATTACCCCCAAGGATAGTCTGGCCGGTGGCGGTAACGGTGCTGCCGCTAGTATCAGCCGTAAGCAAAGCATTCCCATTAGCATCCTGGATACTGAAAGCGCTGCTACTCGTACTCCGTACATATGCATCCCCCGTGTTTGTCACCTGGAATCCGATGTTATGGATACGGTAATTCTGAGTGCTCACTGTTTGGCTGGTGCTGACTGTAAGAGTGGTCGTGTTATTCACTGCGGTAATCGTGCCGCCATCCGTACCGTCTGCGAAAATGAACCGCATACCCACTCGCACGCCATTAGCGCTGTTCCATGTGGTGCCCGTACCAGTAATGGTGTTACCGCTCTGGCTGGCCGTGCCAGTATTATATATAACCGGGCTCACTCCAAACAGGTTGCTGCCAGTGCCCATGGTACTGCCGATGACGACTTTCTGAGCATCGGTTCCGATGCCGCCGAGCACGATAGTGTTGCTGGCTTGGACTTGAACCGCATTGCCGATACCGGCTGCATTATGCAAGTCGGCGATAGTTGCAAAGCCATCACTATCACCACTGTATGCACCGCTACTCCCTGAATTAGTACCGAAGAAGATGTTGTTATAGAAGTCTCCGTCAGCCCCCACGACGTTGCCCGCATGATAGCCGATACCGATGATGTTGCTCACGCCAGCGACATCATACAGAGCCTGTTTACCGATGGCGATGTTGCCATTACCCGTTATACCCCAACCCGCACCGTAGCCGATGCCGACGTTCGTATCGCCACTACCCACATTTACCAGTGTGGAGGTGCCAATGCCCACATTGCCGCCACCGCTTGTCAAGCCACTCAGTGTCCCGGTACCGATGCCGGTATTGCTGTCTCCGGTAGTAATACCGGCACCGGCACTACCACCAGCGAAGAAGTTGGCGTTGGCATCGGCGCTAATGCGGGCTAGTTCGCCGTTTGATGAGTCTTTGAGCACAATGAGCGGGTTGCTGGCACTCTGACTGGCATTGGCCTTGATGATGAGTTGGGCTTGATCCGAACCACCACCAAGGATACTTTGGCCGTTGGCCGTCAGCTGCGCGGTTGAAAGTCCAGTCGCGAATATACCCGTGCCCGATATGTTCAGATTACCGCCCTGCTGCGTACCAGGCGTACCGCCCTGAAGCTTGACATAGCCGTCGCTGCCGCTCGGAGCTGTCAAAATGTTGTACGTTCCAGCCGCACCCTGGTCCTGGATTTGGAACACCTGGTTTCCACCAGTCGGTGCCTGAATACTAAGTTTACTCATATTGCTGCCGCTCGTTGTCTGTAATTGCCCGGCGCTGAGTGCATAGGGCACGGCCGTGAGCTTCAGGCGCGGGTCCATTTCGCCATCAAGCGTCGGCGTGCCGGTCGTCGTACCGCCGACGTTCATGGTTAACCACAATTCCTGGTCCCAGTTGATGGTACTCGGGAATGCCGTTACGCTCCCGAGTTTGACGTTGAAGTATCCGTTTACCGTACGGGCACCCTGGCTGGCGTTGTTGTAGTAGTTCTCTGTCCACAAGGCCGTGCCACCGCTTGCAGCCCCATAAAGCTTGAACTGGATGTTGTAGTTGCCATCGGGGACAATCGCACCGCTAGCACTTTGCAGACGGGCTTGGAAGTTGATGGTGCTATTGGTAGCAGCTTCTGCAACAGGGGCAGAACGCAGATTGAGCACAAAAATCGAAAAAACAGCGAGCAACACCGTCAGAACAGGTACGAACCTGTGCATGAACAGTACGAAGCTGCTGCGCTGTTTGAGGGACATTTTTAGTTTGTTTTGTTTAGGGTTTTGGTTTGTGTTTAAACGTTTTTGGTTTTGTTCAACACCTTTCCATTTTCTCTTATGGCTAAGGTGTTTTCAACACTGTAATCAGCAAAATGAATAGCCTCTTAGCTACTGCCGAAACGCACCAAAAGCTTATGTTTAATGTTGTTATACAAACAACTATATAGTTTTCAAAGGTGTTCAACTTGTATATCCGTATTCGCGTACGTTATATTTACAAAAATATATTGTTGTTTTTATGACAATTGCTTATGGTTTGCTGAGTATTCGTAATCGAGTTTTCCACAGATACTACGTGTTTCGCCTGCCCTGCTCGTCAAATCTTACAGCCACCGTACGAGAAAGTTTGCAACGAAGACACCGCAGCCCCGCAACCACATACGGCTCAAAGGCGTGTTGCAAAACATTCGGTTTACTGCCTTGCCATGCAAACTGAACAAACTTTGCCAAGCTTGGTATGACACCGCTTTTGAGTCGAAAGACGCCCGCTCTCTAGCAAAAACCATCAATCAATCTTGAGTACCAAAACTACACCCCTGCTGCAGATTGGCTACAAAAAACGACCCCGCATCGGGGTCGTAAATTTGGTACTAAAAAGCTAGTACTATCAGGCTATCTTCTCTATCTTCAGCACTGTCTGCAACTGGCGATGGCCATGCAGCTTGTGGACGCGCTTCTTGGCTTTGTAGCGGATAGCGGTGACCTTCTCTGCTTTAGCTTCTGCATCGACGACGGTGGCCGAGACAGTTACACCACTAACGAGCGGCGCGCCGACAGTAGTCTTGTCGCCATCGATAACCAGCAGCGCGTCAAACTTGACCGTCTTAGCGGCGTCTTTGAGGCGCTCCACGGTAACCGTGTCGCCTTCTGCGACAACATACTGGTGACCACCGGTAGCGATTATTGCTTTTTTCATACTTATTCCTTTATCTCTCTCGTCACCCGCCGTGGCGGATACAGTCAAATGAGAACTGATTTAGATACCAAAATATTTTACCAAATTTCCCCGCCCCTGTAAACCCTCTGGTGGTACTAGGCTTTTTTCAGTCGGACCGTCACCTCGAAACCGTCGGCTTTGGCGGTGGTTTCGTAGCCGTCTGCGACTGACGCAAAGCTGGTTGCGAGAGTTTCGGACTGAATAGTTTCGCCATGTTCGCGCAGCGTTTCGAGCACCTCTTCGTCTTCGGCGGCTACTTCGAGCACTATGCGGTCGTCGACGTTCAGGCCAGCGCTCTTGCGAGCCGTCTGAACCTGGCGGATGAGTTCGCGCATCAGGCCTTCGCGCTTGAGTTCCGGCGTGATTTCTTTGTTCAGGCTTACCGTATCGCCATGAGTAACTTGCTTCACATTTACTTCTTCGGCGATGATTTGCTCGAGCGTTTCGGAAAGCCTTTCGCCACCGTACGTCAGTTCGCTCAGTGGCTGGCGAACCTTGACCTGTTGCTCGGTTTCACTCTTCTGCATGCGCAGGCTCAGGCCTTGCTCAATCACTTGGCGAGTCTGTGCCATAGAGCTCAAAGCCGCTTCGTCGATAGCGCTAGCCTTCGGCCAGTCCAGCAAATGCACGCTTTCACCACCGGTAAGCTTCTGGTACAGTTCTTCGGCCAGGAATGGTGTGAACGGCGCCAGCAGAACACTTAGACGCACCAGAACATAGTGCAGTGTCGTGTAGGCATCATTCTTATCGGAGTCGTCACCGCTTTTCCAGAAACGGCGGCGGCCGCGACGGACGTACCAGTTGCTGGCATCATCCAGGAATGGCAGCACCAGTTCGAGTGCGCCCGGCATGTCGTAGCCGTCCATTTTCTCCGTCACATGCGCTTGGAGTTGGTGTAAGCGGGACACGACCCAAACATCGAGCGGGTTCGTAAGCTTCGCCGATGGGTCGTCAAGCGAACCGTCCCATTCCCAGTTATCGACATCGGCATACATGGTAAAGAAGTCGTACATGTTCCACGCCATCGCCAGCTTACGCTGCACGTCCTGCACATCTTTGTCGAGCAAGCTAAAATCTTCGCCGTTCAGCAGCGGCGAACTGAGCAGCAAAAAGCGAAGTGCGTCAGCGCTGTACATATCCATCAGTTCATTCGGGTCGGTAAAGTTCCCGAAGCTCTTGCTCATTTTGCGGCCGTCGTTGCCCGCCACAGTACCTGTCACGATAACGTTTTTAAACGAGTTCTTACCGAACAAGCCTATCGAGACACTGTGCAAGTAGTAAAACCAGGCGCGGACCTGCCCTACGTATTCGGCGATGAAATCGCCCGGGAAACCTTGCTCGAACTTCTCTTTGTTTTCGAACGGATAGTGGAACTGCGCGAACGGCATGCTGCCGCTTTCAAACCAACAGTCGAGCACCTTGTCGATGCGTTTGTAGTGCTTGCCTTCGAAATCGAACTCAATGTCATCGACCCACGGGCGGTGGTAATCGTCCAGCTCTACCCCGCTGAGTTCTTTCAGCTCGGCGTACGAACCGACGACCTTCACGTCGCCGTCTTCGCTCTTCCAGACAGGCATAGCCGTCGCCCAGAAGCGGTCGCGGCTAAGGTTCCAGTCTGGCGCGCTTTCGACCGTTTTTTCGAACCGACCGTGTTTTACATGCGCCGGGAACCAGTTGATGTTTTCGTTCTGCTCCAGCATAGCCTCGCGCTGGCCGGCGATGTCCATGAACCAGCTCGGGTGTGCGCGGTACATCAGCTTCGTGCCGCAGCGGTGACAGTGCGGATAACTGTGTTTCACGTAGTCAATCTTCCAAACGATACCGCGTTCCTTTAACTCTTTCGCTATCGGCTTATTCGCCTCCCAGACATTCTGGCCCTTCCACTCGCCTTCGGCGTAGAAGCCGCTATCGTCGATGTCTATGACGAACGGAAAATCATTCGCTTTGCTGAGCGCATAGTCCTCTTCACCATACGCCGGTGCAAGATGCACGATGCCCGAACCTTCTTCAGTGCTTAGTCCTGGATAGTTCCAGACTTTGTGCGCGTTTTCACCGCGGTCTACGCCAAGCAGCGGCTCGTACTCCAAGCCGACAAGCTCCTTCCCTGGTATCTCACGAATCACTTCGTGCTCAAGTAGCTGATGCTTCTCATCCGTTAGGACTTTCTGAACCAAGTCTTTTAGCAGAACGAGGTGCGTTCCGTCGCCCATCTCGACTTCGGCATACGCCTGGTCTTCGCCTACGCCGATAGCCGTATTCGCGTTCAGCGTCCAGGGTGTGGTCGTCCAAGCCAGCAGATACTTATCCTGGTCTTTGAGTTTGAACTTCACAAACACGCTTGGATCAGTCACGTCTTGGTAGCTGTTATCCATAGCCACTTCGGCCTTGGAGATAGGCGTAGCGTCGCGCGTACAGTACAGCAGCACCTTTTCGCCTTCGTATATCTTACCTTCGTCATAGAGTTTCTGGAACGCCCACCAGACGCTTTCCATGAAGTCTTTATCCATGGTTTTGTAGGCACCGCGGAAGTCCACCCAGCGACCGATACGGTCGATGGTGCTTTCCCACAGGTCGCCCGTCTGCACCATATTGTCGCGACAGGTAGTGATGTATTCTTCCAAGCTGATTTTGGTACCGATGTCACGTTTGTCTTGTATACCCAGCTTCTTTTCGGTGAAGACTTCTGCCGGCAGGCCATGGCAGTCCCAACCCCACACGCGCTCAACTCGCTTGCCTTGCATGGTCCAGTAGCGTGGCACTGCATCCTTGACGACACTACTTAGCAACGTACCGTTGTGTGGCACGCCAGTTATAAACGGCGGGCCGTCGTAAAACACATAGGCGTTGTCTTTCGAGCGGTTTTCGACCGACTTCTCGAACGTCTTGTTTTCTTTCCACTGCCTTACCAGGTCCTTCTCGTACTCCAACGCTTTGCGCCGTTGCCCTGCCTTGAATTTCATAAGTTTCGCTCCTTCCTAAAAGCAAAAATCATCTCGTTCAGCTGTCAGAATCCCTGTTACAGGATGGTACCATCTGACTTCCAAACGAGATGATTCTCATTTAGCACTTATTCGTTGAGCTTACGGGTCAATACCGGCAGATTCTACTTTTGACTTCTGGTTCCTGAATCGAGTTCAGGATTGACCTTCGGTCAAGTTCTTCCTGCAGCTTCGCGGCTGATAACCGCTCACGGGACATGTACTATCCACAACGCATCTCATACTTATGCTACCGCAAAACATCGCCAGACGCAATGCCGGAACAGATGAGCAAAGAACAATGAACAGCCTGCGTGCGCGTAAACCCGGGCTCGCATCTTTGCACTCGGGCTTAGGAGCGCCGCTCATTGTTCTTTGTTCTTTGTTCTTTGTTCATTACTCACTACCAGGAGCTAAGATAAACGGAGGCTTTTGCCCAGAATGTGCCGTTCTACGCAAGCCGGACTAGAAAGTGAAGGTGTAGCTGACGATTTCGTCCATCATCGGCACCGAACCATCAGTCCAGCCCTTTACATAGGCCCCGTCATCGCCGACCACCAAGAAGGCCGGGTGGGCCATGATATCGTACAGCGTGGCCATAGCGGCGCCTTCGCGGCTATCGACATCGTACACTGCCAAATGCCGGTCGTCGACGTCGTGCTGCCGCTGCAGGTTACGGACGAACTCCTCGACAGGGCGGGCATCTTCAGAATCCGGCCGGTAAAAAACAAGCACCTTCATATGTGCTTCAAGTGTATCATGGCACGGGTTCAAGACGCTAGTTCGCTCCAAAATGAGCGATGAACAATGAACGGCCTGCATGCGCGTAAGCCCGGGCTCGCATCTGGGTGCTCAGGCTTAGGAGCGCCGCTCATTGCTCTTTGCTCATCGTTCATATAGCTAAAATCCACCCGTTGCCGGGTGGATTTTAGCGAGCGGAACCGACGGCTTAGGAGCAGCCGGTGGTAGAGCCGCAGGAGCTACACACGTAGCACGAGCCGGAGCGCTGCGTCTGGTTGCCGCAGTTGTAGCACAGCGGTGCAGATTCGTCCTTGAACGCTTCCTTCTCTACTTTCGTAGCGACTGCTACTGGCTGTGCCTGTGGGGCAGCAGCCGGCTCTTCGGCGATGGTTACCGTAGCAGGCTCAGAAACCTCGAGCAGGCTCGTCTGGGCTTCTGGCATATCGTCGAAGTTGGCCAGACCAAGCTCCAAACGGTCGTCAAAGCTCAGGTAGTCGAGCGCCAGGCGGCGGACGATGTAGTCCGTAACCGAGCTGGCAGTGCGGATGTCCGCATCGTCGGTTATGCCCGCAGGCGCAAACGACGTACCGCGGAGCGTCTTAACGTAGCTCTTCAGTGGCACACCGTACTGCAGGCCGTGGCTAACGCTAATGGCGAATGAGTCCATCAGACCGGAAAGCGTACTTCCCTGCTTGCTGACCGAAACGAACAGTTCGCCAGGAGTACCGTCTTCGTATTCGCCGACAGTGAAGTAGCCTTCAAGGTCAGCAACCTGGAATTTGTAGGTACGGCCGGTGCGGACTTTTGGCAAGCGGCGGCGTACAGCGCCCTTGATGACAATACGGCTTTCGACCGCATCGGCAGCAGCAGCTGGCGTAGCAGCGGCAGGCTCTTCCTTCTTCTCTTCGGTGACTTCCTTCTTGGCCATAGAAAGTGGCTGCGCAACCTTACAGTTGTCGCGGTAGATGGCGACAGCCTTCAGGCCAAGCTTCCAAGAATCCATGTGCAGCTGCTCGACATCTTCGATACTGACGTCTTCTGGCATGTTGACGGTCTTGGAAATGGCGCCGGAAATGAACGGCTGCACTGCGGCCATCATCTTCACATGACCAAGGTAGTGGATGGCGTTATCACCCATAGAACAAGCAAAGACTGGCTCATGCTGCTTCTGCAGGTGTGGCGCGCCCAAGATGGTCTTTTCGGTGTCGATGTAAGCCACGATGTCATTGACCTGTTCTGGCGTGTAGCCAAGCGATTTCAGGGCACGTGGCACAGTCTGGTTGACGATGTGCATCGTGCCGCCGCCGACGAGCTTCTTGACCTTTACAAGACCAAGGTCGGGCTCAATGCCGGTGGTGTCGCAGTCCATCATCAGACCGATGGTACCAGTCGGTGCCAGCACCGAAGCCTGGCTGTTGCGCACGCCGTACTGCTCGCCCATTTCGACTGCCTCATCCCACGCTTGGGCGGCAGCGCTCAACAGGTCTTCTGCAACGAGCGATGCGTCGATGTGATCGACAGCTTCGCGGTGCATGCGTAGCACGTTTAGCATGCCGTCGCGGTCTTTGTGGAAGCCGGCGAACGGACCGACTTTGCGGGCAATCTTGGCGCTCGTAGCGTAGCTGTGGCCGGTCAGGAGTGCCGTAACGGCAGCAGCTTGTGCACGACCTTCGTCGCTGTCGTATGGCAGGCCCTGAGCCATTAGCATGGCGCCAAGGTTGGCGTAGCCGATGCCGAGTTCGCGGTAGGCACGAGCGTTCTTGGTGATGCGCTCAGTCGGGTAGCTGCTGTAGCCGACCAGGATTTCCTGGCTGGTAAAGATGAGTTCCACGGTGTGCTTGAAAGCTTCGATGTCAAAGCTGAAATCATCGTTCAAGTAGTGCAGCAGGTTTATGGAAGCGAGGTTACAAGCGGAGTTGTCGAGGTGCATGTACTCGGAGCATGGATTGGAGCCGTTTATACGGCCGGCGTTCGGCGTGGTGTGCCATTTGTTGATGACCGTGTCGAACTGCATGCCCGGGTCGGCGCACTTCCAGGCAGCTTCGGCGAACTGGCGGTACAGGTCGCGGGCCTTCAGCTTGCGGACCGGCTTGCCAGTAGTGACAGCACGGAGTGCCCAATCGCCGTCGTTTTCGACCGCCTTCATGAACTCGTCGGTCACACGGACCGAGTTGTTGGCGTTCTGGTACTGGACGCTAAAGATATCTTTGCCATCCAGGCTCATGTCGAACCCAGCGGCTTGCAATACGCGGGCTTTTTCTTCTTCACGCTCTTTACACCAGATGAACTCCTCGACGTCTGGGTGGTCGACATTCAGGATGACCATCTTGGCAGCGCGGCGAGTCTTGCCCCCACTCTTTATAGCACCGGCAGAAGCGTCGGCGCCACGCATAAAACTCAAGGGGCCGCTGGCGGTACCCGCAGATTTACCAAGCGGTTCGACACTGGAGCGGATGGGACTAATGTTCACACCGCTACCAGAACCACCTTTGAAAATCATGCCTTCGTCGGTGTACCACTGCAAGATAGCCGGCATAGTGTCTTCGACGCCAAGGATGAAGCAAGCGCTTGCCTGCTGTGCACGATCCGGCGCACCGATGTTAAACCACACCGGCGAGTTGAACGCCGCCCGCTGCGTCGCGAGCACATACTTCAGCTCTTCGCGGAATGTTTCCGCCTCGGCAGCGCTATCGAAGTACCCCTCCTGCTGACCCTGGCGAACAATAGTGTCGGCCACCCGGTCGATAAGGTGCTTCAGGCTTGTCTCGCGTTCTTTGGTACCCGGCGTACCGGTAAAGTACTTCTGCGCCACGATGTTCAGCGCGTTCAGCGACCATGTGTCCGGAATCTCGACTTCTTTCTGTTCGAACACCACTTCGCCCGTGAACGGATTTTTGAGCGACGAATCACGCTTGACCCACGTCAGCTTGTCATAGCCTTTGGTCTTCGGCTCCGTAAAGAACCGGCTCACGCCTAGACTTGTTATCTGCCCCATATTGTTACCCTCACTCCTCTTTCGGATGCTTTTTGGCCGGCTCGAAACCGGTCCCGCACCCGCTTAGTTTGATATTGTTTTTTGTTAGAGTCTCCAGCTGCCGCCTCACTTCAGCAGTCGGCCGGTAAGCTCTCCTCTGGTTTTACCTTTTTACTTGTCAGACCAGTGGAGAACCTGCCGCACTCCGTTTCTGTTTGTCGCTCGTACTTACCGCCGACTCATACTAGTTCGGCAGCCCGACGGCTCCCGCCGGGTCGCTGCGCCGCTCTTTCATCTGTGTCAGTTCCCGTTCGAAGCTGGCAATGTCTTTGAACCGCCGGTACACGCTCGCGAAACGCACGTACGCGACTTCGTCGAGGTTTACCATCTGGTCCATTACCAGTTCGCCTATCTTGCCGCTCGGCACTTCGCTCTCGGAACAAGCGTAGAGTTGCTGCTCGACGTTGTTCACTAGCTGGTCTATCTGCACTGATGTGACTGCAGTCTTTTCGCAAGCCCGGTACAGGCCGGCTAGCAGCTTCTGACGGTTGAACAGTTCCCTGGTGCCATCTTTTTTAACGACGATAAGTTGCGGCCGCTCCAGGCGTTCATACGTCGTAAAGCGATAGCCACAGGTAACACAGGCGCGGCGGCGGCGGACTGCCTGGCCGTCAGAGACGTCACGGCTTTCTATGACTTTCGTGTCGTCTTCTTGGCATTGGCTACATTTCATGTATACCTCCGTATCACCTTATGAACCCGTTGCAAAACCCCATTCCGGCCGAAACCCGCAGCCTTGCAGGCCAGAGCGCCCAGACCACTCGTCACCGTAACCACAAGTGGAGTTTACCCCGGATTCAATCCGGGGCCCCTCCCGCTCTAGACACTCTGCCCCACAATCTGCAACCTTCAGCTCGAAAGCGGGTTTTGCAATGGGTTCTATATCTTTGAATGTACTCCGCTGGCTCGTAGACCACCCCTGTTAACTGTTGTATTAGGGGCTACATATAGCGTTTGCTGTATGTACTATACCGCCATGCATAGCGCTTGCACAAGCACTTTGCGGCAGAAATGCGGTGTAATATGTACTGCGTTTTTCCGCAGGTAGCAGCGTTTACTTATCGGATTTCTCTGAGGGCTCTTTGCTCTCGGTATCTTTGTGACGCTTGGTCAGGCGGCGCAGGAACGAAGGTCGCTCCAGGTCGTCTTCATCGTGGCTCGAAACAACGGGGCCGCCGGTATCTTCGGCTTGATGCTGTTCCAGTTTCTTGTCGTCATCGTCTTTATCGTCTTCACTGATGGACCAGATATTCGGCATCGGCTGGTCGGAAGTAAAGTCGCTGGCAGTCTCCTGGTGCTCCTGGAGGTCCATATCGATATCCTGCACGTCGGCATCGGTCACTGGTTTCGGCTGTTCTGCAACTACCGAAGCTGGGGCTTCCACTTCTACGGAAGGTGCCCGGCGGTTTGCGAAGTATGAAGCGTCGAAGCCGGTGGCAACCACGGTTATGATGACCTCGCCATCCAGCTCTGGACTGATAGTGGCACCGAATATGATGTTCGCATCTGGGTCGGCGGCTTGCGTAATCGCCTCGGCGGCGCTGTTGATTTCGTGCATGCTCAGGTCGTTACCGCCGATGACGTTAAAGAGTATGCCACGGGCGCCATCGATAGACACTTCGAGCAGCGGACTTTCTATAGCCTGCGTAGCAGCCTGCAAGGCGCGATTTTCACCACTAGCCCGGCCGATGCCCATAAGGGCGGAACCGGCGTTCTGCATAACGGCCTTCACGTCGGCGAAGTCGAGGTTTATGAGCCCGTGTACGGTTATAAGGTCGGATATGCCCTGTACGCCTTGGCGCAGCACGTCGTCGGCGACTTTGAATGCTTCGAGTAGCGGTGTCTGACGGTCGATGGTCTGCAACAAACGGTCGTTCGGAATAATAATAAGTGTGTCGACAGTTGAACGAAGGTTGTCGATAGCCGTCTCGGCATTGCGACGACGCTTCTCGCCCTCGAACGCAAATGGCTTTGTAGCAAAACCTACAACAAGTATGCCCATGCTTTTCGCCACGCTGGCAACCACATGGCCGGCGCCACTTCCGGTACCGCCACCAGCGCCAAGCGTTACGAAGACCATGTCTGCGCCCGCTATGGCCGCTTTGATTTCCTCTATAGACTCATTGGCGGCTTTTTCGCCTACCGCAGGGTCAGCGCCCGCACCGAGTCCGCGGGTCGCGTCTTTGCCGATGTGTATTTTTGTACTCGCTAGAGAATTGTGGAGTGCCTGGGCGTCAGTATTTATTGCAACGAACTCTACACCCTCCACGCCGGACTCAACCATGCGGTTAATTGCGGCGCCTCCGGCCCCACCAACTCCAATGACCTTTATACGGGCAAAGGTTTCAATAGCCGGATCAACTGCTTGTGCCATACATACTCCCTTTAGTACTTGTTAGTATACATGCCCAAGGCACCGAAGTACAAGACCATGTGGATACATATCCGGTAGTGAGTCCGAATACCCGAACAAAATTATCAGAAGTAGCCTAAAACCCGCCAAAAGCCGTGAATACTAAAGTAGCTATGCCTTAAACTTGCCGAGCAACTTAGTGAGTACGTTCAGGTTACCCATGACACTACCCTGGTGTCCGCTCTGTTCCTGCAGGAGCGGCGTCAAGAGGATGTCTAGCAACATAAGGCCAGCTGCGCTCGCGAAAGCTGGGTCATTTACGGTGTCTACCAGTCCAGCTAAGCCATGGATTTTGCCTATCCGGGCCGGCAGCTGCAGCTTTTCCTTGGCAAACTCAGCCAGACCCGGCAACGCAGCCGTACCGCCGACTATCACCGCGCCGCCAGGCAGTTTGCGCGCTCGGTGCACCTTAGCCAGCTCTTTATCGACGAATTCAAGCAGTTCTTCCACGCGGGCTTCCACTATCATATTCACTTCTGCACCAGAAAAGGTATGGGCCGTATCGTCCACGACTACACGGAGCGGTTTGTCGAGCGGGTCGCCTAAACGGGCGTGCTTGACCTTCACCGCTTCGGCCACATCGAGGTCGGTCTTCAGACCGATAGCCAGGTCATTTGTGATATGCATGCCACCTATCGGTATGACCGCCACATGCTGGATTTCGCCGTCTTCTATGACACTCAGGTTGGTCGTGCCGGCACCGATGTCGAGTACCACTGTCCCCGCCTCTTTTTGCTTACGGTCGAGCACCGCTTCGGCGGCGGCCAGCGCAGAAACCGTGTGGTGCTGTGGTACCACCTGTGCCTTTTCGAGTGCCAGGTCCAGGTTGCGCACATTCGGGCTGGCGGCTGTTACGATGTGGCAGTCCACCTCGAGCCGCACGCCGCTCATGCCGACGGGGTCTTTCAGATTGTCCTGGCCGTCCAGGCGGTAGTTCTTGGCGAACACCTGCACGATTTCGCGGTTCGCTGGCAGTTGCACGATGGTCGCCGCTTCCTCGACCCGTTCACGGTCCTCGACCGTGATTTCGCGGTTCGGGCTGGATATAGCTATGACGCCGCGGCTGTTTATACCGCTCACATGCCCGCCGTTCACATTCACCGTCGCCCGCTCAATCCGCACGCCCGAGATTCGCTCGGCTTCAGTTACCGCCTGGATAATCGCCTCGGCCGTGTCGTCGACATGCATGACCACGCCCTTGCGCATGCCCTGGTTCGTGCTGGAGCCATGGCCGATGACCGAAATCATGCTGGGGTCGTTCTGGTCGCGTGTGCCGACAACACATCGGACAGTAGATGTGCCGATATCTAGGCCGACGTAAGTGGGAGCGGCTGAGCCTTCGCGCATATGGCCCCAGTATACCGCTATAGCTTCAGATATGGCAAGTTTATGCCTGCGTGAGGATTTCGCAGCCGTCGTGGGTGACAAGGATGGAGTGTTCGAATTGGGCGGAGCGGGAGCCGTCGACCGTCAGGAGCGTCCAGCCGTCGTGCGTCTGGAATATGCGCGGGCTACCGAGGGTGGTTATGGGTTCTATAGCGATGGTCATGCCGGCTTTGAGCATCGGGCCGGTGCCAGCGTGGCCGTAATTGGGAATCTCTGGTGCCTCGTGCATTTCGTGCCCTACTCCATGACCGACCAGTTCACGAACTATGCCGAGCTCATTAGTGCGGAGCACCATTTCTATGGCAGCAGAGATGTCGCCCACCCGCGCGCCGTCTTTGACCTTGCCGATTCCGGCGTAGAGCGCCTGCTCGGTCGCCTTCAGCAGCCGACGGCCGGCGTCGTCCGTCTTGTCCGTACCGCCGACACTCAAACTGATACCTGCGTCCGTTACCATGTCCTGGTACGTCACTCCGAAGTCAAAGTTGACTATGTCGCCATCTACGAACGGCCGGTCACCCGGAATCGTGTGCTGCACTTCGTTGTTCGTCGAGATGCATATAATGTCCGGATACCCTTCGAAACCTTTGAACGCCGGCTTACCACCAAGCTTCTCCAGTTCGACGCCCGCAAGTACCGAGACGTCTTTCGGAGTCATCCCAGCACGCACAGTAGTACGTATCAGTTCCAAAATGGTCGCCAACATACGGCCGCTTTCGCGCATCGCTGCAATTTCTGCTTCAGTTTTCGGTTTCATAGGTTTATATAAGTATATACGATTTATGACTTCTGTAGAATGCGCACTGGCCCACATACACTTTTCCGTAAGACAGGGGTCATCCCGCGGAGGCAGGAGCGGCAGCGACTGGCGGAGCACCCCTGGCGTCGGAAAAGTGTATGTGGGCCAGGAATGTGCCGTTCTGCAGAAGTCATGGTTTGACGCCAAGGCAAGCGGCGATTTTTTCATGCACCTCAGCCGGCGTACCATCAGCCTCTACATCACAAACCCTCAGGCCTTTTTCTTTCATATAGTCAAGAATGGGGCGCGTCACTTCCTGGTATTCGTTATAGCGGCGCATAATCGCTTCTTCGGTGTCGTCCATACGGCCGCGTTTATATAGGCGGTCCTTTACGGTTTCTTCGTCTATTTCCAGGTTGATGATAATGGGCAGCTCAAGCCGGCCCTTCTTTGCCTGCGCAAACAACCAGTCTATCTGCTGTTTAGTGCGCGGAAAACCGTCGAGAATAAACTGTTCTTTGGTATCGATGAGCTCAAGCACCTTGTCAACGACGTTTATAACTTCTTGGTCGCTCAGCAGCTTGCCTTCGAGCATTTCGTTACGACGCCGGCCGGTTATGAGCACGCGGAAGATTTCGCCGGTCGATATGTACGCATAGCCGTACTCATCGGCGAGCCGGTGGCCTTGCATGCTTTTACCGGCCCCAGCGACACCCATCAGCACAATCACTGGAAGTCTCCAATGATTGTGCAATTACCAATTACCAATTTCCAATTTCCACTCAATGACCAATTTTCAATTTTCAACGAAGAAACACCGACGCCAGACATGTTTTTATGCGAGCCTTTCTTTTACGAGTTTTGCGACCAACGCGCCGTCGGCGCTGTTGCCTGTTTTTGCTTTTACCGCACCGATGACCTTGCCCATGGCCTGCATGCCTTCCGCACCCTGCTCGGCGATAACTTCGTCGATCAGCTTTGCGAGATCGGCCTCAGAGAGCTGTTCTGGTAGGTAGGCGTCGATGATGGCTTTTTCGGCCAGTTCTTTGTCCGCCTTTTCCTGTGCGCCACCTTTTACGTATAGTTCGGCGCTTTCGGTTCGCTTTTTCGATTCCTTGGCAAACAGCGTAACGATTTCTTCGTCGCTTATGCCGTCGCCTTCGCGCTTTTTAGCAGCGACTTCGGCATACAAAATAACGCTCTTCAAACCACGGAGCGTTTCAACACGAAGCGCATCACCAGCCAACATGGCGGCTTTGACGTCGTCTTGCAACTGCTGCTTCAGCACGGTATCTACCGCTGGCCGAGCTTAATTTTCTTGAGCTTCAGCGCTTTGCGCTGATTGCGGATAATAGCCTTGGCGCGGCGTTCGCGCTTGCTAATCGGCTTCTCAAAATACTGGCCTTGTTTAACGGCCACGATAAGACCGGATTGCTGGACGCGGCGGTTAAAGCGGCGCACCAGGTTTTCTACCGGTTCTTTGCTGTCTTTGCGGGTAACTTCTATCATATCGGGAATAAGTATAGCGTAACACCTTGCAGAAAGCAAGAAGTTACCGGGTATTTGTCATTCCAGCAGAAGCTGGCCTGACAAGCCTGAACACACCCGGACGGTTCTTGGCTTTGCGCTAGACTGGATGTCCGTGCACAGGGATGAGTGTGAAGCCTGCAGACGGTTCAGAGTCTGTGATGACTTCCGACGTAGGCGTCTTGTAGTCCGACCAGGGAAACGGTAGATTCGACCGGTTTCCCTACGGTCGCCGCGGCGACCTACCTTTCCGGACTGCAGACCGGATGTCAGAGACGGGGTCGCTGGTCGCGAGCCACAACGCTTTTGGTCAGTGGCCGGGCTCTAAACCACCCTATTGAGAAGTGCCGCGACGCTGCGTGGTGCGTTGACTTTTCAGGACGATGCTTTGGAGTTCTTTGAAGATGACGAACTGCTTGTTCGTGTGATAAATCTTAGTATTGCCCTGCTTTTCGGAAATAAGGAAGCCAGCCTTTTCGAGCCGCTTCAGTTCGCGCTGGATGTTACCGGCGTCTTCTTTGATAAGCTTCGCCAGACCACGGACGTGCGTCTTGAAATCGGGATACTTCGCATAGATAACGATTATCTTGCGGCGCACTCGTGAAGTAATAAAAACGTCTAACATTTATATATCCCAGTTAATCCACTTACTGCTTGTTGCCCTTACGGTTTATTGTCGTTCCAACAACGTGCTTCCCCCATAGTATAGCTTGCCGGTTTTTTGATTTCAACCGGATTTACGCGATTTTGCCAATCTATGCCCATGTGAGCCCTGTGGCCGTATACTAAAGCTATGAGATTTTACGAAGTGTTGGTCGGCGACATGCAGTACCACGGCAGCGAAGCGCTGACATATGGGCATGCTGGTGCGCTGGCGGCTGGTGCGCTGGTAAAAGTCAGTATGCGCGGACGCAGCGTGTTAGGTATCGTAACCGGCGAAGTCAGGCAGCCCCTTTTCGAAACAAAAGAAATCAGCGCAGTCGCACCCTTCGCCCCCATCCCGCACGAAAACCTGAAACTGATGGAATGGCTGCGTGCCTACTACCCCGCTCCGCTGGGTGCCGTCGTCCGGCTCTTTGTCCCACCCACCGAAGCCTTCCCAAAAAATACGGACTACGAAATACGGACTACGAAATACGACTCTCCCAAACTGCCGCCACTAACAACCGAACAGCAGCAAGCCCTCACGACCATACAAGGCCCTGGCAGCTACCTACTGCACGGCATAACCGGCAGCGGCAAGTCGCGGGTATACATAGAACTTACTCGGCGCACATTGGCCGCCGGAAAATCTGTGTTCATGTTAACGCCCGAAATCGGCCTGACAGCGCAGCTCACCGGTAACTTCTCTCAGCAGTTCGGTGAACACAAAATTGTGGTACTCCACTCCGCCATGACTGCAGCTGCCCGCCGCGACGCATGGTATCGGCTGCTCGCTACACAGGAGCCCGTAGTGGTCATCGGCCCGCGTTCGGCGTTATTTTCGCCCGTTCATAACGTCGGTCTGGTTATCTTGGATGAGTCGCATGACCAGGCCTACAAAAACGAATCAGCACCGCATTATCTGACCAGCAGAGTCGCTGCAGTTCTTACAACATTACATGCTGGTATATTTGTCAGCGGCTCCGCTACACCCAACATAGACGACTATTTCCTCGCTCACAGCAAACATCGCCCTGTTATCCGTATGAACCAGCTCGCAACGCAAGCCGACGCCAACGAAACAGCCATAACTATGGTCGACATGCGGGACAAAAACAGCTTCTCCCGAAGCCGGATTCTGACGCAAAAACTCGTAGACAAAGTTACAACTACCTTACAAGCTGGCGAGCAGACGCTCTTGTTTCTAAACCGCCGCGGTACCGCAAACGTGGTGCTTTGCAGCAATTGCGGCTGGCAAAAGCTATGTCCGAACTGCGACCTGCCACTCACCTACCACGGCGACGAACACGTGCTGCGTTGCCACACCTGCGGCTTCACTACGCAGCTACCCGGCACCTGTCCAGAATGCGGCAACTCCGATATATTACTCAAAAGCGTCGGCACCAAAGCGGTTCTAGAAGAAGTCCAGCGCCTGTTTCCGCAAGCCAAAGTCCAGCGTTTCGACACTGACCTCGGCAAAGACGAACGGCTGGAAAAGCACATCGATGCGCTTCAGGCCGGCAGCGCGGATATTTTAGTCGGCACACAGATGATTGCCAAGGGGCTTGACCTTCCGCGCCTCAGCCTCGTAGGAATCATCAATGCCGACAGCAGTCTGCTAATGCCTGACTACACCGCCACCGAACGTACTTACCAATTGCTAAGCCAAGTCATCGGCCGGGTCGGCCGCGGACACCGCGCTGGCAGTGTGGTCGTCCAGTGCTACGACCCCGAAAACCCTACACTACGCGCAGCTCTAGCGGCAGACTGGGACGGGTTCTACCAGTCCGAACTTGCGGAGCGCAAAGCGTTCAAATTCCCACCGTTTACATTCCTACTGAAGCTCAACTGCCTGCGAGCTACCAGTAAATCGGCGGAATCGAACGCGCGAAAACTGGCGGCAACCATCGCCGAGAAACACCCGAACGTCAGTATCGAAGGCCCCACGCCAGCTTTCCACCCCCGCGAACGCGGCAAATATAACTGGCAGTTGGTGGTCAAAAGTGCCAAGCGCACCGAACTAGCTGCAATTATCAACGAGCTTCCCTCCGGGTGGAGCTACGATATCGACCCGACTAATTTACTCTAGAAGTCGTTTACCATTCACCCTTCACCGTTTACCATGCGTTAACCCTTCACCGCTTATCCGTGCGGGCGTCCTCCACGGTAAACGGACAACGGTGGATGTATGGTGAATGGAAAATGGTAAAAGGTGAATGGAAACTGGTTCCCCCTGAGAACTCCTTCCGGTATACTTCTATGCATATGAACGACAAAACCCTCATTACCCTGCCGAATGACCACTTGCGTGCGTCATCCAAAAAAGTCGGCTACATAGACGAAAAGATTACGGAACTTATAGAGCACATGCGCGACGTGACGCTAGAGTGGGAAGCCGGCCGGGACCACGAAGTCGGCGTCGCCCTGGCCGCCATCCAAATAGATGTGCCGCTACGGGTCGTCATAATACGTAACGATTTCGACAACAAGTCAGACAAAACATTCCGCGTCTTTATAAATCCGGTCATTACGAAATACGAAGGAAGCGTTACAACAGACTTTGAAGGCTGCCTGAGCGTCAAAGACATTTACGGCAAAGTGCCTCGCCACGACAAGATACGCATCAAGGCGCTCGGGCTTGATGGCAAAGAGGTGCGTATAACGGCCGAGGGATTCCTGGCTCGCGTGTTCCAACACGAAATCGACCACACGAACGGCATAGTTTTCCTGGACCGTATAAAAGATGACGACAAGGCATTCTACAACCTGAACGAATCGGGCAACCTGGAGCAACTTGATTATGAAGCAGACATCCGAACCAATAGTCTTCTTTGGTAACGAGCGTATCGCAACTGGTGTAACTACCACAACACCTATTTTGCGTTCGCTTCTCGAAGCCGGTTACCCCATTGCGGCAGTCGTGGCGAATCACGAAGCAGCCAGGTCACGCAACGCTCGAAGCCTGGAGGTCGCTGCCCTCGCTGCCGAATACGACATACCTGTCTTGCTGCCGGAGAGACCGAAAGACATTCTGGAAGAACTTCGAAGCTATGGCGCCGTTGCCGGCGTGTTAGTGGCATATGGCAGAATCATCCCCCAGTCTGTCATCGATATATTCCCCCGCGGTATCATAAACATCCACCCCTCCCTGCTCCCGAAGCACCGCGGCCCGACACCACTCGAAAGTGTTATCTTGGACGGCAGCGCAGTGACGGGGGTTTCCATAATGGAACTTGCCAAAGAAATGGACGCCGGCCCCGTCTACGCCCAGTCCGAGTACGAACTGACCGGCACCGAAACGAAACAGCAGCTAGCCGATGACCTGAGCGAAATCGGCAGCGCAATGTTGTTAGAAATACTACCCGGCATACTGGATGGTAGCGTGGTTGCTCTGCCACAGGGCCACGACGCCGCGACATATGACAAACTCATCAGCAGAAACGATGGCGTACTTGATTGCACCAAGCCTGCAGCCATACTGGAACGCGAAGTCCGTGCATATGCACAGTGGCCCAAAAGCCGTCTGCGGCTCGGTACTACGGATGTTGTAGTTACTGCCGCGGCCGTCGCGGAGCTGGGCAAAGCCACACCTGGAAAACTCATGCCAGAGAAAAAACGCCTCTTTATAGGCACTGGCCAGGACTGGCTGGAGGTCTTGCGCCTGAAGCCCGCCGGCAAAGCCGAAATGACCGCCGAAGCCTTCCTGAACGGCTACGGCAAAGACCTGTAGTTCTTAGAAGGATTTTCGGCGGAAGAAAGTTTCTAAGAACTACTATTGGCCGGGGCCAGCTGGGGGTTGCTGAGACGGAAACTGCGGGGCAGCAGCCGGGGGTTGTTGCGGCGGGAATGGCGCTGGAGGGGTCGTAGGTTGGCCGCCAGCAGCCTGAGCCTGCGGGCCGAACTGTAATGGGTCGGGCTGCGTCTGCGGCTGGGCTGCCTGCGGGCCGGCAGACTGGGTTGGCTGACCGAAAGGTTGCGGTTGCGACAACGGCTGCTGGTAGCTGGGCTGCGGTGTCAGTGCCGGACCTGGCGCAGGAGCCGGATACGGTGCTGCTGGTTGCTGCGGAGCTGGCGGTGCATACGATGGCTGTGCCGGCCCAAACTGTTGTGGCGTACCAGGAGCTGGCTGTGCAGCAGCCGATTGTTGGTATGGGTCGGCAGCTGGCATTTGTTGTGTCTGTGCAGCTGACGAGTCTGCCGGAACGGCTGGTTGCTGCTGCGCGGCAGCCATAATCTGTGCAGACATCTGCTTGATTTCACCCTTCAGGGCTTCGAAGACATCATTCACGACCTGCTTGTAGTTCGGCAGGTTGGTTTCGAGCCACTGCAATGCCTGAGCCTGGCTGGCGTCACCGCCGCTATCGATAAATTGTTCGAACTCTTGGAGCTGTTGGTCAGTCATCTGGTTGGCCAGCTGCGTACCGACACGCAGTTCGAGCGTGTCGTAGATGTGCTGGAGCATGGCTTTTTTCTGGTCTTCGGGCAAGCTGCCGAGACCAAGTTCTTGGAGGAGGTTGTTATCGAGTTTCAACATAGCTTTCAGTATACAGGGGAAAGTAAGGAGGGCAAAGGGCAAAGTCGGCCCAGAATGCAATGAGTGCTCAATCTACACGCCGAACGAACTTTGCCCTTTGCCCTGTTCCCTTAGCTCTAGAGCGTACGCTCTTGGATTTCACGGGTAAAGAATTCTAGGCGGTCACCGAGCTGCAGCTCCAACCGCGAAGTCGTCTTCAGATTCAATCCGCCCAGTTCGCCGGTTACCAGGTCTTTGGCATCGTTCGGGCCGCGCTTGAGGCCAGTCAGTTCCCCATCGCCAATCTGTTCTTTGCCACGGAAGACGCGCACGAACGCCGGCGCCTTCAGCGTCCCTTCCAGCACTTCGCCGCCAGCTATGACCTCTGTCTTAGTAGTTTTGAAGACACCCTTTACTTCGAGCTTGCCCATGTCCTTTTCGACGACTTCGTCGGCCAGGAGCTTGCTGAGTTCGGTCTTAACATCATCGATTAACTCATATATGACATTATAGAGCCGTATAGACACCTGGTCACGGCTTGCAAGTCGCTTGATGTTGTTCGCAACTGACGTATTGAACCCATAAATGATAGCCTTCGAGCTGTTCGCCATGTGGATATCATTTTCGTTTACGACCCCGACACCGCTGCCGACGATACGCACGGCGACTTCGTCGGTTTCGACGCTCTTAAGACTATCTGCAACAGATGTCAGCGAACCCTGCACGTCTGCTTTGATGATAATCGGCAGTTCTTGCAGCTGGTCGGAACGAGAAATGATGCGCAGTAGTTCAGAGCTGCTCATATCTGTCCGGCCGGCACCGCTTGCGCGCTCTGCAGCCACGGCAGCAGCCTTGGTGCGAGCTTCTTTTTCAGCCTTGAACACGGCAAACGTATCGCCAAATTCTGGCAGTGTCTTGAAACCGCTTATAACAACAGGAGTAGATGGACCTGCGCTCTTGAGTGGCTTATTACCGGTAGATTCCAGATTGCGGACTTTGGCGTAAGCCCCGCCAGCGACGACAAAGTCACCGACCTTCAGCGTACCTTCCTCTATAAGCGCGTGGGCTATCGGACCGCGCCCCTGCTCCATGTGCGCTTCGATGATAAGTCCGCGAGCCGGTACAGTCGCATCTGCCTTCAACTCTTCGACGTCGGTCACCAGCAGCACAGTGTCGAGCAACGTGTCGATGCTTTGACCAGTCTTGGCGCTGACTTCCACCATCGGTACATCGCCGCCCCATACCTTGTCGTCGGAAACAACACCGTTTTCGGCCAGCTGGCCCATAACAAGGCCGGCGTTGGCGCCTTCTTTGTCTATCTTGTTTATGGCGACAATGATGTGCGTACCAGCATTTTTGGCGTAGCGGATAGCCTCTATGGTCTGTGGCTTAACGCCGTCGTCGGCCGCGACAACCAAGATAACGATATCTGTCAGATGCGCACCATGTTCGCGAATCGCCGCAAAAGCTTCGTGTCCAGGAGTGTCGAGAAGTGTAATCGCGCGGCCGTTGTGTTCAATCTGGTAGGCCGAGATGTGCTGGGTTATGCCGCCAGCCTCGCCCTTGGCTACCTGCGCGCCACGAATGGCGTCCAGCAGCGAGGTTTTACCATGGTCGACGTGACCCATTACCGCTACCACCGGTGGCCGGTCGGTGGCGTTGGGGCCCAACACCGGCTTTTCGCGCTTAACGGGTTCGTGGCTCTCCGCCTGCTTTTTCTCCAAGGTGATATCGAGGCCCAATTCCTCGACGATAATCTGCGCGGTATCAAAGTCGAGCCGCTCGTTTATGGTGGCCATAATACCGTTTTTAAATAACTCACCCACCAGCCGTGTCACCGGCAGGTGTAACTGCTCCGCTAGAGCACCGACAGTAATGCCATCGTCTATCTGAATCGTGGTTGCCATAGTTCCGTCGGTCCTTTCGTTGCTTATGTTAGGGCTCAGGGTTGAGGGTTTAGGGGTTAGCCCGCCATCCGGCCGACTACACCCTAAACCCTTTGCCCTACGCCCTATTTACTTTTTGGCGCTCTTGAGGCTGAGCGAAATCTTGCGAGCCTCGGTGTCGATGTCGAGCACCTTGAACTGCTTCTTTTCGTTCAGCTTGAACAGCTTTTCGGGGTCGATGTTGTCATCGTCGCCCATTTCACTGACGTGCACCAGCGCTTCGACCGATGGCGAAAGCTGTACGAAGGCGCCAAATGGCGTAATCCGCGTAATCTTGCCTTCGACCATGTCGCCCTTCGAGAAGGCTTTGACTTCCTTCAGCCATGGGTCTTCGGTCATCTGCTTGAGGCTAAGGCTCAGGCGGTCTTTGTCGATAGCGATAATCTTCGCCTTGACCGTTTCGCCGACCTTGACGTAGTCGCGTGGGTTTTCGACGCGTTCCCAGCTGATTTCACTGATGTGAATCAAGCCTTCGATACCGTCGACGTTCACAAACGCACCGAAGTCGATAACACCGGTTACGATGCCTTCGACTTCGTCGCCAACCTTCAGTTCGGCAAAGCGTGCAGCCATGTCGTCTTTGACCGCTTCCTTCTCGGAGAAGATAAGCTTGTTGTCCTTGCGGCTGACGTCTAGGATGCGTACGCGGATAGGCTTACCGGTAAGCGCGTTCAGCTTTTGCAGAATCTCGTCTTTGTCTGCACCGCTTACCCGTGGGTAGTGGCCAGCAGCCAACTGAGAAACCGGCAGGAAGCCACGGATACCTTCGAGCTCTACGAGCAGACCACCGCGGTTCGCGTCGTACGCCGAAATCTCGATGATTTCACCAGCGTCAAAAATCCGCTGCAGCTCGTCCCAACCACGGTCTTTCGCAGCGCGGCGCATGCTGAGCAGTGCGTAGCCCTCGTCCATTTCCGGGTCGATAACGCTAACGGTGACTGCCGAGCCCTGTTCCAGTGCCTGGCCGTGGCCGACTTCGCGGCGCATGACCACACCGACACCTTTCGGTCCCAGGTCAATCCACACCTGATGCTTACGCACCGAGCTGATAGACCCCTCGACGACGTCTCCCGCCTCGAGTTGTTTGATGTCGCTGCCAGCTAGCAGCTCATCCATAGTAATTGTAGATTTTGGCATCTCTGCCCTCTTTTCCGTACCGGTTCTTCAGGCCGGCACTAGTGTATTTCTTCAGATAAGACGAGTCGGCTTTGGAGCCGACTAAAACTCACCCGTAAGATTACATTTTATTATAGCAAAAGAACAGAGGTAACGCAACGCATCTCTTGAGCCAAGCAGCATAGTACGCTACCCCAGCAGACTTCAAGGATTAATTTCATGCTAGTTATGACGTCCGACAAAAAACCAAAAAGTAAGCAGTACCGCCACCAGAACATTGATAAGGTAGCAAATCCAGGCCGACCACTTCATGCCCCCAGCCTGTAGTGCGAGAATACCCGAAACAACCACGACTAGACTTGTTACGAAGAGAAAAAACATAACAGCCGCAATAACAAGAATTGCTCCCCAGTCGTGCCATATCGACAAAATCGCAAGTGTCAGCAATACCACCGCGAGATTACACAAAAACGTACGTCGAACAGTTTTACTCCATTTATTTTCAACATTTTCATACATGTCACGAGCGTAACACATTTCACTTCCACTGCCCCACGACACTAGAGTTTTACGCGAAACTTCCGCAAGCAGCTTAAGACTGCTACACTAATTACATGTACGTGGGGATAGATATCGGGGGTACCAAGACGTTGGTGGCAACACTGACGAACGAGGGTGTCATAAAAGAGTCCGTCAAATTCCCCACCCCTGCCGATTACGATGATTTTGTCAGTGAGTTGGCACATACTGTTGAAAATTTTGCAACAAAGGAATTCAAGGGTGGCGCCTTTGCCGCTCCTGGTATCCTAGACCGGCACAAGGGTGTCGTAAGGGCCTTCGGTAACCTGGGCTGGAAGAACGTACCCATGGTACGCGACATCGAAAAGATTACCGGCTGTCCCATGGCTATGGAAAACGACGCCAAGCTGGCTGCCCTCTCAGAGGCCATGCTACTCAAGCACGAATACAGCAAAGTGCTGTATATAACCATCAGTACTGGCATAGGCTACGGTCTGGTGGTAGATGGCGAAATAGACTCGAACATCGGTGATGCCGGTGGTCGCGGGATACTGGTGGATTGGCACGGCAAGCTGACCCCCTGGGAAAGCTTCGCCTCTGGCAGCGCTCTGGTGCGTCGCTTCGGCAAGCGCGCCTCCGACCTGGAAGACCCGAAAGCCTGGCGCATATTCGCGAAAGACCTGTCACTCGGCTTCCTGGAACTCATTGCTATTATTCAGCCTGAGATAATTGTTGTCGGCGGTGGTGCGGGTCATTACCTAGAAAAGTTCCATGATTATCTCATGCATGATTTAAAAGAGCACGAAACGCCCATGCTCCCCATCCCGAAAATCATGAAAGCCCAGCGGCCCGACGAAGCCGTGGTGTACGGCTGCTACGACCTCGCGAAGGCTACGCATGCGTAGCTCCAATGAGCAAAGAGCAATGAACAATGAACGGCCTGTGTTCGCGAATGCTCTGGCCCGCTTAAGCGCACTCAGGCTTATGAGCCGCCGCTCATTGCTCATTGTTCATTGCTCTCCAGATGAAGGACGCTGCTAGTGAACACTACAATAGACCTCGAAACCTTGCTCGCGCACACTGCAAAAGACTACCCAAGCCTCACCTTCATAGAAAGCGCTCACTTTTCCTGGCACGCCGGGCGGAAGCGGGTTTCGTTCAAAAAAGCCGGCAAAAATGCCGAACACAATATGTGGGCACTTTTACATGAGCTTGGCCATGCCCTGCTCGGCCATGCCGACTACCGCTACGACATAGAGCTACTCCAGATGGAGGTTGCCGCCTGGGAAAAAGGGCACGAACTCGCCGAGCACTACGGTTTACGGATAGACGAAGACCACATACAGGACTGTCTAGACAGCTACCGCGACTGGTTACACCTGCGCGCAACCTGCCCCGCCTGCTACAGCCGTGCCCTGCAGGCCTCTCCAAGCCGCTACAAGTGTTTCAACTGCCAAACCGAATGGCACATCACCCGCAGCCGCCTCTGCCGCCCATATCGTCTTCAAAAGCCTTAAACAGCGTCCCGGTTTGTAACCCTAATTTTTATACTACGTTCTAGATAAAGCACGGAATGACGAAGCAAAAAAGAACCTCCGAAGAGGTTCTTTTTTGTGAACAGGACAGTTTTTAGAACTTGTCGGCGTTCTTCTTGGTGCGGCGGCTAATGCGGCCACCGACAGCGCCGTAGACGCGGGCGCGTTCGCGGCCAGCGTCACCAGCGGCAAAACCACCGGTACGGCCGTTCTTGCCGCCCTTGGCACCGATTTTTGCATAAAAATCGCTACCGTACTTCTTCTTGTTGGTTGCGGCAGCAGCTTGGCCGCCAGCTTTCGTTCCAGCCATAAAACACCTCCCAGTGTCTGCGAGAAGAGTATCCTCTCACATGGTTGTTAGTAATGACTCCGAATAGAAAAAGGGCCTCCTCGCACCTCACGTACGTGGAAACCCTCTTATTCTTTTCGAATTATGCTTATGATATCATGCTATTGCGCTAATGTCAACATTTTATCACTAGAATTTTACTAACGCTTAAAAGTCCCCTGCAAAGTTAATCGGAACCCCCGTTTCGTGCATAACATTCCCCGAGACATTCTCATCGCCACAGTCAGATGACGGGCCAAAAGCACCAACCGTCGATTTAAACCTGGTCGTGAAATGATTGTTCTTTACGACAAACGTTGGCCCTGGGCCACCATACGCACAGTACAGCGTGTATGCGCCACCTGCTAGTAAGTTCTGATCTATCGTAATCCCCCCTCCGGTTCCAGTGCCGCAGATGATTGCCGATGTTTCAAACTTCGTATCATTTTGGGACATTCCGAACATAGTGTTGTGCCGGAGTGTCCAGTTCTTCGAGCCATTTATATACGTACTGCCGTTCCAGTGTCCTTGTGCACACTGCGCCCCATCCGAATGTGGGTCGCTGCCAGCATCGCCGAGGTTGTGGATGTAGCTGTCCTCCACGAGAATATCTTGGTTCATATCCAGTCCGTTTTCACACCGGGTAATCTCGACACGCCTTGCAATAAAGTGGGCTTCGGTGATTCCAGATGACCCCATGGCAGCATGACAATCGATGAGTGAGTCCTGAATTGTAACCACAGGGGTTGTACCGTTGTTAGCGCGGCTATAGTTTGCGGCGTCATCGACGGCCACGGTGCCGTTAATAACACTGTTCTTAATCACGACACCAGAAGCCCTGATGTCGATGCCACCGCTAAATGTTTTACCATCTATGACTGTGTTGTTTACGGTAATCGGATTGGGCCCGGTGTAGGCGCTAAGTGTAACCCCTGCTGGTACGCCGGTGCATGATGAATCTGGGAAGGCTGGGTAAGGACAGCCGCTCGCCGATGCAGTCTGGAACTTCACGGCGCTGCCACCAGATGCGCCACTATCACTCACGACTGAAGCTGGGCTCGAAACAGTACCAGCTTCGGCTTCAAAATCCGCCGTGGTTGAAGTAGCCGCATGGGAAGTAAGCAACAGCGTCGAGCCTACGACAGCAAATACGACCACCGCCACTATTGCACCGGTACGTTTGGAGTGAAAATCGAGCTTGAATTGTTTCACAATTCCCCCTATTGCCACCACTGTACCGCATAAACCAGATAGCCGCAAGCCATAAGCGTCGTAGGAGCTAATCGACGCAGCCGGTGGAGCTGACAGTAGAAACAATATTGTAGTTGGAGTCAATGGTCACGATGCTGTTGCCCGACCACGTCTGATGGCTACATGTACCTTCGGTGCTGATGGCCGCATAGGCCCATTTGCCATTCACCCAGCGGTTGCCGGTGACCGACCAGTTGGCGCCTCCGGTCCAGCGTAAATCGGTGGTATACGTACCACCCAGGAACAGGTTATTGGTCAGGGTAACACCTTGCATGTGCGAGCCGTCTGCCGCGGAACCGAGGTTCAGTGCGCTGTTGCCGCTGCCGCCAGCATTTATGACGACATCTATGGTGTTATGGTTCAGCGTCAGGTTGGTGCAGGTCGCACCACAGAGATCCTGGCCGCCGTCGCTGTGATACCCGTCACCGCCCACTACCGAGCCCGAAAGGAAGCACGGCTGGATGAGCGAGTCGCTGATACTAACGTTGCTAGCACCCATGTCAAACCCGTCCTGGTGGTTCCGCAACCAGACCCTGGCCGCCGTAAAATCGTGCCCCCACAGGCTTGGTGTACCAGGCTGATAACAGGTACTGGCCGACCCGACCGTGGAGTCGGTGATGCTAAAGGATGTACCAGAGTTACCATCATTCGATATAGTCCCGTCGATCTGGCTGTTTTTAATCTGCACGTTCGACGCGTTTATATCGAGGCCACCAGTGATATGCCAGCCATCTATCACCTGGCCGTTAGTAGTGGCCGTATAGCTGCTGACGGTATTCGTGAATGTTGTGCCAGCGGGCACACCGACACACGAAGGGTTCGGGTAGGCGGGCAGCGGGCATGTCGTACCCCCCGAAGCAGTGGTAAATTTGACGGCCGAACCACCAGAGGCGCCACTATCACTCACGACTGAAGCTGGGCTCGAAACAGTACCAGCTTCGGCTTCAAAATCCGCCGTGGTTGAAGTAGCCGCATGGGAATGAAAAACCAACAGCGCTCCTACAACACCGAACACTAAAGCTACGACCAACAGCTGCCCGTGCTGTGAAATCGTTTGAAGTCTTTTGTAAAGAACTGTCTTCATAGTGTCTTAGTTCTCCGGCGTGTACGGCGTGGTCGTACCGGCCGAGTAGTTTAAGGTGACGTTGCCAGAGGAAGTCTCGCCGTTAGCGCAGCCAGCTGTGGGGCCGAACTCACCCACTTTTGGCGAGTACACCGTACTGAAGTAGTTCTGGGTGATGTTGAAGTTCGTCGGCGGTTTGATAGCGCAGTACATGGTGTAAGCGCCGCCAGCTAGGAGGTTCCGGCTCACCGTGACGTTGCTACTGGTAGCTTGGTCCGGCTGGCCGCCGATATTGATGGCCGAGGTACCATTGCAACTGCCATCGTTCGGATAGGCGCAACCCGTCGTGAAACCATAGAACACATTGTGCGTGATTACCAGCGTCTCCCCCACGCCGGACTGCAGCCCGTCGGTATGCGGGTCTTCGACAGTGCTGTTGTAGAGGTCGTGGATGTAGCTGTCCTGAATAGTCATGTAGCCGTCGGCATCGAAACCGTTTTCACACCTATGGATGTTGACCCGTACCACGTTTATATTGCGCGAACCGATACAAGTACCCGTATCGCCAACCACACCTTGGTAATCTACCTCCGAGTCTTGAAGTATCAGGCGCGGGTCGTTCGAAGGCGTACCAACTCCGGAAACTACCGCGCAGCCGGTGAGCGAACGGATGGCGCTGCTTTCGTCTGAGTGGCAATAGTACGCATTCCCTGCAGTCTGCACCGCCTTTATCTTTGAATTCTTGATAGTTACGCCCGTACCCGTCACATACACTATGGCATTCACGTTCAGGCCATCCAGCACGGCATTGTTGCCCGTGACATTCAGTATCTTGTCGCCGCTATCCCACGCCCAGCCGCTGCCGCTAGTAACGTCTTGCGGCACCCGCTGCAGGATGGTGCCAGCCGGTACACCCGTATTATTTGCTCCGGGCCAACAGCCGCCCCACGGGTCGGTACCACCGGGGTCTTTGGTGCTGGCAGAGCAGCTACTGCCACTATTCGCACTGAATCTCACCGCACTGCCGCCGGACGCGCCGCTGTCGCTCACAATACTGGCAGGGCTGGTCAGAGAACCGTTTTCCGCTTCGAATGCTGCAGTTTGCGTCGCAGCATGGGAGGTTACGAGCAGAACTGTGCCAATAAACCCGACACTAAAGACAGCCGCACCGGTCCGGAAGACAGACGGATTCACCTTTTGCAGTAGCCGCTTCAGCCGGTTCATATGTTCCCTCGCAAACACTTATGCTTTACTGCCATACTACCCGCTAGCGGTGTTTTTGTCTAGTTGTGCTGCTGCCAGGTCGGCACGGCCTGGCCGTTGTCGTCATATACGTTGCCGTTGTATTCGGTCATGACGGCGTTATTGTTTATGAGCACTACGCAGCCGTTGAAACCACGAGTGCGCCCGAAATGGTTATTATTCACATAAATCGGCTGCTGTTTCGATGACGCGGTCGATTCGGATGATGCGAAGTTGAGCGTACAACCACCACCATCCAGGTAGTTGTACTCTACCCTTGAGTTAGAAGCACCGTCTTGCCAGGCGGCGTTCGACGCCAGGTTACCACTGCTATCTTTGACCATTGATAGGTCTATGCGATTATGCCGGAGTGTGACGTTGGACATGCCGGACCAGCTCTGTACACCATCGTTATGTGTTTCGGTACCACCTTGGTTCGGGTCGTTCGCGAACCATTTCATGTCGTGGATGTATGAGTCCTGGATAACATAATCGTGGGCTGAGGGGTCCGTCCCCGCCTTGACCCCGTCGACACCGCCATGCACGTGCACCCTCGTGAGAGTTCCGAAGTTCCCGTCCATCGAAATGCCATCTAGACAGGCGGTGGGATTGTCCATGACGACTTCGGTGTCTTGCACCGTGATGTTGCTACCTTCCATCTCAATGGCCGCACCGTTGCTGCAGCCACCCGCCGCGGGGCCATGCACTATGGAGTTCTTCACCGTCACATTAGACGCATTGATGATAAGTTTGCCGCGTACGTCCCAACCGTCCACCACGGTTCCGGCGGTGTTGATAGTCTGGTTCCCGGTCTTGACCGTCAGCGTCGTCCCCGCCGGTACACCGGTGCAACTTGCCGTCGGGAAGCTCGGGTATGCTGGGCATACATTACCACCGGTACTCGCCGCTTGGAACTTCACCGCGCTGCTGCCGGAGGCACCGCTGTCGGTAACACTGCTGGCCGGCGAGGAGACTGTGCCTGTCTCGGCCTCAAATGCCGCTGTATTCGTGGCCGCATGAGAAGTAAGCAGCAGAACGGTCCCAACCGCCCCGAAGGCTAGTATCGACGCTACTAAAAGCATGGGCCGCGTCAGCCGCACCACTTGGAGTTTTGTAAATTTCTTGTTCATAGCTCCCTATTGCTTGCCTTATTCGCAAGTATAGCACAAGCGCTTAATGGCCCGTCAGCGCCTGCATCATTGGTGTAATGACTGTCATGATACGATTGGAGATGGTTTGGTAGCCCGGGTTGTCCGGATGTACGCTATCGTTCGTGGTCACGCCGCTCAACGATACGTAATCTATACGTTTTCCCTGCGATTTCAGCTGGGATACATATTGCGGTATCCAGGCCTCGTAATCCGGATGGTAATCGGGCACAGCACCGATGATTATCAGATACGCGTTCGGCTTTTTGGACCACATGAGCTGAATCCACTGCTGCATGTAGCCTTCCACGACCGTCTCGTCCTGGGTATTACCGCAGCAGAAGTCGTTGCCGCCACCGTTCATGATGACGATGTCGGGGTTAACCTGGTCTATCACCTGGTTCGACAGGTCGTAAAGCTGGTCAGCAAAACACGGGTTGGCGCGGATACATGAGCCGCTGTCGCCGTTGGTGTCCCAGTCGGGCAGCGGCGCAATGCCGTAGTTGAACGACCCGACGTAATCGACCGAGTAGCCCGCCGCCGTCAGGGCGTTCCACAGGTAGAGCCGGTAGCCGTTTTTGTTGATGTCTTGCTGGCCTTCGGTTATAGAATCACCTATGGGCCAGATTTTGACCTTGCTGACCGTGCCCTGCTGCTGGAACTTCACCGCCCTGCCGCCCGAGGCAGTCGCATCAGTTACCGACACCGCATTCGTAGCAAGCGTGCCGTTTTCGGCCTCAAAAGATGCGGTGGGAGTTGCGGCGTGCGATGTAAACAGCATCGCACAGCCGACAACGCCGAATACCGTGATTACAATCAAAGATGTTGTGTGGCTTCGCGATATAGTTCTGAAAGGTTTGTGACGCATAATACTAATCCAGCGTGTACGCCGCTCCTGTCTCGTAAATAAAGTTGCCTGACCCATTGGTAATATGGCCACAATCCGTTGAACCGCCATAGAAACCTATCTTAGGGTCGAACATAGTACTGAAGGCGTTGTTGATAACGCGGAAGTTACTGACCGAGCCTTGCGGGCAGTACATCGTGTACCCGGCGCCCGCGAGGAAGTTGTTATTTACGAGTACGTTGGTGGTGCCGGTGCCGTGGTTGTTTATGGCCAGCACCGAGCTGTCCACGCAGTCCGAACCACAGTTGCCCGTGTGGCTGCCGAGCCAACGATTGTGTGTAATAATCATGTTCGAGCCGTCGCCTGACTGGAGTCCGTCGGTGTGCGTGTCGATAGCGTTGTTATTGTACAGGTCGTGGATGTAGCTGTCTTGGATGGTCATGTCGCTGTCGACATCAAAACCATTCTCACAACCGTGAATGTTTAAGCGATAGACAGTGATGTTCTTGCTGCCGATAGCCGTACTGCCAGGGGTGTTCTGACAGTTTATCTCGCTATCTTGGACGACTAGGCGCGGGTTACTAGGGTTCTCTGCAGTACTGTTGCCGATTAGTACCGCATACGCTTTGGTGTTCTTGACAGTCACTCCCGTGGCTTTCACCAAAATCTGACCACTGACATTCAGGCTGCTCAGAACTGCATTATTGCTGGTGACCTCAATGATTTTGTCGCCAGCATTCCAGCTCCAACCTGTGCCGCTAGTGGCACTTCCAGGAACATTGGTAAGAGTAGTACCGGCCGGTACGCCGGTACAGGTAGCGTCCGGGTAATTCGGCAGCGCGCAGGAGCCACCGCTGGCAGCCACTTGGAACTTCACTGCACTGCCACCAGAAGCGCTGCTATCACCTACCGTGGTTGCGGGGCTGGACACAGTTCCGCCCTCGGGCTCATATGATGCGGTTGGCGTAGCGGCGTGCGAAGACAGCAGGAAGGCCACGCCCAGTACCGCGAATACACCCGCGAAGATAATAGCTCGCTGGACTTTCCCCGAGATAACCGATGGCCGGGCATACGGTTTTTTCACTAGTTCCTCTTATCGTTACTGTTTGAGTGTATCATCAGTTTCGTGCGGATACTATTATTGTTGTATAAAAGTCAACGATACGATATTCACCAGCGATTTCTGTACACTGGCCAAGCAACCTCTGCCAAGTCGCTTTCCCAGCCTATGGCATTTTTATAGGCTCCATGTACGTCCGGCCGCCTGCCGCACTGCTTGCCAGCCTGGCAGCTGAAGCTCGTAAAGGTCGAGCCGGCGGTTAGGTCCGGGTCAAGCTTGCACTCTCCCGGCCTGGAAGGATTCGGCCCGCCACCTTGAGACACCGGCGCACACGGATCCGGCTGGGTCCAGGCGCCGAACGTGACCCACCGTTCGACGTATTCCAGTTGTGCGTCATTGTTATACACGGCCTGCAAACCGGGAACCAAGTGAACAATCATGGCGCTGGCCTTCAGAGCGGATGTCGTACAGCAGCTCTGGTACGTGTTGCCCGGGTCCCCTCCCCCATCGATATAGCCGTAAGGGTCACGAATGTTGGAACTGTCATTCTGAGCGGCAAGCGCGTTCCAGTAAGCCGACTCATCACCCCTCAACTGCCCCCAAAGGGCGGGCGACCCAGGCCGCACCGACGGCCAGACGCTGCCGGTTTCGGAAAAGTCGTTCCGTGCGGAGTTTGTGATAGCGTCTTTTATAGTTTGGTTGTTAAGCATCAAGCCGGCAAAGGACATCGGCAGGCGGTAACCCAGGTTGTTGCCACCATCAGAAACAAAGTGCGCACCTCCACTTATCATCCCGTATATATCTACACCGTACTGGGCTAAAGCCACCGCTATCTGCCGCCGTTCGGCCTCGGAATCGCCAGGTTTGGCTATCAGCATCCTAAGCGCCGCATCCGCATTGATGTTTGAAACGCCAGGACCGTACGGCTTAACCATCCCGCCAAAGCTATCTCTCGGTTTGATAGAAGTCCCGGACCAGGAGTCGTTGTGGACCAGTGGGACACGCTTGATGCTGTCGAACGCAGCTGCAAGCGTCTGCAGTTTCGCGTCGATGGCGGCCGTCGAAGACAGGCGGGGTAAGGTTCCCATAGCGGTATCGACGTTGCTGGTAGTGAATTGCGACTTGTTCGTACCGAAATAGGGCGGGCGGAACACTGTCGAGCCGTTATTAGCCGGCACGGAACCGAGTACGGTCAGTACGGCGGCTTTCTGTACGCACGAGCCGTCCGACATACAGTTGCTGCGCGGGGCGCCGACAGATACTGCCTTTACTATCGACTGGCCGCCAACCGCGTTGTATGGCAATGACGGTATGAGGGCCGCGTTGAAGTCGTAAGCCAGGCCGTCAAAGCCTTGGCTGCTGGTCTGTGTCGGATTTACCTGCCAACCATTCAGTTTGTTCGCCGCATCGTATGCAGGCGACATACTGGTAATCGTCACCGGCCCCGCCACCCAGTAATCGCCGTTCGCGAATTGGCCGACCGGTTTCGCGCTGTCAAACGTCCAGGTTATACCGTATTGCGAGACGCTACTGGCAGTCGTAACCTGTCCACACGTACCGAACTGTGCTGCCTGGCTGCCGGAAGCCGACCCATCGCTGGCAGTACTAGCACAACCGGAAACAGTCCCGCTTTCAGCTTCAAATGCAGCGGTCGGCGTTGAGGCATGCGAATGAAAAAGCAACACCGTACCGAGCACTCCGAACACCGCGACCACCGCTACTATCCTGGCACGCTCCATAGAGTACCTCTCTCGCTTCACACCAGCCAGCAGTCTGGACATTCTCACTCTGTTTTCAGGTCCCTGTCCCGTAATGATTATGCTTCCATAATAGCACAAGGCCCCAACTCAATACATTGCCGGGACGAGCGCGCCAGTATCATCCCAGACGTTTCCGGTCCAAACATTACCCGTACCGCTCGAATCAAAATAGGTCACCGGGCCGTACGCACCGCAGTTCGTGTGCCATTTACGCCCGAAGTGGTTGTTCGTGACCACGATGTTGGTGTTGTTGGTGAATGATTTCTGCGGGCCACCACCGCCATAGAAGCAGTACGAGCCAATGGTATTCAGGAGGTTGTTATCGAGTGTCAGATACGTAATGTTCGAGAAGTCGTTCAGTATCGCGACCGCTGACGTGCAGCCCGCTACTGGGCCATCGTTGCATTCAATGTTGTTGTGGCGGATGACCATGTGGTCGCCATCACCGATGTAAAAGCCGTCTTTGTGAGCTTCGGTGTTACCGCCCAGGCCATGTATGTACGTATCTTGCACCTTCATGTGCTGGTCGGGCGCTACGCCGTGAGCAGAGTTGTACATGTTCACGCGCAACAAGGTGAAGTTCAGCCCCGATACGGCGGCCGGTGAATCGGTAACGCCCTGCGACATACAGCCGCAGTCGATGGTCGTATCGCTGATGGTTACGCCCGTTTCGTCGCAATTGGCGTTCGGCGTCAGGTTGCCAGGAGTATATTCATAGCCATTCGGACCCTTTACATTCACTGCCCCCTTAATGAGACCGCGCGTAATGGTCACGCTGTTCTTGCACGCACCCGTAATGTTGATATCGCCGTTAAACTGACACGAATCATAGATGTTTCCGGCAGTAACACTAGTAGAACAGGTGTGCAGCGTCACACCGGTCGGCGCATAGCCCGTGTTAGTGTCGTCCGGCCAGGCAGCCGTGCCCGTGCCGGCCGTAAACTTTACCGCACTACCGCCCGACGCGCCGCTGTCACTCACCGTCGTCGCAGGAGATACGACCGTCCCGTTTTCGGCCTCGAACGAGGCCGTGGGCGTAGCAGCATGGGAAACAAGCAGAAATGCTGCGCCAAGCACGGCGAAGACACCAGCAAAAATGACTGGCCGCCAAACCTTACTTGACCGCAGAAGCGAACGAATATGAAGCTTTTTCACTGTTTCCTCTTGTGGCTATTGCAGCAGTGTAGCATTGATTCCCCACGAATGCCATGAATGGCTACCATCGGCTCCTATAGGCGTTCCAGGCCGCCTCCATTAGACCGGTACTTCCCCACCACGGGGCGGTCTCGTTCGCGTGCGTACCATCGGTCGTTGGGAACCGCCCGCACTGCTTGCCTGCCTGGCAGCTGAAGTTCGTCATGGTCGAGCCGGGGGTCAAGTCGGGGTCGAGTATACAGCCTGGCCCGTTCGGGTCAGGGCCGCCACCTTGCGACAATGGCGCGCAGGGGTCGGGCTGGGTCAGCATACCGTGCGAAACCCATCGCTGCACATAGTCCAGCGTCACGTCATCGTTCCAGACGGACTGCATACCCGGAATCAGATGTACCACTAGGCTATTACCCTTCAGCGCCGCCGTGGAGCAGCACATCTGGTAGGTCGTACTCGGGGCGTTCGCGCCGTCTATCAAGAAGTACGGGTCCCAGGTCGTGCCGGTTTCGTCAGCCGCTTGCACATGCTGCCAGTAGGCCGTTTCGCCACCTCTGTCTTGACCCCACACCGGTTGCCCGCCGGACTTCGAACTGGGCCAGACACTGCCAGTTTCGGCAAAGTCGTTCCTGACTGAGTTATTGATGGTGTCTTTTATAGTCTGATTATTCAGCATGTACGCCGCCACGACTATCGGCAGCCGGGTGCCGAAGTTCGTACCGCCCGCCGCGTACCAGTGCATGCCCATGGCCCGCTCTCCATATATATCGATGCCGCGCTGGACGGCAGCTAGCATAATCTGCCGGCGCACCGTTTCGTCGTCGCCCGATTTCACCACTAAGGCCCGCAGTATGGAGTCGGTATATTCACCCACGATACCTGGCGAATAGGGGTTGGTTAGTCCGACATTGTCCACCGGGTGAAACGCGTTGATTTCCTCTACGTGGTAGCCGATGTCGGGGCGGAGTATCTTATCTCGAGCGGCGGTCATCCCTGTTAGGTTAGAATCAACCGCAGACGTCGATGCTAGCCGCGGCAACGTGCCCATCTGCGTGTCGAATGAAGCCGTCGAAAACAACGGTTTGTTCGTCCCGACATAGGGCGGCCGGAACACCGTCGCACCGTTGTTCGGCGGGACCGAAGATAGCACCGTCAGAATCGCCGCCGTTTGCAGGCATGGGTTACTACCATCGCAATCGGAACCATGGCCGGTACGCGATATGACTTTAACAATCGATTCACCGCCATTCGCGGTATATGGCAGGCTCGGCATGCGCGAAGCGCTATAGTACTCGCCCGCGCTATCGAACGACTGGCCACCACAATCGCCATTCACACAGTCGAGGTCGCCCGACACGCGGTTGCCCGTCAGAGGTGGGTTTACCTGCCAACCGTTCAGCCCGCTTGCCGCGTTTGGTGTAATGCTCGTAATCTTTACTGGACCGACCACCCAGTAATCGCCACCGGCAAACTGCCCGACAGAGTACGCTTTGTCGAACGTCCAGGTTATACCGTATTGCGAGACGCTACTGGCAGTCGTAACCTGTCCGCACGTACCGAACTGTACTGCCTGACCGCCAGAAGCCGACGCATCTCCGGCAGTACTGGCACAACCGGATACAGTCCCGTTTTCAGCTTCGAACGCAGCGGTCGGCGTCGAGGCATGCGAATGAAAAAGCAACACCGTACCGAGCACTCCGAACACTGCTATCGCTGCCACAAACTTGGCGCGACCCATGAAGTAGCTCTGCCATTTCACGCCTGCCAGCGACCTAAACACTTTCATTTTGTGTTGATATCCGCCCCGTAATTGATTACGCTTCCATAATACCATGAGGTTGAGCGCCGGCGTACCGCCAACAGGCAAAAAGAGGATGCTATAATGACTATCGATAATGGCCACTGAACCTACAGCATTGAAGTACCCGCATGAAAACTAAAAAAGAAGTGCCGAAAAAACTGCAGCATTTTGCAAACTCTCTTCGGTGGCGTGTTCCAAACCAAAAGATATCAGTACCTTTAGGTATCGTCGCTTTTGCCGTTGTCGGCACCGTTCTTCTGGTAAGTTCGAGAGCTGCGACCCCTGTGGCAAAATTCGAGGTCGAAGCTGGCACTCGCAGCGGCAACACCAGCCTGGTGAGCGACGGCAGCGCCTCTGGTGGTTCGGCCGTGAAATTTAACGCCTCGGTCACACACATATCCGCCAACCACGCCCGAGAATTGGGCATTATCGGCGACTCACTGACGGCCGACCCTTACTACGACGACATCATGGACGCCCCCATCCAGGCGCTGCACTGGAAAACGAACGAATACAAGATTGACGGGGTGTGGGGCCGTGGCATTTCCGACCCGAATATGTGCGGTACGCTCGAAGGTACAGCTTCGCCGTACACGCCAGTAGTCATCAGCAGTTGGCGCGCCAGTGGGTTTGACCCGCGCGTCTGGTTTATTGCGTTAGGCACAAACAACCGGGAAGATGATGCCGCCTGCTGGAAACAGATGACTCAGTCTATTATCAACCAGATAAATGCCGGTCCCGAGCATGACTATGTTATTTACTGGCTCGGCACGGGGTACCATGCGGCGTCAGACGACACACTGTATGTCCAAGCCGCCTTCCAGAATGCACTTAACCAACTGGCAGCTACCAACAGCAACTTCCACCCCATAGACTACGACGCGTACCTTGTGTCGAAACGCTCCAACCCAAGCTACGACTCTTGGTGGCTCGCCGACGGCATCCACAATACGCCGACCGGCTATGAGCAGTTGCGTATACCAGAATACATCAATGTCCTTACGCCCGAAGCCCCCGCAAATTAAACGCCTACCTGGAAGGTAGCATGGCGGTGCCGACCTTAGTTAAAACAAAAGCCATCCTTTCGGATGGCTTTCATATAATACGGCACCGTAAGGTCATCCACCTACGGCGGATTCGTGCTATTTTCTATTGTTCTCTTGCTGGGAAAATAGCACGGTGCTAACCCAGAATTAAAAAAAGACCTCCTGTTAGGAGGTCTTTTTTATAATACGGCACCGTGCTATTTTCCCAGGGCTCAGGCCCAAGTATTGTAACCGCTGAGAG